>NZ_JBEPDN010000003.1:0-548695 GCF_040300365.1 Streptomyces sp. NPDC000404 | reverse complement strand
ATATCTGGCGTTGACTTTTGGCACGCTGTTGAGTTCTCAAGGAACGGACGCTTCCTTTGTGCCTGTTTCACCAGGCTCTCCGGGCGCTTCCCTTCAGTCTTGCGTTTCCGACTCTATCAGATCCTTTCGGTTCTGATTTTCGCCGATGCGGTCCGGCCTTTCGGCTTTTCCGCGGTTCCAACCTTACCAGATCCGCTGGGCGTTTCCGGCCCCCTGTTGGAGCGGGGTTTGCCTTCAACTTTCGCTTTCCGGCTTTTCCGACTCTATCAGATCCGATTCGCGCCGTTTCCGGTCCGAATTCGTTTCCGATTACCCGTCGGAGGGGTTTGCCTTTCGGCTGACCCGAACATTATCAGAAATATTTCGACCGAATAATCGGCGAAGAGTTCTGGCAAATGATTCGAGTGGCCCCGCTGAATTGAATTCTGGCCGGGGCGAGATAGGAGACTAACCGTTGCGGTGGAACCTGTCCAGCTCCCGGCAACCGTTCGAATCTACCTCCCCGAGACTCCCGTGTCAACGGGTTTCCTGGGGAGGTATGGAGACTAGCAGGTCAGCATGGAGGCCGCACATCGGGGGGCCGGGCATCGGCTACGGGAAGGTCGACGGCGGGGAGTCGAGGGATTCGAGTTCGATGCCGGGCGCGGCGAGGACGACGTCGCCGGCGAGGTGGACGGTGTGCTGCTCGCCGGTCTCCAGATCGTTGACCTGGTACGCGTCGTCGATCAGCGGGGCGTTGTCAGTGGCGTGTGCTGTGCTGGAGACCAGCGCCCAGGACTGGTCGAGCGTGCGGGGGGCGAGGACGGGGGGTGTGAAGGCCACGAGCCGGGTGCGGACGGCTCCGGCGCCGGGTGCGGGGCGCAGCAGCCGGGCGGTGGCGATGAGGAATGCGGGGGACGCGCCGGTGAAGGCGTGGGCGGGAACGTTGCCCTCCGTGGCATGTTCGCCGGTCGGGTCGGTGCGGACCCAGGTGACGCCGTCGAGTGCGGCGCCGCGTACCTGCCAGCCGCCCGCGTGGAGTTCGAGACGGAGGGGGCGGCCCAGCTCGTCGAGGGTGAGGTCGACTGAGCCGGCGTGGTCGCCGGACGGGGTGGTGATCTGCGAGACGTAGCGCCAGCCGGAGGGGCCGGTGGCGCAGTGGAAGTGTTCTTCGCCGAGGGGGGTGTGGTCGTGCGGATCGTGCAGGGAGTAGTGGCCGCGGGGCATGGGGGTCCTTGGAGCGGGCGTGTGCGGGCCGGTGGGGCGGTACGGGCCAGGCCCTCGCCCGGTGGGGCGAGGGCCTGGTGTCACCGGCTGCTGCGGGTGTTACGCGGCTGCTCAGTAGCGGTAGTGGTCGGGCTTGTACGGGCCCTCGACCTCGACGCCGATGTAGGCGGCCTGCTCCGGGCGGAGCGTGGTGAGCTTGACGCCCAGCGCGTCCAGGTGGAGGCGGGCGACCTTCTCGTCCAGGTGCTTGGGCAGGACGTAGACGTCGGTCGGGTACTCCTCCGGCTTGGTGAACAGCTCGATCTGGGCCAGGGTCTGGTCCGCGAAGGAGTTGGACATCACGAAGGAGGGGTGGCCGGTCGCGTTGCCGAGGTTGAGCAGGCGGCCCTCGGAGAGGACGATCAGGACCTTGCCGTCGGGGTGGGTCCAGGTGTGGACCTGCGGCTTGACCTCGTCCTTGACGATGCCGTCGAGCTTGGCGAGGCCGGCCATGTCGATCTCGTTGTCGAAGTGGCCGATGTTGCCGACGATGGCCTGGTGCTTCATCCGGGCCATGTCGGAGGCCATGATGATGTCCTTGTTGCCGGTCGTCGTGACGAAGATGTCGGCGGTCTCGACGACCTCGTCCAGGGTGGTGACCTGGTAGCCGTCCATCGCCGCCTGGAGCGCGCAGATCGGGTCGATCTCGGTGATGATCACGCGGGCGCCCTGGCCGCGGAGCGACTCCGCGCAGCCCTTGCCGACGTCGCCGTAGCCGCAGACCACGGCGGTCTTGCCGCCGATGAGGACGTCGGTGGCGCGGTTGATGCCGTCGACGAGGGAGTGGCGGCAGCCGTACTTGTTGTCGAACTTCGACTTGGTGACGGCGTCGTTGACGTTGATCGCCGGGAAGAGGAGATCGCCGTCGCGGTGCATCTCGTAGAGGCGGTGGACGCCGGTGGTGGTCTCCTCCGTCACGCCGCGGATCTCCGAGGCGAGGCGGGTCCACTTCTGCGGGGCCTCGGCGACGGTGCGGGTGAGCAGCTCCAGGATGGCGCGGTGCTCATCGCTCTCGGCGGTGTCGACGGAGGGGACCTTGCCGGCCTTCTCGTACTCGACGCCCTTGTGGACGAGGAGGGTGGCGTCGCCACCGTCGTCCAGGATCATGTTCGGGCCGCCGGTGGGCGAGTTCGGCCAGGTCAGGGCCTGCTCCGTGCACCACCAGTACTCCTGAAGGGACTCGCCCTTCCAGGCGAAGACCGGGACGCCCTGGGGGTTGTCGGGGGTGCCGTTGGGGCCGACGGCGATGGCCGCGGCGGCGTGGTCCTGGGTGGAGAAGATGTTGCAGGACGCCCAGCGGACCTCGGCGCCGAGGGCGACCAGGGTCTCGATGAGGACGGCGGTCTGCACGGTCATGTGCAGGGAGCCGGTGACGCGGGCGCCCGCGAGGGGCTGGGCCTCGGCGTACTCCTTGCGGATCGCCATCAGGCCGGGCATCTCGTGCTCGGCGAGGGTGATCTCCTTGCGGCCGAAGGCGGCGAGGGAGAGGTCGGCGACCTTGAAGTCCTGGCCGTTTGCGGTGGTCATACGGGCTGCTCCTCGTGCGGCGAGGTGGATGTCGGGCTGGGCAGTCTGCGGCGCGGGCAGGCGGAAGCGCACGCGGATGCGAACGCACCTCTCCCCTGGCCGCAGCGCAGTCCGTCGGAGGCCCTCTCTCCCTCGGCCGGTCCGCGGTGCGGGCCGCCCGACCGCCATCAGCAGCGACGTCTGGCACTGGGGACGAATCTACACCGACCGGCCCGGCTGCCCCAGCCCGCCTCGGCTCATTCTGTGCGCTGCGGGGGCGGTGGTGCGGGTGGCGCGGGCCGTGCCGTACGGAGGTGCGGGGAGGGGCCGGTGCGGGTGGCCGCGTGGAACGTCGGCTCGGCGGGGGTGTCACGCGGGCCGTGGGGCGCGGGCCGATCGGGGCCGAGATCATGCGGTTTCCGGTCGGCGCGGGGGCGGTGTCCTCCCGCGTGTCCGCGCCGTCGGGCCCGTACGCGCGAAGGCCCCGCTCCGGGGAGCGGGGCCTTCGGGAGACGCGGCCGGGAGGCGGGCGCCGGGTGGTGGTGCCGGCACCGGTGGGTGCCTTTGGGGGTCAGCGGCCTCCGGGGGACTTCTCCGGGTCGGCGCCGGCGGCTGCGACGGCCTCGTCGTAGATGTCGGGCTCCAGGTAGATGACCCGGGCGATCGGGACGGCGGCGCGGATGCGTTCCTCGGCGGCGTTGATCGCGTCGGCGACCTCGCGGGCGGTGTCGTCGTGGGCCACCGCGATCTTGGCGGCGACGAGCAGTTCCTCGGGGCCGAGGTGGAGGGTGCGCATGTGGATGAGGCGGGTGACGGTGTCGCCGTCGACGACCGCCTCGCGGATCTTGGCGACCTGCTCGGCGCCGGCGGCCTCGCCGAGCAGCAGCGACTTGGTCTCCGCGGCGAGTACGAGCGCGATCAGCACCAGCAGCGCGCCGATGCACATCGTGCCGATGCCGTCCCAGATGCCGTCGCCGGTGATCAGGGTGAGGCCGACGCCGCACAGGGCGAGGACGAGGCCGATGAGCGCGCCGAAGTCCTCCAGCAGGACGACGGGCAGCTCGGGGGCCTTGGCGCGACGGATGAACTGCGCCCAGCTCTGCTTGCCGCGCAGCTCGTTGGATTCCTTCATGGCCGTGCGGAAGGAGAGGCCCTCGGCGACGACGGCGAAGAGGAGGACGCCGACCGGCCAGTACCAGTTTTCGAGGGCGTGCGGCTCGTGGATCTTCTCGTAGCCCTCGTAGAGCGCGAAGACGCCGCCGATGGTGAAGAGGACGATGGAGACGAGGAAGCCGTAGACGTAGCGCTCGCGGCCGTAGCCGAAGGGGTGTTCCTCGGTGGCGGCGCGCTTGGCCTTCTTGCCGCCGAGCAGGAGCAGGCCCTGGTTGCCGGAGTCGGCGATCGAGTGCACGCCTTCGGCGAGCATGGACGACGAGCCGCTGAAGGCGAACGCCACGAACTTCGCTGCGGCGATGGCCAGGTTGGCGCCCAGCGCCGCGACGATCGCCTTGGTTCCGCCTGATGCACTCATGAGTGCCGTATGTCCCTTCCGTCGGCCGGGCTTTACTGCCCCTTTAAGCATGTGGGGCGGTCATTCTCGCAGCCCTGCCGGCGGGCGCTGCCAGGTGCCCGGTGGGTGGACGGCGCCCTCGGTGGTCGTGGCAGGTCAGGGCGGGGTCGAGGGGTGCGGAGTCGTTCGTCGCGGGGATGTGCCGCCGGACGCCGTCGTGCGGTGCGCTCCCGGCGGCAGGTTCCCGTTATGCGACGACCGTGGCCCGGAAGAGCGTGCCCTCGCCGGAGACGGTGATGCGTTCGCCGGCCGGGACGAATGCCGACTGTCCCGGGGTGAGCCGCAACTCGTCGCCCGGGTCGGCGAGTTGTGCGTCGGCCGGGCGGGCCAGGACGGTGCCTGCCGTGCAGAGGAGGATCTGCGGGGTCCGCGCGTCCAGGGTGCGTGGGGCGGCGCCGGGGGCGAGGACGTGGCGGGAGAGGCGGAATTCGTCGGCGGGGGTGTCGTAGACCTCCTCGCCGTCGGTCTCCTCGGGGCGGAGGATGCCGGGGTCGCCGGGGGTGAAGCGGACGACGCGCAGCAGTTCGGGGACGTCGATGTGCTTGGGCGTCAGACCGCAGCGCAGCACGTTGTCGGAGTTGGCCATCAGCTCGACGCCGAGCCCGCTGAGGTAGGCGTGCGGGATGCCGGCGCCGAGGAAGAGCGCTTCGCCGGGCTGGAGCGTGACGTGGTGGAGCAGCATCGCGGCGAGGATGCCGGGGTCGCCCGGGTAGTGGTGGGCGAGGGCGGCGTACGCGGCGTAGGCGGGGGCGTGCGGGCCGTCTTCCGCGCCCCGCCGGTCGGCGGCCGCGGCGGCGCGGTCGACACAGTCGGCGAGGGCGGCGCGGTCGGTGGAGAGGAGGGCGGTCAGGACCTCGCGCAGTGCGTCGGCCTCCGGTTCGGCGCGCAGGATGTCGACGTACGGCTTGAGCGCGTCGATCTCCAGGCCCGCCAGCAGGTCGGCGGCCTCGGCGGGGTGGCGGAAGCCGCAGAGGCCCTCGAACGGGGTGAGGGCGCAGAGCATCTCGGGCTTGTGGTTCGGGTCCTTGTAGTTGCGGTGCGGGGCGTCGAGAGGGACGCCGCGGCGCTCCTCGTCGGCGTAGCCCGCCTCGGCCTGGGCGCGGTCGGGGTGGACCTGGAGGGAGAGCGGGGAGCCCGCGGCGAGGAGTTTGAGGAGGAAGGGCAGCCGGGGGCCGAAGGCGGCGACGGCGGCGGTGCCCAGTTCGGCCTCGGGGGCGGCGGCGATGACGTCGGCCAGGGAGACGGGCCCGGCGCCGCGGTCGATGCGGGAGGGGGCGCCGGGGTGGGCACCCATCCACATCTCGGCCTGGGGCTCACCGGTCGGTTCGGTGCCGAGCAGCTCCGGCAGGGCGGTGACGGAGCCCCAGGCGTAGGGGCGCACGGTGTTGACGAGGCGGTCCATGGGGCTGCTGCTTCCTGCGTGGCGTACGGGGTCCGGCGGGGCGGCGGTGCCTGTGGGGCGTACGGGTGGGGTCCCGGGCGGTGGCCGCGGGGCGGCCCTCACAGATCACTCGGTGTCGGCGAGCGCGAGGTAAACGGCGGCGAAACCCACGATGGCGAGTAGTTCGGCCGCGGTCTCCAGGTCGGTGCCGTCCGGTGGTTCCACCGCGCTGACGGCGGTGCCGCGCTCCTCGGCGAGGGTGTGGGCGGCGCGGGTCGCGGAGAGCGGGCCGGGGGCGTGTTCGCGCAGGAGGATGACGCGGGCGTGGAGGGCGGCGGGCTGTTCGACGCGGTCGCGGAAGAAGTCGTCCGGGTCGGCGCCGGCGGCGAGGGCGCCGGAGAGCAGCGTGCGGTGGGCGGTGAGCGCCTCGGGGAGTTCGGCGGCGAGGGCGGGGCGCCCGGCGAGGCTCCCCAGTTCCGCGGCGAAGTGGCGGCCGACGGCGCCGGCCACCCGGCCCTCGGTCCAGATCAGCGGCAGGGCGTCGGCGACCTCGGCGGCCAGCGTCTTGGCCGGGTTGGTGTACGTGGCGAGGGCCGGTCCGCAGCTCTCGGCGAGCTGGTCGAGCCGGTCGGCGAGGCGGTCGAGCGCCTCGGGCGGGGCGCTGAGCAGCCCGATCCGGTCGGCGAGCGCGAGGATCGGGGTGAGCAGCGACCAGAGGGTGCCGGGGGCGGCGGGCGGGGCGCCCTCGACGTCGAACTCGGCGTCGTAGGCGGTGGTCGCCAGCGGGACGGCGAGGCCGCGGGCCTGGCGGACGGCCTCGGCGAGCGGGGAGCCGGCGGGGGTGACGGCGACGACGGAGCAGCCGCGGCGGTAGGCGCCCTCGACCAGTTCGGCGAGGCCGGGGTCGGAGCCGTCGGGCCCGGCGATCAGGACCAGGTCGAGGGGGCCGCACCAGCCGGGCAGCGTCCAGCGCAGGGCGCCGGGGCGGGCGTCGACGCCGGTGGGCGGGATGTGGGTGACGGGGCAGCTGCCGCCGCCGAGCGCGCCGAAGAGGTCGGCGACGCAGGGGGCGACGGGGCCGGGCCCGGCGACGAGGACGGCGCGGGGCCGCCCGTCGGGGACGAGGTCGGCGATGCCGGCCTCGGCGGCGCCGCGGGCGGCGGTGCGGACCCGGGCGCCGGATTCGGCGACGCCGCGCAGCAGGCCGAAGCGGTCGGCGCGGGCCAGCGCCTCGGGGTTGTCGAGGAGTGACTCGTCGAGCATGGTGGGCGCGGCCTCCGTTCGCCGGTGCGGGCGGGACACGCCGGGCGGGGCCGGGGCGGGCCCCGGCGGCGTCCGGTCAGGCGGGGCGACGGGCCTCGTCGACGAGGAGTACGGGGATGCCGTCCCGCACGGGGTAGGCGAGGCCGCACGTCGTGGAGGTGCAGACCAGCTCGGCGGGGTCGTCCGCGGTCCGGTCCGCCAGCGGGGCGTGGCAGGCGGGGCAGGCAAGGATCTCGATGAGGCTGGCGTCGACCGGCATGGGGGCTTGCTCCTTCGATGGTTGCGGCCCCGCCAGCCTACCGCCGGGCGGGGGGCGGGGCCCTGTCGTCGGGGGCCGGGGGCGTACGGGGGCGTCGACGGGGCGGGCCGTCGTGTTGCGGGAGGTGATGCTCTGTGCCCCGGGGGGCGTGGTCGGTGGTCCGCGTGGGGGGTTCCGGGCCGTGGCGGGAGGGGCCGGGTGCCGGGGCTCTGCCGGCGGGCCTCTGCTGGTAGGCCTCTGCCGGCGGGGCTGCCGGCCCGGGCGGCGTGCCCGGCCCCGGCGGGTGCCCGGCCCAGGCGGCGTGCCCCGGTCTCAGGCGGCAGGCGTATCGAGGCGGATCCGGACGCCGGAGCGTCGGCCGGTCCCCCTCGGCGAGCCGGGGCCGAGGCCTCGGGCGCCCGGCCGGCAGCGCTGCCGGCCCGGACGGCGTACCCCGGTCTCAGGCGGCTGCCCGGCCCCAGGCAGCATGCCTGACCCCAGGCCGCAGGCGTACCGAGGCGGAGCCGGACGCCGGAGCGTCGACCGGGCCCCCCTCGGCGAGCCGGGGCCGGTCCCCAGGCCCACGGCCGGATGCCCGCGGCCCCCGACGGCGCCGGCAGAACGGTCCGGGCGAAGGACAGGCCGGGCGAAGGACAGGCCGACCACGGGCCCGGGCCGCCTCTGACGGCGGCCGGGGCATCGCTCCGGGCGACCGCGCACCGCGCCCCCGGGCAGCCCGCCCCGTCGGCGCCCTGTCGGCGCCCTGTCGGCGCCCCGCCGGTGCCCCGGCGCGGTCGGGCTGCCCGGGCCTGTCGTCGAAACTCCCGTCGTCGCCCGAAGGGCGGCCCCGCGGCGTCCGGTGCGTGCGATCGCAAGGTGTGCGTGCGGTCGCAAGGCTGAGGGAAGCCCCGGTACAAGGCTGAGGGACACCCCGGCACCGGGTGTATCCGGCTGTGCCGGCAACCCGGCGAGGAGGGAGCCTGCCCTGCTCGGGCGCGGCCGAGCGCCCGCCAGTCCGCCCGAGCCCCGCGCCACATGGGCTCCCGCTCGGGCGCAGCCGAGGGCTTGGGGATGCAGCCGTCGTCGCGCGCCCGCCGGGGACTGTCGGGACCGCCCTTACGCCCGGACCACCGCCAGCACCTCGTCCCGCACCCGGGCCACCGTCTCCGCGTCCCGGGCCTCGACGTTCAGGCGCAGGAGCGGTTCGGTGTTGGAGGCGCGGAGGTTGAACCACCAGTCGGCGGCGGTGACGGTGAGGCCGTCCAGCTCGTCGAGGGTGATGCCGTCGCGGTGCTCGTAGGCGTTCTTGATGGCGGCGAGGCGGCCCGTCTGGTCGGCGACGGTGCTGTTGATCTCGCCGGAGGCGGCGTAGCGGTCGTACGCCGCGACCAGCTGGGAGAGCGGGCGGTCCTGGCCGCCGAGGGCCGCGAGGACGTGGAGGGCGGCGAGCATGCCGGTGTCGGCGTTCCAGAAGTCGCGGAAGTAGTAGTGGGCGGAGTGCTCGCCGCCGAAGATCGCGCCGGTCTGCGCCATCCGCTCCTTGATGAAGGAGTGGCCGACGCGGGTGCGGACGGCGGTGCCGCCGTGCTCCTTCACCACCTCGGGGACCGACCAGGAGGTGATGCAGTTGTGGATGACCGTGCCGCCGGGGTGCTTGGCCAGCTCGCGGGCGGCGACCAGCGCGGTGATGGCGGACGGGGAGACCGGGTCGCCGTTCTCGTCGACGACGAAGCAGCGGTCGGCGTCGCCGTCGAAGGCGAGGCCCAGATCGGCGCCGGTGGCGCGGACGCGCTCCTGGAGGTCGGTGATGTTCTTCGGGTCGAGGGGGTTGGCCTCGTGGTTCGGGAACGAGCCGTCCAACTCGAAGTAGAGCGCGTCCACTTCGAGGGGCAGTCCGGCGAGGACGGTGGGGACGGTGTGGCCGCCCATGCCGTTGCCCGCGTCGACGACGACCTTCAGGGGGCGGATGCCGGAGAGGTCGACGAGGGAGCGCAGGTGGGCGGCGTACTCCCCCAGGACATCGCGTTCGCCGACGGTGCCGGGGACGGCGGCGGGCTGCGGGGCGCCGTCGGTCATCCAGCGCTCGACGAGGGCGCGGATGTCGGCGAGTCCGGTGTCCTGGCCGACGGGGGCGGCACCGGCGCGGCACATCTTGATGCCGTTGTACTGCGCGGGGTTGTGCGAGGCGGTGAACATCGCGCCGGGCAGGCCGAGGGCGCCGCTGGCGAAGTACAGCTCGTCGGTGGAGCAGAGGCCGATGTGGGTGACGTCCGCGCCGCGCGCCGCGGCGCCGCGCGCGAACGCGTCGGCCAGCCCCGGCGAGGAGGGCCGCATGTCGTGCCCGATGACGAGCGCGTCGGCGCCGGTCACCTCGGTGAAGGCGGCGCCGAACAGCTCCGCGAGCGACTCGTCCCACTGGTCGGGCACGACACCGCGCACGTCGTACGCCTTCACGAGCTGCGACAGATCAGCCACGGCCGGCCTCCTGGATCTGGATTCGGTACGGGAGATCCAACCTACCCGGAGGTACCGACAGCGGTCCGCGCGGACGTCGGGTACGCGCCAGGGGGCACGCGGACGGGCGCGGCTCCCGGGGCGAGCCGGTCCGCCGCGCCCCGGCAGCGGGGTGTCAGGGCAGCGTCCAGCCCAGTACGACGGTGCTCTGGGCGACCACGATCAGGCACATGACCAGCAGCAACGCCAGGCTCCACGGCAGGACGCGGCGGAGCAGGTCGCCCTCGCGTCCGGCGAGTCCGACGGCGGCGCAGGCGATGGTGAGGTTCTGCGGGGAGATCATCTTGCCGAGGACGCCGCCGGAGCTGTTGGCGGCGGCGAGGAGGCCGGGCGGCAGCCCCGACTGGCGGGCGGCGGTGACCTGGAGGGCGCCGAAGAGCGCGTTGGCGGAGGTGTCGGAGCCGGAGACGGCGACGCCGAACCAGCCGAGCACCGGGGAGAGCAGGGCGAGTCCGGCGCCCGCGGCGGCGACGGCGTGGCCGATGGTGGTGGCCGCGCCGGAGAGGTTCATGACGTAGGCGAGCGCGAGGACGGCGGTGACGGTGAGGATCGCGCGCCGCAACTCGTGGACGGTGGCGGCCCATTCGCGGACCGCGTCTCTGGCGCGGACGCCGAGGACGGCGGCGGTCGGCACGCCGGCGAGGAGGACGAGGGTGCCGCCGGTGGCGAGGAGCGGCAGGGTGAGGACGTTGCCGCCGACCCGGGTGCCGGCCGCGTCCACGACGTCGAGGAAGGGCCAGTCGACGGCGCGGGTCGCCCCCGCCAGTGCGTCCCTGACCAGGGGGATCTGCGCCGCGGAGAAGATCACGACGATGAGGGCGTAGGGGGCGTACGCGCGCAGCACCGTGCGCCGGGGGTCGCGGCGGTCCGGCCCGGTGCTGCGGGCGCCGGTGAGGACGGCGGCGCGGACCTCCTCGGTGGCCGGGCGCCGGGCGGCGGGCAGTGCGGCGAGGGCGGCGGCGCCGGCCAGCGCGGCGCCGATGTCGGCGAGTTGGGCGGAGAGGTAGGTGGCGGCGGCGAACTGCACGGCGGCGAAGGCGAGTCCGCAGGCGAGCGCGGGCCGCCAGGTCTCGCGCAGCCCGCGCCGCCCGTCGACGAGGAACACCAGCAGCAGCGGGACGACGAGGGCGAGCAGCGGCGTCTGACGGCCCACCACGGCGGCGAGGCCGTCCAGCGGGAGCCCGGTGACCTGGGCGAGGGTGACGACCGGGGTGCCCATGGCGCCGAACGCGACGGGCGCGGTGTTGGCGACGAGCGCGACGACCGCCGCCTTCACCGGGTCGAAGCCGAGGGCGACCAGCATCACCGCGCTGATGGCGACGGGCGCGCCGAACCCGGCCAGCGCCTCCAGCAGGGCGCCGAAGCAGAAGGCGATGACCAGCGCCTGGATGCGCGGGTCGGCGGAGAGGCGGGAGAAGGAGCGGCGCAGCACGTCGAAGTGGCCGGTGCGGACCGTCATCCGGTACACCCACAGGGCGTTGACGACGATCCACAGGATCGGGAAGAGGCCGAAGACGGCGCCCTGGACGGCGGCGGAGAGCGCCTGCCCCACGGGCATGCCGTAGGCGAGGGCGGCGACGGCCAGGGCGACGGCGAGGCCGGTGAGCCCGGCGCGGTGGGCGCGCATCCGGACGGCGCCGAGCAGGACGAGAACGGTGATCAGGGGCAGCGCGGCGACGAGGGCGGAGAGCGCGAGCGAGTCGGCCACGGGAGCCAGGTGCTGGATGAACACGGGGCCTCCAGACGGGAATCCCCGGCCGCTCCACGCCGTGGGCTGTTCCACGATGCGGAATCGGATCTGGCGGGGAGTGGAGGCATGGTCGGGTCGGCTTCCCGGCCGCGTCAACCCTCCGTACGGCGGCGCCGACGCTCCGTGGGCGGCGGAAGGGGAGCGGAGCGCCGGGTGCGGCGGCGTCGACGGGCCGTACCGGTGCCGGACGTCGCGTCAGGACCCCGTCAGGCGCGTGAAGTTCGGCCCGCCGTCAGGAATCGGGCCGGGGTGTGATCCCGCGTCAGGAGTCAGGCCGGGGTGTGATCCCGCGTCAGGAACCAGGCCGAGATTGCGATCTCGCGTCAGGAGTCCGGCGACCGCAGCACCCGGAGGTGGCCGCGGCGGGCGGCGCCCGGCTGGGGCGTCTCGCGGGTTTCCGGGCGCTCGGGGGCGGCGGGGCGCTCCGGGGGACGGGCCGCCTCGCGCACCGCGTTGGCGAGTGCTTCGAGGTCGTCGCCGCTGGGGCGGGCCGGGCCGGGATCGATGGCCAGGCGGACGACTTCCCAGCCGCGGGGGGCGGTCAGGCGCTCGGAGTGCTCGGCGCACAGGTCGTAGCAGTGGGGTTCCGCGTAGGTGGCGAGCGGTCCGAGCACGGCGGTCGAATCCGCGTAGACGTACGTCAGCGTTGCGACGGCGGGGCGGCCGCACGCAGTGCGCGAACAGCGACGTACAGGGCTCACGACGTTGGACGGTACCGCACTCTTGACCGGGCCGCGACGACTCACCTTCCGCTCGCCCGACCGTGTCGTCCCGGTTCGTCCGGTGCGTCTGACCTGCACCCGCTCGCGGCGGCCTGCGCCGGACGGCACGGAAAGGGCCGCGCGGGGCCGGCGCGGACGCCGCTCGGGGGCGGCGTCGCCGGATTCCCCGGACGAGAATAAGGAGGAATGGGATATATGGGTGCGGGGAGGGGCGGAGAAGGTGAGGGTCCACGGTCAGGCGGCGGGTCGTGGGCAGGGGCGCGCCAAATGAACACAATCGTTATCGGACCGGTCATCCGCCCCCGTGTTCCCGGATGCCTCGCTCCGCCTCCCCCAAAGGGCCGCGGCGGCTACGCTCGGAGGCGATGGACACGTCCGAACCGCCCCGCCCGACGGAACCGCGCCCGCGCCGCCGTGACCGCCACGGCCGTGGCATGCGCGGCCCCATCGCCCCGCCGCAGGTCCCGCTCTCCGTCAGCCGTGCCGACGCCTTCGAGGATCTGGTCCACGATGCGCGCGACCGGCTGGAGCGGCGCTGGCCGCAGCTGTCCGGCGTCGACTTCCTCGTGCAGGAGGTGCCGCTGTTCGGCCCGGAGGACGGGGCGGAGCCGGACGACGGGACGGTGCCGCTGGGCCGGGCGGTGCCCGCCGCCGGGCCGCACCGCGACCGCGTCATCGTCTACCGCCGCCCGGTCGAGATCCGCACCAAGAGCCGCGACGAGCGGGCGCTGCTGGTCCACGAGATCGTCGTCGAGCAGGTCGCCGAACTCCTCGGGCTCGCGCCGGAGTCGGTGGACCCGCGCTACGGCCAGGACTGACCGCCGCGCGGGCC
Source organism: Streptomyces sp. NPDC000404 (assembly GCF_040300365.1). Taxonomy (NCBI): domain Bacteria; kingdom Bacillati; phylum Actinomycetota; class Actinomycetes; order Kitasatosporales; family Streptomycetaceae; genus Streptomyces; species Streptomyces sp. NPDC000404. The sequence continues at coordinate 535,674 of NZ_JBEPDN010000003.1, read as the reverse complement.
ACCGGCCCCGCCGTCAGTCCGTCAGCAGCGACAGGTCCTGGCCGGCCGTCGGGACGACCACCGTGCCCCGGTCGTCCGGCAGCGTCTGCACCGTGAAGGCGGGGACGCCGCCCTGCGGCAGGGCCAGCGTGCGCGCCGCGTGGACGGGGCCGCTGCCGGCGGCGGGCTCCACCGTCAGCGCGTAGCCGCCCTTGAGGCCCTGCGGGCGCGGCGGCTCGACGGCGAGGGTGGTGCCGCCCTTGACCGTGTACGTCTTGCTGACCGGCGTGCCGCCGCCGCTGCCCGCCGAGGCGGTGACGGTGACCTTGGCGTCCTTGCCCTTCTCCGGGGCGACCAGCGACAGCGTGGCGCCCTTGGCGCGGTTGTCGGCGGCGGTGGCGCGCTGCTCGACGGGCCGGGTCGCGGGGATGAACGCCATCTCCTTGTTCGCGCCCTTGCCGCGCACCACCTGGAGCGCCGCGACGATCGGGGTGCGGGCGCCGTCGTCGGCGGGCGACAGCACCAGCGAGCCCGCCTCGCCCTGCGGCTTGAGGTCGACCGCCGTCGTCATCCCGCTCTTGACGTGCAGCGACTCCAGACCGGCCGGGGTGATCGAACCGGTCGGGGTGGCCAGCTGCACCTTCAGGTCGGCGTCGGTGTCGCCCGGCGCCAGGACGATCAGCCGGACGGCGGTGGCGTCGGCGGGGATGCCGGGCAGGACCGCGCCGGGCGCCGGGTCGGCGGCGGCCGGGAGCCAGTCGCCGCCCTGGTGGGCGTCGGTGGCCTGCACGGAGGCGCCGACGCGGCCCTCGCGGGCGGTGACGTGCAGCGCCGCGTCGGGCTGCGGGGAGGTGGTGAGGGTGGAGAGCAGCACCGGGACGGTGGTGTGCGGCGGCACCGCGATGTTCTCGCCCGCCTCGCCGCTCAGCGCGCCGTCCTTGCCGCGCAGCTCGAGGTCGACGACGGCCTGGGTGGCGTCGGGGTTGGTGAGGTGGACGTAGTCCTGCCGGTCCTTGCCGGTGCTGACGCCCGGGAACCAGAAGGTGGTGTCGGGCGCCACGCAGCTCAGACCGAGCAGTCCGCGCCCGGCGCCCGCGGCGACCGCGGTGGTCTGCTGGACGGTCCAGCCGGGCGCCAGCGCGCCGTCGGCCTCGCCGGTCAGCGCGGGCGCGTCGGAATGGTTGGTGGTGGCGGTGACGGGGGTGCCGGCGGCCGTCAGCGGCGCGATCGGCTTGCTGTCGCGCGGCGGCACGGCCTGCTGCCCGCCGGCGCCGCCACCGTCGTCCTTGCCGCCCTTCCCGTCCTTGCCCTTGCCGCCCTTGCCGCCGGTGTCCTCCTGGACCGTGCCGGCGGCGTGCAGTGCGGCGGTGCCCTTGCCCGTGGCGCCCTTGGGCGAGAACGCGGTGTACGTGGTCTCGCCGACGTCCGACGAGGTCGGGGCCGGGCAGAGCAGCGCGGAGCGTTCGACCGGCTTGCGGGCCGCGCCGGGCGCCGCCTGCGGTGCGCCCCCGGGGGCGGCGACGGCGGCGACGCCGGTGGCCGCGGCGAGCGCGACCGCCGCGGCGGTCAGGGTCATCATCGTGCGCTTCACTGCTGCTCGCTCCCGTCACGGCGCGGTCCGGCGTGCGGGCCGGGCCAGGTCGTGCCGTCGTCGTAGGGCTGCTGGGCCGGGATCTGCTGCCCGTCGTAGGACTGCTGCCCCGGGTAGGGCTGCTGCCCGTAGGCGTACGGGTCGTAGCCGCCCGCCTGCTGGGCGCCGGCCCCGTACGGATCGGCCGGGTAGCCGCCGGGCTGCTGGTAGGGGTCGGGCTGCGCGTACCCGTACGGGTGCTGCGTGCCGTCGCCGGGGTCGTGCCCGAAGTGCTGCGGGGCGGCCGCCGGGTCGGCGGTGCCGGGCCCGAACTGCTGCGGGGCCGCCGCCGGGTCGCCGGGCTGGGGGGCGTTGCCCCACGGGTCGTACTGCTGCTGCGGCACCGCGGCGTACGGGTCGTGGGCGGCCGGGTCGTACGGGGCCCCGGCCGGTTCCTGGCCGGGGGCCGGGGGCGCGGCGTCGGGGGCGGCGGTCTCCGGTGCGTCGGGTGCGTCGGGTGCGGAGGTCTCCTCGGCCCGGGCGGCGGCGCGCAGGCGGCGGGCGCGGCGGCCGTCGCCGGTCGCGGCGGTGGCCTGCGCCTCGGCGGCGGCCTCCTCCGGCAGGTCGTCGTCGATCTCCCGGCGGCGGCCCGGCAGCGCCAGGACCACCAGGACGACGGCGAGCAGGCCCTGGGCGGCCGTCCACAGGGTGTGGCCGAGCGGGTTCTCGTGGGTGAGGTCGAGGCGGCCGGCGCCGGCCGGGAGGGCGAAGCCCTGCGCCCAGCCGTCGACCGTGACCGGCTTGAGCGGCTTGCCGTCCAGCGTGGCCTGCCAGCCCGCGTCCGCGGCGTCCGCGATCCGCAGCACCCGGCCCTCGGGTCCGGCGGGCACCCGGGTGTGCGCCTCGACGGGACCGGCGGCCACCGCGACGGGCGCCGCGGCGTTCCCGGCGCGGGTGCCGTCGGCGGCGTCGCCCGCCACGATCGTCACCCGCGAGACGCGGCGGTCGACGCGCCACAGGGCGCTGCCGTCGTCCTGGCTGAGCCGGGTCAGGCCCGGCGTCGCGTCCAGGACCCGGCCCATCTCGCGCGGGGCGCCGTCGCGGACCAGGACGTAGCGGACGGCGTAGCCGCCGAGCTGGCTGGTCTGGTCGGCGCCGGAGCCGGCGACGAGGTTGGCGACGATGGTGCCCAGCCGCGTGTCGTCGCCGGCCTCGCGGGCCAGGTCGGCGTCGCCGAGGCGGGCGCCGGAGCCGCGGACCAGGCTGTAGCCGATGTGGCCGTCGCCGCCGTCGAGCACCAGGGTGCGGGCCCGGTCGGCGGTGGCGGACTCCTCGGCGACGAACGCCGGGACCTGCACCGGGTCGCGGCGCTCCAGCGGACCGGCGGCGCCGGTGATCATCCAGGTGACGGCGGCGTAGAGCGGTGCGAGCGCGGAGGCCAGCGCGATCAGCACGGCCGCCGGCTGCTTCCAGCCGAAGCCGAGGGCGATCATGCGGGTGCGGATGCCCTCCGCACCGACGGCCGCGGCGGTCAGCAGCGCCAGGCCGTAGACCAGCATCAGCGGGCCGGTCCAGCCGTGGCCGTTGCCGAGCGCGGCGAGCAGCAGGGCGGCGAAGGCGACCGCCCAGGCGGTGCGGATCGCCTTCTGGCGGGCGTCGCGCAGCGCGGCGCCGAGCGCGGCCAGGACGATGCCGAGCAGCAGCAGGCCGCCCGCGGTCTTCGGGCCGCCGGGGTTGATCGAGAGCAGGTCGAACGCGGAGGCGGAGCCCGTGCTGTACGCCAGACCGGCCTCGCGGAAGAAGTTCGCGGGGTGCGCGAGGAGCGACAGCGACCAGGGCGCGAGGACGACCAGCGGCGCCAGCGCCACGGCCGCGCACCGCAGGGCGTACCCGGTGAGCAGCGCGCGGTTGCCGTCGAGGGCGCGCAGCACCAGCAGCGCGAGGCCCAGCGCCACCGCGAGCGGCCAGACGACGGGCGTGAACGCCGTGGTGAAGGTGGTCAGCAGCGCCAGCGCCCAGGTGGCGCGCCAGCTCGGGCGGGTGCCCGGCGCCAGGCGCAGACCGGCGGCGGCGACGGCCGCGCGGGCCATGCCCGGCAGCGCGATCGCCAGCACCGCGGTGCCGAGGCGGCCGCCGGCCAGCGCGCCGGTCGCCGCGGGCAGGAACGCGTAGACGACGCTGCCCCAGGCCCGCAGCAGCCGGGAGGCGACCAGCGGGCGGGAGGCGAAGTAGGCGGAGAGTCCGGCCAGCGGGACGGAGCAGACCAGCAGCAGGGTGAGGGTGAAGCCGGTGCTGCCCAGGAAGAGGGTGGAGAGCAACGCGAGGACGGCGAGGTAGGGCGGCGCCGCGGCGGTGGAGCCGGTGCCGACCTGGTGCCAGCTGTCGAGGTAGGACGACCACAGCTCGGTCACGTGCGCGGGCGCGGGCAGCAGCGCGCCGCCGGCCAGCGAACCGGAGCCGAGCAGCTCGCGGCAGGCGATCACCGAGACCAGCAGCAGCACGGCGAAGAGGACCGGCGCCGGGCGGCGGGCGATCCGCTTGAGCCGGGCGAACTGCTCGACGTCGAGGAAGTCGGCGTCGTCCCCGCCCGGCCCGGACTCCACCGCGCCGTGCCGCCCGGACGAGGCCACGTCGGGCGCGGCGCGTCCGGTGAGGTTGCCCGCGATCTGCTCGACGGTGACCCGGACCGTGGCGCCCGGCGGCGGGAACAGCGGCCGCAGTTCGCTCGCGTCGGTGGCGGGCCGGCCCCGGCGCTTGCGGGCGGCGAGGATGCGGCCGGGCCGCAGCAGGGTGCCGAAGAGCCCGGCGAGTTCGTCGAGCGCCTGCCCCGGCACCTTGCCGACGAGATAGGCCAGGACCCGCAGCACGGTGCCGAGGAGCAGCCGGATCAGGACGTACGGGAGGAGCGCGCCACGGGTGTTGGCGAGCAGGGTGTAGACGGCACCGGCCTTGTCGACGCGGTGCGGGCTGGCGACGTTGCGGCCGACGCAGTCGACGGTGCGGCGTTCGCGGGCGGCGGCCTCGGCGTGCCGCAGCACCGCGTCGGGGGCGACGAGGACCTGATGGCCCGCCGCCTGGGCGCGCCAGCACAGGTCGACGTCGTCGCGCATCAGCGGCAGCCGCCGGTCGAAGCCGCCCAGCTCCTCGTAGACGTCGCGGCGGATGAGCATGCCGGCGCTGGAGACGGAGAGGACCGGGCGGACCTGGTCGTGCTGGCCCTGGTCCTGTTCGCGGCGGTCAAGGCCGGTCCAGCGGCGTCCGCTGCGGGCGATGGAGACGCCGACCTCCAGCAGCTGCCGGCGGTCGTACCAGCTGCGCAGCTTGGGGCCGATGACGGCGGCCGAGGGGCTGGCGTCGGCGACCCGCAGCAGTTCGGCGAGGGCGGTCGGTTCGGGCGCGCAGTCGTCGTGCAGCAGCCACAGCCACTGGACCGGTTCGCCGTGCGGCAGCTCCGGCATGTCGTACGCGTCGTCGCGCCAGGTGCGGCTGACGGGGTCCCAGCCGCTGGGGCGCCTCAGGTACGGCAGGTCGTCGGGGGTGAGGACGGGGGCGGTGCGGACCGCTTCGTCGACCGCGGTGCCGAAGCCGGAGCGGCGGGCGAGATGCAGCACCCGCTCGTCGCCGAGGGCGGCGCCGAGGAGTTGGGCGGAGTCGTCCGCGCTGCCGGTGTCGGCGCCGATGACGTTCTGCACCGGGCGTTCCTGGCCCTGCAGACCGGCGAGCGCGTCGGGCAGCCAGCGGGCACCGTCGTGGGAGACGATCACGGCGGTGACGACATGCCGTGGAAACTCTGGGGTGCCTGCGGGATCTGTGGCGGTCTGGGCCGCCGACTGGCTGTGCACGGACATCGAGGTACGGGCCCTCCGGACCCGGGAGTTCGGGGCCGGCGGCGAAGCCGCGCGGACCGGCGCCCCCGGAAGACACTGCGACGGACTACCAGGGGAAGCGTCACGCCGGGCGCCGCGAGCGGGACGGGACGTTGACGACACCCCCTAGGGACGCGCGCGCCCACTCGGGGGCGGCGGCACGTCTCGGACGGAGCCCCACACTAATGGTTCACCCGCCCGCACCCACCGGCTCCTCGCACAGCGGACCGCCCCCGGCGTGGAGTGCGCTGGAGGCGGTGGGTTCGCTATAGGGGGATATGGGGAGTTGGCGCGGTACGGCCGCGGGGCCCGCGGGGCCGCGCACCGTCCGTCCGGCGGACCTCCGTGCCGCCTTCAGACGGCGGCCTTCTTCAGCCGACGCCGCTCGCGCTCCGACAGACCGCCCCAGATTCCGAAGCGTTCGTCGTTGGCGAGGGCGTATTCGAGGCACTCGGAGCGGACTTCACAGGCGAGGCAGACCTTCTTGGCCTCGCGGGTGGAGCCGCCTTTCTCCGGGAAGAAGGACTCGGGGTCGGTCTGTGCGCACAGTGCGCGCTCCTGCCAGCCGAGCTCCTCTTCCGCCTCTTCGACCAGCAATTCTTCGAACAGCTCGGTCATGTGCGCCCCTCGTCTGCTTGACGTCCCCGTGATGCGACCGTGATCGGTGACGGCCGAACGACACGAGTGAAATTACAAGTGCGGGGATCCGGGCCAGTCAAGCCAAGATCTGCTATTGCGCCCCTTATTCACCCTGCGGAACCAAACGTACACGGAAAGTGTTCAAATCGTGAAAAACCCGGACACATCCCCTGGGGGCGCACACCCGAGGTGCGCCCCCGTACCCACAGGGACGTGACCGACGGCACTCCCGTTGCACCTCGCCCGGTGGAGCGGGAGAGATCACAGCGCGGCCTTTGGGCGCCAACGGCGTACGCGGGCGCGGCTGCCCGCCCCTTTCTCCCGCCGGACGGGGGACAAACCTTTCGCCGGACGGTCCGACCGGATGGGGTGAAGCCCCGCCGGCGCGGGCGGCGTCCGGTTGACATCGCGGACGCGAACCGTTCTCCTTGGTCGCATGCCAGCGACCTCCGCACCCCGCTCGACCCGTTGCCACGGGTCGCTGCGCGCTGCGCACGCTCGCTGTCGCTGTTCCAGCTGTTGAAGCCACTGAGCTCCAGCCCTCTCCGCCGCACCACCCCCGCAGCGCTCCGCTCCACGCGCCCGCACGGTGCCCCCACCGGGAGATCACCGCGCGCCGTCGCACCCCGTTCGCGTCATCCCCGCTCGTCCTTCGAGGAACCCGAAGCACATGAACAGCGATGTCCAGATCGCCGGTGACCTGCTCTCCGTCGCCCACCTCCTGCCGCCCGTCCCCGCGCACCCCTCCACCGTCGCCGGCTTCGCCGGACTGGCCCGCTCCCTCGCCGCCGACCGCGCCTCCTGGGAACCGCTGGTCCGCTACGACGCCACCACCCGCTGGTACCACCGGCTGCGCTCGGTCCCGTCCGCCGGGTACGAGGTGTGGCTGCTGAGCTGGCTGCCGGGGCAGGGCAGCGGCCGCCACGACCACGGGCGCTCGTCCGGCGTGCTGACCGTGCTGGAAGGGGAGCTGACGGAGCACGCGACGTCCGGCCGCGGCGAGGTGCGGCATGCGCTGCGCCCCGGTGCGCAGCGGGTCTTCGCGCCCGGATACGTCCACGAGGTCGTCAACGACGCGCTGACGCCCGCGGTCAGCCTGCACATCTACTTCCCCGGGCTGACGGAGATGGAGATGCACCCCTCGCAGCACGCCGTCGCCGCCGAGGCCGCCCCGCGCTGACGGAGCGTCGACCGGCCGCCGGCCGCGTCCGCGCGGCTGCCAGACTGGGGGCATGCGCATTGTGGTTCTGGCCGGCGGTATCGGCGGCGCCCGCTTCCTGCGGGGACTGAAGGCAGCACAGCCGGAGGCGGAGATCACCGTCATCGGCAACACCGGCGACGACATCCATCTCTTCGGACTCAAGGTCTGTCCCGACCTCGACACCGTGATGTACACCCTCGGCGGCGGCATCGACGAGGAGAAGGGCTGGGGCCGCGACGACGAATCCTTCCGGGTGAAGGAGGAGTTGGCGGCTTACGGCGTGGGGCCCGACTGGTTCGGGCTGGGCGACCGGGACGTCGCCACCCATCTCGTCCGGACCCAGATGCTGGGCGCCGGCTATCCGCTCAGCGCCGTCACGGAGGCGCTCTGCGACCGCTGGCAGCCCGGCGTCCGGCTGCTGCCGATGACCGACGACCGCGTCGAGACGCATGTCGCGATCGAGGAGGGCGGGGAGCGGCGGGCGATCCACTTCCAGGAGTACTGGGTGCGGCTGCGCGCCTCGGTGGACGCGCACGCGGTGGTGCCGGTCGGCGCCGAGCAGTCCGCTCCGGCGCCCGGCGTGCTGGAGGCGATCGCCGCGGCGGACGTCATCCTCCTCCCGCCGTCCAACCCGGTGGTGAGCGTCGGCACGATCCTCGCGGTGCCCGGCATCCGGGACGCCGTCGCGGCGGCGGACGCCCCGGTGATCGGCCTCTCCCCGATCGTCGGCGGGGCGCCGGTGCGCGGGATGGCCGACAAGGTGCTGGCCGCGGTCGGCGTCGAGGCCACCGCCGCCGCGGTCGCCCGGCACTACGGCGCGAAGGGCGGCGCGGCCACGGACGACGCGCCCGCCGGGCTGCTGGACGGCTGGCTGGTCGACGAGGTGGACGCCGCGGCGGTCGCCGACGTCGAGGCCGCGGGGATCCGCTGCCGGGCGGTGCCGCTGATGATGACGGACCTCGACGCCACCGCCGCCATGGCCCGCGCGGCGCTGACGCTCGCCGGGGAGGTGCGGGCATGAACGGCTCCACCGGGGCGGACGCCCCCGGCTACCGCGTCTGGGCGCTGCCCGGCATCCCCGAGGTACAGCCCGGCGACGATCTGGTGAAGCTGATCGCGGACGCCGCGACCGCCGACGGGTTGCCCGGGCTCGCCGACGGCGACGTCCTGCTGGTCACCTCGAAGATCGTCAGCAAGGCCGAGGGCCGGATCGTCGAGGCCACCGACCGCGAGGAGGCCATCGACCGGGAGACGGTCCGCGTGGTGGCGCGCCGCGGCACGCTGCGCATCGTGCAGAACCGGCAGGGCCTGATCATGGCCGCCGCCGGGGTCGACGCCTCCAACACCCCTTACGGGACCGTGCTGTTGCTCCCCGAGGACCCGGACGCCTCGGCCCGCGCGCTCCGCGCGGGGCTGCGCAAGGCGCTCGGCGTGGACGTCGGCATCGTCATCAGCGACACCTTCGGGCGGCCGTGGCGGTCGGGCCTGACGGATGTGGCGATCGGCGCCGCCGGCGTCCGCGTCCTGGACGATCTGCGCGGCGGCACCGACGCGTGGGGCAATCCGCTCAGCGCGACGGTGGTGGCCACCGCCGATGAACTCGCCGCCGCCGGCGACCTGGTGAAGGGCAAGGCGGCGGCGCTGCCGGTCGCGGTGGTGCGGGGGCTGCCGCACGTGCTGACCTCGGCGGGCCCGCAGGACCCGGCGGACGGCGCGGACGACGTGGGCGCGCGGGCGCTGGTGCGCAGCGGCGACGGCGACATGTTCCGGCTCGGCACGTCCGAGGCGGTGCGGGAGGCGGTGACGCTGCGGCGCACCGTCCGGGAGTTCACCGACGCCCCGGTGGACGGCGGCGCGGTGCGCCGGGCGGTCGCGGCGGCGCTGACCGCCCCGGCGCCGCACCACACCACGCCGTGGCGGTTCGTGCTGCTGGAGTCGGCGGAGAGCCGGACCCGGCTGCTGGACGCGATGCGGGACGCCTGGGCCGCCGACCTGCGGGCCGACGGGTTCTCCGAGGAGTCCGTCGCCCGCCGGCTGCGCCGCGGCGACGTCCTGCGGAACGCGCCGTACCTGGCCGTGCCGTGCCTGGTCGCGGACGGTGCGCACCGCTACCCGGACGCGCGGCGGGCGGCGGCCGAGCGGGAGATGTTCGTCGTCGCGAACGGCGCCGGTATCCAGAACTTCCTGGTCGCGCTGGCCGGGGAGCGCCTGGGCTCGGCCTGGGTGTCGTCGACGATGTTCTGCCGCGACGTGGTCCGCGAGGTCCTGGGGCTGCCCGGCGACTGGGACCCGATGGGCGCGGTCGCGATCGGCCGCCCCGCGGCCCCGCCGCGGGAACGCCCGGCACGGGACGAGGCCGATTTCATCGAGGTGCGGTGAGCGGTGCGGTGAGCGGAAGGTGAGCCGCCGGGGCGACCCGTACGGGGCCGGCTCCGGCCCGTAGGGGTGGCCAGTTCGGCCCGTACGGGAGCGGCTCCGGCCCGTAGGGGTGGTCCGTACGGCCCGTACGGGATCGATGGCTGCCCGTACGGGTCCAGCGTCGGCCCGTACGGGATCGGGCGGCGGTCCGTGGTGGACCGGGTGGGGCACGGGCGGCGCCGCCCGGTCGTCACAGGCGGGCGATGTCGCCGACGGGGAAGCGCGGGGCGCGGCGCGGCGGGACCGTGCCGGAGAGCAGGATCAGCCGGGCGGCGCGGTGCCGCTGGCCCTCGTACGGCGCGAGCAGGTCGAGCATCTCCGCGTCGGTGGTGCCGCGGCGACCGGTGAGCGCATAGCCGATGATCTTCGGCAGATGAAGATCGCCGAGGGTGAGCGCGTCCGGGGCGCCGAGGACGCGCTGGAGCGTCTCGGCGGCCGTCCACGGGCCGATGCCGGGGAGGGCGCAGAGCCTGCGGGTGGCGTCGGCGAGGTCCATCGCGGCGGCCTCCTCCAGCCGCCGGGCGGCCCGCGCCGCGCGCACGATCGTGTCGGAGCGCTTGGCGTCGATGCCCGCGCGGTGCCACTCCCAGGACGGGATCAGGGCCCAGCCGCGCGGATCGGGCATGACCCGCAGCCGGTCCCAGGGGCCGGGGGCGGGCTCGCCGTGCCGCCGGAGCAGCAGCCGCCAGGCGCGGTACGCCTCGTCGCTGGTGACCTTCTGCTCCAGGACGGAGGGGATCAGCGACTCCAGGACCAGGCCCGTACGGGCGAGCCGGACGCCGCGGTGGCGGCGGTGCGCGGCGTGGACCAGGCGGTGGCGCGGGGTGAACGCCTCCGGGGCGTCGTCGGCGCCGAGCAGTGCGGGCAGCCGCTCCAGCAGCCAGTCGGCGCCGGGCCCCCATGCCTCGGCGGCGACCGCGCCGTCGGCGGGCCGGGCCGCCAGCCGGAGGGTGCCGGGCCCTGGCGGGGTGCGGCTGGCCCGCCAGATCTCGCCGCCGCGCACCGCGAACGCGGGATCACCGGGCCCGCGCCCCAGCACGCCGAGCGTGCGGTGCAGATCGTAGGGGCCGGGCGGCACCCAGGTACGGGTGGGCATCTCGCCAGGGTAGGCGATGGGGGTGACGGCGGGGGCGGGAGTGTTCCGGGAGGCGGGCGGTAGCCGGGCGGGGCCGGGCGGCAGCCCCTACGGGTCCGCGCGCGTCCCGTACGGGACCACGCAACGTCCCGTACGGGCCCGGCCCGGCGCCCCTGCGGGACAGGGCCGACGCCCTGACGTGAGCGGGCCCGGCGCCGGGGTCGTCCCCTACTGGTCCGACGAGAACCGCACCGACCCGTCCGGCAGGTGGGCGTCGCACCAGACGCGGATGCCGTCGCGGAGTTCGTTGTCGGCGCCGATGACCGCGCCGTCGCCGATGACCGCGCCGTCCAGGACCGTACGGGCGCCGATCCGGGCGCCCGCGCCGATCAGGGAGTCGCGCACCACCGCGCCCTCCTCGATCACCGCGTCCCGCAGCACCGTGCTGCCCTCGACCCGGGCCCCGGCGCCGATCCGGCTGCCGGGACCGGCGACGGTGCCGGCGGTGAGCTTGGCGTCCGCGGCGATCTGCGCGGTGTCCAGGACCAGGCGCTCACCGCACCGGCCGGGCACCGCCGGGGACGGCGCGCGGCCCAGGACCAGGTCGGCGGAGCCGCGGACGAACGCCTGCGGGGTGCCCAGGTCGAGCCAGTAGGTGGAGTCCACCATGCCCTGGAGGTGGGCGCCGTCGGCGAGCAGCCCGGGGAAGGTCTCGCGCTCGACGGAGACCGGGCGGTCCGCCGGGATGGTGTCGATGACCGAGCGGTTGAAGACGTACGCGCCGGCGTTGATCTGGTCGGTGACGATCTCTTCCGGCGTCTGCGGCTTCTCCAGGAAGGCGGTGACGCGGCCGGAGGCGTCGGTGGGCACCAGCCCGTAGGCGCGCGGGTCGTCGACCCGTGACAGGTGCAGCGAGACATCGGCGCCGCTGGTGCGGTGGGTGTCGACGAGCGCCGGGATGTCGAGCCCGGTGAGGATGTCGCCGTTGAAGATGAGGACCGGGTCGCCGGGGGCGGAGTGCAGCCGGGAGGCGACGTTGCGGATCGCGCCGCCGGTGCCCAGCGGCTCCTCCTCCGTCACGTACTCCAGGTGCAGGCCCAGGTCGGAGCCGTCGCCGAAGTGCGGTTCGAAGACCTCGGCGAGATAGGAGGTGGCGAGGACGATGTGCTCGACACCAGCGGCGCGGGCCCGCGCCAACTGGTGGGTCAGGAACGGCACACCGGCCGCCGGCACCATCGGTTTGGGCGTATGCACCGTCAGCGGGCGCAACCTCGTGCCCTTGCCGCCGACCAGGAGGATCGCTTCAGTCACCTTGTCGTCTCTGCTTCCTGCTGGGGTCGGCCGATCGGCCGACCAGTGTAGGCAGACGGTTCCGCGGCCGGGCCCGGGGGCGGCGTACGGGGTGACGTGCGGTGTTACCGGGCGCGGCGCCCGCGGTGCGGCGGCCGGTTCGGGCACCCCCGGCGCCGCTCCCCCGCCCCGCGGCGCCCGCTCCCGGCGGGAACTCCGTCACCGGTGCCGTGTTCCCTCGGGGCTGACGCCGTGTCGGGCACCCGTAAGGGCCGGCGGCCGTCCCCTACGGGTACGGGGCGGTCCCGCAAGGGGCGGTGACGGTCCCGTAAGGGGTGACGGCCCGTCCCCCACGGGCCCGCGGCGCCACCCGTACGGGGCCTCCCCGTACCCGTAGGGGCCCGCGTCTCCAGGCCGTGCGCCCCCGGCTGTGCCCGTGCCGGTCCCGTACCCTGCGACCGTGAACGCCACCGAACGCACCCCCGCCGGCCTGCTGCGTTCCGCGCTCGCCGCGGATCCGGCCCGCCCCCTCGTGACCTTCTACGACGACGCCACCGGTGAGCGCGTGGAGCTGTCCGTCGCCACCTTCGCCAACTGGGTGGCGAAGACCGCCAACTACCTCCAGGGCGATCTGGCCGCCGGCCCCGGCGACCGGCTCGCGCTGCTGCTGCCCGCCCACTGGCAGACCGCGGTGTGGCTGGTGGCCGCCTCGTCCGTGGGCGTGCTGGCCGATGTCGACGGCGACCCGGCCGCCGCCGATGTGGTGGTCAGCGGACCGGACCGGCTGGAGACCGCCCGCGCCTGCACCGGCGAGCGGGTGGCGCTGGCCCTGCGGCCCCTGGGCGGCCGCTTCCCCGAGGCGCCCGACGGGTTCGCCGACTACGCGGTGGAGGTGCCGTCCCAGGGCGACCGCTTCGCGCCGTTCGCCCCGGTGGCCGCGGGCGATGCGGCGCTGTCCGTGGACGGCGAGGAGCTGACCGGCGCCGAGGTCGTCGACCGCGCGCTGGCCGACGCCCGCGCCGCCGGGATGCCGGCCGCGCCCCGGGTGCTGTCGAGCCTGGCGTACGACGGCTGGCCGGGCCTCTCCTACGGGCTGTACGCACCGCTGGCCACCGGCGGCTCGGTGGTGCTCTGCCGCCATGCGGAGCGGCTGGACGAGACCGCCGCGGCGGCCCGCCTCCGCAGCGAACAGGTCACCTTCCAGGCCCCGTCCGCCGCCCTCTGACCACCGCCCGGCCGGGCGCCGGGCCCGGGTCGCCGCCCACCGGGCCGGACCCCGCGGCCCCCGGCCGGGCGCCGGAGCGCACCCCGACGCGCGCCTGCGCACGCCCCCGCGCACGCCTCGGGCCGGCGCCCGCAGCCGCGAACTCCCCGCCCGGCCGGCCGACCCCGTACGCCGAAGAAGTCCTCGGATTTGTCCGCGCCCGCAAGAGGCCGGGTATCGGACCGGGTAACGGAAGTGACACGCAGCGTATGGAACACCCACACACTTCCTTGACGCTCTCGTGAAGAAAGTGCAGAGCAATGGTGTGGTGTTCAATCCGGCGCGGCACTATCCGTTCCCGATGCCGCGACGAGTTCCCGCACCACCGACAAGCCACTCGCTTCCCGCACCGGCATCCGCGAATTGGTGCGCGCCATGCGTGCCATTCCCACCGGACACATGCAGTTCATGACCGCGCCGCGTACCGGGTGCCGCTCCGACGTCCTTCGTCACCGAATGGGCACAACCCGCCGCCGACCAGCCCTTCCGCAAGCCGCTCCGGGGCCTCCCGGCGCCCTGTGCCCCGGCGTCCGGCGGCGCGGGCGGTTCCGGCAACTCCGGTCACACCTCTTCACCGAACGCCTCGGATACGGCATCCTCCGGTGAGAAGACGGCCAGTTCCCCTGCGCCGCCGACGTCTTCGCGGCCGCCCATTCCAGCAAGCCACCGCAGAACGCGGGATCTGCGAATAAAAATGCCGCAAAGGTCCTGCCAACGACTCGAATGGATTGGGCGGATTGCCCAGTTGTAGGGAAGTGGAATTTGTCACGGGCGGCGTTCCACGCTGAACTGGGCGGATAGTGTGAGTGATCCGGTCCGCAGACCAGCCGGACGAACGAACGTGAAACACAGGTCCGACCGTGCGCCCGAGGGGAGGCGCCGCGTGGCACCGACGGAGGATGCAGGGCACCGTGGACGCGCAAGGCCGTGGGCGGGCGGGGGACAACGTCGATCCCGCCGACCAGTGGGTACTCAACCCCAGCACCGGTAAGTACGAGCTGCGGCTCGATCCCGCACCCGAACCGGCAGCGCCGGATCCCGCACCCGGACGCTCCCGGCGCGCCCCCACCGCGCCGAAGGACGACACCGACACCCGTGAGCTGCCGGCGCAGCGCGACCGCCGCTCCGCCTCGGCGGCGAAGGACGCCCCGCGCCCCGGTGGCCGCGCCGCCGCCCGTAAGGCGGCGCGCGGTGGCGGCGCCGCGGCTGCCGCGTCCGGGCGCCGCAAGCTCAAGCAGAAGAAGGGCGGGAAGAAGAAGGCCCTGCTGTGGACGTCCGGGGTGCTCGGCTTCGTGCTGGTCGCGGGCGGCGGCGGGGTGTTCTACCTCTACCAGCAGCTCAACGGGAACATCGCCAAGGTCGACGTCGGCATCGAGAACGACGCGGTCTCCGACGGCCCGGTGAACATCCTCATCATCGGCACCGACGCCCGCTCCGGTAAGGGCAACGAGGGCTACGGCGACGCCGGCAGCGTCGGCCACGCGGACACCACGATCCTGATGCACGTCTCCAAGGACCGTACGAACGCGACCGCGTTGAGCATTCCGCGCGACATGGTCACCAGCATCCCGCCGTGCCCGACGAAGCAGAAGGACGGCTCGACGAAGACCATCCCCGGTGAGAGCAACGTGCGGTTCAACACCAGCCTGGGGCAGGAGGGCCGGGATCCCGGCTGCACCTGGCGGACCGTCGAGCAGCTGACGGGTCTGAAGGTCAATCACTTCATGATGGCCGACTTCAACGCCGTCAAGGAGCTGTCCGAGGCGGTCAACGGCGTGGAGGTCTGCGCCGCGAAGGACATCAACGACCCCAAGTCGCACCTGAAGTTGAAGGCCGGCCGGCACATCGTCAAGGGCGAGCAGGCGCTGGCGTTCGTCCGCACCCGGCACACCGTCGGCTTCGGCAGCGACCTCAGCCGGATCGAACTCCAGCAGCAGTTCCTCAGCTCGATGATCCGGAAGATCAAGTCGGACGCGTTCAGCAGCCCGTCCAAGCTCTACGACATCAGCCAGGCGGCGACCAAGGCGCTGACCGTCGACACCGGCATCGGCAGCGCGAAGAAGCTGGTCGAGCTGGGCAACGACCTCAAGCAGGTCGACATCGACAAAATTACCTTCGCGACTGTGCCCGTCCTGGACAACCCCCAGGACCCCGCCACCGTCATACTCGACAAGAGCAAGGCCGAACCGCTGTTCAAGATGGTTCAGGCCGATCACCAGCTCGCGAAGAAGGGCAAGGGGAAGGGGAAGAAGAAGGCACCGGTGAAGAAGGCGCCGCCGGAGCTGGTCCGCGTCGACGTCACCAACGGCGGCGGGCCGCTGGGCGCGGCGCAGGAGACCGTGGACTGGCTGCAGAACATCAAGGCCGCCAAGCTCTCCACCAACGCGGGCAACGCACCGGCGAAGCTGGCCACCACCCGCCTTGAGTACGCACCCAACCAGGCCGATCAGGCCGCCACGCTGGCGGACTGGATGGGGCTGCCGAAGAGCGCGCTCAAGGAGTCCACCGCGGACGCGGGTGACCGGGTGCCGATGAAGCTGACCCTGGGCAAGGACTTCACCGCCCCCGGAACCCCTATTGAGGCGCCGACCGAAACCCCGGACGGCGTGCAGAACGTCAATGCAGATGACAAGAGCATCTGCGCCAAGTGACCTGAACGAGCCGCGGCCGCCCCGCACAGGCGCCGAGCGCACCATTTACCGACCCGGGGAGAGGGCCCGATGCGGCAGAGCAGTGTGCGCGGTGAGCGACCGCGCCGACGCCGGTCCGGAAGCCGGCAACAGCAGCCGGAGGCAGAGAAGTTGGGCTGGGACGACAGCCTCTACGAGGACGCCGGCCCGCCGCCGGACGCCCCCGGCTGGATACCCGGCGCCGACGCCGGGTCCGCGGACGGCGCCGGCGACGGCAGGAGCGGGAAGGCCGACGCCAAGAGCGACGGCAAGAGCGACGCAACGAGCAGCACGGCCGCGGAAGGCGGCAGGGGCGGCAAAGGCGGCAAGGGGGGACGCGGCGGCCGGCGCAAAGGCGCCGACGCCGCGGCGCACGGCGGCCGGCGGCGGCGCCGCAAGGGCCGCGTCCTGCGCTGGACCGCGCTGGGCCTGGGCTTCCTGCTGGTCGGCGGCGGCGGGGCGGCGTACCTCTACTACCAGCACCTCACCGACAACATCCGTAAGGACAAGCTGGATCTCGGCGCGGGCGGGCTGCGCAAGCCGGAGCCGAACGCGTTCGGTCAGACGCCGCTGAACATCCTGCTGATCGGCTCCGACGGCCGGAACAACGACAAGAACATCGAGCTGGGCGGCGCCGCGCAGGACCGGGACCGCAAGCCGCTGGGCGATGTGCAGATGCTGCTGCACGTCTCGGCGGACCGCAGCAACATGTCGGTGATGTCGATCCCGCGCGACACCCGGGTGCCGATCCCCAAGTGCACCGACCCGGACGACGGCCACGTCTACCCGCAGACCACCGCGGCCATCAACCAGTCGCTCCAGCACGGCGGTCCGGGCTGCACCGTCGCCACCTGGAAAGAGCTGACCGGTGTCTACATCGACCACTTCATGATGGTCGACTTCGGCGGTGTGGTGGACATGGCCGACGCCATCGGCGGCGTCCCGGTCTGCGTGGACAACAACATCTACTCGCACAACCGCAGCGACGGCCACGGCAGCGGGCTGAAGCTCACCAAGGGCACCCACTCCATCAAGGGCGTCCAGGCACTCCAGTGGCTGCGGACCCGCTACGGCTTCGGGGGCAACACCGACATCGACCGGGCCAATGCCCAGCACATGTACATGAACTCGATGGTCCGTCAGCTCAAGGCGGGCACCAAGCTCACCGACCCGGGCAAGCTCCGCGACCTGGCCGAGGCCGCGACCAAGGCGCTCACCGTCGACGACGACCTGGGCACCCCCATGAAGCTCTACGACCTGGCGGGCCAGCTCCGGGAGGTGCCCACCAAGCGGATCACGATGATCACCATGCCGTGGGTGTACGGCCCCGGTCAGAAGTACGTGCTCCCGAAGCCGGGCGAGGCGGAGCAGACCTTCGCGCTGCTGCGCAACGACACCGGGCTGGACGGCAAGGACGCCGGCAAGAAGAAGAAGGCGCCGGACCCGAAGCCGTCGATGTCCAAGGACCAGCTGCACGTCACCGTCCAGAACGGCACCCAGAGCACCGTCTACGGCCCGGCCCCCGGCCGCGCCGCCGTGATGCAGCAGCATCTCGCGCAGCTCGGCTACACCGCCGCGGGTACCGACTCCACGCTGATCAGCCAGGTGGACACCACCGTCGAGTACAGCGACAAGAAGCTGCACGGCGATGCGCTGGCGCTGGCGAAGGAGCTGGGGCTGCCGAAGAGCGCGGTGCGGGAGAGCAGTTCGGCCGGCGGGCTGCGGCTGATCGTCGGCAACGACTGGCGCACCGGGACCGTCTACCCGAAGGCCGCCGGGAGCAGCGACGAATCCGGCAAGGCGCCGAAGAACGAGAGCACGCTCAACGGCGAGGACGACAAGGCCTGTATGAAGGTCAATCCGGATTACACGTTCTGACACCGCCGCGGGCGGACACGGAAGAGGGGCGGGCCGCCGTGGCCCGCCCCTCTCGCGTAGGTCGCAT
The DNA here is from genome assembly GCF_040300365.1 of Streptomyces sp. NPDC000404. Lineage (NCBI taxonomy): Bacteria > Bacillati > Actinomycetota > Actinomycetes > Kitasatosporales > Streptomycetaceae > Streptomyces > Streptomyces sp. NPDC000404. The sequence continues at coordinate 517,758 of NZ_JBEPDN010000003.1, read as the reverse complement.
CCCTCGCTACGCCGTCGTGGCCTTCACCGCCGGGCGGCGGCTGGCGATGACCTTGCGGGCCAGCGAGCGGGGGCTGGTCAGGAAGCCGACGCCCCAGGCCATGTGCATGGTGGCCAGCGCGAGGGGGATCTGTGCGCGGGCCTTCAGCGACAGGCCCTTGCCCGCCGGGACGGAGCCCGCGGCGATGGCGGCCAGATATCCGCCCGGGACGACGAAGCCCCAGGGGGTGACGGCGGCGCCGACGACGACACCGGCGGCGATGGCGCAGACCGCGGTCGGCGGGGCGAGGTAGCGCAGGTTGATCGAGCCGGAGTGGTAGCGCGCGACGACGTGCCGCCACTTGCCGTAGTCCTTGTACTGCTTGGCCAGCGCCTTGACGCTGGGCCGGGGGCGGTACTGGACCTTCAGCTCGGGCGAGAACCACACGCCGCCGCCGGCCTCGCGGATGCGGTAGTTCAGCTCCCAGTCCTGGGCGCGGATGAACTCCTCGTTGTAGCCGCCCTGTTGCTCCAGCGCCTCGCGGCGGAAGACGCCGAGGTAGACGGTCTCGGCGGGGCCCGCCTGGCCGCCGGTGTGGAAGGCGGCGTTGCCGACGCCGATCTTCGAGGTCATCGCGGCGGCGACCGCGTTCTCCCAGGCGTTCTCGCCCTCGGCGTGCATGATGCCGCCGACGTTCTGCGCGCCGGTCTCCTCCAGCAGGCGGACGGCGGTGGCGATGTAGTTCGGGGAGAGCATGCCGTGGCCGTCGACGCGGACCACGATCGGGTGGCTCGACGCCTTGATCGCGGCGTTCAGCGCGGCGGGGGTGCGGCCGGTGGGGTTCGCGACGGTGCGCACCCGCGGGTCCTCGGCCGCGAGCTCGGCGGCGATCTCCTCCGTACGGTCCGCGGACGGGCCGACGGCGATCACCACCTCCATCTCGCCGGCGTACTCCTGCTCCAGGATGTGCCGGACCGAGTTGCGCAGATGACGTTCCTCATTGAGCACCGGCATGATCACGGAGACGGCCGGGGGCTGCTGCTGGGGCATGGTTCCTCGGGGGGACGGCCCGCGGCGGAGCCGCCATCGCGGACGGCAGCGCTCGCCGGGAGAGTGCGATATCCCGGCTCACGTTACCGCTTATGGGTGAGGGCGACGGACGGCAGGCGGGTGGTGGGGCCGCCGGGGCCCGGCGTGTGGGACTTTGCAGTAGATCGTATCGACTTACTGTGTTCTCGCAGTTACCGCCGGATCGCTCCGCCCTGTCCCGCCCGCCGTGGCGGGGACGCGGCGGGCGGCCACCGCTCGCACCCGTTCCGCCGCGGAGGTGTCCCCCGTTGACCGTCCCGCCCCGCCCCGCCCGTTCCGCAGCGCGCCGCACCGCCCGGGAGCGCGGGCGCTCCCCGCGCAGGCGCTGGGGGCTGCGGATCTCCGCCATCGCCTCGGTGCTGCTGATGACCGCGAGCGGCGTCGGGCACGCCATGGTCACCGGCGTGGAGGAGGGCATCGGGCGGGTCCACCCGTTCCAGGGGATGCCGGAGCGGGAGCGGCCCACCGGCGGGGACGGGCTGAACTTCCTGGTCGTCGGCACCGACGGCCGGGACAAGATCACGTCGGCGGAGAAGCGGAAGTACCACCTGGGCGGTGCGCCCTGTCACTGCACGGACACCCTGATGCTGGTGCACCTCTCCGCCGGGCGGGACCGCGCCAGCGTCGTCAGCCTGCCGCGCGACTCGTACGCGGAGGTGCCCGCCCACAAGGACGAGGCGACCGGGCGGCAGCGGCCCCGGCACGCCGTCAAGCTGAACGCGGCGTACGCCGAGGGCGGGCCGGGGCTGACAGTGCGCACCGTCGAGCACATGACGGGCGTGCACATCGACCACTATCTGGAGGTCGACTTCGCCAGCTTCATGCGGAGCGTGGACGCCGTCGGCGGGGTGGAGATCTGCACCGTACGGCCGCTGAAGGACCGCTACACCGGTCTCGACCTGCCCGCCGGGAAGGCGACGCTGGGCGGCGGGCAGGCCCTCCAGTACGTCCGCTCCCGGCACATCGACGGCTCCGCGGACCTCGGCCGGATGCAGCGCCAGCAGCGGTTCTTGGCATCGCTGATCCACAAGGTGACCTCGTCCGGGGTGCTGATGAACCCGGTGCGGTTCCGGGAGGTCGCGGACGCGCTGCTGACGTCGGTCCGCGCCGACTCCGACTTCACCGCCGACGACCTGGTCGACCTGGGACAGGCGATGCGCGGCTTCACCCCGGCGTCGTCGGAGTTCCTTTCGGTGCCGCTGGCCCCGGAGGGGGTGCAGCTGCCGGGCGGCGGGACGACGGTGCGCTGGGACCCGGTCGCCGCCAAGCAGGTCTTCCAGGCGCTCCGGGACGACAAGCCGCTCGCCGCGCCGAAGAAGCCGGCGAGCGGGCCGCGCCCGACGGTGGTGGACGTCCCGCCGGACCAGATCCGGGTCCGGGTCGACAACGGCACCGGTCGGCACGGGCTGGCCCGCTCCGTCTCCAAGGCGCTGGGCGCGGCCGGCTTCCTCCCGTCGGGCATCCCCGGGGACGCGCCCGACGGCCCGCACCCGAAGACGCTCATCTCGTACGACCCGCGCTGGGACCGCTCGGCGCAGACGCTGGCCGCCGCGCTGCCCGGCGCCGAGCTGCGCAAGGTCGCGGGGCAGGGGCCGGTGCTGCGGGTGACGACCGGGCAGGACTACGCCGGGGTGCATCCGGTGCGGGCCGAGGAGCCGGCGCCCGGCACCCCGGGCATCGCGACGGTCACCGGCGACGAGGCCGCATGTCCCTGAGCGGGCCGGTGCGGCCCCGCCGCCCGTACGCCCGGCGGGCGGGCCTGACGGCCGCGCTCTGCCTGGTGGCGACGGTGGCGGCGGCCGCCCCGCCGGCTCCGGCGACGCCGGTCGGCTGCGGCGGTCCGGCCGGCGGGCAGCTCTGCCTGCGCGGTCCGGTGGGCCGCCCGGGCGTCTACACCGCGCGCTACCGGCGCGCCCCCACCGCCAGCCCCGGCGAGATCGCGGTCCGCCTGGGCTATCAGCGCAAGGACTCCCGGATCACCGCGTTCCCCGGGTGGTTCGGCACCGTCCGCACCACCGGCGGCACGGCCACGCTGCGCGGGCGGGTGGGGATGGCGGCCGGGGAGTGCATCCGCGGGGTGATGGAGCACGGGGAGCGGGTCTACGTCACCAAGTGGAGCTGCGGCTGACCCGCGGGTCGGCGGCGGCGGGTTCCGGAGGTCGCATCGTGTGGCAGCTGATCTGGGGCATCACGCCCGCGGCGGTGACGCTCGTCCTGCTGGGGGCGCCGGCCCTGGCCACCGGGCTGGCGCTGTGGGAGGGCCGCGACGCGGCGGATCCGTGGCCGCGCCGGACGGCCGGGGCGTTGCTGACCGGGTGGCTGGCGCTGCTGCTGGTGGTGGCGCTGGCGCCGGTGCAGCCGATCGGTTCGGGCGATGCGACGGTGTGGTGGCTGCCCGGCGCGGAGCTGTTCGACCCGGGGGCGCCGCTGCTGCCGGACGAGGCGTCGGTGCTGGTCCGCGAGGAGCTGGCGGGCGTCGCGCTCTATCTGCCGGTGCCGCTGCTGCTGCGGTTCGCGGCGGTGCGGCGGTCGGCGGCGGGCGTGTTCTGGCCGGCGGTGGGGCTGTGCGTGGCGGTCGAGGCGGCGCAGGCGGTGATGCGGGCGGGCCGGATCGCGGAGGTGAACGATGTGCTGTGCGGGGCGGCCGGGGCGGGGCTCGGCCTGGGGATCGCGGCGCTGGCCCGGTGGGCCGCGGCCGTCATGCGTCGTTCAAGCCCTCGGCGGCGTGCCGTGCGCGCAGCTCCATGATCGCGCGGCGGCGGGCGAGGCGGTGCGTGCGGCGGATCTGCGCCTCCTGGTAGCGGCGCCGGTCGCGCTCGGTCTCGACGATCACCGGCGGCACCGGGCGGGGCTTGCCCTCGGCGTCGACGGCGGCGAAGACGAGGTAGGCGGAGCCGACCTGGGTGGCCGGGGTGGATTCGTTCCACCGCTCGGCCATGACCCGGACGCCGACCTCCATGGAGGAGCGGCCGGTCCAGTTGATCTGGGCCTTCACATGGACGAGGTCGCCGACCCGGACCGGCTCCAGGAAGGCCATCTCGTCCATGGAGGCGGTGACGGCGGGTCCGCCGGAGTGCCGTCCCGCGACCGCGCCCGCCGCGTCGTCGACCAGTTTCATGATCACGCCGCCGTGCACCGTACCCAGCAGGTTGGTGTCCGCGGCGGTCATGATGTGCGACAGCGTGGTGCGGGAGACGTGGGTGGGCTTGCCCGCGGGGGCACCCTCCTCGCCGTCGGTCACGAGTTCGGTCATGCGTCCACCCTAAGCGGTGGCCTTCGCGGCCCGGCCGGGAGGACGGGCCTTCGGCGGCCGCCCGCCACGGCCGCGGACGTCCGGCATGCGGTTTTCCTCCGCCACGTCGGAATGGTCACATCCGCTTGGGGTATGGCCGCGCGCTTTGCATCAGCTCTGCAACAGCCCCGCCCCGAACCCACCCCCGCCCTGTAAGACCCGGTGCCCCGGCAGGCACACTCGTCTGCATGAATGAGTGGCACGGGAACGGACCCTCCCGCGACCAGCGCGGGTACGGACGCGGCAGTGGCCGCGCCCAGCCGGAAGGCGCACGCGCCATGCCGCAGGTACGGCGGGACGCCGGCCCCGGCTACGGCCGCCCGGGAACGGGAGCGGGCCCGCGCCGCGGCTCCGTCCCGCCGCAGCAGTCGCAGGGCTACGACGACTACGACGGCTACAACACCGGCCAGGTCTACGGCAGCGGCGGGCCCGGCGGTCCGCAGCAGGGCGGCTACAACGCCCGGCCGCGCCCGAACTGGGGCCGCCGCATCAAGTGGACGGCCCTGACCGTCGTCGCGGTCGTCGCGGTCGCCTCCGTCGCCACGTACTTCTGGGCCGACGGCAAGCTGCGCCGCGAGGTGGACCTGAGCAAGGTCATCGACCGCCCCGAGGCGGGCGACGGCACCAACTACCTGATCGTGGGCTCGGACAGCCGCGAGGGCATGACCTCCGAGCAGAAGAAGAACCTCCACACCGGATCCGTCGAGGGCAAGCGCACCGACTCGATGATGATCCTGCACGACGGCAGCAACGGCCCCACGCTGATCTCGCTGCCGCGCGACTCCGGCGTGGAGATACCGTCCTTCGTCGGCTCCGAGTCCGGCAAGAAGTACCCGGGCACCGGCCGCCGCACCAAGCTGAACGCGGCGTACGCCGAGGACGGCCCCGAGCTGCTGGTGCGGACCGTCGAGTACAACACCAAGCTGCACATCGACCACTACGTCGAGATCGGCTTCGCCGGCTTCGCCAACATCGTGGACGCGATCGGCGGCGTGGAGCTGGACATCCCCCAGGCGTTCAAGGACAAGGACTCCGGCTCCGACTTCCAGGCGGGCAAGCAGACGCTCAACGGCTCCCAGGCGCTCGCCTTCGTCCGCGCCCGCAAGGCGTTCGCCACCAGCGACCTGGCGCGCACCAAGAACCAGCAGAAGTTCCTGGCCGCCCTCGCCAACCAGGCGGCGTCGCCGGGCACGGTGCTCAACCCCTTCCAGCTCTACCCGACGCTCGGCGCGGGCCTGGACACCCTCATCGTCGACAAGGACATGAGCCTGTGGAGCCTGGGCAACATGTTCTTCGCGATGAAGGGCGTCAACAGCGGTGAGGGCACCTCGCTGAACATGCCGATGTCCGGCATCACGAACGGCTTCGTGGTGTGGGACAAGGCCAAGGTCCAGCAGCTCGTCCAGCAGCTCAACAACGACGAGAAGGTCACGGTCACCGACGGCAACTGACCCCGTCGCCCGCTCACCACGTACGCACACGACGGCCCCCGGCGAGAGCGCCGGGGGCCGTCGGCTGTGAGCGGGTGCCGCCGTTACGGCAGGTTCCGCGCCATCACGATCCGCTGGACCTGGTTCGTGCCCTCGTAGATCTGGGTGATCTTGGCGTCGCGCATCATGCGCTCGACCGGGTAGTCGCGGGTGTAGCCGTAGCCGCCGAGGAGCTGGACCGCGTCGGTGGTGATCTCCATCGCGGCGTCGGAGGCGTAGCACTTGGCGGCGGCGCCGAAGAAGGTGAGGTCCTCGTCCTTGCCGCCGGCGGAGATGCGCTCGGACTTGGCGGCGGCGGCGTAGGTCAGCTGGCGGGCGGCCTCGACCTTCATCGCCATGTCGGCGAGCATGAACTGCACGCCCTGGAAGTCGCCGATCGGCTTGCCGAACTGCTTGCGCTCGCGGACGTAGCCCTTGGCGTAGTCCAGCGCGCCCTGGGCGATGCCCAGCGCCTGCGCGGCGATGGTGATGCGGGTGTGGTCGAGGGTCTTCATCGCGGTGGCGAAGCCGGTGCCCTCGGCGCCGATCATGCGGTCGGCGGGGATGCGGACGTTGTCGAGGTAGACCTCGCGGGTCGGCGAGCCCTTGATGCCGAGCTTCTTCTCGGGGGCGCCGAAGGACACGCCCTCGTCGCCCTTCTCGACGACGAAGGCGGAGATGCCCTTGGAGCGCTTCTCCGGGTCGGTGACGGCCATGACCGTGTAGTACTCGGAGACGCCGGCGTTGGTGATCCAGCGCTTCACGCCGTTGAGGACCCAGAAGTCGCCGTCGCGGACGGCCTTGGTCTTCATGCCCGCGGCGTCCGAACCCGCGTCCGGCTCGCTCAGGCAGTACGAGAACATCGCGTCGCCCTTGGCCAGCGGGCCGAGGTACTTCGCCTTCAGCTCCTCCGAGCCGGAGAGGATCACCGGCAGCGAGCCGAGCTTGTTGACCGCCGGGATCAGCGAGGACGAACCGCAGACGCGGGCGACCTCCTCGATGACGATGACGGTGGCGAGCGCGTCGGCGCCGGCGCCGCCGTAGGTCTCCGGTACGTGGACGGCGTGCAGGTCGTTGGCGACCAGCGCGTCGAGCGCCTCCTGCGGGAAGCGGGCCTCCTCGTCGACGGCGGCGGCGAACGGTGCGATCTTCGCCTCGGCGAGGGCACGCACCGACTCCCGGAGCATGTCGTGCTCCTCCGACGGCCGGTACAGATCGAAATCAGCGGTTCCCGCCAAGGTTTCTCACTCCCCTGAGAGCTGCAGTGCTAACTACCGTTAAGTAACCCGTTCTGCTCGGGATTCTAGGCGCCCGGGGCCGGACGGGATACGTGAGGTTGCCGACAGACCATCCGTTCCCCGGTGGCCGGTGACCGACGCCCGCCGGCAGGGGCCCGACTATGCTCGGTCAGCGCCTTTTCGCCCGTCCGTCACCGATCCCGCACACCGCACACCGGCGCGCCGCGCCGAAACCTGGTTTGGAGCATCCATGGCCCTCAAGATCACCGTGATCGGCACCGGCTACCTCGGCGCCACCCACGCCGCCGCCATGGCCGAGCTGGGGTTCGAGGTCCTGGGACTGGACGTCGTCCCCGAGAAGATCGAGATGCTGCGGCGCGGCGAGGTCCCGATGTACGAGCCGGGGCTGGAGGAGCTGCTGCGCCGCCACATCGACGGCATCGAGGGCTCCACCGGCCGGCTGCGCTTCACCACCTCCTACGAGGAGGCCGGGGCCTTCGGCGATGTGCACTTCGTCTGCGTGAACACCCCGCAGAAGCACGGCGAGTACGCCTGTGACATGTCCTACGTCGAGAGCGCCTTCGCCTCGCTCGCCCCGCATCTGGACCGCCCGGTGCTGGTCGTCGGCAAGTCGACGGTGCCGGTGGGCAGCGCGGCGCGGCTCGCGCGGCTGCTGGCCGAGCAGGCGCCCGCGGGCGAGGCGGCGGAGCTGGCGTGGAACCCGGAGTTCCTGCGCGAGGGGTTCGCCGTCGACGACACCCTGCACCCGGACCGGATCGTCGTCGGCGTCGCGAGCGAGCGGGCCGAGGCGCTGCTGCGGGAGATCTACGAGAAGCCGGTCGCCGAGGGCTCGCCGTTCGTCGTCATGGACTACCCGACGGCCGAGCTGGTGAAGACCGCCGCCAACTCCTTCCTGGCGACGAAGATCTCGTTCATCAACGCCATGGCGGAGGTCTGCGAGGCGGCCGACGGCGATGTGGTGAAGCTGGCCGAGGCGATCGGGCACGACGAGCGGATCGGCAAGAAGTTCCTGCGCGCCGGGGTCGGCTTCGGCGGCGGCTGCCTGCCCAAGGACATCCGGGCGTTCATGGCCCGCGCCGGTGAGCTGGGCGCGGACCAGGCGCTGACGTTCCTGCGCGAGGTCGACTCGATCAACATGCGGCGTCGCGGCCACATGGTCGAGCTGACCCGGGAGGCGGTCGGCGGCAGCTTCCTCGGCAAGCGGGTCGCCGTCCTCGGCGCCACCTTCAAGCCGGACTCCGACGACGTCCGCGACTCCCCCGCCCTCAACGTCGCAGGTCAGATCCATCTCCAGGGCGGCCAGGTCACCGTGTACGACCCGAAGGGCATGGCGAACGCCCGGCGGCTGTTCCCGACGCTGGGCTACGCGGACAGCGCGCTGGAGGCGGTGCGCGGCGCGGACGCGGTGCTGCACCTGACCGAGTGGCGGGAGTTCCGGGAGCTGGACCCGGCGGTGCTGGGCGAGGCGGCCGGCGCCCGCCGCATCCTGGACGGCCGCAACGCCCTCGACCCGGAGCTGTGGCGGAAGGCCGGCTGGGTCTACCGGGCGCTGGGGCGTCCGCAGGCGTAACCCGTTCTCCTCTGCGTACCGCCCGGCCGGGTCCGTTCCCGGCCGGGCGGTCGCGCTTTTCAGCCGGATTCCGCGCGGCGGGCCCGGTAGCTGCGCATCTTCGCCCGGCTGCCGCAGACCGCCATGGAGCACCAGCGGCTGCGGCCGGCCGGGCTCCGGTCGTAGAAGACCCAGTGGCAGTCGTGGGCCGCGCACGCCTTGAGGCGCGGCCAGCTGCCGTCGGCGGCCGCGGTGGCGACACCGGCGGCCAGCACCGCGGTGAGGTGGTCGGCGCCGCGCAGTCCGGCGGCCGGGCGGAGCGCGGGGGCGCCGCCGGGGGCGACGGCGAGGACGAGCGGGGCGCGGGCCAGCAGCCGGTCCAGGGTGCGGGTGTCGGCGGGCGCCGGCGGGCGGCCCGCGGTGTGGGCGAGGCAGACGGCGCGCAGCGCCTCCCGCAGCTCGGTCAGTACGCGGACGGCCGCCGGGCCGTCGTCCTGCGGGGTGAGCGGGGGCAGGCCGTGCGCGGTGAGGAAGGCGTCGAGGCCGCCGTCCGCGGTCAGCGTGTCCGCGCCGATCTCGATGTCGAGGGTGTTCATCAGGTCCTGCACCGGGAGGAGGGACACCGGCGCCGTTCGGTTGTCCGCCACCCTTGCCACGTTACCGGCCGACCGCCATCATGCAGTAACGCAGTTACCGGTTAATGGCTTGAGAGGGTAACAACATGGCTCTGATCGAGCTGGGTGTCGTCGCGCTGGACTGTCCCGATCCGCGGGCGCTCGCCGGTTTCTACGCCGCGCTGCTCGACTGGCGGGTGACGGGCGAGGGGGACTGGTTCGAGGCCGTCGGACCGCGGGGCGAACGGCTGGCGTTCCAGGAGGTGGCGGGGTACCGGCCGCCGCAGTGGCCGGGCCAGGAGCAGCCGCAGCAGGCCCACGTCGACCTCGACGTGCGGCGCGCGGACATCGAGGCGGCGCAGGAGAAGGCGCTGGCGCTCGGCGCGAAGCTGGTCCAGCAGGACGACGCCCGGCAGAGCTGGCGGGTCTATCTGGACCCCGTCGGGCACCCGTTCTGCCTCTGCCTCGTCGGCTGACGGCGGGGCGGGCCCGGGCGGCCACCGCCGCGGGCGGTCGGCCCGGCGCCGCCCCGGCCGCCCGGATGCGGCAACGCACCGGCGGGCCGCCGTCCGGAGACGGGGCCCGCCGGTGCGCCTGGTGGTGCGCTCAGCCGTCCAGCTGCTCGATCGTGGCGATCGACTCCGGGCGGCGGGCCTGCTCGGCGCGCGCGACGTCCTCGGCGTCCCGCAGCGTGCGGACCGCGTTGCGCCAGGTCAGCTTGGCGAGGTCGGCGGTGGACCACTTGCGCTCCAGCAGCTCGGCGAGCAGGTTCGGGTAGCTCGCCACGTCCGCCAGATCGGTCGGGGTGAAGGCGGTGCCGTCGTAGTCGCCGCCCAGCCCGATGTGGTCGACGCCGGCGACCTCCCGCATGTGGTCGAGGTGGTCGGCGACGGTCGCGGCGGTCGCCTCCGGCATCGGATTCGCCGCCCGGAACTCCCGCTGCACCGCCATCGCCTCGGGCGTGGTCTCCAGGTGGTGGAAGCCGTGGGCCCGCATGTTCTCGTCGGCCCGCAGCACCCAGGGGCCGACCTCCTGGTGCACGAACTTCGGCACGAAGGTGGCCATCGCGGTGCCGCCGTTGGCGGGCAGCCGCTCCAGGACGTCGTCGGGGATGTTCCGCGGGTGGTCACAGACCGCGCGGGACGAGGAGTGCGAGAAAATCACCGGCGCGGTGGAGACCCGCAGCGCGTCGCGCATCGTCGTGGCGGCGACGTGCGAGAGGTCGACGAGCATGCCGAGGCGGTTCATCTCCCGCACGACCTCCTCGCCGAAGGCGCTCAGCCCGCCGGCGCGGGGCTCGTCCGTCGCGGAGTCCGCCCAGGCCAGGCTGTCGTTGTGGGTGAGCGTCATATAACGGACGCCCAGCCGGTGCAGGGCCCGCAAGGTGGCCAGCGAGTTGTTGATGGAGTGGCCGCCCTCGGCGCCCATCAGCGAGGCGATGACGCCGTCGGCGCGCGCCGCCTCCATGTCGTCGGCGGTGAAGGCGAGCCGCAGCGCCTCGGGGTAGCGCGCGGCCATCCGCCGCACCACGTCGATCTGTTCGAGGGTGGCGCTGACCGCCGTGTCGCCCGCGAAGTCGGCGCGGACGTAGACCGACCAGAACTGCGCGCCGACGCCGCCGGCCCGCAGCCGCGGGATGTCGGTGTGCAAGAACTCCGACTGGTCACCGGCGATGTCGCGGCGGTCCAGGTCGTAGCCGACCTGTGCGCGCAGCGCCCAGGGCAGGTCGTTGTGGCCGTCGACGACGGGGTGCTCGGCGAGCAGCGCGGCGATGCGCGGGTCCACCGCGCCGGCCGCCATCACTTGCCCCCGAAGCCGAAGCCGGCCGGGGAGGCGACCTTGTTCCGCAGCCGCTTGCCCTTCTCGGTGGCCTGGTCGTTCAGCTCCTGCTGGAACTCCCGCATCCGGCCGAGCAGTTCCTCGTCGTGCGCGGCGAGCATCCGCGCGGCGAGCAGCCCCGCGTTGCGCGCACCGCCGACGGAGACGGTCGCGACCGGCACGCCCGCGGGCATCTGCACGATGGAGAGCAGCGAGTCCATGCCGTCGAGGTACTTCAGCGGCACCGGCACGCCGATCACCGGCAGCGGGGTGACGGAGGCGAGCATGCCCGGCAGATGGGCGGCTCCCCCGGCGCCCGCGATGATCGCCTTGAGGCCGCGCCCGGCGGCCTCCTCGCCGTACGCGATCATCTCGTGCGGCATCCGGTGCGCGGAGACGACGTCGACCTCGTAGGGGATCTCGAACTCGTCGAGCGCCTTGGCGGCGGCCTCCATCACGGGCCAGTCGGAGTCCGAGCCCATGACGATGCCGACGACCGGCGCGGTGCCGGAGCTGGAGGGGCGCGCGTGAGCGCTCGGTGAGGGGTGGCGGTCGGGCGACGGGCGGGCAGTCATTCGGTGATCGTTCCTCGCAGGTAGCCGGCGGCGTGCGCGGCGCGCTCGCGCACGTCGGCAAGGTCGTCGCCGTAGGTGTTGACGTGACCGACCTTCCGGCCGGGCTTCACGTCCTTTCCGTACATGTGGATCTTCAGCTGCGGATCGCGTGCCAGGCAATGGAGGTACGCGGAATACATGTCCGGGTAGTCGCCGCCGAGAACGTTGGCCATCACCGTCCAGGGGGCGCGCGGGCGCGGGTCGCCGAGCGGGAGGTCGAGGACGGCGCGGACGTGGTTGGCGAACTGCGAGGTGATCGCGCCGTCCTGGGTCCAGTGGCCGGAGTTGTGCGGACGCATCGCCAGTTCGTTGACGAGCACCTGCGGTTCGCCGTCCGGGCCGGGGACCTCGAACAGCTCGACCGCGAGGTGGCCGACGACGCCCAGCTCCGCCGCGATGCGCAGCGCCATCTCCTGGGCGCGCGCCGCGAGGTCCGCGCTCAGGCCGGGCGCCGGGGCGATGACCGTGTCGCAGACGCCGTCGACCTGGATCGACTCCACGACGGGGTAGGCGACGGCCTGGCCGTGCGGCGAGCGGACGACGTTGGCGGCCAGTTCGCGGGTGAAGGGGACCTTCTCCTCGGCCAGCACGGGCACCCCGGCCCGGAACGGCTCGGCCGCCTCCTTGGAGGAACGTACGACCCAGACGCCCTTGCCGTCGTAGCCGCCGCGGACGGTCTTGAGGATCACCGGGAAGCCGGTGCCCTCCGCCGCGAACGCCGCCACGTCGTCCGGACCGGAGACGATGCGGTGCCTGGGGCAGGGCACGCCCAGCGCGTCCAGCCTCGCCCGCATCACCCCCTTGTCCTGGGCGTGCACGAGCGCGTCGGGGCCGGGGCGTACGGGGATGCCGTCCGCCTCCAGCGCCTTCAGGTGCTCGGTGGGTACGTGCTCGTGATCGAAGGTGATCACATCGCAGCCACGGGCGAAGGAGCGCAGCGTGTCCAGGTCGCGGTAGTCGCCGATGACGACGTCGCTGACCACCTGGGCCGCCGAATCCTGCGGGGTGTCGCTGAGGAGCTTGAACTTGATGCCGAGGGGGATGCCCGCCTCGTGGGTCATACGGGCGAGCTGACCGCCACCGACCATGCCGACTACCGGGAACGTCACGCCCCCCAGCGTATCCGTACGGGCGTGCCACTCCGCCGGGTGGTGATTGGAGGATCGTCCGAGTGCGGCCGCGGGACGGCGGTGATGTGCGGAGCGTGATCTTCCGCAGCACCGCCGGGCGGGCGTCGCTGCGCACGCCCGCGGGCGGCGGCCCCTGGGAAACGCTGGTTAGCATGAGGGGCGGTCCGGGACGACCGGCCGGGCCGGCCGCCACCGACAGGGAGCAAGACGATCACCATGAGTGAACGGAGCGCGCTGCGGTCGCGGCTGGAGCAGCTCCTGCGGGAGGTCGCCAAGTTCGGTGCCGTCGGCGGCGCCGGGGTGATCGTGAACTTCGCGGTCTTCAACCTCGTACGGCATCTGACGGAGCTGCCGGTCGTGCGGGCCAGCGTCATCGCGACGGTCGTGGCCACCGGCACCAACTACCTCGGCTACCGCTACTTCACCTACCGCGACCGCGACAAGCAGGGCCGCACCCGCGAACTCTCGCTCTTCCTGCTGTTCAGCATCGCCGGACTGATCATCGAGAACGGCATGCTCTACGCGGCGACGTACGGCTTCGGCTGGGACACCCCGCTGCAGAGCAACGTCTTCAAGTTCCTCGGCATCGGCGTCGCCACCCTCTTCCGCTTCTGGTCGTACCGCACCTGGGTCTTCCGCACCCCGGACGGCGAGGCGGCCGGGGAGGGCGGGCCGCTGCCGGACGCGGTCGGTGCCGGGGCGCGGGAGCGGCAGCCGCAGGCGCAGGGCGCCCCGCGCGGCTGACGGACCGGCCGGGCGGGTGACGGGACCCGAACCCGCGACACCGCCCCGCTCACCCCTCGGGCTGCTCGGCCTCCCGGGCCAGGAAGAGGGCGAAGACCGGCGGGTGCTGCTGAAGCAGTTCGAGCCGTCCGCCGTCCGCCTCCGCCAGATCGCGGGCGACGGCGAGGCCCAGACCCGTGGAGTTGCGACCGGAGACGGTCCGCTCGAAGACCCGCGAGCCGAGGTCGGCGGAGACGCCGGGGCCCGCGTCCGTGACCTCCACCACCGCTTGGTTGCCGGTGACGCGGGTGCGCAGCGCGACCGTCCCGTCGCCGTGCATCAGCGAGTTCTCGATGAGGGTGGCGAGCACCTGCGCCACCGCGCCCGGCGTGCCGACGGCCCGCAGCCCCTTCTTCCCGGAGCGGACGATGGAGCGGGCGGCGCTGCGGTAGGCGGGCCGCCACTCCTCGACCTGCTGCTTGACGACCTCGTCGAGGTCGAAGGCGACGGCGGAGCCGGAACGCGGGTCGCGGGAGTTGGTGAGCAGCCGCTGGACCACGTCCGTCAGCCGCTCGACCTGGGCCAGCGCGATGGTGGCCTCCTCCTTGACGGTGTCCGGGTCGTCGGTGAGCGTGATCTCCTCCAGCCGCATGGAGAGCGCGGTCAGCGGGGTGCGCAGCTGGTGGGAGGCGTCGGCGGCGAGGCGGCGCTCGGCGGTGAGCATCCGGGCGATCCGCTCGGCGCTGGCGTCCAGCACATCGGCGACCCGGTCCAGCTCCTGGACGCCGTAGCGGCGGTGGCGCGGGCGGGGGTCGCCGGAGCCGAGGCGTTCGGCGGTCTCGGCGAGGTCGGTGAGCGGTGCGGTGAGCCGGTGGGCCTGGCGGATCGCGAGCCCGACCGCGGCGACGATCGCCAGCAACGCGACCGCCAGGATGACCAGCAGCGTGCGGCCGATCTCCTCGTTGACGGTGGCGCGCGACTCCTGGACGGTGACCTGCTCACCGCGGTCGCCCGTCATCCGCGACTCGATGACGTCACCGGTGGGCCGGGTGCCGATCTCGATCGGCGCCGTGCCGGGCACCTTGATCCGGGCGTAGCGGTGGACGGTGATCTGTTCGGAGAGGGCGTCCGACGTGATCTTCTCGCCGCTGCCGATCCGGCTCTCGACGATGCCGACCAGCCGCACCGCCTCGGACGCCACGCTCTCCTGGGCGCCCGCCTGGATGGTGCGGGTCTCGACGACGACGAGTGAGAGGCCGAAGACGGCGATCACGACGAGCACCACCGCGAGGGTGGAGTTGATCAGGCGGCGGCGCACGGTGCCCTCCGGGCGGGGGTTGCGGTGGTCTGTCTGCGGGACAGCCCTCGGACGTCCCGCCCGGCGGGGGCTGCCCACGGCCGCGGCCGGGCCCCGGGTGTGTCAGCTCTTCTCGAAGCGGAAGCCGACGCCCCGGACGGTGGCGATGTAGCGCGGGTTGGCGGCATCGTCGCCGAGCTTCTTGCGGAGCCAGGAGATGTGCATGTCGAGGGTCTTCGTCGACGACCACCAGGTGGTGTCCCAGACCTCGCGCATCAGCTGATCGCGGGTGACGACCCGGCCGGCGTCCCGCACCAGCACCCGCAGCAGGTCGAACTCCTTGGCGGTGAGCTGCAGCTCCTCGTCGCCCATCCAGGCGCGGTGCGACTCGACGTCGATGCGCACGCCGTGGGTGGCCGGCGGCTGCTGCGGCTCGGCGGTCGAGCCGCGGCGCAGCAGCGCCCGGACGCGGGCGAGCAGCTCGGCGAGGCGGAAGGGCTTGGTGACGTAGTCGTCGGCGCCGGCGTCCAGACCGACGACGGTGTCCACCTCGTCGGCGCGGGCGGTCAGCACCAGGATGGGGAAGGAATGACCTTCGTTGCGCAGCCTGCGGGCGACCTCCAGGCCGTCCATGCCGGGCAGTCCCAGGTCGAGTACGACCAGATCGATGTGGTCCTGGAGGCCGGCGTCGAGCGCCGTGGGGCCGTCCTCGCGCACCTCGACTTCGTAACCCTCGCGGCGCAGTGCGCGGGCGAGCGGCTCCGAGATGGACGCGTCATCCTCGGCGAGCAGTACACGGGTCATGGCCCGATGGTAGTCCGATGCGCCGTGGCCAGGGGGCGAGCGGGGCGGGCGGGACGACATCGCGCGACAGGGGACGGCGAGGTTTCCCGACGGGCCGGAATGGTTCCCCATAACGAATGTGAGCGTTGTCTCACCCCTCCCAACGCCGGTCGAACGGGACGTATGGTGGGCCGAACGTCCATCGCACAACCGCCGGGGCCCGCGGCACCTCACGGGTGCCCGCGGTCCCCAGTTGTGTACGGGGTGCGGTACACCGCTCCCGGTGCACAGCGATTGACCTGTCGACCGGGTCCGCCACGCCAAGTAATGACGGGGGGCGTGGAAGGCGGTGTACGACCGTCCTGCCGACTCCGCATCCGGTGGCGTCGACCCCCTCGGACGTTGGGGTGCGCGGGCAGGTCTACGCCGGTGCCGGTCATCGACCCCCACCCGGGCGTGACGTTCGACCCTCGCGTCCCGAGCAGACCAAGGAAGCACCCATGGCGTCCAGCCTGACGAAGGACACCGCCGCGCAGGGGAACCCTGCATCCGGCGGTAAGACCTTCTTCGGCCACCCCCGCGGACTGGCCACTCTCTTCATGACCGAGATGTGGGAGCGTTTCAGCTTCTACGGCATGCGGGCCCTTCTCGTGCTGTACCTGATCTCCGGCGGCACGGATGCCAAGCCCGGGGCCCAGGGCGGCGGTCTCGCGATGACGATGGCCACGGCGTCGGCGATCTACGCGGTCTACCTCGCGATGGTCTACCTGCTGGCCATGCCCGGCGGCTGGTTCGCCGACCGCGTCTGGGGCCCGCGCAAGACGGTGATCATCGGCGGCTGCGTCGTGATCCTCGGTCACCTCACGCTGGCGGTGCCCGGTACGGCGATGTTCTTCGCCGGTATGGCGCTGGTCGCGCTCGGGTCCGGCCTGCTGAAGGCCAACATCTCGACGATGGTCGGCCACCTCTACGACGGTCCGCAGGACCCGCGCCGTGACGGTGGCTTCACGATCTTCTACATCGGCATCAACCTCGGTGGCTTCCTCGCCCCGCTGGTCGTCGGCACCATCGGCCAGAGCGTCAACTGGCACCTCGGCTTCGCGACCGCCGCGGTCGGTATGGGTCTGGGCCTGATCCAGTTCACCATCGGCACCCGTCACCTCTCGCCGATCAGCAGCACCGTGCCCACGCCGCTCTCCGTCCAGGAGCGCAACTCCTGGCTGCGCAAGGGCCTGATCTGGCTGGCCGTCGCCGCCGTCTTCTACGGCATCGTCATCGGCACCGGCACCTTCACCCTGAACTGGGCGCTCATCCCGATCGCGCTGCTCGGCCTGATCATCCCGATCTCGGTGCTGGCGCGGATCAAGCGCGACAAGGACCTGACCTCCGAGGAGCAGACGAAGGTCAGCGGCTACATCTGGTTCTTCGTCGCCGCCGCCGTCTTCTGGATGATCTTCGACCAGGCCGGCTCCACGCTGAGCGGCTTCGCCGAGAAGAACACCGCCGACTCCATCTTCGGTCTGCACTTCCCGTCGACGTGGTTCCAGTCCGTCAACCCGCTCTGGGTGATGGCGCTGGCCCCGATCTTCGCCTGGATGTGGCTGGCGCTGGCCAAGCGCCTCAAGGAGCCGAGCACCACGGTCAAGTTCGCCATAGCGATGGTGATGATCGGCATCTCGTACTTCGTCTTCATCGTCCCGATGGGGATGTCGTCCGACGGCACCAAGGTCAGCCCGATGTGGCTGCTCATGGTCTACATGATCCAGACCATGGGCGAGCTGTGCCTCTCCCCCGTCGGCCTGTCGGTCACCACCAAGCTGGCGCCGGAGAAGTACGCCAGCCAGATGCTGGGCGTCTGGTTCCTCGCCGTCACCGCGGGCGACTGCATCGTCAGCCTGCTCTCCACGGCCGGTGCCGACCTGAGCGGTGTGGGCGTCCTCGCCACGGAGGCGGCGCTGGCCGTCCTGGCGGGTGTCGCGATCTGGCTGAACCGCAAGAAGATCATGGCGCTGATGGGCGACGTCCGCTGACGCACCCCTGAGACGCACCGAGGGCCCGGCACACCACGTTCGGTGTGCCGGGCCCTCGTGCATGGCGCCGTCCGATGCCCGGTCATACGCGGCCGGGCCGCGCGGTGCCGGTCAGCGGCGGGCCCGGCGCCAAGGGGTGCCGAGCAGCAGCGCGCCGCCGATCAGCAGCACGGTGCCGGCGAAGAGGCCGAGGGCGCTCAGCCCGCCGTGGTCGCTCGCGCCGGTGTCGGCGAGACCGCCCGCGGCACCGCCCGTAGAGCCCGCGCCGCCCGTGGAGCCCGCGCCGCCCGCCGTGGACGTGCCGCCGGAGGCGCCGCCGGGCCGGGCCGCGGTGTCGAGGGTCAAGGAGGCGCCCGGGTCCTTCTCCGGGGTGCAGGTGGTGGTCGTCCCCAGCGCGTTGACGGTCAGGACGCCGGGGGTCAGCGTCGTGCGGCCGGTGGCGCCCGGGGTGTAGACGCCCTTGAGGTCGGGGATCTCGATGGGCTGCCCGGACTTGATGGGCGCGTCGTTGGCCGGGCCCTCGACCTTGACGGTGCCCTTGTCCGCGCCGCCCAGCGCGACCGCCATCGACGGCTTGACGGAGCCCTTGGGGATGTCCGCCGGGCTGTCCATCACGGACTTGGCGAACTTCACCGTCAAGTCGTAGCCGCCGCCCTTCGCCACCGCGTCGATCCGCACCGGCGAGGTGGCCTTCTTGTCCCCGATCGGCGTCTTGCAGGCGTACGGGACCTGCACCTGCTTCCCCTGGTGCGCGGTGCCGTCGGGCTCACCGCCGGAGCCGCCCGAGCCACCCGAGCCGCCGCCCGTGCCTCCGGAATCGGAGCCTCCGGAGGCGGCGCCGCCGTCCGTGCCGCCCGTGGACGCACCGCCCGCGGCCGTACCGCCGGACGACGTGCCGCCGGACGCCGCGCCACCCGAGCCGTCGGAACCACCGGAGGCGGCGCCGCCCGCGGCCGTCCCCCCGGAGTCGCCGCCCCCGGTCGTGCCGCCGCCGTCGTCGGTCACCTTGATCGTGACGGCCGGTTTCACCTGCTCCTTCGGGACGCACTTGGTGTCCGTGGAGATCGGCTTGTTGACGTTGATCGTGTACGCGCCGGGGGTCAGCGTCACCTCCCCCGGCTTCTCCAGCTTCAGCTTGCCGGTCATGTCGGACAGCACCATCGGGCTGTTCTTCGGGATCGGCGGATTGCTCCGCAACCCCTTCATCGCCAGCTCACCGGCCTGCGCCCCGGCCAGCTGCACCACGCCGGACGGCTGCACGGTGTCCTTGTCCAGGTCGAGGACGTCCGGGTTCTTCGAGGCGGCGGTGACCGTCTTCCACACCACCTCGATCTCCTCGCCGACCTTCGCGGTGGCCGGTGCGCTCAGCGCCACCGTCGTGGTGCCCTCGACCGGCGGCAGCCCCGAGATCGGTGGCGGGGTGCACTCCGTCCGGTACGCGGTGTCCGCCGCCTGCGCTGCCGGGGCCGTGGCCACCAGCCCCGCGCCCGCGAGCAGCAGCGCCGCCCCGGCGGCCACCCCCGCTCTCCTGCGCTGCCTCATCACGCTCCGCCGTTGCCTCATCACGATGGCCCTTCCGCTGTCGGTGGTGCGGTGGATGTGGTCGCGGACGGTGCGGTGTCCGGGGTGTACCAGGGCAGCGCGGCCGGGCGGTCCGCCGGTGCGGTCCTCCCGTCCGTGCCGCCACGACGAGCGTGCGGGCGGGCGCGCCACCGGCCCGGCGCCCGGGGCCCGGCGGCCGCGCGGGCGCCCGCGGCGGCGCGCGGCACCGGTGCGGCCCTGGGCCGTACGCGGTCCACGACGGCCATACCGGCGCGGAAGACGGCGGCGGGCACCACCAGGCAGAGCAGTACCCAAAACAGCGTCACGCCCCAGGGCCGGCCGACCCCCCATGCCTGCTCGACCAGCAGCTTTC
The DNA here is from genome assembly GCF_040300365.1 of Streptomyces sp. NPDC000404. Lineage (NCBI taxonomy): Bacteria > Bacillati > Actinomycetota > Actinomycetes > Kitasatosporales > Streptomycetaceae > Streptomyces > Streptomyces sp. NPDC000404. Next base: position 498,197 of record NZ_JBEPDN010000003.1, on the reverse strand, counting down.
CGCCGTACTTGGCGGAGACCTGGTAGTCGCCGTGGGCGCCGGCCGCCAGCTCCACGTCGAGTGCGACGCGGGCCTTCTTCCCGGCGGGCACGGTGCCGCGCCACTGCCGGTCCTCCCACTCGGGTGCGAACACGCCGTGCGCGGTGCCCACCGCGAAGACCGGGTCCTTGGCCGCGACCGCCCCGGTGTTGCCGACCGTGAAGGTCAGCCGGCGCCGCGGCGGGGCACCGAACCAGGTCAGCAGGTTGTCGCCGCCGGTCAGCTCGGGCCCGGAGAGCACGGCGAGGCGGGCGCCGCTCTCCTGCTTCGGCAGCGGGGCGACGGGGTGCCCGGCCACCGCGAACGGCACGTCGTCGGCGGCCGCCGGCCCGGTCACCGTCGCCACGTGCACCACGCAGGGACAGGGCTTGGGCGGCTCGGCCACCGGCAGCGCGGTGCTGAAGGCGCCGTGGCCGTCGGTGGTGACCGCGCGCCCGTCGCCGTTGGCGCAGGAGTTGGTGCCGCCGATCATGTTCTGGCCGCAGATCAGCAGGGTGAGCAGCGCCTTGGGCCGCCAGCCGCGCCCGGAGACGGCCACCGTCCCGCCGGTCCCGGCCTGGGCGGTGCCGACCTCGGCGGTGGGCGCTCCCGCGGCCGGTGCGGCGGCCGCGGCCGGCGGGTACGGCAGCAGCGCCGCGCCCAGGACGAGGACGGCGGCGGCCGCGCCACGCAGCCGGGCCCCTGCGGTGCGGCGCGCCGCGCCCCGGGTCACGGTCGGTCTCCCACGCGCGTCAACTCCCTTGAATTCGGGGCGAGTTCGGCTTGCGATGCAGTACGTCCGGCGCGCCGCCGCCGGCGCCACAGCGCACCGCCCGCGCCCGCGACGACGGCGAGCGCCCCCGCGCCGAGCGCGCCCCGGGAGAGAGGTGCGTATCCGGCGCGCGCGTAGGCGTGTGCGCCCCCGGCGGCGGTGACGGTGAGGGTCACGTCGAGGGCGTCCAGGGCGGGCGGATCGGACCAGGTCTCGGTGCGCCGGACGCGCTGTCCGGGGGCGAGCGCGAGCGGCAGCGCGCGGGCCGGGCGCCGCAACGCGCTCCCGAACACGCCGTCGGCGCGGACCGCGAGGCGGGGCCGGAGCACCGTGGTGCCGCGGTTGACCAGCGTGTAGCGGATCTCCGCGCCGCCGTCGCCCCGGGCCACGGCGACGTCCTCGACGGTCAGCGCGGCGAGCGCGGGCCCGGTCACCCGCAGATGGACGGGGACGGTCCGCCCGCCCCCGGGACCGTCGGCGCGCAGGACCGCGGTGCGCTCCCCGGGCGCGGCGTCCCGGGGCACCCGGACGGTGAACGGCACCGCCGCCCGGGTCCGCGCCGGGACGCGCACCCGCGCCGCGGCGGGCGCGAGCCAGGCGGAGGCGTCCGTACCGCCCCGCGCCGGGGCGCCGCGCAGCCGGACGGTGACGGGGTTCCCGGCCGGATTGGTCACCGCGAGCCGGTCGGCAAGGACGGTGCCGGGCGCGCCCTCCAGATAGAGGAACGGCCGGTCGCCGCCGGTCGGACGGCTCCCGGCGCCGGGCGCGGGCGCGACCGACCAGCCGGGCCGGGCGTCCGCCGCCGCGGCGCCCGGGGGCCAGCACGCCAGCGCGGCGGCCGTCGCGAGGGCCACGGACGCGCCGCGGGTACGGAACGGCATCGGCTGCTCCTGGTGCTCGGGCTCGTACGCGTACGGAAGGGGCGGTGCGGGTGCGCGCCCCGGGGCGCCGGGTCAGGCGGTGCGGCGGCGGCTGAGCCAGAGGGCGCCGGCCGCCCCGGCGAGCAGGACGGTGCCGCCGAACGTGCCGAGGGCGACGGCGGAGTCCGCGGGTCCGGTCTGCGGCAGCTGCCCGCCGGAGCCGGACGTGCCGCCGCCCGAGGCACCACCGGAGGAACCGCCGGACGCGCCGGAGCCGCCCTTGACGTCCAGGCTGAGCGACGGCTTGGGGTGGTTGTCGGGGGTGCAGGTGGTCGTGGTGCCGAGCGCCTTGATGGTCAGCTCGCCCGCGGTGAACGTCACCTTGCCGCTCGCCTTGGGCGTGTACGTACCGCTCAAGTCACTTATCTTGATAGGGGTGTTGGCCGGGACGGCCTGGTCGTTGGGCGGCCCCGACACCGGCACCGTCCCGCTGTCCGCGCCGCCCAGTTCGATGACGGCGGACGGTTTCATGGCGCCCTTGCCCAGCTCGACGGGGCTGGACGAGACGCCCTTCCGGAACGACATCACCAGCCGGTACCCGCCGCCGCTCGGGGTGGCCTTGATGTCGATGGGCGAGACGGCGCCCTTGTTGCCGATCGGGGTCTTGCACTGGTAGTTGACGTCGACGACCTCGGCGTGCGCGGCGGGCGCGGACAGCAGCACCGCCGCGCAGGTCAGCGCCGCGGCGACGGCGGGCCGGGCCGCGCGGCGGGGGCGGCGGATGTGCGATGCGTGGAAGCGGGCCACCTCTCGTTCCCTTCTCCCGGGTCCAGGGGCGCGGCGGGGCCCGTGCGGGCCGCGGGCCCGGCAGCCCCGTGCCGTCCCTGGGCGCCGCCCGTTTTACTGACGGCACATCAGATGGGTGGCTCAAGGTACGCCGGGGACCGCGAAGGGGGAAGGCACTGCGCGGGGCGGATCGGGGTGGAACGCACGGAGGGCGCGGACCCCGTGGCCCACGCCCTCGCCTCCCGGCCGCGCCGGGCTCCCGGGCGGCGCGCCGCCCGTCACCGCTCAGGACGGCGCGGCCAGTTCGGCCCAGACGGTCTTGCCGGGGCCGTCGGCGTTGCGGACGACGCCCCAGTCCAGGCAGAGCCGCTGCACGATGAACATGCCGTGCCCGCCGGGGCGGCCGGCGCGGTGCGGGGTGCGCGGGGCGGGCGAGCCGGCGCCGAGGTCGGCGACCTCCAGGCGCAGCACCTTGGCGCTGCAGCGCAGCCGCAGCTCCTCGGGACCCTCGGCGTGCAGGCAGGCGTTGGTGACCAGCTCGGAGACGACCAGCAGGACGTCCTCGGCGGCCGCGCGCTGATCGGCGGTGGCGGCCGGCAGCCAGCCCCAGTCCTGGAGGGCCTCACGGGCGAAGTCCCGGGCGCGGGCGACGGCTCCCCGGGTGCCGCTCAGGCGCAGCCTGCGGACCTGGCCGACCGGCGCGGCGGTCGGGGCGGCGGCGGAAGCACCGGCGCTGCCCGACTCCGGGCCGAGGTCGCCCGGCGGGTACGGCCGGGTGGTGCTCATCAGCGCTTCACCTCACCGATTCGCCTTTTCACGGAAAACGGATAACTGACAGATTCAACGGATTCAGATGTCTCCTGCCCGACCGGACCGTGAGAACACCCACTTCTTGGATACGGAAGATGTGACGCGGACTACGTGCCCGGAATGCCATCCTCCGGAGCATCCTCCGTCACCCCTCGGCGGCCAGCGCCGCGTCGAGTGAGTCGTGCACCGTGAAAACCGCCTCCGCGCCGGTGATCTCGAAGACGCGGGCCACCACGGGCTGCATCGCGACGAGATGGACCCCGCCCCCCGCGGCCTCCGCCTTGAGCCGCGCCCCGAGCAGGACGTTGAGTCCGGTGGAGTCCATGAATTCCAGGGGGCCGCAGTCGACCACGAGGCGGGCGTACCCCTCTTCCACGCACCCCTCCAGCGCGTCACGCAACAGATCGGCGGTGTGGTGGTCCAGCTCACCCGCCGCCGTCACGACCGCGCTGGCGCCGTGATGCCGGATCGCGACGTGAAGCCGGCCCCGGCTCGCACTGCCGACCGTCCCGCGGTCCATGCGCGCGCACCCCTCTTGCTGTCTCGACGTCGTTTGCCTATGACTGCGCTCATCGAACCCTACGCCTTCGCTTCACGCAGGGGTAGCTGAACAATCCGCATATAACACCAAATACGGGCATCGCACACTTGCCATCTTCCAGCAAAGCCAGGTAGGCGTAGATGCAGACACATTCGCCACGGCCGGCTTTGGAGGCGCCGCACACCGCAGCTTCACGTAGAGGCATCGGCAGCCATATGCCGAGAACGATGGAGGAGACCATGTCACCCCGGCTCGACGAAATGCGCACCGACGACACCCGGCAGCACACCTCGTCGACACCCCCGTCCGACCCGACCGGACAGATCCCTTCCCAGCCGGCCGCCGCCGAACCCGAATTGCCGGTGGTGCCCGAAGTCGACGGGCTGCCCGAGATCCCGCCGTTCGACGAGGTGGGTCCGGTCGACGCGAGGGCCCTGTCCAAAACCCTCTTCGAGCGGCTCGAATCCCTTGAAGAAGGCACCCACGAATTCGCCTACGTCCGTAACACCCTGGTCGAACTCAACCTCGCGCTGGTGAAGTTCGCGGCCTCCCGGTTCCGCTCCCGCAGCGAGCCGATGGAGGACATCGTCCAGGTCGGCACGATCGGTCTGATCAAGGCGATCGACCGGTTCGAACTGAGCCGCGGCGTCGAGTTCCCGACGTTCGCGATGCCGACGATCGTCGGCGAGATCAAGCGTTTCTTCCGCGACACCAGCTGGTCGGTGCGCGTGCCGCGGCGGCTGCAGGAGCTCCGCCTCGACCTCGCCAAGGCCGGTGACGAACTGGCCCAGAAGCTCGACCGTGCACCCACGGTCGGCGAGCTGGCCGAACGTCTCGGCATCACCCGGGACGAGGTCGTGGAGGGCATGGCGGCGAGCAACGCGTACACCGCGAGTTCGCTCGACGCCCAGCCCGAGGAGGACGACAGCGAAGGCGCGCTGGCGGACCGCATCGGCTACGAGGACCACGGACTCGAAGGCATCGAGTACGTCGAATCCCTCAAGCCGCTGATCGCCGAACTCCCGCCGCGCGACCGCAAGATCCTGTCGCTCCGCTTCGTCGCCAACATGACCCAGTCCGAGATCGGCGAGGAGCTGGGCATCTCCCAGATGCACGTCTCCCGGCTGCTCTCGCGCACCCTGGTGCGGTTGCGCAAGGGCCTGATGATCGACGAGTGACATCCCGCGGTCGCCACCGGTCCACCGGCCGGTGTCCGCCCGCGCGAAGGAGGGCCTGCCCCGGGCGACTCGGGGCGGGCCCTCCTTCGTGTGTGCGGCCCGTGGGGCCCGCGCCGGGGCTCAGGCCACCCGGACGCCCTTGCGCCAGACGCCCGAGACCAGCGGGACGCCGGGCCGGTAGGCGAGGTGGACGTGCGAGGGCGCGTCCAGCAGCGTGACGTCGGCGCGCGCGCCCGGGGTGATCCGGCCCACGTCGGTGCGGCGCAGCGCCTGCGCACCGCCCGCCGTCGCCGCCCACACCGCCTCGTCCGGCGTCATCCGCATGTCCCGGACGGCGAGGGCGATGCAGAACGGCATCGACGAGGTGAAGGACGAGCCGGGGTTGCAGTCCGTGGAGAGCGCGACGGTCGCCCCGGCGTCCAGCAGGCGGCGCGCGTCGGGCCAGGTGGCGCGGGTGGAGAACTCCGCGCCGGGCAGCAGCGTCGCGACGGTGGTGGAGTTGGCCAGCGCGTCGACGTCGGCGTCGGTGAGGTGGGTGCAGTGGTCGGCGGAGGCCGCGTCCAGCTCCACGCCGAGCTGCACGCCGGGCCCGTAGGACAGCTGGTTGGCGTGGATGCGGGGCAGCAGGCCGCGCTGCTTGCCGGCGGTGAGGATCGCGCGGGCCTGGTCGCCGTCGAAGGCGCCCTTCTCGCAGAAGACGTCGATCCACCGGGCGTGCGGGGCGCAGGCGTCCAGCATCGGGCCGGTGACGAGGTCGACGTAGCCGGCCGGGTCGTCGGCGTAGTCGGGCGAGACGATGTGCGCGCCCAGGTAGGTGACCTCGTCGGTGTGCTCCCCGGCGATGCGCAGCGCGCGGGCCTCGTCCTCGACGGTCAGGCCGTAGCCGGACTTGGTCTCGAAGGTGGTGGTGCCCTGACGCAGCGCCTCGGCCAGGTAGTGGGCGACGTTGGCGGAGAGCTGTTCGTCGGTGGCGGCGCGGGTGGCGGCGACGGTGGTGCGGATGCCGCCCGCCTCGTAGGGACGGCCGGACATCCGGGCGTTGAACTCCTCGGTGCGGTCGCCGCCGAAGACCAGGTGGGAGTGGGAGTCGACGAAGCCGGGCAGGGCGGAGCGGCCGCTCGCGTCGACGGCGTTGTCAGTGGCGGGTGCTTTGCTGGACGGACCGACCCAGGCGATGCGGTCGCCGTCGATGACGACGGCCGCGTCCTGGATCAGACCGAGGGGGCCTTCACCGAGGGAGGGGTCGTTGGTGACGAGCTGGGTGAGATGGGTCAGTGCGGTGGTGGTCATCGCGGTGGTGTTCTCCTTCGTCCGCTGGTTCGTCCGCTGGTTCGTCCGCTGGGGGCGCGTCAGTCGTTCGTGCGCACGGCGGCGATGGCCGCGGCGAGTTCGGCGGGCACGTCCGGCACCCGCGTGTGCACGCCGTCGCGGACGATCTGCCGGCCGCCGACGACGGTGTGCCGTACGTCGGCCGCCGTCGCGGCGAATACCGCGGTCTCCGCGCCGAGCCGGGGCAGCGGGCCCGCGGTCCGTACGGAGTCCAGCGCGATCGTGGTGAAGTCCGCGAGGGCGCCGGTGGTCAGGGCGCCGGCGTCGTCCCAGCCGAGGGCGGCATGCCCGTCGGCGGTGGCGGCGCGCAGCAGCGCGGCGGCGGTCCAGTGGCCGCGGGCGCGGGTGCGCAGCCGCTCGTTCAGCTCCATGGCGCGGGCCTCTTCGAGCAGGTCGATGACGGCGTGGCTGTCGCTGCCCAGGGAGAGCGGGCTGCCGCTGTGCTGGAGGCGGGCGGCGGGGCCGATGCCGTCGGCGAGGTCGCGTTCGGTGGTCGGGCACATGCACACCCCGGTACCGGAGTGGCCGAGCAGCCCGATGTCCTTGGGGGTGAGGTGGGTGGCGTGCACCGCGGTGGTGGTGCGGCCGAGGACGCCGTGGTCGGCGAGGAGGCGGGTGGGCGTGCAGCCGTGCGCCTCGTGGCAGGCGTCGTTCTCCGCGGTCTGCTCGGAGAGGTGGACGTGCAGCGGGGCGCTCCGCTCGCGGGCCCAGTCGGCGACGGTGCCCAGCTGGGCCGCGGGCACGGCGCGCACGGAGTGGATCGCCGCGCCGATGCGGGCGTGCTCGGCGCCCTTGAGCGCGGCGGCGCGCTCGGCCCAGGCGTCGGCGGTGCCGTCGGAGAAGCGCTGCTGGTGCGGGGCGGGCGGGGTGCCGAAGCCGGCGGAGAGATAGGCGGTGTCGAGGAGGGTGATGCGGATGCCGGCGTCGGCCGCGGCCGCGATCAGCGCCTCGCCCATGGCGTTGGGGTCGGCGTAGGCGCCGCCGCCGGGCCGGTGGTGGAGGTAGTGGAACTCGCCGACGCAGGTGATGCCGGCGAGCGCCATCTCGGCGTAGACGGCCCGCGCGAGGGCGTGGTAGCTGTCCGGGTCGAGGCGGGCGGCGGTGTCGTACATGACCTCGCGCCAGGTCCAGAAGGTGCCGGAGCCCACCTGCACGGTGGAGCGCAGCGCCCGGTGGAAGGCGTGCGAGTGGGCGTTGGCCAGGCCCGGCAGCGTCAGCCCGCGCAGGGCGGTGGCGCCTGGCGGCGGGGTGGCGGTGCCGGTGCGGACGGCCGTGATCCGCCCCTGCGCGGTCTCGACGGTCACCCCGGGCTCGACGTGCGTGTCGAGCCAGGCGTGTTCGAGCCAGTAGACGGTCGCGCCCTGTGGCGAGGGCGGTTCGGGCGCGGTGTCCTGCTCCGTCGTGTCCTGCGGCGTCATGCGCACGCGAGCCCCTCCAGTACGTCGGCGAGTGCGGTGACCCCGGCGACGCAGTCGTCCTCGGCCGCGGTTTCGGCGGGCGAGTGCGAGACGCCGGTCGGGTTGCGTACGAACAGCATGGCGGTCGGGACGGTCGCGGAGAGGATGCCGGCGTCGTGTCCGGCGCCGGTGCCGAGGACGGGCACGGGCCGTCCGTCGCCGGAGCGGGCGAGCAGGGTGCCCAGTTCGTCGCGGAGGGCGTGGCCGAATTCCACGACGGGGGTGAAGGATTCGCGGACGACGCGCAGGTCGACGCCGTCGCGGGCGGCGCTCTCCGCGGCGGCGCGTTCGATCTCCTTGACGACGGTGTCCAGGATGTCCTGGTCGGCGGCGCGGGAGTCGAGCCAGCCGCGGACGAGCGAGGGGATCGCGTTGACGCCGTTCGGCTCGACGGCGATCTTCCCGAAGGTGGCCAGGGCGCCCGCGGCGCGGGCGGCCTCGCGCGCGGCGAGGACGGTGCGGGCGTAGCTGAGCATGGGGTCGTGGCGGTCCTCCAGGCGGGTGGTGCCCGCGTGGTTGGCCTCGCCGTGGAAGTCGAACCGCCAGCGGCCGTGCGGCCAGATCGCGGAGGCGATGCCGACCGGGTCGCCGGTCAGGTCGAGGGCGCGGCCCTGCTCGATGTGCAGCTCCACGAACGCGCCGATCCGGTCCAGCCGGTCGCGGTCGGGGCCGATCGCGTCGGGGTCGTACCCGGCGCGCTCCATGGCCTGCGGCAGGGTGATGCCGTCGGCGTCGCGCAGCTCACGGGCGTCCTCGGGGGTGAGGGCCCCGGCGCTGAGCCGGGAGCCGACGCAGGCGAGCCCGAAGCGGGCGCCCTCCTCGTCGCCGAAGTTCACGAGGGCCAGCGGCGCGGTGAACTCCGCTCCCCGGCGGCGGAGTTCGTCGAGCGCGGCGAAGGAGGAGACGACGCCCAGCGGCCCGTCGAAGGCGCCGCCGTCCGGGACGGAGTCCAGGTGGGAGCCGGTGACGACGGCGGCGCCGGGGGCGACCTCGGTGTACGAGCGGACGCCGAGCCAGGCCCACTGGTTGCCGTTGCGGTCCACCTCGTACGCGAGGCCGCGGGACTCGGCCTGGGCGCGGAACCACGCGCGGCAGTCGGCGTCGGCGGCGGTCCAGGCGTGGCGGCGGTAGCCGCCGGAGGAGGCGTCGCGGCCGAGGGGCCGCAGCTCCCGCCACATGGTGTGGAACGACGCGGTCTGACCGGTCATGCGCGCGCTCCCGTCGTGGGATCGGCGGCGCCTTCACGCGGAACGGGACGAGGTCCTGGCACGGGTGCCTCCCGGCATCGATTGGATCGGGATATTCACATATTGGCTTCGCTGAATATGTCTAGTCAACAGGACGAAGAGGGCGACGCCTGCGCCGGCCGAACCGGGCACACGCGAAGATTCACCCCACTTTTTACTTGCCCAGCGGGAAAGCCGGTGTTAGCTTTCCTGGTGGGCAAGTAACGTCACGGGGAGGGACCGACCATGACCACACCGGTCGATGCGGAGCGCGCCTGGCAGGACCTGCAGCGCATCCGGGTGCCACAGGAGCGGGTCTACGACGAGGTGGAGCGCTGCGCCTCCGGCGATCCGGCCACCACCTACCTCTCGGCGGCCCTCATGTGGCTCTTCGTCGCCAGCTGGGGCCTCACGCTCCCGCGCTGGACCTTCCTGCTCATGACCGTGGCCTACGTCGCCCTGATCGGCGCCTTGGTCGCCCTGCGCGCCCGCCGCGCCCGGGTACGGCTGCACCGCTCGCGCCACACCTGGCGCTCGGGCGTCTCCGCCCTGCTCGGCGCCGTGACGACGCTCACCACCATCCTGCTCTCGGGCCATCTCGCCGAGACCCTGCGGCTGCCGCTGCCCACCGTCGTCCAGGCCACCGTCTCCGCCGGCGTCTTCGTGCTCTGCGCCGGCCCGATGAACCGCTGGACGCTGACCGCGCTGCGCGGCCGCGGCGACCGGCCCGCCCCGAGCGGCGCACCTGCCGCGCCGACCGCCCGATGATCCGCCCCCGTGGTGAGGAGTACGCCCGATGAGCGCCCCGACCGGCTTCGACGAACTGATCCATCCGGCGACCCGGCTGTCCGTGGTGGCCCTGCTCGCGGCCACCGAATGGGCCGACTTCCCGTTCATCCGTGACAGCCTCTCGCTCAGCGACTCGGCGCTCTCCAAGCAGCTCCACACCTTGGAGGAGGCCGGATATCTGGAGATCCGCAAGGAGGGCGGCGGCCGCCGGCGCCGCACCAAGGTCCGGCTCACCGGCCGGGGCAGGACCGCGTTCGAAGGCCATGTCGCGGCGCTCCGCGCCATCGTCGAGAACGCCCCGATCGCCACCCCGGCGGCCGCCGCACCCGCCGAGGACACCACCGCCCCGGCGCCCGCCGCCCCTGCCGAGGTGACCCGATGACGGCGCCCACGATGTCCGCGCGCCCCGGCGACGGCCCGGTGATCAGGGCGCACGACCTGCGGATGAGCTACGGCGAGCGGGAGGTGCTGCGCGGGGTGGATCTGGAGGTGCACCGCGGCGAGATCCTCGCCCTGCTCGGCCCGAACGGCGCGGGCAAGACCACCACCGTGGAGATCCTGGAGGGCTTCCGGCGGCGCTCGGCGGGCGAGGTCGAGGTGCTGGGCACGGATCCGGCCCACGGCGACGAGGCATGGCGCGCCCGGCTCGGCCTGGTCCTGCAGAGCTGGCGTGACCACGGGCGCTGGCGGGTCGGCGAACTCCTGACCCACTTCGCGCGCTACTACCGCGAGCCGCGCGACCCGGACGCCTTGCTGCGCCTCGTCGGCCTCACCGACCACGCCGGTCAGCAGGCGGCCCGGCTCTCGGGCGGACAGCGCCGGCGCCTCGATGTGGCACTCGGCATCATCGGCCGCCCCGAACTCCTCTTCCTGGACGAGCCGACCACCGGCTTCGACCCCGAGGCGCGCCGCGACTTCCACGTCCTGGTCGAACGGCTGGCCCGGGAGGAGGGGGTGACGGTCCTGCTCACCACGCACGACCTCGTGGAGGCCGAGCGGCTGGCCGACCGCATGGCGATGCTGGTCAAGGGCCGAATACGGGCCTGCGGCACGCCCCGGGAGCTGGCCCGGCGGGCGGCCGCGCAGGCAGAGGTCCGCTGGACGGCCCCGGACGGCACACCGCGCCGGGAGCGGACCGCCGACGCCTCCCGGCTGGTCTGGGAACTGCACCGGTCGGCCGGCGGCCCGATCCCCGATCTGGAGGTACGCCGTCCGACGCTGGAGGACACCTACCTCCACATGCTGCACGCACAGGACGGCGCGGCCGATCCGGCCGCGGACGGCCCGCAGGCGACCGCCGGCACCGCGGCACACCCGGCCTGACCATCCGGCCGCACACGGCACCGCACGGCCACCGCGCCACACCGCATCCACGCGAGCGATGCGAGCGATGCGAACGGCGCGAACGGCGCGAACGGCGCGAACGGCGCGAACGGCGCGAACGGCGCGAACGACGAGGAACATCACGGGGGCACGAGGGGGAATGAGGGGAATGACGTCATGACAGGTACGGGTACGGAGACGGCTTCGCGGGAGGCCTCCGGGCGGGCTCCGGGGGTGGAGCGAGGCCGGGGCGCCGGGGCGGCGGATGCCGGGGCGCGTGGGCGGAGCCTGCGGGCCGGGTGGGCGCGGGGCGTCATCGAGATACGGCATCTGCTGGGCAGCCGCAAGGAGATGACCGGGCAGCTGCTCAACATCGTGGTCGCGCTGGTGATCGCGGGGACGCTGAGCGGCACCGTTCCCGGCACCCGGATCCCGATGGGCCATCTCACCCTCGCCGGGTTCGCCGCCTATCTGCTCTTCCAGGTCGGGCTGATCAACCTCCCGCAGATGATGGTGACCGAGCGCGAGGAGGGCACGCTGCTGCGGCTGCGGGCCACGCCGGGCGGCATACCGGCCTATCTGCTGGCCAAGTCCCTGCTGATGGTCGCGATGGCCGTGGGCACCCTGGTGGTGCTGCTGGCGGCGGGCGCGCTGCTGGTGGACGGACCGCTGCCGCACGGAGTGGGCGGCTGGCTGACGCTGCTGTGGGTGACCACGCTGGGCCTGCTCGCCGTCATACCGCTGGGCGCCGCCATCGGCGCCGTGCTCCCCAACCCACGGGAGGCGCTGGCGCTGCTGATGCTGCCGGTGATGGCGCTGCTGGTGACGTCGGGGGCGATGTTCCCGCTGTCCGCGCTGCCCGAGGTGGTGCAGCGGGTGGCGTCCTGCTTCCCGCTGCGGTGGATGGCGCAGGGCATACGCTCGGCGCTGCTGCCGGACGCGGCACGGGCCGCGGAGCCCGCCGGTTCCTGGGATCTGCCGTGGGTCGCGCTGGTGCTGGCGGCGTGGACGGTCCTCGGGTTCCTGCTGGCCGTACCGCTGCTGCGGCGGGCCACCCGGCGGGAGTCCGGGTCGCGGCTGTCCGCGCGGCGGAAGAAGGCGGAGCTGAGCGGCGCCGGGGTGGCGTAACGGCTCGGTGACCGGTCCCCGGACACCTGTGGCGTCGCACGGCGGGGCGATGATGGAGTGGCGGCATGACTGGCCTCACCACTGGTTCTCCGACCGTTCCCGGCCTCACGGACCGGGACCGTGCCGTACGGGCAGCCGTCGAGCAGGGGCTCGTGAGCCCCGCCGCGCCCGTCGCCGGGCTGCTGGATGTCGCGGGGGTGCGGCGTTCGGCGGCCGAACTCCGCTCCGCGTTCGCCGAGTTCGCCGATGCCGGGGTTCCCGTGCTGCACGCGTTCGCGGTGAAGGCGGCGTCACTGGTGCCGGTGCTGCGGCTGCTCGCAGACGAGGGGCTGGGCTGCGAGGTGGCCAGCCCCGGGGAGCTGGCGCTGGCCCGTGCGGCGCGCGTCCCGGTGCGGCGCACGGTCCTGGACTCCCCCGCCAAGACCCCCGCCGAACTGCGGGAGGCCCTGGCGCTGGGCATCGCGGTCAACATCGACAATCCGGAGGAGCTGGCGCGCGTCGATGCCCTGGTGGCGTCGGCGCCGACCGGCGCCCCGCTGGGGCTGCGGGTCAATCCGCAGCTCGGCAGCGGCAGCATCGGCGCGATGAGCACCGCCACGGACACCTCCAAGTTCGGGGTGGCGCTGCGGGACGAGGGCGCCCGCGAGTGGGTGGTGCAGGCCTACCGAGACCGCCCGTGGCTGACCCGGCTGCACGGCCATGTCGGCTCGCAGGGCATGGCGTTGCCGCTGATGGGAGACGGGGTACGGGCGCTGTTCGACCTCGCCGAGGAGATCAACGCGCGGGTGGGGCGGGCGCAGGTCGACACCCTCGACATCGGCGGCGGGCTGCCGGTGAACTTCGCGTCGGACCGGGTCACGCCCACATACCGGGAGTATGTGGAGGTGCTCCGGGAGCGGGTGCCGGGGCTGTTCCGGGGGCGGTACGGGCTGGTGACCGAGTTCGGCCGGTCGCTGCTGGCCAAGCACGGCACGGTCGTGGCGCGGGTGGAGTACGCGAAGTCGGCGGGCGGGCGGCCGATCGCGGTCACCCATGCGGGGGCGCAGGTCGCCACCCGGACGGTGTTCGTGCCGGACGCCTGGCCGCTCCGGGTCGCCGCCTACGACGCGCGAGGGCTCCCCAAGGAGGGGACGCCCATGGCTCAGGACATCGCCGGGCCGTGCTGCTTCGCGGGCGATCTGGTCGCCGAGAACCGCCCGCTGCCCCTCCTGGCGTCCGGCGACCACGTCGCGCTGCTGGACACCGGCGCGTACTACTTCTCCACCCACTTCGCCTACAACTCGCTGCCCCGGCCCGGGGTCTACGGCTACACGGCGGATCCGTCGGGCGAGGTCCGCTTCGCGACCGTCCGTACGCCGCAGAGCCTGGAGGAGCTGACGGCGGAGAGCGGCGGCGCGCACGGGGAGGGGTTGCGGGCGTTGCGGTGAGGAGACCGGCCGAGGGGCGGGCCATATCGAGCCGGGGCTGTACGGGCCACCGGGCCGGGGCTGTACGGCCGCAACGGCCGGCCACATCGGGTCGGCCCGGTCACACCCCGCCCCCCGGCCGCGCCGGGCCAGCCCCATCCGCCCGGCCTGGCCCACACCCGCCCGGCCGCACCGCTGCCTGCCGCACCACCCAGCCACACCGGGCTGGCCCCCGCCCAGCCCTGCCGCATCGGGTCGCCCCTAACGCCGCCCCGCCCCCGTGGAGCGGCGCGGTTTGCGGGTGCCGCCCGGGGCGGCGTCGCCTGCGGCCAGGCCGGTGGTCCGGTGGCCGGGGACGGTGCGGCCCGCGGCGCCACCGCGTACCGCTGCTTCGGTGCGGACCCAGAGCAGGGCATCGTGGTCCCGTTCCCAGCGGCCGAGCCACAGCGCCTTGGCCCACAGCCCGAGCCCGGCGCCGGCGAGCAGCAGGCCACCGGCCGCGGGTAGGGCGAACGACGAGGCGACGGCGGCCAGGAACGCGAGGAGCAGCCACCGGCGGTGGGCCCGGCGCCAGGTGCGGAGGGTGACCGCCCGGTCCTGGAGGACGACGGACCGGCCGGCCCGTTCCGCGGCGCCGAGCAGGGCTCTCCAGCGGCGGCGGCGCGCGGCGTACACGGCGCTCGCCGCGATCAGACCGCCCGCGATCCCGGCGAGCACCCCGATCCGTCGCCCCGTCAGCCCCGGTGGAAGCGCCCCGATTCCGGCCGCGAGCAGCCCGGACCACCACAGCCATCCGGCCGGCGCGCGGACGATCACCGCCACCCGTGCCAACCCGTAAGCCCCACGCCCCACGCCGGGCCTCCTCACCTCGACCGTGCTGCGGCACCGACGGCCCGGCGCGGCCTCATCCGCGTACCGGCACGCCCGTACCGGCACACCTGCACCGACACCCCCGTACCGGCCGCGGATCGTAGTAAGTCCGGATGAGGATTCCCTGAGATGGGAGACGGCGGGAGGCCACGGCGGGCCCGGCCCTGGCCGCTTCTCCCCCGGTCAGACGACGGAAGAACCCCAGGTCACAGGCGCCCGAACCGCGCCGACGGCCACACACCGGACCCGCCTTCCACAGCCCCCGGACGAAGGCCCCGCACGGCGCAGGCCCCACGCAACGGCGCAAGCCTCACCCCGCGCAGGCCCACCCGGCTCCGGGCCGGTCCCGCGCCCCGGCCCCCACAGCCCCTCACTCCACGAACAGCCCCCGGGCCGCCGCCTTCGCGTCGAACTCCTCCAGGCCGGCCTGGGCGTCGGGCAGGGCGTCGCACATCGCCTCCAGCAGGACGCGGCCCAGGAGCATCGGGGCGCAGACCGTGTCGAAGGTCAGGCCGGTGCCGACGGGGGCGGGCAGCAGCAGATCGGTGTGGGGGGCGACGGGGGCGAAGGCGCTGTCGGCGACGGTGACGACGGTCAGCCCGACGGCACGGGCGTACTCCAGCGCCTCGACGACCTCGCGCGGATGGCGTGGCAGCGCGAAGCAGAGGAGGGCGCTCGCCCCGGCGCGGACGGCGGCGTCGATGCGGTCGGCCAGGAGCGAGCCGCCCTCGTCGAGGAGGCGGACGTCCGGGTGCACCTTGCGGGCGAAGTAGACGAAACCGGCGGCCTGGGCGGTGGCCGCGCGGAGCCCGAGGACGGGCAGCGGGCGGGAGGCGGCGAAGAGCCTGCCCGCCCGGACGACCGGTTCCGGGTCGGCGAGGACGGCGGCGAGATGGCGGAGGTTGTCGATCTCCGCCTGGACCGCCTGCTGGTACTCGTTGACGACGGCGGTGGCGTCCGGGCCGATCGGGGCGGTGTCGCGCAGATGGCGGCGGAGGGCCGGGTAGCCGTCGAAGCCGAGGGCGACCGCGAAGCGGGTCACGGAGGGCTGGCTGACCCCGGCGAGTTCGGCGAGTTCGACGCTGGAGAGGAACGGCACATCGGCGGCGCGGCGCACCATGCAGTGCGCGATGCGCCGCTGGGTGGGCGTCAGCCGCCGCCCCTCGAAGAGCCGCTGCAACCGCGCGGCCGCCGCATCGCCCCCCGGAACCCCGGCCGTCTCGACCACATCAGCCGCACCGGTCACCCCGGCCTCACCCATCGCACCGGCTGTACTGGTCGCCTCGGCCTCACCCATCACACCGGCCGCCGGGCCCCCGGCCCCACCACCCACCGGGCCCCCGGCCACACCGGCTTCACCACCCACCGGCCCCCCAGCCGCACCGTCCCCACCGACCGCCTCCACCGCTCCCACCACACTCCTCGCACCCGTCGCACCCGACGCACCGGCCGCACCGCCGCCGTGGGTCCCGTCCCCGTCCCCGTCCCCGCTCATCGCCTCTTCCTCCCGGCCCGGTCGGGGGCCATGTCGCGTACCGATCGACTCTACGGAAACTCCGGCCCCGCGACGCGCCCATGCCTCGCCGCACGCCCGCCCCGGTGTGCCGCCCGGACACCGCCGCCGGCCCGGCCGCCCGAAATCGGACCGCACCGGATCAGACCTCACCGAACCGGTCTCCCCGCCGCCCCGTCCGGCGCAGATGCCCCGCTCCCGCCTATTGACCTTCCATTCACTCCACCCTAATTCTGAATGAATTCATACAGGCGTCCCACAAGGAGGTGGTGTCCATGGCCGGTGTGGTGGAGAAGCGCTCGATCGATGTCGTCCCGGACGAGGAGCGGCACGGCAGCGCGTTCAGCCAGTTCACGCTCTGGCTGGGCGCCAACCTGCAGATCACCGCGGTGGTCACCGGCGCGCTGGCGGTCGTCTTCGGCGCGTCGCCCTTCTGGGCCCTGGCCGGACTGCTGGTCGGCAATCTGCTCGGCGGGGCCGTGATGGCGCTGCACTCCGCGCAGGGCCCCCGGCTCGGGCTGCCGCAGATGATCACCTCGCGGGCGCAGTTCGGGGTGCGCGGCGCCGTCGTCCCGCTGGCGCTGGTCATCGTGATGTACATCGGCTTCTTCGCCAGCGGCACGGTGCTGGCCGGGCAGGCGGTCGGTGAACTGACGCATCTCGGCGACACCACCGGAATTCTGGTGTTCGCGCTGGTCACGGGCGTCGCCACGGCCGTCGGCTACCGCCTGATCCACCTCCTCGGCAAGGTCGCCGGGCTGGTGTGCGCGCTCGCCTTCGTCTACCTCGGCGCCCGCCTGCTCCACCAGGCCGACCTGGGCGCACTGCTGCACCCGCACGGCTTCGGGCTGCCCGTCTTCCTGCTGGCGGTCTCGCTCTCGGCCTCCTGGCAGCTGGCGTTCGGCCCGTACGTCGCCGACTACTCGCGCTATCTGCCGCGCCACACCTCGGCCCGGGCGACGTTCTGGTGGACGCTGTCCGGCTCGGTGCTCGGCTCGCAGTGGTCGATGACGTTCGGCGCGCTGGCCGCCGCGGCCGCGCCCGCCGCCTTCGTCGGCCACGAGGTGACGTACATCGTGGGCCTCGGCGGCACCGGGCTGATCGCCTCGCTGCTCTACCTCGTCATCGCGCTCGGCAAGCTCACCATCAACATCCTCAACACCTACGGCGGCTTCATGTCGCTGGTGACCGGCGTCAGCGGCTTCCGTACGCAGCGGACCCTGTCGCCGCGCGCCCGCAGCGCGTACATCGCCGCGATCATGGCGGCGGGCACCGTCGTCGCGCTGCTGGGCAAGGATTCCTTCCTCGCCGCGTTCAAGGACTTCCTGCTGTTCCTGCTGACGTTCTTCACGCCGTGGTCGGCGATCAACCTCGTCGACTACTACCTGATCTCCAAGGAGCGGTACGACATCCCCGCGCTCACCGACCCGCGCGGCCGCTACGGCGCGTGGAACGGCACGGCGCTCGCGGTCTACGCGGCCGGCGTCCTGGCCCAGCTGCCGTTCCTGTCCTCCGCGTTCTACACCGGCCCGCTGGTCGCCCCGCTCGGCGGCGCCGATGTCTCCTGGCTCGTCGGCCTGCTGGTGCCCGCGGCGCTGTACGGGGTCCTCGCCCGGCGCGACACGGGGCGCCTGGTGCCGCCGGAGCCGGCCGCGGCCGCCGCCGAGGGGCCCGCAGCGGCCACGCCCCGCTGAACGCACGAGGCGGGGACCGCCGTACCCCGGCCGTGGCCGGGGTCGGGACGACGGCGGTCCCCGCGAAGGGACGCGTTCCGGGCCAGGACCGGACGCGGCGTCCCGGCGAAGCTGGAGGTCCGGGAGCCGCTCCGGAGTTCCGATCGCCGTGATCAGTAATCTGCCGGACCCGTGTTAAGCCCGTGCTGCGTCCACATGACGCATCCGTACATCTTGCGCGGCGGGGCGGCGGGGCCGCGGGGGGCCGCACACGGGACGGCCGGGCGACCGGCCGGAGCCCGGGCGCCCGGCCCGGCCCCACCCGGCGCGCCGGCCACGGGCCGCCCGGCTCCCGGCCGCACCGGGTCCCCGGCCGCCGGCCGCCCCCGCCTCACCCCCGAACGACCGTCACTTCCCGGCCTCGCGCGCCAGGTACGCCAGCAGGTCCTGCCGGCTGACGACACCGGTCGGCTTGCCCTCGACCAGCACGATGGCGGCGTCCGCGCCCTCCAGGACGGCCATCAGATCGGCGACCGGCTCGCCGGAGCCGACCTGCGGCAGCGGCGCCGACATGTGCTTCTCCAGCGGGTCCGAGAGCGAGGCGCGCTGGGCGAAGAGCGCGTCGAGCAGCTCGCGCTCGACGACGGAGCCGACGACCTCGGCGGCCATCACGTCCGGGTGCCCGGCGCCCGGCTTGACGATCGGCATCTGGGAGACGCCGTACTCGCGCAGCACCTCGATCGCCTGGCCGACGGTCTCCTCCGGGTGCATGTGCACCAGCGACGGCAGCGCGCCCTCCTTGTGGGCGAGCACCTCGCCGACGGCGGCGGCGCCGCCCTCCTCCAGGAAGCCGTAGTCGGCCATCCACTCGTCGTTGAAGATCTTCGAGAGGTAGCCGCGGCCGCTGTCCGGCAGCAGGACGACCACCACGTCGTCCGGCCCGAGCCGGGAGGCGACCTCCAGGGCGGCCACCACGGCCATCCCGCAGGAGCCGCCGACCAGCAGGCCTTCCTCCTTGGCGAGGCGCCGGGTCATCTGGAAGGCGTCCTTGTCCGACACCGCGACGATCTCGTCGGCGACGGTCCGGTCGTACGCGGTCGGCCAGAAGTCCTCACCGACGCCCTCGATCAGGTACGGGCGCCCGGAGCCGCCGCTGTAGACGGAGCCCTCCGGGTCGGCGCCGACGACCTTCACCCGGCCGTCGCTGGCGTCCTTCAGATAGCGGCCGGTGCCGCTGATCGTGCCGCCGGTGCCGACACCCGCCACGAAGTGCGTGATCTTCCCGTCGGTCTGCTCCCACAGCTCCGGGCCGGTCGTCTCGTAGTGCGAGCGCGGGTTGTTCGGGTTGCTGTACTGGTCCGGCTTCCAGGCACCGGGCGTCTCACGGACCAGCCGGTCGGAGACGTTGTAGTACGAGTCCGGGTGCTCGGGGTCGACGGCGGTCGGGCAGACCACGACCTCGGCGCCGTACGCCCGCAGCACGTTGATCTTGTCCGTCGAGACCTTGTCGGGGCAGACGAAGATGCACTTGTAGCCCTTCTGCTGGGCCACGATCGCCAGCCCCACGCCGGTGTTCCCGGACGTCGGCTCGACGATGGTGCCGCCCGGCTGCAACGCGCCCGACTCCTCGGCGGCCTCGATCATCCGCACCGCGATCCGGTCCTTGACCGAGCCTCCGGGGTTGAAGTACTCGACCTTGGCCAGAACGGTCGCCTGGATCCCTTGGGTGACGTTGTTGAGCCGCACGAGCGGGGTGTTGCCGACGAGCTCAATCATCGAATCGTAAAACTGCACGGTGGTCTCCGCGGTCGGGGGCACGCTGTCCTGCGCCCATCACATCAGCCTATTGCCCGCCCGTCTGCGGGGCCGCCGCGTTGCGTTCGGTGCGCTACGGGGCAACAACCTGTTGTACGTGTTCTCGCCGCATTTCCGGCGCGCGCCGACCGGTCCGGTACGGGGCGCGCCGGCGCACTGCACGGGGAGGTGCCCGGTCCATGCCGATGACGTTGTCCAGGGCGAGGGTGGCCCGGCGGATCGCCGCCGCCGCGGCGTACGGCGGCGGCGGGATCGGGCTGCTCGGGGTGGCCGCCGCCGGGGTGCTGCTGACCGAGGTCCGGTTGGCGCGCCGCACGGTCGGCAACTCCGGCGACATCCCGCCGTGCGCCGACGGCCGCTACGGCGCCGCGTTCGGCCACGGCGCCGACCGGCCGCCGCTGCGGCTCGCCTTCCTCGGCGACTCCACGGCCGCGGGCCAGGGCGTCCGCCGGGCCCGCGAGACGCCGGGCGCGCTCCTCGCCTCCGGCCTCGCCGCGCTGTCGGAGCTGCCGGTGGACTTCCGCAACGTCGCGCTGCCCGGGGCGCAGTCCGACGATCTGGAGCGCCAGGTCGATCTGCTGCTGGCGGACGGCGCGCCGGCCCCGGACGTCTGCGTGATCATCATCGGCGCCAACGACGTCACCCACCGCATGCCGCCGGCCCGCTCCGTACGGCTGCTGGCGGACGCGGTCCGCAGGCTGCGGGCGGCCGGCAGCGAGGTCGTCGTCGGCACCTGCCCGGACATGGGCACCATCGAGCCGGTCTACCAGCCGCTGCGCTGGGTGGCCCGGCGGCTGTCGCGGCAGCTGGCGGCGGCGCAGACCATCGGCGTGGTGGAGAACGGCGGGCGGACGGTCTCGCTCGGCGATCTGCTGGGCCCGGAGTTCGAGGCCCGGCCGCGGGAGCTGTTCGGCCCGGACAACTACCACCCGTCGGCGGAGGGCTACGCCACCGCCGCGATGGCCGTGCTGCCGACGCTCTGCGCCTCCCTGGGCCTGTGGCCGGAGGGCGAGCACCCCGAGCCCGCCCGGTACGAGGGCGTGCTGCCGGTCGAGGAGGCCGCCGCGGAGGCCGCGTCCGACGCCGGTACGGAGGTCGCCTCGGCCCGCGCCCCCTGGGCCCTGCTCAAGCACCGCAGGCGGCGCCGGATCCCGGCCCCGGAGGAGGCGGAAGCGCCGCCGGCGTCCCAGGGCGGTGGCGCCGTGGGCGCCGGGCCCGCCGCCACATAAGCATCCGCTCAGGCCGCCACATAAGCGTCCGCTTAGAAAAGAGTCCCGCATCACAGCGCGCACCCCGTGACCTCCGCGGTACGTACCGGTAACTTCCCTGACAGTCCCCGCCCGCCCGCGCCCGACGAGGCCCCCGGGTCTCGCGCCGCCGCACGTTACGACCCCATGGAGCCGTGATGCCCGAAGCCGTCATCGTCTCAGCCGCCCGCTCGCCGATCGGCCGCGCCTTCAAGGGCTCGCTCAATGAGCTGCGCCCGGACGACCTGACCGCGCAGATCATCGAGGCCGCGCTGGCCAAGGTGCCCGAGCTGGACCCGAAGGACATCGACGACCTGATGCTCGGGTGCGGGCTCCCCGGCGGTGAGCAGGGCCACAACCTCGGCCGCATCGTCGCGGTGCAGATGGGCATGGACCACCTGCCGGGCTGCACGATCACCCGCTACTGCTCCTCCTCGCTCCAGACCTCCCGGATGGCGCTGCACGCGATCAAGGCGGGCGAGGGCGACGTCTTCCTCTCGGCGGGCGTCGAGACCGTCTCGCGCTCCGTGAACGGCAGCTCGGACGGCATGCCCGGCACCCACAACCCGCTCTTCGCCGACGCCGAGGCGCGCACCGCGGCCCGCGCGGAGCAGGAGGGCGCAGGCTGGCACGACCCGCGCGAGGACGGCCTGGTCCCGGACGCGTACATCGCGATGGGGCAGACGGCGGAGAACCTCGCCCGGCTCAAGGGCGTCACCCGCCAGGACATGGACGAGTTCGGCGTCCGGTCGCAGAACCTCGCCGAGAAGGCCATCGCGGCCGGCTTCTGGGAGCGGGAGATCACGCCGGTCACGCTGCCCGACGGCACGGTCGTCTCGAAGGACGACGGCCCGCGGGCCGGTGTCACGCTGGAGGGCGTGCAGGGCCTCAAGCCGGTGTTCCGCCCCGACGGCCTGGTCACCGCGGGCAACTGCTGCCCGCTGAACGACGGCGCCGCGGCGCTGGTGATCATGTCCGACACCAAGGCGCGCGAGCTGGGCCTGACCCCGCTGGCCCGGATCGTCTCCACCGGCGTCTCCGGCCTCTCCCCCGAGATCATGGGCTACGGCCCGGTCGAGGCTAGCAAGCAGGCGCTGCGCCGGGCCGGTCTGACCATGTCCGACATCGACCTGGTCGAGATCAACGAGGCGTTCGCCGCCCAGGTCATCCCGAGCTACCGGGACCTGGACATCCCGCTGGACAAGCTGAACGTCAACGGCGGCGCCATCGCCGTCGGCCACCCCTTCGGCATGACCGGCGCCCGCATCACCACCACCCTGATCAACTCCCTCCAGTGGCACGACAAGCAGTTCGGCCTGGAGACGATGTGCGTGGGCGGCGGCCAGGGAATGGCGATGGTCATCGAGCGGCTGAGCTGAGCTGTAGCGGGACGCGACCATGAATACGCGCGGCTGAGCTGAGCTCAATCGCCGCCGAGGGTGCGCGGAAATCAGGAGGTCAACTCCCCCTTTCCGCGCACCCTTCGTCGTCGTGCGGGCACCCTCGGCAAGCGGGCGTGAGGTGGGTCACCCGGTGACAAGATCGCGACCCAATCGCCGCCAGGATTGTGACCAACGCCCCGCTGGAGAAGGGTTTTTGCAGGTCAGCCAGGGGACACCCACACGGAAGAGGCCCCAACCCCCCACTATTTCGGGACAAAGCGCTCGGGGCGCGGTCGCCGACGCCCGTCCGGCTGAGGTAGAAGTCGAAAGACCTTCTGCTATGGGGAGTACACCAGTGAGCGAGCGCAGCGAACGCAGCAGGGCCGCCTCCGCGGCCGCCGGCCGGGCCCGGGCCGTCGACGGGCGCGCGCCCCGCGCGGCCGGGGCCGCGGAGCGACGTGGGGAGGGCGCATGAGCGTCGTCGACCTCGTCCTGCTCCTGGCCGCGGCCTGCGCCGTGGCGGTGGGCGCCGCGGCGCTGCACACCGTCCGGGGGCTGCGCCGCCAGCTCACCGACGTGCGCACGGAGCTGGTGACCACCCGCGAGACCCTCGCCGCCCGGGCCGACGCGGTCCGCGCGGTCCCGGCCGCCCGGCAGGGCCCGGACGGGGCGACGCCGCTGGCGGACATACGCGCGGCGGTCGCCGACGCCCTCGCCGAGGAGCGGGAGCGGGAGCTGGCCGAGGCGCGGGCGTTCTGGGCCGCGCAGGAGGCCCGGGACGCCGCGGACGCGCCGTCGCTGCTGGGCGGGGTGCCCGGCATCGGCGAGGAGAGCCCGCTGGACCCGCGCGATCTGCCGGACGACCGGTTCGACGCGCGGCCGTTCCTGCCGCGCCAGGCGGACCTGGCCGGTCTGGAGCCGCTGCTCGGCCCGGACGCGCTGGAGCCGTTCGCCGTGCCGGAACCGTTCACCGCCGTGGAGCCCGCCCTGGAGTCGTCGGACGCGCTGCGGGCCGACGGGTGGGAGACGGCGGAGGAGGGCGAGTCGGCGGAGCTGGCCGCGGCCCGCCGCCGGCACCCCTCGCATCCGGACTTCACACCGGTCGCCGCCGTCACCGACCACGAGCGCACGGTGGCACGCCTGGAGGAGCTGGCCGAGCGGAGCGTGCCGCTGGTCGACGTCCGCCCGGGCCCGCTGGGCACCCTCGACGTCTACGTCTTCTCCGACGGCACCACCCTCTGTCTGACGCCGGGCCACCGCGAGACGTCCGAGAGCGTCGCCGAGGCGCTGCGCGAGGGGCACGCCCCGGTGCTGCTGGGCGGTTCCGCCATCGCCGGTGCGTACGCCCTGACGTTCGCCTGGGGCGAGGACCGGCAGGAGAGCGTCTACCTCCTGGCCGACCGCGTCATCGCCTCGCTCTGACCGTCCGTCGGCGCCCCGCTCACCGGGCCGCCGCCCCGCCTCACCAGCGCCGCGCCGTCTCCTCGACCCGCGCCACGGCCTCCGCCACATCCCCGGCGGAGGCCGTTTCCGCGTTCCGCAGCGCCTCGACGAGGTCGTGCCCGGCGACGGCGACCTGGTCGCCGACGGCGAACAGCCCCGCGTCGGGCAGCTCGTACGGCTCCCGGTCCGGGGCCTCCAGGCGCTGGGCGCGGGCGGTCAGCTCCCTCGCCAGGGCGAGCGCGTCGGCGGCCGCCCCCCGGCGCAGGGTGCTCTGCGGCAGCGAGCGGAGGCGGTCGGCGAAGGCGTCCACGGCGTGGACCAATGGCGTTACGTCAGGCACGGCGCGAGCCTATGCGACCGCGCACGGCGGCGCGCACGCAGTCAGGAGCAGCGCCCGCGTCCGGGAACGCCGAAGCCCCGCGGGCGGTGGCCCACGGGGCTTCGGGACGGCCGTCCCGGCGGACGGGCCGGGCGGCCGGGTGACGTCGCGTCAGCGCGTCAGTCGCGCAGGATCGAGATCAGCCGCAGCATCTCCATGTAGATCCACACCAGCGTCGTCGTCAGGCCGAACGCCGCCAGCCAGGACTCCTCACGCGGGGCGCCGTAGGCGATGCCGTCCTCGACCTGCTTGAAGTCCAGCGCCAGGAACAGCGCGCCGAGGACGACGCCGACCAGGCCGAAGACGATGCCGAGGCCGCCGCTGCGGAAGCCGAGGCCGTCGCCGCCGCCGAACACCATGAACAGCACGTTGACCAGCGACAGCAGCACGAAGCCCATCGTCGCGATCATCAGGAAGCGGGTGAAGCGGGCGGTGACCCGCACGATGCGCGTCTTGTAGGCGATGAGCATCGTGACGAAGACCGCCATCGTGCCCAGCACCGCCTGCATCGGCGCGCCGTTCATGTTCGGCAGGCTGTTGAGGTTGCCGCTGAGCGCGCCGAGGAAGACGCCCTCCAGTGCCGCGTACCCCAGGATCAGCGCCGGCGACGGCTTCTGCTTGAAGGACTGGATGAAGCCCAGCACCATCGCGGCGAGACCGGCGCCGATGGCGAAGCCGAGCTTCTCCGAGAGATACAGCCAGCCGACGACGGCGCCGACGATGACCGTGCCGAGGGTGAACGCCGTCCGCACGACGACGTCATCCATCGTCATGGGGCGGGTCTGCGGGGTGTGCTGCGGCGCCTGGGTGGCGGTCTGTGCGTACGGGTTGGCCCCGGCGTAGGGGTTGGCTCCGACGCCCCCGGCCTGCGGCGGCGCGTTGAAGCCCGCGTAGCCGGTGTCGCGGCTGAACCCCCGTCGCGAGAAGACCGGGTTGCTGCTCCTCATCCTCACTCCTCCATGGCCGCCCTGCGCGACCTCGCCACAAGAGTAATGGCCTGGCAAAGACACGGGGCTACTTCCTGAGCACGATTTCTCCCCGTCCGCCGGGGCCGCGTCTGCACCACGTGGAGTACGAACGGCCGCCCGCGATCGTGCCCGGCCCGGCGGCGGATCGCCCCGGACGCCGCCGGGCGGGTGGTGTGCGGCTCAGTAGCGCAGCAGGGCGGCCACGCCGTCGGTGCACTCGGTCGGCGGCAGGATCTCGCTGAAGGACGCGTCGCCGAGCACCGCCGCGCGCAGCAGCAGGAGCGGTGCGGGCGCCTCGAAGACCGTCGGGTCGTTGCCGAGGGCCGCCCGGTCGGTCGCCAGGGCCCGGGGGTTGCGCTCCGAGGCGAAGAGGGGGACGTCCCAGATGCCCTCGGGCGGCGCCATGAAGAGGGTGTCCACCCGGCCCTCGGCGAGGGCCTCCTTCACCGCCGGGATGCCCTGGAGGGCGCGTCCGCCGGCGAGGGCCTCCTCCAGCTGCCGCAAGGCCTCACGGTGGGACTCGGCCGAAATCTCGTGGAGCGCGGCGTCGGCCGCCTCGCGCAGCGCCGCGCGGGACTGCGCATCGGTACGGCCGCCGCCCACCTTCACCAACGACGCCGGCAGCGGCTCCAGATGGTCGCGCAGCAGCCCGAACGCCTTCGGGTCGCCGGCGACCAGCGCGACCTGGGCGCCCACCGCGTCGACGGCGGCGCGCACGTCCTGCGCCGCCTGCTCGGTGTTCTCGGACCAGACGTTGACGGTGCGCCGGTGGAACGACGCCTGGGCCTCGGCGCCGGCGCGGACGCGGGTGATGTGCAGGGTGCTGCCGTTGAAGGTGCGGCGGAAGGCCGGTTCGTGGGCGGCGGCCGGGTATCCCTCGACGTCGGCGCCCTCCCGGTCCACCGCGACGACCACGTGCGGCACCTGGTGGTCGCGGTCGAAGGCGAGCAGCAGCGGGTCCGGCACCGGCGCCCAGAGCGCCCGGTCGGCGGCGGGCGGCTCGGTCAGGGTGAAGACGCCGAGCAGCCGTCCGTCGGCGGCGAACAGCGCCTCGCCCTGGGGTCCGGGCAGGTCGGGCACGCCGCCGACCGTGGCGTCCAGCGCTTCGAGCGTCGCCTCGTCCGCGCCGTGCTCGGCCAGCGTGCGCCGCGCGGTCCGCCAGCGGGTGGCGATGCGCTCGTCCGCGTCCGGCACCGCGCGTGTGGTGTCGAGGTACACCGAGGCGACCGGAGCCCCCTCCGTGTAGAGGGGACGCAGGAAGGAGAGTTCCATGCCGTAAGCCACCGTCCTCAGTACGCTTAAATCCGACAAAGACTCACAATACGCACGGTTGACGCGACGTCCGGGACCCGGCACCCCGGCGCACGGGCCGCACCCCGGATGGGCCGCCCACCGGGAATTCGACGGCCGCGCGCCACCGCCCCCAAACCGCGCGGACCGACGGGGGCGCCTGCGGGCGGGGTCAAGCCGCGCTTCTCCGCGGGCGGGCGAAATCCGGTCGGCGGGGCGGCGAATTCCCCGGAACGAGCGAATGCGAAATACCGCGGAACGCCTCCCGGAAATCACCCGCACACGGCCTTCGGCCCGATATCCGGCGCCGGATCACGACGCGACCGCAAAGCCCGCACGCCACGGCGTCACCCTACGGATTCGTACGGTCACGGAAAGGCTCGCGGGAAGGAAGGGGCGTCCCCGCCAAACGCCTGCCGCATTTCTCCGGAAGCGGTACCCGGGCCGTCCGGTCACGCGGCGCGGCGCGCCCGGCGGAGCGACCGCGCCGCGCCGGGCACCGGCCGTCCGGGCAGGGAGAACGCGGCGGACGGGCGGCGGCGGACGGGCGCCGCCGGAGCGGAGTGTGAACGGGATGTGTCAGGGTATGTGCGGCACGGCGCAAGGCCCGGGAAAACCCTTCGGAACGGGCGGCCGATTGCCGGAAGTGCCCGGAGCCGGACTTGAACCGGCACGGCCCGAAGGCCAGCGAGGTTTAAGCTCGCCGTGTCTGCATTCCACCATCCGGGCGTGGACTCCCCCATGCCCCCACAGAGGCAACACGAGCGTAGCCCGCAGGCCGCCTGGCCCCCGGCCGCTCATCCCGAGGTTGTCTTATTTTATTGGCAACTGAGGGTGCGTCAGCCACTACCTCGGGCTGTTGTCACATGCCTGCGGCACACCTCCGGCGTAACGTCCTGAAACACGTTCGGGCCCCGAAATGACGGAAAGTCGCCGTACCGCCTCGCCAACCCGCCCCGATATGTGCTCGGCCGACACTCCGGCACGAATTCCACCGGTCCGGACACCCGCCGCCCGGCCCGCCCCGCGCCCCCGCGCCCCCTGGAACCGGGCGTCCGCCTCAGGGGCCGCCCTCATACCCAGGGATGACGGCCGACCCACCCGATACGCCCCAGGGCTGGTCCAGGTCGGCCGTCCGGGCTGACACGGCGGGCACTTCGCCGGGCCGACGATGGAAGGGTCCCCAGGCCGCGGCCGCCGGCCGCACCGTTTCGAAGTAGGAGCACCCTTCCGTGACCACCATCCCCTCCGGCGTCCCCACCGCCCCCCGCACCACCGCGGCGGCCGCCCGCGCGACGGATCTCACCAAGGTCTACGGAGAGGGCGAGACCCGGGTGGTCGCCCTCGACGCCGTCTCCGTCACGTTCCACCAGGCGCAGTTCACCGCGATCATGGGCCCCTCCGGGTCCGGCAAGTCGACGCTGATGCACTGCATGGCGGGGCTGGACACGATCTCCGGCGGCAGCGCCCGGATCGGGGACACCGAGCTGACCGGGCTGAAGGACAAGAAGCTCACCCAGCTGCGACGCGACAAGATCGGCTTCATCTTCCAGGCGTTCAACCTGCTGCCGACCCTGACGGCGCTGGAGAACATCACCCTCCCGATGGACATCGCGGGCCGCAGGCCCGACCGCGCCTGGCTGGACCGCGTCGTGGAGACCGTCGGCCTCAGCGGCCGCCTCAAGCACCGGCCCGGCCAGCTCTCCGGCGGCCAGCAGCAGCGCGTCGCCGTCGCCCGCGCCCTCGCCTCCCGGCCCGAGATCATCTTCGCGGACGAGCCGACCGGCAACCTCGACTCCCGCTCCGGCGCCGAGGTCCTGGGCTTCCTGCGCAACTCCGTCCGCGAGCTGGGCCAGACCGTGGTCATGGTCACCCACGACCCGGCCGCCGCCTCCTACGCCGACCGCGTCGTCTTCCTCGCCGACGGCCGCATCGTCGACGACATGCCCGACCCCACCGCCGACCTGGTCCTGGAACGCATGAAGGGCTTCGACGCCAAGGGCCGTACCAACTGACGCCCCGCCGCCCGCACTTCGGACCACTCCCCCAGGACTACTGACCCATGCTCCGTACCGCCCTGCGCAACGTCCTCGCGCACAAGGCCCGGCTGCTGATGACCGTCCTCGCCGTCATGCTCGGCGTCGCCTTCGTCTCCGGCACCCTCGTCTTCACCTCCACCATCTCCGACGCCCTGCGCTCCAGCGCCCGGGAGGGCTACGCCGACGTCGACGTGGCCATCCAGCCCCGCGGCGCCGACTCCGGCCCCGGCGCCCGCCCCGCCCTCGACCAGAAGCTGCTCGACGCGGCCGCCCACGTGCCCGGCGCCGCCTCTGCCACCGGCACCGTCACCGGCTTCACCGCCATCGCCGACCGCCACGGCAAGCTGGTCGGCACCGGCTTCTCCACCCGCGGCGGCAACTACTTCCCCGGCGCCGACGGCAAGGACGCCCGCTACCCGATGCGCGACGGCGCCGCCCCGCACGGCGCCGGCCAGATCGCCCTGGACGCCCGTACCGCCGACAAGGCCGGGTACAAGGTCGGCGACACCGTCCGGATCTCCTTCGACGGAACGGTCCACGAGACCCGGCTGACCGGCATCTTCACCACCACCGACGGCAACGTCTCGGCCGGCGGCAGCCTCGCGCTGTTCGACAACGCCACGGCCCAGAAGCAGCTGCTCGCCCCCGGCAAGTACAACGAGATCCACGTCAAGGCCGCCCCGGGCACCTCGCAGAGCGCCCTGGAGTCGCAGATCCGCACGGTGCTGCCCGCCAAGGGCGCCGAGGCCACCACCGGCCGGCAGCTCGCCGACGACGAGGCCGAGCAGATCGCCAAGAGCATGGAGAGCATGCAGACCGGCCTGCTGGGCTTCGCCGGCATCGCGCTCTTCGTCGGCATCTTCCTGATCGCCAACACCTTCACCATGCTGGTCGCCCAGCGCACCAAGGAACTGGCGCTGCTGCGCGCGGTCGGCGCCAGCCGCCGCCAGGTCACCCGCTCGGTGCTGATCGAGGCCTTCGTCGTCGGCGCGGCCGCCGCCGTCACGGGCCTGGCCGCCGGCATCGGCATCGGCGCCGCGATGCGCGCCCTGATGAGCGGCACCGGCGCGATCGTCCCCGACGGCCCGCTCGTCGTCGACGTCTCCACCGTCGTCACCTCGCTGGTGGTCGGCATCGGCGTGACCGTCCTCGCCGCCTGGCTGCCGGGCCGCCGCGCCGCGAAGATCCCGCCGGTCGCCGCGATGAACAGCGTCCACGCCACGGCCACCACCAAGTCCCTGGTCGTCCGCAACACCATCGGTGCGCTCCTCGCCGGCGCCGGCGCCGCCGCCGTACTTGCCGCCACCGGCATGGGCGACGGCAAGTTCATGATGGGCCTGGGCGCGGTGCTGCTGCTGGTCGGCGTGTTCGTCCTGACGCCGCTGCTCTCCCGCCCGCTGATCGCGCTGGCCGCCCCGCTGCTGCGGGTGTTCGGCGTCGCCGGCCACCTCGCCCGGCAGAACGCGCTCCGCAACCCGCGCCGCACCGCCGCCACCGCCTCCGCCCTGATGGTCGGCCTGACCCTGATCACCGGTCTGACGGTGATCGGGAACAGCGTCCAGAAGGGCATCGACAAGATGGCCGTCGACTCGCTCAAGGCCGACTACGTCGTCTCCATGGCCGGCCTCACCCAGCTCTCCCCGCAGGTGGCGCAGAAGCTCGGCGGCCTCGACGAGGTCACCGCCGTCAGCCCGCTGCGCAGCTCCGAGGCCGAGATCGGCGGCCGGACCGCCTATCTGACCGGCGTCAACGGCAAGGACTTCGGCGAGCTGACCCGCCTGGACTTCACCTCCGGTTCCCTCGGCGACCTCGCCGCCGGCGGCATCGTCGCCGACGAGGGCACCGCGAAGGAGCGGGGCTGGAACGTCGGCGCCCGCGTCCCGGTGACGTTCGAGGACGGCAAGCGGGAGACCCTGACCGTCTCCGGCGTCTACCGCGGCAACGAGATGATCCAGCAGATCATCGTCGACAACGGCGTCCTGGGCGCCCATCAGAAGCACGCCACCGACGAGAAGGTGCTGCTCAAGACCGCGGGCGGCGCCACCGACGCCACCAAGCAGCAGCTGATCGACGCGCTGGGCAAGAACCCGGCCCTGAGCGTCGAGGACCGCAAGGACGTCTCCGACGGCATCTCCCAGTCCGTCAACCTGCTGCTGAACATGCTCTACGCGCTGCTCGCCATGGCCGTGATCGTCGCCGTGCTCGGCGTCGTCAACACGCTGGCCATGTCGGTCTTCGAGCGCTCCCAGGAGATCGGCATGCTCCGCGCCATCGGCCTGGACCGCACCGGCGTCAAGCGGATGGTCCGCCTGGAGTCCCTGGTCATCTCGCTCTTCGGCGGTGTGCTCGGCATCGGCCTCGGCGTCTTCTTCGGCTGGGCCGCCGGTGAGCTGATCTCCGCCTCGCTCACCACCTACGAACTGGTGCTGCCCTGGGGCCGGATGGGCATCTTCCTAGCCCTGGCCGCGCTGGTCGGCGTGGTCGCCGCCCTGTGGCCGGCCCGCCGCGCGGCGAAGCTGAACATGCTCGCCGCCCTCAAGGCGGAGTAGCAGCCGGAACACCAGAAGGGCCCCGGACCGTACGCGGTCCGGGGCCCTCCTGCATGCGCTCAGCCCTGCCAGACGCGCGGGCGCAGCGGCAGCCCCGACGCCCCGGAGTCCGGCGTCCGCACGGCGAGCACCTGGTTGACCCCTATGCGGTTGCGCTCGAAGGACAGCGCGGACGCGGCCATGTACAGCCGCCACACCCGGGCCCGGCCCGGCGTCGTCAGCCGCACCGCCTCCTTCCAGCGGGCCTCCAGATTGGCCACCCAGCGCCGCAGCGTCAGCGCGTAGTGCTCCCGCAGCACCTCGACGTCCCGCACCTCGAACCCGGCGTCCTCCAGCGCACCCGCGGTCCGGCCGACGGGCGCCAGCTCACCGTCGGGGAAGACGTACCGGTCGATGAACTCGTCGACGTGGTAGGTGTCCTCGTCGTCCAGCGGCCGCCGGGCGATCTGGTGGTTGAGCAGCCGCCCGCCGGGCTTGAGCAGGGCGTACAGGGCGCTCGCGTACTCGGCGTAGCGGGCCCGCCCGACGTGCTCGGCCATGCCGATCGAGGAGATCGCGTCGAACGGCTCGTCATGGATCTCGCGGTAGTCCTGCACCCGGATCTCCACCCGGTCGGCCAGCCCCTCCTCCGCGACCCGCTTACGGGCGTACGCCGCCTGCTCCTCGGAGAGGGTGATGCCGACGGCCCGGACGCCGTACTCGCGGGCGGCGTGCAACACCATCGAGCCCCAGCCGCAGCCCACGTCAAGGAGCCGCTGCCCCTCGGCGAGGCCGAGCTTGCGGCAGATCAGGTCGAGCTTGTCGCGCTGCGCCTGCTCCAGCGTCGCGTCGGGGCTCTCCCAGTACGCGCACGAGTAGACCATCGACGGGCCGAGCACCAGCGCGTAGAAGTCGTTGCCGACGTCGTAGTGGTGGCTGATGGCTTCCTTGTCGCGCAGCAGCGTGTGGAGCGGACCGCGGCGGGTGCGGGCCTCCTCGGCGGGCGGGGACGGCGGCAGCGGGGCGCCCGCGAGGGTCAGCAACTCCTTGGCCGCCGCGCGGATCTCGGGCCGCGCCAGGGCCCGCAGCAGGGGCGCGCGCCGCGGCGCGGGGGCGGCGGTGCCGCGCTCCCAGATGAGGCCGGCCAGCAGGTCGAGCGCCTCGTAGAGATCGCCCTCGATGTCGAGGTCACCGGCGACCCAGGCGCGGGCCAGGCCGAGTTCGCCGGGTTTGAAGAGCAGGCGGCGCAGTGCGCGGCGGTTGCGGAAGACGAGAACCGGGGCGCCCGGCGGGCCGAACTCGCTGCGGTCCCACGCGCGGATGCGGACCGGGAGCTTCGCCCCCAGCACCTCCTCGGCGAGCTTGGTGAGCCGTCCAGCGGCGTCGGCCATGTCGCACACCTCCGTCTTGACGAGTCGGCGAAACACTTTCACCGACCACGTAAACGCCGTGCAGGCGCCCGGATAGTCCCGTTCCCGCGTAAGGGGACGGTAAAGCGCGTCACGGCTCCGACGGCGGACATGCCGAAGGGCGCCCGCCCCACGGATGGCGGACGCCCTTCGGGCCGACCGGACTACTCCGGCCTGGAGATCAAGAAGCCTTGGCCTTCGGCTTGTCGGCCTCGGCGGCGGGCTTCGGCGCCGGCTTGGCGGCCTCGTAGAACTCCTCGCGGGGGTTCTGCATGGCGCTGAGCGAGACGACCTCGCGCTTGAGGAACATCGCGAGCGTCCAGTCGGCGAAGACCCGGATCTTGCGGTTGAACGTCGGCATCGCCATGCCGTGGTACGCGCGGTGCATGTACCAGGCGAGACGGCCCTTGAGCTTGATCTTCGCCTTGCCGACGACGATCATCGCGACGCCCTTGTGCAGGCCCAGGCCCGCCACGGCGCCCTTGTTGGCGTGGCTGTACTCCTTCTGCGGGAAGCCCCGCATGCCGGAGACCACGTTGTCGCCGAGGACCTTCGCCTGACGCAGCGCGTGCTGGGCGTTCGGCGGGCACCAGGCGTTCTCGTTGCCGGCCCGGCGGCCGACCATGTCCGGCACCTGGGCGTTGTCGCCCGCGGCCCAGATGTAGTCGGTGCCCTGCACCTGGAGGGTGGCGGCGGTGTCGACGTGGCCGCGCGGACCCAGCGGCAGACCGAAGCGGCCCAGCGCCGGGTTCGGCTTGACACCAGCGGTCCACACGATGGTGTTCGAGTCGACCTCAAGGCCGTTGTTGAGCACGACGTGACCGTCGACGCAGGAGTCCATGCCGGTCTTGAGGTAGACCTCGACGCCACGGCCCTCAAGGTGCGCCTTGCCGTACGCACCGAGCTTCGGACCGACCTCGGGGAGGATCTTGTCGGCGACGTCGACCAGCAGGAAGCGCATGTCTTCGCGCTTGACGTTGTTGTAGTACTTCGCAGCGTCGCGGGCCATGTCCTCGACCTCGCCGACGGTCTCCGCACCGGCGAAGCCGCCGCCGATGAAGACGAAGGTCAGCGCCTTGCGGCGGACCTCCTCGTCGGTGGTGGAGTCGGCCTTGTCCAGCTGCTCCAGCACGTGGTTGCGCAGCCCGATGGCCTCCTCGACGCCCTTCATGCCGATGCCGTTCTCGGCGAGGCCGGGGATCGGGAAGGTACGGGAGACCGCGCCCATCGCGATGACCAGGTAGTCGAAGGGCAGCTCGTACGCCTCGCCGACGAGCGGCGCGACGGTGGCGACCTTGCGGTCCTGGTCGATGGTGGTCACCCGGCCGGTGAGAACCTCCGCCTTGGGCAGCACACGCCGCAGCGGAACCACGACGTGGCGCGGGGAGATGCTGCCGGCCGCAGCTTCAGGGAGGAAGGGCTGGTACGTCATGTACGAGCGCGGGTCGACGACCGTGACGGTCGCCTCGCCGTACCGCATCTTCTTGAGGATGCGACGCGCCGCGTACAAACCTACGTACCCACCGCCTACAACGAGGATCCTGGGACGCTCCGTGGTGCTCATGCAATCGAGTATCCACCTCCCCTTGGGGGGCTGCTCGTGAGCCCCTTCACAAGAACCAAAGGGGTGTCTGCTACACTGCGCCGCCCCCGTGACGGACGCCATACCACTTCCGGGGAACCACTCGCCGCCGCGGCCCGTTGAGACCCCTTGTGATCAGGGCTTGTGAACCCAGGGGCGACCGAACCACACACCGGGTGAGCACCGGCACCGCCCGCGCTCTGCCGCACATTCCCCGCCTCAAGAGGTCCTAGGACCTTCGATTGAGGCCCGTAGGGCCCCTTTCTTCGGCCGTCGGCCACCTTTTTCATGTGAAGAGTTTCACGAACTTTTTCGGGGGCGCCGCGCGGCGGGGTGCCAGAAGGAGCTGAATCCCCGTGAGAAAGGGGCCGCACCCGGTGAACACGACGGCCCCCGCCACCCCAAGGCGGCAGGGGCCGTGCGGACCGTCCGGGGTGGCTCAGGCCAGGCTCCAGGCGATGCCGTCGAGGATGTCGTGCTCGCTGACCACGACCTCCTCGGCGCCCGTGCGGTCCATGATCTCCAGGAGGACGAGGGCGCCGGCGGCGATGACGTCGACGCGGCCCGGGTGGATGACCGGGATCGCGGCGCGTTCGGCGTGGGTGGAGGTGACCAGGCGGTCGGTGATCTCCGCGACGCGGGCGCGGGAGATGCGGGAGTGGTGGACGGCCGCCGAGTCGTAGTGGTCGAGGCCGAGGGCGATGGCGGCGACGGTGGTGACCGAGCCGGCCAGTCCGACGAGGGTGGCGGCCTCGCGGAGCGGGACGGCGGCCTCTGCCTCGTCGAGGGCGGCGGCCGTGTCGGCCCTGATCGCGGCGATCCGGTCGGCGGCCGGCGGGTCGCTGATCTCGCCGTCGCGCACCAGGTGCCGCTCGGTCATCCGCACGCAGCCTATGTCGACGGAGCGGGCGGCCCGGACGGAGCCGTCGCCGAGGACGAACTCGGTGGAGCCGCCGCCGATGTCGACGACGAGGTAGGGGCGGGCGAGATCGGGGCGGCCGGTCAGCTCCCGCGTCGCGCCGTTGAAGGAGAACTCCGCCTCCTGGTCGCCGGTGATGACCTCGGGCTCGACGCCCAGGATGTCCACCACGCCGCGCACGAAGTCGTCGCGGTTCTCCGCGTCGCGGGAGGCGGAGGTCGCCACGAAGCGGGTGCGCTCGGCGCCCAGCTCCTTGATGACCGCGGCGTACTCGCGGCAGGCGGCGAAGGTCCGCTCCAGCGCCTCGGGGGCGAGCCGCCCGGTGCGGTCCACGCCCTGGCCGAGGCGGACGATCTGCATCCGGCGGTCCAGCTCGGTCAGCTCACCGGTGGCCGCATCGACGTCGGCGACCAGCAGACGGATGGAGTTGGTGCCGCAGTCGACGGCGGCGACCCGGGTCATTCGGCGGCTCCTTCGGCGGCGGCCTCCTGGCAGGGGCTCACGCAGGGGCCCTTGCGCCACCACTCGGGCAGCATCGCGATCGCCTCGTCGCCGAGCGGGTTGACGCCGGGGCCGGCCGCGAGGGAGTGGCCGACGAGGACGTGCAGGCACTTGACGCGGTCCGGCATGCCGCCGGCGCTGGGGAAGCCCTGGAGGACCTCGATGGCGTCGCGGCGCCGGATGTAGTCCTCGTGGGCGGCGCGGTAGGCGGCGGCCAGCTCGGGGTCGGTGGCCAGCCGCTCGGTCATCTCCTTCATCACGCCGTTGGCCTCCAGCGTGCCGATGGCGGAGGCCGCGCGCGGGCACGTCAGGTAGTACAGCGTCGGGAACGGCGTGCCGTCCTCCAGGCGCGGGGCCGTCTCGACGACGTCGGGCTGACCGCAGGGGCAGCGGTGGGCGATGGCCCGCAGGCCGCGCGGCGGGCGGCCCAGCTGCTCCTTGAAGGCGGCGATGTCCGCGGCGGTGGGCTCGGTGGGCTCGGTCTGGGGCGGAGGCGTGTCCATGTGCGCTTTCGGTGGGATCTTCGATGGGGTCTTCGGCTGGGACTTCGGTGGGCTCACGGCCGTCGGCCGGACCGGAGCACGGTGCGTCACCGGTCGGCCGCGTCGACGTCGGCCCAGAGGTTCTGGTACCAGGGGCTGGAGGCCGCATCCGCGCCCCCGCGGGCGCCGCCGTCGTCGGCGCGCGAGCCGTCCTGGACGATATAACCCGTCTCGCCGGGGCGGACGAAGTGCAGATGCAGCCGGGCCTGCTGCTCGACGTAGGCGGGGTCGCGCCAGCGGGACTTCTCGTCGCGCAGCCGGTCCAGCGCCTTGGCCGCCTCCTGGGCCTTGCGGCGCTGGTCGGCGATGTCGGAGCGCTGCGAGACGTACTGCCGTATCGGGTAGGCGAGGGCGACGACGAGGGAGCACATGACGAGGGCCAGCAGGGCGGCCCGGCCGGTGAGGCGGTTGCGGCGGGGGCGCCGGACGCGCTGGACGCGGGCCGCCGCCTGTTCGCCGAGCGCCTTGAGCCGGGTCGCGGTCGAGAACCGGTCCGCGGACACGTCGCCTCCCCTGTTGGCCGACCGTCATGGAGTTCGTACGCTCCCGCCGGGCGGGGCCGTTCGGAAGCGCAGCCGTCCCCGGCAACGGTACGGGACCGTCGCCGGGGACGAACGCAGGCCGTGGCGGCGGGTGGCCCGCCCACGGTCGGGCGGAGCGGGACGCACCCGGCGCCGGGAGGTCAGCCCTTGAAACGCGGGAAGGCCGAGCGACCGGCGTAGACCGCCGCGTCGTCCAGGATCTCCTCGATGCGCAGCAGCTGGTTGTACTTGGCGACGCGCTCGGAGCGGGCCGGGGCGCCGGTCTTGATCTGGCCGCAGTTGGTGGCGACGGCCAGGTCGGCGATGGTGACGTCCTCGGTCTCGCCGGAGCGGTGCGACATCATGCACTTGAAGCCGTTGCGCTGGGCCAGCTCGACGGCGTCCAGGGTCTCGGTGAGCGAGCCGATCTGGTTGACCTTCACCAGGAGGGCGTTGGCGGAGCCCTCCTCGATGCCGCGGGCCAGGCGCTCGGGGTTGGTGACGAAGAGGTCGTCGCCGACGAGCTGGACCTTGGCGCCGAGCTTGTCGGTGATGACCTTCCAGCCGGCCCAGTCGTCCTCGAACAGCGGGTCCTCGATGGAGACCAGCGGGTAGGCCGCGACCAGCTCCTCGTAGTACTCCGTCATCTCGGCGGCGGAGCGCTCCTTGCCCTCGAACTGGTACTTGCCGTCCTTGTAGAACTCGGAGGCGGCGACGTCCAGGGCGAGCGCGATGTCCTGGCCGGGGGCGTAGCCGGCCTCGCGGATGGCCTCCAGGATGAGGTCGAGGGCCTCGCGGTTGGAGCCGAGGTTGGGGGCGAAGCCGCCCTCGTCGCCGAGGCCGGTGGCCAGGCCCTTGTTCTTCAGGACCTTCTTGAGGGTGTGGTAGACCTCGGCGCCCCAGCGCAGCGCCTCGGAGAAGGACTCCGCGCCGATCGGAGCGATCATGAACTCCTGGATGTCGACGTTGGAGTCGGCGTGCGACCCACCGTTGAGGATGTTCATCATCGGGACGGGCAGGACGTGCGCGTTCGGGCCGCCGAGGTAGCGGAAGAGCGGCAGGTCGCTGGCCTCGGAGGCGGCGTGCGCGACGGCGAGGGAGACGCCGAGGATGGCGTTGGCGCCCAGCGAGCCCTTGTTGTCGGTGGCGTCCAGGTCGAACATGGCCTGGTCGATGAGGCGCTGCTCGGTGGCGTCGTAGCCGACCAGCTCCGGGCCGATCTGCTCGATGACGGCGAGGACGGCCTTCTCGACGCCCTTGCCCTGGTAGCGGTTGGGGTCCCCGTCGCGCAGCTCGACGGCCTCGAAGGCTCCGGTGGAGGCACCGGACGGAACGGCGGCCCGGCCGGTGGAGCCGTCGTCGAGGCCGACCTCGACCTCGACCGTGGGATTACCTCGCGAGTCGAGAATTTCGCGGGCTACGACGACGTCGATGGACGGCACGTTGTCTCCTTCATGGGTGTCTGGAGTTCTGCGGCACGAGCCTAACGGCCCCCGGGCCCTTCGCTACCTCGCGGCCCGCAGTACGGGACGAAAGGTGCCTCGGACGCCGGGTTCCTGACATTCGACAACGAAAGCCGCGGAACGGAAAAGCAGCTGATAAGGGGCGGAGCACGACGCTGTGTCCGGGACCAGGGTACGGAACGGCGAAACCCCGCCTCGGCGCGCGGAGGCGGCGCCGGCGGTGAGCCGGTGCCGCCCCGGGGACGTGCGCGCCGGGCGGGGCATCCCGTGGGGGGTGGGTCCGCGGGTGAGCGGGGCTCCCGGGCGATGCCGGGGCCGTGGCCCGCGGGGTCCGGGCGGGCCGGTGCCGCCTCCCGGTCCGGTGTGCCGCGCGTACCGCCGTACGCGCGGGCGAGGGGGCCGGGAGGGGCGGGGGCCCGGGGGCGGGGCGGCGTGGCCCCGCGCGGGATCAGACGTTGAGCTTCTGGCCCGGGAAGATGAGGTTCGGGTTGGAGCCGATGACGGACTTGTTGTCCGCGTAGACCGACTTCCAGTTCTTGCCGTGCGCCTTGGCGATCTTCGCCAGGGTGTCGCCGGACTTCACGGTGTAGTTGCCGTGGCCCATGACGTGGTGCTGCGGGGTCGCCGGGCGGGTCTGCTGCGGGGCCTGCTGCTTCGGCGCCTGCTGCTTGGGGGCGGCCTTGGGCTGCGGAGCGGCCTTGGGGGCGGCCTTGGTGGTACCGGTGTTCAGGTCGGGGGACGGGCCACCGGCGGTGAGGTTGCCGGCGCCGGCGCAGGACCAGGCGCCCGGGCCCTGGATGGCGAGGAGCTTCTCGGCGGCCTGGATCTGCTGGGCCTTGGTGGCCTGGTCGGCGCGGGGCGCGAACTGGGTGCCACCGGCCGCCGCCCAGCTGGACTGGGAGAACTGCAGGCCACCGTAGTAGCCGTTGCCGGTGTTGATCGACCAGTTGCCGCCGGACTCGCACTGGGCGACGGCGTCCCAGGTGGCGACGGAGGCGGCGGAGGCGTTGGTGGCGCCCATCAGCGGGACGGCCACGGCGGCGCCGGCGACACCGGCGAGGGTGGCGACGCGGACGGCCTTGGAGGGACGACGGTGCTTGGCCTTGTTGATCAGCATGCTTCGTTTTCCTCACCGACGCCTGCGAGGTGAGCTGTCGGGTTCGGGCGGTGTGGATTGCCCGGCCGCGTGACGTGCACGCGGCTTCACCCCAAGCCGGTTGGCCCGCTTTCACGGGCGGGGCCGGCGCTTACCTTGGGTCCCCCGCTCCTGCCTTCGGCGCTTGCGCGTCGACCACCTTCGCCCACCGGCAGGATTCGGCGTGTGAACGAAGGGCCCGCTTTGGCGAGCGGTGCTGACCCAATCAGAACCTCCCGTGTCGTTCAAACCCCGCTTTCTGCACCCAGTTGACTGCGAATGACCGCAGAGCGCGCATATTTCCGCAGGTAGGGCAGGGTGTGGATGTGAAGGACAGGTTAGGACACCGCGGACAGCGACGAGAGCCATGTCTCACTTTCGCCAAAACGGGCAAAAGCCGCCTACCGCCTCGATCAGTGGCCCAGATCGAGGAGTTGACCTGGGCGGATGAGGTCCGGGTCGTCGCCGATGACGTCCTCGTTGCGCTCGTACAGCGCGGGCCAGCCGCCGGGCAGCTCCCGCGCCTCGGCGATGGCTGACAGGTTGTCACCGGAGCGCACGGTGTACGCGCCCGCGTCCGGGTCCGTCCGCTCGCCGCCGCGCGAGGCGTGCCGCCCCGGGGTGCGGTCGCCGTCCCCGTCGTCCCCGTCGGCGCCGCTGCCGCCGCGGTGGCGTCCGGAGCCGTCGCCACCGCGGGAGCCGTCGGCGTCCGCCGGAGGCGTCGTACGGGACGGGTGTCCGGAGGGGGTCGTGCGGTCGGACGGGTCGGCGGACGGCTCGTCGGGCACATCGGGCCCGCCGGGCCGCTGCGAGTCCTCGGGCGCCTTCGGGGAGCCGGTGGCGTCGGGGGTGCCGGGCGAGGTGGACGGGTCCGGGGCGTCGGACGGGTCGGCGGTGTCCGTCGGGGCGGACGGGTCGGCGGTGTCCGGGGTGCCGGGGGCCGGGGTCTCGTCCTGGTCGGAGTCGGTGCCGGTGCCGGTGTGGGCACCGTCCGCGCCGGCGGGCGGGGTGGTGACGGCGCCGCCGGGGTCGACGTCGGGCGCCTGGCCGTCCTCGGTGAGTCCGGCTTCGGTCGCGCAGCGCGGCCAGGCGTCCGGACCGCGCTCGGCGAGGATCGCCTGCGCCACGGCTATCTGCTGGGCGCGGCTGGCCAGGTCGGGCCGGGCGGCGTACGCCAGCCCGCCGTGGTCGCGCCACATGTCGAGGGTGAGCTGGAGGCCGCCGTAGAAGCCGTTGCCACTGGCGCTGGACCAGATGCCGCCGGACTCGCACTGGGCGACGCGGTCCCAGGTGGAGGCGTCGGCGGCGTGGGCGGCGCCCGCGCCGAGGAGGGGCAGGGCGAGGCCCGCGCCGGTCACACCCGCCGTGACAAAGAGGGCCGGTGCCTGGCGGGGGCGACGGTGTCTGCCGTTGCCGGTGCGCATGCGATTGCCTTTCGAGCGGCGGTTGAGTTGTCCGTCCCGCCGCCCCGGTCCGGCCGCCCGGGGTCCGGTACGGCGTCCACCGGGGCGATGGAGCGCGTGTTCGGTGGCAAGGTAGCCGGGCTCACGGGGCGTCACAAGCCGGTGTAGCGGAGATCACGTGTAGGTCACGCGCCTGACGGCAAGTCAACTTCCGGCCTTCGGACGGGCTTCCGCGCAGGTGGGCGGCGTGTCGTCAGGGGGCCGGGGTGAACTCCACGGGGAGGGTGCGCAGACCGCGCATGATGAGGCCGCCGCGCCACCGCAAATCGCCCGGTTCCGCCGCAAGTCGGATGTCGGGCAGGCGGGTCAGGAGGGTGGCGAGGGCGGTCTGCCCTTCGAGGCGGGCGAGCGGCGCGCCGAGGCAGTAGTGGATGCCGTGGCCGTAGCCGAGGTGCGGGTTGTCGGTGCGGCGCAGGTCGAGGGTGTCGGGGGCGTCGAAGCGTGCGGGGTCGCGGTCGGCGGCGGCGAGCACCACCAGCACCGGATCGCCCACGGCTATCCGCTCGCCGCCGAGCGTCAGCTCCTCGGTCGCGAACCGCCAGGTGGCCAGCTCGACCGGGCCGTCGTAGCGCAGCAGCTCCTCGATGCCGGTGGCCAGGACGTCGCGGTCGCCGGCGGCCAGCGACTTCTGGAGGAGTTCGCGCTGGTCGGGGGTGCGCAGCAGGGCGTAGGTGCCGTTGCCGATGAGGTTGACGGTGGTCTCGAAACCGGCGAAGAGGAGGATGAACGCCATCGCGGCGACCTCGTTCTCGGTGAGGTGCTCGCCGTGGTCGGAGGCGCGGATCAGGCCGGAGATCAGGTCCTCGTCGGGCGCGGGCTCGGGCGGCAGGGCGGCGCGCTTGCGGTGGATCAGCTCGGCGAGGTAGCCGCGGATCTTCTTGACCGCCTTGGCGACGCCGCCGCGCGGACCGCCGCCGGTGCCGCCCGGTTTGGTGTGGCGGAGCATCATCCCGGCCCAGTCCCGGAAGTCGTCCTGGTCCTCGCGCGGGACGCCGAGCAGGTCGCAGATGGCGTAGATCGGCAGCGGGAAGGCGAACTCGTGGATGAGGTCGGCCTCGCCGCGGGCGGCGAAGCCGTCGATGAGCGCGTCGGTCAGCTCCTGGACGCGCGGGGCGAAGGCGGCGACGCGGCGCGGGGTGAACGCCTTGGAGACCAGGCGGCGCAGCCGGGTGTGGTCGGGTGGGTCGATGTTGAGCAGATGCGTCATGAGGTTGGCGCTGCGCTCGCCGGGGATGCCGACCTTGCCCTTGCCGTGGGCGCCCTCGCTGTGGTGCACCGGGTTCTTCGACAGCCGGGAGTCGGCGAGCGCCTGCCGCGCGTCGGCGTACCGCGTCACCAGCCATGCCTCGACACCGCTGGGCAGCTCCGTGCGGTGCACCGGTGCGTGCTCCCGCAGCCAGGCGTAGGCCGGGTACGGGTCGGCGCCGAACTCCCAGGTGAAGAGGGCGGGGGCGGGCGGATCGGCGGCCGCGGGGCGCGCGGCCTCCCCGGCGCCCGTGGCGGCCGTCGGGCAGCGGGCGGCGGACGGCGCGTCGCCGGGCGCCGGGCCCGCGGGGCGGACGGCCGGGGCGGGGACGGCCGGGCCCGGGGCCGGGAGGGTCGTGTCGGGGGCGGTGTCGGGCGTGTGGTGCACCTTTCGACGGTAACCGCTGCTGGGGGCGGTGCGGACGGCGCGGTGCGGGCGGGGGGGCGGCCTGCGCTCGGGGGCCGGGGGCCGCCCGGGGACAGGGCCGGTGGCCGGGGGCCGCTGCCCGGGGACGTGGGGCCACCCGGCTGCGGCTGCGGCTGCGGCTGCGGCTGCGGCTGCGGCTGCGGCCAAGCATCGGCAACGCCCGCGCTCGGGGCCGAGGCCGCCCGGGGCGCGGGGCCCGCCACCCCTTATTCGGGTATCTCCTCCGCCCCGGAGACCGGCAGGCCCTCCGCCGCGCGGATGGCGTCGCGGTAGGTGCGGGCGGCGGCGCGGAGGGCGGTTTCGGGGTCGGTGCCCTCGGCCTCGGCGCGGGCGGCCAGGGCCAGGAGTTCGTAGCCGATGCCGGGGGCCGCGGGGCGGACGTCGAGGCCGGCCGTGCGGGCGCGGGAGGCGAGCTTGGCGGCGAGGGCCAACGCGGGCTGGGTGAGCGGGACGCCGTCGGTGACCGAGGCGCGCCGCTTCTCGGTGGCCTTGGTGCGCAGCCAGTGCGCCCGGACCTCCTCGGGCGTCTCGGCCGGCTCGTCCCCGAAGACGTGCGGATGGCGGTGGATCAGCTTCTCCACGATCGTCCCGGCGACATCGTCGACCGAGAACGGTGCGTCGGGGTCGTCCTGGGCGATCCGGGCGTGGAAGACGACCTGGAGCAGGACATCGCCCAGCTCCTCGCGCAGCGCCTCGCGGTCGCCGGTCTCGATGGCCTCGACCAGCTCGTACGTCTCCTCCAGCGCGTACTTGGCGAGGTCCTCGTGCGTGCGGATGCCCGTCCACGGGCAGCTGGTGCGGATGCGGTCCATGACCTGGACGAGGTCGAGCAGCCGGGCGCCCGGCAGGTCGTAGGCGCCGGGCAGCAGCTCCAGGTCGGGCATGGTCTCGCGGCCGGAGCCGGCGAGCCGGGCCAGGCCGTCGGTCAGGGTGCTCTCGCCGTCGGCGGAGGTGAGGACGACGACCGTGCGGTCGCCGGCGACGCAGTCGTCGACCAGCTCGCGGGCGCCGGGGACGGCGGACTCCACCGTGACGCCTGCCTCGCGCAGATAGGGCAGCTGCGGATGGGCGGCGTCCGCGCAGCACACGCGGTCGGCGGCGCGCAGCGTCCGCCAGGCGTTCCAGGACAGCAGGCCGGGGGCGACCCGGTGGCTGGTGGTGAGCAGGACCAGGCGCCCGGTGCCGCCCTCGGGGCGGGCAGCGGCGTCGGCGGAGGGCACGTCAGCGTTCACCCCTCGAACGTAACGCACCCCACCGACAGCGCCCCGCGCCGCGAACCGGCGGCGGCCCCGGCACCCGCTGGCCGCGCCGGCCGGACGGGTGCCGGGGCCGCTCCCCGGGGCGTATCGGCTACGCCTGCTGCCGGGCGCCGGAGGCGTGGGAGATCCACGGGTCCTTGGTCTCGCCGAGGATCACCCGGCGGTCGTTCCAGCGGCCGAAGCGCGGGTTGACGTCGACGCCCATGGCGCGGGAGGTGCGGGCGAGGTTGTCGACGAGGCGGCGCTGGCCCTCGGCGCTGGCGCGGTCGGCGCCGATCTTCTTGGCGAGGCCGTCCAGCAGGAGTTGGTTGCGGACGGTCGCATCGACCTCGTCGGGGGCGACGGACTGCTGCTGCAGCCAGACGGCCTTCAGCCGCTCCGGGCCGCCCAGTTCCCGCTCGGCGGTGGTCCGCCACTTCTGCACATCGGCGCGGCTGACGGTCACCCCGGCGCGGTCCGCACTGCGCTCCAGGACCCGCCGGAAGATCATGCCGTTGAGGGTGACCAGGCTCAACTGGCCGGTGTTGGAGATGAGTTGACCGCCCTGCGGGGACTCGCTCTGGGCCCGGCGTACGTCCTTGACCTTCGCCTGGAGCTGGGCGACGGTGATCCGCTCGCCGCCGACGATC
This sequence comes from Streptomyces sp. NPDC000404, assembly GCF_040300365.1. Lineage (NCBI taxonomy): Bacteria > Bacillati > Actinomycetota > Actinomycetes > Kitasatosporales > Streptomycetaceae > Streptomyces > Streptomyces sp. NPDC000404. The sequence continues at coordinate 454,332 of NZ_JBEPDN010000003.1, read as the reverse complement.
GCGGCGGCACCGGGGTGCGCGTCGCTGCCGCAGGCGGTGAGCAGCGGGGTCGCGGCCAGCAGGGCGGCGGAGACGGATACGGAGAGCACTGTCCTACGGCGGAGCACGGGGCCTCCCGGCAGAGATCGTGAACGAGACGGCGCGGCGCGAACGCCGTGCGGCGGCGGTGGGCGGGGCGCCCCCGGCGGGTGCCGGGAGCGGTCATCTCATCGATCTGGCGTTGATCGATAGTAGGGAGTCCGGGTGCCCCGGGCCACCGGTTGGCCAACGATTCCCCAGGTTTTTGGGTACGCGGGGCGGGGCACGGCGGGACCTTCGCCCACCGGGCACCGAGCGGGGCGCCGCAGGCCCTTCGCCCACCGGGCGGGGCGCCACGGGACCTTCGCCCCGGGCGCCCCGGTGGGCGCGCGCCCGGCCGTGCGCCGGACGCGCCCGCCGTCCGCCGCCGCTACTTCGCCGTGAAGCGCTCCGGCGCCTCGGTCGGGTTGCCGCCGGTCGGCAGCTTCTCGCCCGGGCAGCCGTCCAGCACCTTCGACATCGCCGCCTTCTCGTCCCGGGTGACCCACAGGCCGTACTTCTTCTTCACCGCGACCTGCCGGGCGACGTAGGTGCAGCGGTAGCCCTGGTTCTCCGGCAGCCAGGCGGCGGCGTCGCCGTCGCTCTTGCTGCGGTTGGCGGACGCCTCCACGGCGATGAGGTTCAGCGGGTCGTTGGCGAGCGCGATCCGCTTGCGCGGCTCCCAGCGGGCGGCGCCCTTCTGCCAGGCGTCGGAGAGCGCGACGACATGGTCGATGTCGACCTTGCTGCTGCCGCGCTGGTAACGGATGGTGCCGCCGGTGTACGGGTCGTCGGTGAGCGTCCCGGAGGTGACGGCGCAGGTCTTGCCGCGGTGCTTGGTGTTCTCCAGATCGCGCTCAAGGATGTCGTCGCGGGTGCCGCAGCCGTTGCCGTCGGTGTCGGCCCAGGCGCTGCCGAAGCGGTTGCGGGCGTAACCGTCCTGCGAGCCGCGCTTCTTGACGGGCAGTTCGGCCACCGCCGCCAGGGCGGAGCCGGGCGTGCCGGACGGCGTCGCGCCGGCCTTGGCGTCCGTGCCCCCCGGCCCGTCGGCGGGCGAACAGCCGGTCAGGGTGAGCAGTGCGGCGACGGCGGCGATGGGCAGCGCGGTCCGTATCCGGTTCAAGTCGGGTGTCCCCTCAGGTAGCTGGGCCGCCGGAGCGCCCGGTGGCCGGTCCGGCGAAGGAGCGTACGCGCCACGGGGCAGGTACGCCGTAACCGCCCGGTTCGACGGCTTCGAGTATCTTTTCGGAAGCCGAGACGGAGGACACGCATGGACACGGCCGCAGCGACCGCAGCGGGCGCCGGTCCCGCCGTGCCCGGCACGGCGACCGGAACGCCGCCCGGGCAGCGGACCGCCCCGCCCGACGCCCCCCGCGACGCCCCCCGCGACGCGCAGCCCGCCGGACCCGGCCCGCGCCGCCTCGCCGGGTGGCGTGCGCCGCGCCTCGATCCGTGGTGGCTGGCGGCCCTGCTCTTCGCCGCGTACGCCACGCTGTCGCTGCTGCGGCACCTCACGATGGGCACCGCCTCCTGGGACCTCGGCATCTTCGAGCAGGCGGTGCGCGGTTACGCCCACCTCGGGGCGCCGATCGTCGACCTGAAGGGGCCGGGCACCAACGTCCTGGGCGACCACTTCAGCCCGGTGCTGATCCTGCTCGCCCCCCTCTACCGGCTGCTGCCCTCCCCCCTGACGCTGCTGACGGCGCAGGCGGCGCTGTTCGCGCTGTCGTCGGTGCCGGTCACCCGCACCGCCGCCCGGTACCTGGGACGCGCCCGGGGCCTGGCGCTCGGCGTCGCGTACGGGCTGTCGTGGGGCCTGCAAAAAGCGATCGACTTCGACTTCCACGAGATCGCGTTCGCGCTCCCGCTGCTGGCGTTCGCGCTGGAGGCGGTGGTGCGCGGGCGGTGGACGGCGGCGGTGTGCTGGGCCGCGCCGCTGGTGCTGGTCAAGGAGGATCTGGGGGTCACCGCCGCCGCCGTCGGCGTGGTGGTGCTGATCCGTGCGCGGCAGGCGCTGCCGCTCGCCGTCGCGCTGATCGGCTTCGGGCTGGCCGCCACCGCCGTCACCCTCGGCGTGATCATCCCCGGCTTCAACGGCACCGGCTCGTACGACTACTGGACCAAGCTCGGCGGCGACGGTGCGCAGGGGCCGGCGATCGGGGCGGGGGAGGCGCTGCACACCCTGCTGTGGGTGCTGCTGCCCACCACCGGTCTGCTGGCGCTGCGTTCACCGCTGCTGCTGGCCGCGGTGCCGACGCTCGGCTGGCGGTTCGTCTCCCACGAGCCGCACTACTGGGGCATCGACTGGCACTACAACGCGGTGCTGATGCCGGTGGTCTTCCTCGCGCTCGTCGACGCGCTGGAGCGGGCGGGGCGTTCGCCGCGGCCCTGGCTGCGCTCGCTGGCGGGCCAGCTCCCGGCCGCCGCCGTCGCCGCGGCGCTGGCGCTGACCACCGCGCTGCCGCTGGCCCGCCTCACCGAGCCGGCGACGTACCGCATCCCGCCGGAGGTCACCGCCGCCGAGCGGCTGCTGGCGACCGTCCCGGACGGGGCGAGCGTCGAGGCGGACATCCGGCCGCTGTCCCGGCTCGTCTCGCGCACCCGGGTGTTCTGGATCGGCGACACCCGCGGCATCGCCCCCGACTACGTCGCCGTGCAGCTGGGCGAGGGCCGCACGGCGGCGCAGGTCCGCACCGAGGCCGGGCAGCGGCATCCGGGCGCCCGCTACGCGGTGTCCGGTACGGCCGGGGACTTCGTGGTGCTGCGGCGGGTGTCCGGGCCCTGAGCCGGGCGGAAATCCGGAGGCGGCGGCGGGCCGCGGTCGTTACGGTGGCGCGATGGCCTTCCAGGTGATCGTTCTCAACGGCGGATCCAGCTCCGGCACGTCGTCGCTGGCCCGCGCCCTCCAGGACGTCCTGCCACGCCCGTGGCTGACGTTCGGCGTCGACAGTCTGATCGAGGCGCTGCCGCCGGGTCTGATGGACGATCCGGACGGGCTGGTCCTCGGCGCGGACGGCTCGGTCACGCCCGGCGCGGCCTTCCAGGCGCTTCAGGAGAGCTGGCGGCACGGTGTCGCGGCGGTCGTCCGCGCCGGGGCGCCGGTCATCCTCGACGAGGTGTTCCTCGGCGGCGTCGAGGGGCGCCGCGCCTGGGAGCGCGCGCTGGGCGAGCTGTCCGCGCTGTGGGTCGGCGTCCGCTGCGACGCGGCCGTCGCCACCGCCCGCGAGAGCGCCCGCCCCGACCGCGTCCCCGGCATGGCCGCGGCTCAGGCGTCCCTGGTCCACCGCGGGATGACGTACGACATCGAGGTCGACACCGGCCGCCACACCCCGCGGGAGTGCGCGCGGAAGGTGGCGGAGCTGGTGGGCTGAGCGGCGCGCGGGCGGCGGCGCGCGGGCGCCGGGCCCGGGCGGCGGCCGCGTACGGGCCGCAGGCGCGCCGCCGCCGGCCCGTATCCGCGGATCGGCCGCCTCACGCCCCCAGGATCGTCGTCAGGAACTCCCCCACCCACGCCAGCAGTTCCCGGCCGACCAGCGGCTTGCCGCCGATCTTGCCGGTGGTGGGGCGGGGCACCAGCACCTGGTGGGTGGCCGGCTTGAGGACGGAGCGCGGATGGAGGCGCTTGAGGCGCAGCTCCTGGGACTCGCGCAGCTCCACCGGGCCGAAGCGGACATTGGAGCCCTGGAGGGTGATGTCGCTGACGCCGCAGGCCCGCGCCAGCATCCGCAGCCCGGCGACCAGCAGCAGATTCTCCACCGGCTCGGGCAGCTTGCCGTAACGGTCGGTCAGCTCCTCGCGGACCGCCGCGATGTCCTCCTCGCTCGACGCCGCCGCGATCGCCCGGTACGCCTGGAGGCGCAGCCGCTCGCCGGGCGCGTAGTCGTGCGGGACGTGCGCGTCGACCGGCAGCTCGATCTTGACCTCCAGCGGCGGCTCCTCCTCCACCCCGCCTTCCAGCGACGCGCGGTAGTCCGCCACCGCCTCGCCGACCATCCGCACGTACAGGTCGAAGCCGACACCGGCGATGTGGCCGGACTGCTCGCCGCCCAGCAGATTGCCCGCGCCGCGGATCTCCAGGTCCTTCATGGCGACGTACATACCGGCGCCCATCTCGGTGTGCTGCGCGATCGTCGCCAGCCGCTCGTGGGCGGTCTCCGTCAGCGGCTTCTCCGGCGGGTAGAGGAAGTAGGCGTAGCCGCGGTCGCGGCCGCGGCCCACCCGGCCGCGCAGCTGGTGCAGCTGGGAGAGGCCGAAGTTGTCGCCGCGCTCGACGATGAGGGTGTTGGCGTTGGAGATGTCGATGCCGGACTCGACGATCGTGGTGGAGACCAGCACATCGAACTTCTTCTCCCAGAAGTCCACGACGACCTGCTCCAGGGCCTGTTCGGACATCTGGCCGTGGGCGGTGGCGATCCGCGCCTCCGGCACGATCTCGCGCAGCCGCGCCGCCGCCCGGTCGATGGACTCGACGCGGTTGTGGATGTAGAAGACCTGGCCCTCACGGAGCAGTTCACGGCGGATGGCCGCGCCGATCTGCTTCTGCTCGTACGGCCCGACGAAGGTGAGCACCGGGTGGCGCTCCTCGGGCGGGGTGGTGATCGTCGACATCTCGCGGATGCCGGTGACGGCCATCTCCAGGGTGCGGGGGATGGGCGTCGCGGACATCGTCAGGACGTCGACGTTGGCGCGGAGCTTCTTCAGCTGCTCCTTGTGCTCGACGCCGAAGCGCTGCTCCTCGTCGACGATGACCAGGCCGAGGTCCTTGAACTTCGTCTCGGAGGAGAAGAGGCGGTGGGTGCCGATGACGATGTCGACGGAGCCGTCCCTGAGCCCTTCCAGCGTCGCCTTGGACTCGGTGTCGGTCTGGAAGCGGGAGAGCGCGCGGACGTTGACGGGGAACTGTCCGTACCGCTCGGTGAAGGTGCCGTAGTGCTGCTGGACGAGGAGGGTCGTCGGGACGAGGACGGCGACCTGCTTGCCGTCCTGCACGGCCTTGAAGGCGGCTCTCACAGCAATTTCGGTTTTACCGTACCCAACATCGCCGCAGATCAGCCTGTCCATCGGGACCGACTTCTCCATGTCCTCCTTGACCTCGGCGATGGTGGTGAGCTGGTCCGGCGTCTCCGCGTACGGGAAGGCGTCCTCCAGCTCGCGCTGCCAGGGGGTGTCCGGGCCGAAGGTGTGGCCGGGCGCCGCCATCCGCGCGGAGTACAGCTTGATGAGGTCGGCGGCGATCTCCTTGACCGCCTTCTTCGCCCGCGCCTTGGTCTTCGTCCAGTCGGCGCCGCCGAGGCGGTGCAGCGTCGGGGCCTCGCCGCCGACGTACTTGGTGACCTGCTCCAGCTGGTCGGTGGGGATGTAGAGCCGGTCGCCGGGCTGGCCGCGCTTGGCGGGGGCGTACTCGACGAGGAGGTACTCGCGGGTGGCGCCCTGGACGGTGCGCTGCACCATCTCGATGTAGCGGCCCACGCCGTGCTGTTCGTGGACGATGAAGTCGCCGGCCTTGAGGGTCAGCGGGTCGATGGTCTTGCGGCGGCGGGCCGGCATCCGGCCCAGCTCCTTGGCGGCGGCCTTCTGCCCGGACAGATCGGTCTCGGTGAGGACGGCGAGCCGCAGCCCCGGGTCGAGGAAGCCGGTGTCGAGGGAGCCGCAGGCGACATGGACGACGGACGGCGCGAGCGCGGTCAGCTCGGCGTCGAGGCGGGCGGCGATGCCCTCCCCGCCGAGCACCTCGACGGTGCGGGCGGCGGGGCCGTGGCCCTCGGTGACGTAGACGGTGCGCCAGCCGTCGGCGAGCCAGCCCTTGGTGTCGGCGAGGGCGCGGGCGGTGTCGCCGCGGTAGGTGTCGGGGGCGTGCATGCCGAGGGTGAGGGTGTCGCCCGCGTCGGCGGCGGTGGTCTCGTCGGCGGCGAACGGGCTGAGGGACCACCACATCATCCCCAGCTCACGGGCGTGGGCGCGGACATCGGCGATGCCCCACAGGGACGCCGCACCCACGTCGATCGGCGCCTCTCCCCCGCCCGCGCTGGCCGCCCAGGACGCCTGGAGGAACTCCTGGCTGGTGGCGACGAGGTCGGCGGCGCGGGTGCGGACCCGCTCCGGGTCGCAGACCACGGCCATGCTGCCGGCGGGCAGCACGTCCAGCAGCAGCTCCATGTCGTCGACGAGGACCGGCGCGAGGGACTCCATGCCCTCGACGGCGATCCCCTCGGCGATCTTGCCGAGGAGTTCGCCCAGCTCCGGGTGGTCCTCGGCGAGGGCGGCGGCCCGCTCCCGCACCTCGTCGGTGAGCAGCAGCTCGCGGCAGGGCGGCGCCCACAGGCCGTGCTCGGCGACCTCCAGGGACCGCTGGTCGGCGACCTTGAAGTAGCGGATCTCCTCGACGTCGTCGCCCCAGAACTCGATCCGGAGCGGATGCTCCTCGGTGGGCGGGAAGACGTCCAGGATGCCGCCGCGGACGGCGAACTCGCCGCGCTTCTCGACCAGTTCGACCCGGGCGTACGCGGCGGCCGCGAGCCCGTCGACGACCTCGCCGAGATCGGCGCTCTGCCCCGTGCGCAGGCTGACGGGGACGAGATCGCCGAGCCCCTTGACCTGCGGCTGGAGCACGGAGCGGATGGGCGCGACGACGACGGAGACCGGGCCGGTGGCCGGGTCGTCGGGGCTGGGGTGGGCGAGGCGGCGCAGCACCGCGAGGCGGCGGCCGACGGTGTCCGAGCGGGGCGAGAGCCGCTCGTGCGGCAGCGTCTCCCAGGAGGGGAACTCCACGACGGTGTTCTCCTCGCCGGCCGGGACCAGGGTGCGCAGCGCGGCGGCGAGGTCCTCGGCCTCCCGGCCGGTGGCGGTCACCGCGAGCACCGGCCGCTTCGCGTCCCGGGCGAGCGCGGCCACCGCGAAGGGGCGGGCGGCGGGCGGGCCGACGAGGTCCACATGCGGGCGGTGGCCGTCGGTCGCGGCCTGCACCGCTTCGGCGAGCGCCGGATCCTTGACGACGGCGTCGAGCAGACCAGCAAGGCTCATGAGAGGTTCCGTCCCAGCGAGGCGAACAACGCGAACAGCCCGGCGCGTCGATCTGGGCCGGGGCGGTCCCCATGTCGATCGGGCCGGGGTTGCCCACCTTACGCCCGACCACCGACAGACCGCCGCGCGAGCGAAGGCGCCCAGGTCACCGGGCGGACGGGGCCGCAGGACCCGGATCCGGGCACCGGCCGGGCCCCGCCGCCCGCCCGCCGTACGGCCCGCGCCGCCCCGCCGCCCTCCCTCGTACGGGCCGCGGCGGGTTCACGTCGGACGCCCCGTGGCCGGCTCACGTCGGGCGCGGCAGCTCCGTCTCGATGGTGTCCTCGTCGTCCGGGTTGACGGGGGCACGCAGATCGCCGGAGGCGGGGCCGGTCGTGGGGCCCGCGGGAGAGCCCGCGGGCGGCTCGGGAGCCGCCGGGCCGTCCTCCTCGCCCGTCAGGTCCCCCGGGTCCTTGCCGGTCAGGGCGGCCAGGCTGTTGCGGACATGGGTCATGTGGGAGCGCAGCTCATCGCGCTCCTCCTGGTGCTCGCGCAGGATCCGGGCGGTGGCCCGCTCGATCCGCTCGACCTCGACACCGGCCTGGGCCAGCAGCTCGGCGGCGCGGGCCTCGGCGTCCTCCTGCCGGTGGCGCGCGGCCTCCTCCGTCTCCGCGCGGTGCCGCTCCGCCAGCGCCACGACCTCCCGGCCGCGCTCCTCCAGCTCCACGATCCGCCGGGCCGTCTCCGCCTCCCGCCCGGCGATCTCCCGGCCGCACTCCTCCCACGCGTCGGCCTGCCGCTGCTCGGCGTCGGCGAGCATCTCGGCGGTGCGGCGCCGCATCTCCCGCAGCGCCTCGGCGGCCTCCTCGCGCCACTGCGCGGCGTCCTTCTCCGCCGCCTTCACCCGCGCCGCCGCGTCCGCGCGCGCCGCGTCGACCACCCGCTGCCCGCGCTCCTCGGCGTCCTTGCGGCGGGCGTGCGCGACCTCGTCGGCCGCCTCCCCGGTGTCGCACGCGTACGCCACCGTCGCGTCCCGCAGCTCCTCGGCCGCCCGCTCCGCGTCCGCGCGCAGCCGGGCCGCCTCGGACTCGGCGGTGGTGAGGATGAGCCGGGCCTGCTCGCCCAGGGACTCGTAGGTCTGCGGCGGCATCGTGGCGACGTACGCGCGCAGCTCCGACAGCTCCGCCGCCAGCCGCTCGGCCTCCTCGGTGAGCTGCGCGACCCGCTCCCAGCACGAGTCGCGGTCCACGGTGAGGCCCGCGACGCGGCGGTCCACGTCGTGCGGACGGTAGCCGCGTCCGCGTACGGTCACGAAACCGTGCGGCGATACCGACGCAGTCATCCTCATGCCCCTCTCCGGCGCGCGCACCGTCACGCCCTCCGCGACGATGCGCCGCCCGGACCGCTCTGTCCGGCCGACGCGCCGTCCCGCACTCAACTCTCCGGAGCGGCCCGGGCCGCCCGCAAGGCGGCAGGAGACCGCTCCCACCCCACCAGGATGCGTCAATTGATGACAGAAGTCGGAATTGGATCATCTTTGCGGAGCGCGTCGAACAGCAGCCGGGCCTTCGGCTCGTCCCACATCAGCACGTCCCCCGCACCGCTGACGCTCACCCCCGGCCGCGCCACCGGCACCGTCACCGCCCGGCCCGCACCGCCGGTGATCTTCCGCAGCGACCGGCCCAGCTCCACCAGCTGCCGGATCCCGGCGCCGTCGTCCACCCGGATCGCCGCGAGCGTGGTGCGCACCACCGGCGCCGGACGGGACGGATGGCGCAGCATCTCGGTGCTCAGCATCCGGTCCGCCACCGCCCCCATCAGCTGCCGCTGCCGCTTCACCCGCCCGAGGTCGCCCTGCGGATCGCTGTAGCGGGCCCGCGCGTACGCCAGCCCCTGCCGCCCGTCGACCTGCTGGCACCCGGCCCGGAAATCCGCACCGGACTCCGCGTCCTTCAGCGGCTTCTCCGGACAGATCCGTACGCCGCCGAGCGCGTCGACGACCTGCACCAGACCGAGGAAGTTCACCTCCGCGTACCGCTCGATGCGCAGCCCCGTCGCCTGCTCCACGGTGCGGGTCAGCAGCTGCGGCCCGCCCGCCGCGTACGCCCCGTTGATCTTGCGGCGGCCGTGGCCCGGCACCGTCACGTAGCTGTCCCGCGGCAGGCTCACCAGGGACGGGCCACGGGCGCCGGTGTGCAGCACCATCACCGTGTCGGTGTTCCGCCCGCCGCCGTTGCCCACATGCAGCTCCTTGCGCTGCTGCGGGGTGAGCCCGGCGCGGCTGTCCGAGCCGACCAGCAGCCAGTTCGTGCCCGCACCGGCCGCCGGACGGCCCGGGTACGCGCCGATCGCCGCGACGTGCCGCACCTGCCCGCCCGCCCAGCGGTACGCCGCCACACCCCCGGCGACCAGCAGCACCACCACGACCAGCAGCGCCAGCAGCGTCCGGCGCAGCCACCGCCGGCGCCGCCGGCCACTCCCGCCGGCGCGGCGCCCGCCGCACCGCCCGGCACGGTCGGCCGGTACGGACGGCGGTGGCGGCTCCTGCCCGAGCTGCTCCATACCGGTATGGTCCGCGCGCCGCGCCGCTCCCGCAGCCCGAGCGGGACGGCAAAGGGCCGCCGCCCCCGGAAAACCGGTGGTCAGCGACCCTTTCGCACAGGCTTACGGGCTTACAGCAACCCGTCCCACATCTGCTCCAGCAGCACCGACCACCACGTCTCCGGCGAACCGAGCGCCGCTGGGTCGAGCGCCACCAGCTGCGCCTGGAAATCGACCGTCCAGCGGCCCGCCTGCTCCGGGGTCAGCCCGTACCGCAGCCGCCACATCCGGCCCAGCATCGCCAGGCACCGCGTGAACTCCGGCAGCCCGCTGTTGACGAACTGCGCCGGCGCGGGCTGCCCGCCCGGCACCCCCTCCAGCGGCACCGCCACGATGTGCGCCGTGCCGTACTGCACACACAGCTGACGCCCGTAGTCGTTGCCCATGACCAGGTACGAGCCCGCGTCGGCCGACGGCTGCACACCGCGCTCCGCCGCCAGCTCCGCCAGCGTCGGCACCGGACGGCCCGGCTGCGCCTGCGCCCAGAAGAACGGCCCGAAGTCGACCGGCAGCCCCGCCCAGACCAGCATCTGCGCGACGACCTCCGGCACGCCCTGCCGGGAGACCGCCCGCTGATCGAAACGGAACAGCGCCTGCGGGCCGAACGCCTGCTCCAGCTCCTGCCCGATGACCTGCGGCGGCGCCGGGGGCACCGGCTGCACCTGCGAGGGGTGCGGCAGCGGCGCCCGCACCGGGGCCGGCCGCGCCGGACCGTCCGCCACCTGGTGCAACTCGCCCTGGTGCTCGACGAGATGACGGACGCCCTGCTGCCGCGAGGCGTGGTCACGGCCGTACGCGGCGGTGTGGCTGATCCGCACCTGCGGCCAGGTGTCCCGGACCAGCCGGGCGCAGTAGCCGCCCGGCACCTCACAGCACTCCAGCTCGGTGTGGAGCTCCAGCACCTGCTGCGGCGGGATGTTCATCCCCCGCAGCTCGTGCAGGAGCTGCCACTCCGGGTGCGGCGTACCGGGCGCGGACCGGCGCACGATCTTCTGCTCGGAACCGTCCGGCGCGCGGTAGCTGAGCACCGCCATGTAGCCGGGCCCGACCGTCGGCACCCCGCCCGGCGTCGGCGGATAGCCGTACCCGCCGGGGGCGCCCTGCGGGGGCGCGGCCTGCGGCGGAGCGGCGGGCCCCGGCCCCTGCGGCGGAGCGGGCGGCGGCGCGGCCGGACCCGCACCCTGCGGCGCACCGGAACCACCGGCCGCACCCGAACCCACCGGACCGGGCGCCACCGGACCGGGCACCGCCGCGCCGGAGGCCAGCATCGTCGCCGCGGCATGCACCCCGCCCCCGGCACCACCGACCGCGGGCACCGGCGGCGGAGGCGGCGGCGGACCGTCCGGAGCCGAGCCCGAACTCCCGCCCGCACCACCGGACTTGGCGGCGGCCCCCTTCGGCGCGCCGGGCGGACCGGGCGGCGGCGGCACACCGGGGCCGCCCGCACCGGGACCACCGGCCGCCGGATCGGGCAGCGCGGCACCGGACGCCAGCATCGTCGCCGCGGCATGCACCCCGCCCCCGGCCGCACCGGAACCGGCGCCACCGGACGCCCCGCCGGCCCCGTCCACCGCGCTCAGATCCACGTCCTCGCCGTCCAACTGCGAGACCAGCTGCGTCCGTACGTAACCCCCGGCGGGCGCGCCCGCACCCGCGGACGGCGCCTTCTCCGCACCGGGCACCGCGGGAGGCGGCGGCGGACCCGCCGCATCGGCGGGCACCGCGGCACCGGCGGCCAGCACCGTCGCCGCCGCATGCACGCCACCACCGGCGGCGGGCGGCGCAGGCGGCGCGGGCGCGGCGCCCTGCGGCGGCGGCACATCGGCGACCGGCGGGCCGGACGGCGGCGGCAGATCCGCCAGCCCCGGAGCCGCGGGCGGCGCCGGCGGCATCGGCGGCGCCGCGGCACCCGCACCGGACGCACCGTCACCTCCCGCCGCACCCGACGCACCGGACGCCTCCCGATCGACCGCCGGCGCCACCTGCGTCCGCGGCAACTGACTGCCGCCCCGCAGCAGCTCGGTCTTCGCCTCGGGGCTGATCCGCGGCGCGGCGGTGTCCGCCCCGTCCTCCTCGCCGACCTCGTCGAGACCGGCCAGCGGCGGCGCGAACACCGTCTGCGGCGGCGCCACCGACCGGTCGTCGTCCGCCACCCCCGGACCGTCACCGGCCCCCGGCGTCACGTTCACCCCGGCCCAGGCATCGGCCGCACCGTCCCCGCCGACCGGACCACCGGCCGCGGGCACCGGAGCGGCCGGAGCCGCGGCCTCCCCGCCGGACGCCTCGGCGCGCGCATCCGCCGCCTCCTGCAACCACTCCGGCGGCGTCAACAGGAACGACGTCGCCTCCAGATCGATCCGCGGCGCCGCCGCCACCGACGCCGGACGCGCCGCCGCCGCGCCGTACTCCTCCTCGTACCGCCGGATCACCTCACCCACCGGCAACCCCGGCCACAGCGTCGTCTCCCCGCTGTCCCGCGCGATCACCAACCGGCTCCGGCCCCCGTCGGACCGCGGACCGTCCTCCCGGTCCTCCGCCCACGCGACGAACCCGAGATCGAACTCCCGCACCCGCACCTCACGCTGGAGCTGCGCCGGTACGTCGCCGTTCACCCACAGCTCCGCACGCTCCTGCGCCTGCGCGAACGTCACCACCGCGCTCACCCCTCCACCGGGACGACCTGCGCGAAGCCACCGTCCACCATCAGATTCGCCACCGTCTCCAGCTCCGGCGGATTCCCCGCGAGCCGCTCCAGGAACGCATCGAAATCCGCCCCGCACGGCAACAGCAGCCGCTCCACCCGCTCCTGCACCGACCACCCGTCACGGTCCCGCGCATCGTCGTACGGGCAGAACCACACCGAACCCACGTCCGCACCGCGCACCTTCACCGCCAGCAACCCGCCCTGCGCGAACGCCACACCCAGATAGTCCTTGGTCAGGTGATCGCGCAGACACTTGTTGACGTAGACCAGATCGTTGACCGCCGCGTCGTCGCGCACCGTGAAGAACGGCTGGTCCACCAGCAGCCCCAACTCCGCGTCCAGCCCCACCCCCACCGGCGCACAGCCCCCCGCCGCCTTCAGGAACGACCGGTACGCACCCGGCAGCCGGTACCCCAGCGCCTCCTCCGCCTGCGCCACCTGCTCCTCACCCACCGAGATCCCCCGGTGCGCCAGACCGAAGTGCACCGGACGCGTCTCCTGCAACGGCCGCGTACCGCGCTTGTCGTGCGCCACCGCCGCCGTCGCCAGCCCGCCGTGGTGCCGCAGCAACGCCTTCACCTCGACCGGAACCAGCTCCAACCGCCGCGTCCCCGCGACGTGATGCCACGTCCAGCCGTGCGGCGTCGCCACCGCCGGACCCTCCGCCCACAGCTCGTGCCGCCGCGCGTGCATCGCCGCGTTCGCCGACACGTAATCCGTCAACCGCAGCTCATCGACGCCGAACCCCTCCGGCGGCTCGGCGATCTCCACGGCCGCCCGCGCATACGGCGTGAACGACGGGAAACCCCGCCCGTCCATCCGCACCCCCGCCGGGTGCCGGGCGGCACGGACCGGATCCGGGAAATGCACGACCTGCCCGGCATAAGCGGTGTTCGGTGGCGCGGCATGCTGCCCGAGCCGACCTGTCGTCATCGCGGTGCCCCCTGGCTGAATCTGGCTACTGCGCACAGCCTATGCCGTACCGCAAGGGCGTACCGCAGGTACCGGACGCCCTCCGCACCACCCCACGGAACCCCGCAAACCCCACCGCCCACTCCACCACGCCCCACCCACCACAACCGCCCCAGCCAGCCCTCTTGCCCCACCCGCAACACACTGTCACCCGCCCGTGACGCCCTCCACGGCATGCCCGACTACCGGAACACCCGGGACATTTGGCAGGCTGACCCCCGCAACCGGGGGGTTTGCAGGGAGGGAAGCACCGCATGAGCACCACGACACACCACACCACCGCCACCGGCGACCCCCGAATCGGCTGGAGCGGCACCACCGACGACGGGCACACCCCCACGCTCCGTCACCGCCGCGACGGCATCCTCCCCACCGTCGGCGCCGCCCTCTCCGTCCGCGGCGCCACCCTCACCTGCACCGCGAGCAAGGCCGAACACCCACCCGCGCTGCACCCCCTCGTCCAGGACTTCCTCGACACCCTCTCCACCGCCCAGCGCGAACGGTTCACCGGCCGCTGCCCCGAAGCCGTCCTGCTCTCCCGCCACCTCACCGCCGTCGAGGGCAACCGCGGCAAACGTGCCTCCCGCAAACCCCTCACCAACGGCGAGGCCCGCCGCTCCCTGAAACACTCCAAGATCACCGCCCGACACATCCGCGAGGACGGCGACCCCCTGCACGGAAGCTACGCACCCCCCTGCCGCTCCTGCGACGCGCTCCTCGCCCACTTCGGCGTCATGCCCATCGGCAACGCGCCCGCAGGGAGCTGACCACCACCGTGCCCGCCACCGACACCCACGACCCCCGCGACCACGCCGGCTCCACCCGCTTCCCCCCGGCCGTCGACGTCGCCCTCCAGAAAGCCGGCTGGACCCCCGGCCGCTGGGACATCAAACACGCCGAACACTGGGCCGACACCCTCCGCGACCACACCTCCCCCGCCGGCCACCGCCACACCGTCTTCCCCGCCGCCGTCGAGGCATGGGCCGAATTCGGCGGCCTCCACATCACCGGCCCCGGCCCCGGCCGCCACATCGCCCCCACCCCCTTCACCATCGACCCCCTCCACGGCCTCCACCTCGCCCGCACCCTCGGCGACCTCGGCCGCGCCCTCGACACCGACGTCTCCCCCCTCGGCCGCGAGGAACTCAGCGGCACCCACACCGCGGGCCACCCCCAGGCCCTCCTCGCCATCGACACCGAAGGCCGCGTCTACAGCATCGACCACACCGGCGACTGGTACCTCGGCCCCACCATCGACCACGCCCTCAACACCCTCATCCTCGGCACGCGACCGAGCCGGCTGGCACGACCGGAGAGCGCCTGAGCCGGGGCTTGGGCGGGGGCTGACCGAAGCTTGGGCCGGAGCCTGAACCGAGGCCTGAACCGGTCCTGACTCGGGGCTACAACCGGGCCTGACCTGGGGCTACTCGCCGTGGGCCACCGGGCGGCCACGTGCCTGAGCGGCTACGGGGACGGGCCTGACTTGGGGCTACGCGCCGTGGGCCGCCAAACGGCCGCATGCCTGAGCGGCTCCGGGGACAGGGGCTTGAGCCGGGGCCTGGACTGGGGCTAGGCCCCGTGGGCCACCGAGCGGCCACACGCCTGAGCGGCTACGGGCCGGGGGCGCGGCCGGCAGGCAGAACTTGCGCCGAGGCTTGAACCGGCCCCTGACCTGGGGCTACGCCCCGTGGGCCGCCGGGCAGCCGCACGCCTGAGCGGCTACGGGGACGGGGGCACGGCCGGCGGAAGCACTCGGGCACACGAGAGCCCCGGCCTCACCCCAGCCGCCCGGCCGGCCTCACCCCCCGGCGGCCACCCCGCCGCCGGAAGCCGACGCCGCACCCGCGTCCGACGCCGCCCCCGCACCGCCCGCCGGCACCACCGCCGACACCCGGAAACCCCCCGCATCCGTCGGACCGGCCACGAACACGCCCCCCAGCGCCGTCACCCGCTCCCGCATCCCCACCAGACCGTTCCCCCCGCTCGGCAACCCCGCCGGCGCCGCCGCACCGTCCGACGGACCGTTCTCCACCTGCACCGCGACCTCCGCCGCCCGATGCGCCAACCGCACCCGGGCCCGCGCCCCCGGCGCATGCTTGTGCACGTTCGTCAGCGCCTCCTGCACCACCCGGTACACCGTCTGCTCCACCCCCGCCGCATACCGCCCCGGCACCCCGGCACCCTCCGCACCGTCCACCGACAGCACCACCGCCATGCCCGCCGCCCGCGACTGACCCACCAACTCCGCCAGCTCCGCCAACGACGGCCCCTCGGCCTCACCGCCCACGGCCTCCGCGGCCACCGCACCCGGCTCCGGCACCGACGCCCTCGCCCCCGCGTGCGCCACCGCCTGCGCCGCCACCGCGGCCAACCGCTCCGGCCCACCCGACGCCCCCGACGCCGGACGCCCACCGGACGCCTCCCCCGTCCGCAGCACCCCCAGCATCTCCCGCAACTCCGTCAACGCCTGGCGCCCCATGTCCCCCACCAGACCCGCGTTCCGCGACGCCTTCTCCGGATCCTTCAACGCCACCGCCTGCAACGCCGCCGCATGCACCACCATCAACGACACCCGGTGCGCCACCACGTCGTGCATCTCCCGCGCGATCCGCGTCCGCTCCTCGTTACGGGCCCACTCCGCCCGCTCCTCCGCACGGTCCGCCAGCAGCGACAGCTCACGCTCCAAACCGTCCGCCCGCTCCCGCAGGCTCTCCACCAACCGCCGCCGGGCCCCCACATACAGCCCCCACAGCACCGGCGGCGCCGTCACCACCAACCCCATCGCCACCGACATCGTCGGCACGAACCACAGCGGCGGCTGATAATCCGGATCCGCCGCCACCTCCTGCCGCAGATTCAGGAACGTCGACACCAACGTCCCCGCCACCGTCATCCCCGCCAGCAACGCCGTCGTCCGCCGCGGCGTATCGGACGCCGCCAGCGTGTACAGACCCACCACGCCCAGCAGCACACCCATGTCCGCGGGCGTCACCGCGATCGACACCAGCACCACGACCACCGGCCACCGGCGCCGCACCAGCAACACCGGCCCGGCCACCAGACCCAGCGCAATCCCCACCGGCTCCGGCAACCCCACATCACCCGAGAACGCCGCGCCCTCCACGACGCACTCCAGCGTCGACAACAACGCCAGCACCACGTCCAGCACGGCACTGCGCCGCCGGGCCCACCACCACGGCCCCCGCGCGGGCACGGCACACGCCCGCGCTCCGGCCTCTCCGTCTGCCCCCGTCGCGCTCATACCGACCAGCCTACGGGCGCCCGCCCCGACCCCCCGAACAGCGCACGTGCACGTTCCCGACCCGTTACGCGCCCTTACCCACGGTTATCCCTCGAACTACTGAATCGCCCGCATATCCGCCCCACCCGCACACCCGTCCCGCCAGCCTGTTCCCATGCCGCACACCAGCACCCACGGACGCCACCCCGACCACGACGCACTACGCACCGAAGCCGTCGCCCTACGCCGCGCGGGCCTCAGCCGCCGCCAGATACGGGACCGGCTCGGCATCCACAACAACGACCTCCTCAACCGCTTCCTGGACGGCACACCGGCTCCGGAGTGGACCAAGCGCCCCAACGCCAAGGACGACGTACGCGCACGCGCCCGCGAGCTGCGGCTCCAGGGGAAGACCTACGACCAGATCCAACTGGAGCTGGGCTGCTCGAAGAGTTCGATCTCCCTCTGGGTGCGCGACCTCCCCAAGCCCGACCGTCGCCGCACCCGAGAAGAGGCGTCCGCCATCGCGAAGCGCGGCTGGGAGGCGACACTCCGCCGCCGCGAGGAGGAACGTCAGCGCACGAAGGCGGCAGCGACGGCAGAGATCGAGGTGCTGTCGGACCGGGACCTCTTCATCGCGGGAGTCGCTCTGTACTGGGCCGAGGGCACCAAGGACAAGCCCTACGCCCGGCGCGAGAGCGTGATCTTCGTGAACAGCGATCCTGGTGTGATCCGCGTCTTCCTCGCCTGGCTACGACTGCTCGACGTGGATCCGGCACACCTGGCCTACCGAGTGATGATCCACGCAACGGCGGACGTACCGGCCGCCGAAGCGTATTGGGCGGAGTTCGTCGGAATCGACACCTCCGCACTGCAGAAGACGACGATCAAGAAGCACAACCCGAAGACGGTCCGCAAGAACGTCGGGGAGGACTACCACGGCTGCCTCGTGGTGCGGGTACGGCAGAGCGCAGAGCTGTACCGTCGCGTCGAAGGCTGGTGGTACGGCATAGTGTTGGGTACCGCATGACCGGCCTGACGGAATGTCCGGTTTGATGTCATAAACACTCCCCTGTGGTGTAATTGGCAACACGGGTCACTTTGGATGATTTGTTCCAGGTTCGAGCCCTGGCAGGGGAGCAAAGCAAAGTTCGGGTCCCGACCTCTCGGTCGGGACCCGCATGCGTTTCGTCAGGAATACGCCCCGGTATCCTTCGGATGTCCACCACCCGAAGTAGCCAAGAAGCCGAAGGGCACCTCCGTGAGCGCCAACCTTCCTCCCGTTCTCGGCTCCGCTCGGACGGGGGAGACCCCACTGGCGGCCGTCGTCGTTCTCGCCGCGGGTGAGGGAACCCGCATGAAATCGGCGACCCCCAAGGTCCTCCACGCGATCTGCGGACGGTCCCTCGTCGGGCACGTCGTCGCCGCCTCCCGCGAGCTGGACCCCGAGCACCTCGTCGTCGTCGTGGGCCACGCCCGTGACCAGGTCCGCGCGCACCTGAGCGAGATCGACCCGTCGGTCCGTACCGCCGTGCAGCACGAGCAGAACGGCACCGGCCACGCCGTGCGGATGGGCCTGGAGGAGCTGACCGCCGGCGGTGCGGCGCTGGACGGCACCGTCGTGGTGGTGTGCGGTGACACGCCGCTGCTGACGGGCGAGACGCTGCGCCGCCTGAGCGAGACGCACGCCGCGGACGGCAACGCCGTGACGGTGCTGTCGGCCGAGGTGCCGGACGCGACGGGTTACGGCCGGATCGTGCGGGACGGTGCGAACGGCGCGGTGACCGAGATCGTCGAGCACAAGGACGCGAGTCCGGCGCAGCGGGCGATCCGGGAGATCAACTCCGGGGTGTTCGCGTTCGATGCGCGGCTGCTGGCCGAGGCGCTGGGCAAGGTGCGGACGGACAACAGTCAGGGTGAGGAGTACCTCACGGATGTGCTGGGGATTCTGCGGGAGGCCGGGCACCGGGTGGGTGCGGCGGTGGCCGGGGATCACCGGGAGATTCTGGGGATCAACAACCGTGTGCAGTTGGCGCAGGCGCGGCGGCTGTTGAACGAGCGGTTGCTGGAGCGGGCGATGCTCGCGGGTGTGACGGTGGTGGATCCGGCGTCGACGTGGGTGGATGTGTCGGTGACGTTCGGTGCGGATGCGGTGGTGCATCCGGGGACGCAGTTGCTGGGTGCGACGCGGGTGGCTGCGGGCGCGGAGGTGGGTCCGCATTCGCGGCTCGCGGACACGGTCGTGGGTGAGGGCGCGGTGGCGTCGTTCACGGTGGCCGAGGGTGCGGAGATCGGTGCGGGGGCGTCGGTGGGTCCGTATGCGTATCTGCGTCCGGGGACGGTGCTGGGGGCGCGGGCGAAGGCCGGCACGTATGTGGAGATGAAGAACGCGTCGATCGGTGAGGGCACGAAGGTGCCTCATCTGTCGTATGTGGGGGATGCGACGATCGGTGAGTACACCAATATCGGCGCGGCGAGTGTTTTTGTGAATTACGACGGTGAGGCGAAGCATCACACCACGGTCGGTTCGCATTGCAAGACGGGGTCGGACAACATGTTTGTGGCTCCTGTCACGATCGGGGACGGCGCGTATACCGCGGCGGGTTCGGTCATCACCAAGGATGTGCCCCCGGGTTCGTTGGCGGTCGCGCGTGGCCAGCAGCGGAATATCGAGGGTTGGGTCGCTCGTAAGCGGCCTGGGAGTGCCGCCGCGCAGGCTGCTTCTTCCGCTCGCCAGGAGTCCGAGGGCGAGCGCTGACCGTGCCGTGGTGCGCCGTGCGGGGCGTACCGTGTTGAGCGCACGCAAACAGGAATTCGAGGAGATTTGCTGTGACCGGGATCAAGACGACCGGCGAGAAGAAGATGATGCTCTTCTCCGGCCGCGCCCACCCCGAGCTGGCCGAGGAGGTCGCGCACCAGCTGGGTGTCGGCCTGGTCCCGACGAAGGCGTTCGACTTCGCGAATGGTGAGATCTACGTTCGCTATCAGGAGTCGGCGCGTGGTGCGGACTGCTTTTTGATTCAGAGCCACACGGCTCCGATCAATAAGTGGATCATGGAACAGCTCATCATGATCGATGCGCTGAAGCGGGCTTCGGCCCGGAGCATCACCGTGGTGGTGCCGTTCTACGGTTATGCGCGTCAGGACAAGAAGCACCGTGGTCGTGAGCCGATTTCGGCGCGGCTGATCGCGGATCTGATGAAGACGGCGGGTGCGGACCGTATTGTCACGGTCGATCTGCACACGGATCAGATCATGGGCTTCTTCGACGGTCCGGTGGATCATCTGTTCGCGCTGCCGGTGCTGGCGGATTACGTGGGTGCGAAGGTCGACCGCAACAAGCTGACCGTGGTGTCGCCGGATGCGGGCCGGGTGCGGGTGGCGGACCGTTGGTGTGACCGTCTGGGTGCGCCGCTGGCGATCGTGCACAAGCGTCGTGACAAGGACGTGGCGAATCAGGTCACCGTTCACGAGGTCGTCGGTGATGTGAAGGACCGGGTGTGTGTGCTGGTCGACGACATGATCGACACGGGTGGCACGATCTGTGCGGCGGCGGATGCGCTGTTCGCGAATGGTGCGGCGGATGTGATCGTGACGGCGACGCACGGTGTGCTGTCGGGTCCGGCGGCGGATCGGCTGAAGAATTCGAAGGTGAGTGAGTTCGTGTTCACGAACACGCTGCCGACGCCTTCGGAGCTGGAGCTGGACAAGATCACGGTGCTGTCGATGGCGCCGACGGTGGCGCGGGCGATCCGTGAGGTGTTCGAGGACGGTTCGGTGACGAGCCTGTTCGACGAGCAGTGAGGCGCTGATCGGCGTCGTTGCTGATCGGCGTGCGCGCTGATCGACTTTGGGGCGGCCTCCCGGCCGGGTAGACTCACGGAGTTGCTCGGCGAGGGAGGCCGCACCTGTGTGTGCGGCGGTCCGTTATCGACGCGCTCTTCGTAGCAGGTCTGTCGTGGGCCGGGTAACGGTCAGCGGTTTTCCGAGATACGAGGAGTGCAGTCATGGCTGAGGTCAAGCTCACCGCGCAGGTGCGTACCGAGTTCGGTAAGGGTGCCGCGCGTCAGGCGCGTCGCGACAACCTGGTTCCCGCGGTCATCTACGGTCACGGCGCGGAGCCGAAGCACGTGGCCATTCACAACCACGCGCTGATGATGGCGCTGAAGACCCCGAACGTGCTGATCCGCCTGGACGTGGACGGCAAGGACGAGCTGGTCATCCCCAAGGCGGTGCAGCGTGAGGCCATCCGTGGCTTCCTGGTGCACGTGGACTTCCTGGCCGTGAAGAAGGGCGAGAAGGTCACCGTTGAGGTGCCGATCGTGACCGAGGGCGACCTGGCTCCGGGTGCGAACCTGCTGGAGCACCTGATGAACAGCCTGTCGGTCGAGGCCGAGGCGACTCACCTGCCGGAGTCGGTCACGGTGTCGATCGCCGGTCTGACCGCGGGTGACTCGGTGCAGGCGAAGGATGTCGTGCTGCCGGCCGGTACCTCGCTGGCCGTTGAGGACGACGCCGTGGTGCTGCAGGTCGTCGCGGCGCAGGCCGAGGCCGCTGCCGAGTCGGCCGAGGGTGAGGGCGCGTCGGCCGAGGGCTGATCCGTCGTCCCTGCCTTTGGTGGGGTGTTTTCCAACCGCTGCCGCGCGCCTTCGGGTGCGGGGTGGCGGTTGGGTTGTTTCGTGGCTCGTTGTGGTGGCGGGCTTTGGGGTGCTCGGGGTGGTCCGGGCGGATGCGGGAGTGGTGGAGATGGCGGACGCCGAGCCGTGGCTTGTGGTGGGGCTGGGTAATCCGGGTCCGGAGTATGCGGGTAATCGTCACAATGTGGGTTTCATGGTGGCGGATCTGCTGGCGGAGCGGATGCGGGGGAAGTTCAAGGCGCACAAGGCGCGGGCGCAGGTGGTGGAGGGCCGGGTGGGTCCGCCGGGTCCGGGGAGCCGTCGGGTGGTGGTGGCCAAGCCGATGTCGTTCATGAATTTGTCGGGTGGTCCGGTGTCGGCGCTGCGGGACTTCTACAAGGTGCCGGTGGGGCAGATCGTTGCGATTCATGACGAGTTGGACATCGATTACGGTGCGTTGCGGTTGAAGCTGGGGGGCGGCGACAACGGGCACAACGGTCTGAAGTCGATCACGAAGTCGTCGGGTGCGGAGTATCACCGGGTGCGGTTCGGGATCGGGCGGCCGCCGGGTCGGATGCCGGTGGCGGATTTCGTGTTGAAGGATTTCGGTTCGGCGGAGCGTAAGGAGCTGGACTATTTCGTGGACCGGGCGGCGGATGCGGTGGAGGCGTTGATTCTGGAGGGGTTGGAGCGGGCGCAGAGCGCGTACAACTCGTGAGGTGAGGGCGCGGGTTGGGGGCGGAGGGGGGTTTCGGCGGGGGTGTGGGTCCGGCGTTCGAGGTTGACCGGGTGCGGGGCCATGGCCAAAGATCCCGGGCATGTCCAGAGGCAAGGTGGGGTCCAGACCGGTCAAACGCAGTCGTACGCGGCGGGCGGGTGAGAGCGCCTTCGGGGTGATGTTGCTTGTCCGGAACGGGCTGCTGGTGCTGGTGGCGGCGGTGTTGCTGGTGGCGGGCGGGTGGACGTCGTGGGGGTCGGCCCGGTATGCGCTGGGGGTGTCGGGGCGGGAGACCGGCACGGTGAAGGTGACGTCGTGTGATGACGAGCGGTGCGCGGGGCCGTTCGTGCCGGTGGGCAAGGGGCGGCCGCGGGAGCGGGTGTCGTTGGTGAAGGCGGCGTCGCCGGGTGTGGGTGAGCGGGTCACGGTGGCGTTGCGGCCGGGGGGTGACCGTGCGGTGCGGACGGGTCCGGCGGGTGTGTTGTACGCGTGGGTGCCGTTCGCGGGGGCGTTGTTGCTGGCGTCGTTGGTGATCGCCGGTGGGTTGCGGTGGCGGCGTACGGCGTGGGGGATGGGGTTGGCCGGGGTGGCGTTGCTGGTGGGGGCGTGGGTGGCGTTGTAGGCCCGCGGTGGTGGGATTTCGAGTGAGATTGCGGCGGCGGCCCGCTCCCGGTGTTCGGGGGCGGGCCGCCGTGGTGTGGGCAGATCCGTGGTGTGTGCGGGGGTCAGCCGGTGTTGCGGAGGCCGGCGGCGACGCCGTTGACGGTGAGCAGCAGGGCGCGGGCGAGGACGGGGTCGGCCTCTTCGCCGCGGGCGGCGGCCTCGCGCTGGCGGGCCAGCAGAGAGACCTGGAGGTAGCTGATCGGGTCGAGGTAGGCGTCGCGGATGTGGAAGGTCTGGCGCAGGACGGGGTTGGAGTCGAGGAGTTCGCTCTCGCCGGTGACGCGGAGGACTTCCTGGACGGTGAGGGCGTGTTCGGCCTTGATGGTGTCGAAGACGTGCTTGAGGTCGTCGGGGACGAGGGTGTCGACGTAGTGCTCGGCGATCCGCAGGTCGGTCTTGGCCAGGGTCATGGTGACGTTGGACAGGAAGTTGCGGAAGAAGTGCCAGTGGGTGTGCATTTCGTCGAGGACGGTGTCGAGTCCGGCTTCGCGGGCGGCCTTGAGGCCGGTGCCGACGCCGTACCAGCCGGGGACGATCTGGCGGGACTGGGTCCAGCCGAAGACCCAGGGGATGGCGCGGAGGCCGTCGAGTCCGGCGCCGGAGTCGGGGCGGCGGGAGGGGCGGGAGCCGAGGTGGAGTTCGGCGAGCTGGTCGACGGGGGTGGCGGCGAAGAAGTAGGCGGGCAGGTCGGGGTCCTCGACGAGGCGGCGGTAGGCGCCGTGGGCGGCGTCGGAGACGGTTTCCATGGCCGCGTCCCAGCGGGAGAGCGCTTCGTCGGACTGGCGGGGTTCGGTGTGCAGGGCGGAGGCCTGGAGGGTGGCCGCGACGGTCAGTTCCAGGTTTTCGCGGGCGAGGGAGGGGACGAGGTACTTGTCGGAGATGACCTCGCCCTGTTCGGTGACCTTGATCTCGCCTTCGAGGGTGCCGTAGGGCTGGGCGAGGATCGCGTCGTGGGAGGGGCCGCCGCCGCGGCCGACGGTGCCGCCGCGGCCGTGGAAGAGGCGCAGGCGGACGCCGTGGCGGTGGGCGACGTCGCGCAGCAGTCGCTGGGCGCGGTGGATCTCCCACTGGCTGGTGGTGATGCCGCCGAACTTGGAGGAGTCGGAGTAGCCGAGCATGACCTCCTGGACGTCGCCGCGGAGGGCGACGAGGCGGCGGTAGGAGGGGTCGGAGAGCATTTCGTCGAGGAGCTGGTCGGCGATCTTCAGCTCGTCGGTGGTCTCCAGGAGGGGGACGATGCCGATCTTGGCCCAGCCGGCGTGCAGGTCGATGAGGCCGGCTTCGCGGGCGAGGACGGTGGCGGCGAGGACGTCGTCGGAGCCCTGGCACATGGAGATGATGTACGACTCGATGACCTCGGGGCCGAAGGTCTTCTTGGCCTTGAGGATCGTGCGGAAGACGCCGAGGGTCTTGGCGCCGGCTTCGTCGAGGGGGGCGGGGCTGGGGGCCAGGGGGCGGCGGGAGCGCAGTTCCTTGGCGAGCAGCTTGCGGCGGTATTCGCGCGGCATGTCGACGTAGCGCCAGGATTCCTCGCCGAGGCGGTCGAAGAGCTGGCCGAGGGCGTGGTGGTGGGCGTCGGCGTGTTCGCGGACGTCCATGGTGGCGAGCTGGAGGCCGAAGGCGGCGAGGGTGCGCAGGGTGCGCTCCAGGCGGCCGTCGGCGACGAGCGAGCCGCGGTGGGCGCGCAGCGAGGTCTGGATGAGGGTGAGGTCGTCGAGGAGTTCGGCGGTGCCGAGGTAGTCGCGGCCGGGGACGTGCGGGGTGTCGGCGGCGAGGCGGTCGCGGGTGTTGAGGAGCTTCTGGCGGATGCAGGTCGCCTTGAGGCGGTAGGGCTCCTCGGCGTTGAGGCGCTTGTAGCGGGGGCTGATCTCGGGGAGGAGTTCGAGGTCGCGGCCGAGGGAGGTGAGGAGTTCCTCGGTGGCGCCGCTGTTGCGGATGGAGTTGGAGAGGGCGCCGCGGAGTTCGTCGATGTGCTCCAGGGCGTCGGTGATGCCGTGCTCGTGCTGGAGGATCAGGACGTCCCAGGTGACCTGCGGGGTGACGTTGGGGTTGCCGTCGCGGTCGCCGCCGATCCAGGTGCCGAAGGTGAGGGGGCGGGTGCCGGCGGGCAGGGGGGCGCCGGCGCGTTCGAGTTCGGCGGCGAGGTCTTCGAGGACGTCGCCGACGGCGCCGCGGCCGAGTTCGTCGAGGTAGTAGATGGCGTTGCGGGCCTCGTCGGTGGGCTCGGGGCGGGCGACGCGGAGTTCGTCGGTCTGCCAGATGAGGTCGATGCTCTCGGCGAGGCGGAGGTCGGTGCGGCGGCGCTCGGTGAGGTCGGTCTGCTCCAGCAGTTCGGCGATCTTGCGGAGCTTGGTGAGGACGGAGCGGCGGGCGGCCTCGGTGGGGTGCGCGGTGAAGACGGGGCGTACGCCGAGGTGGGCGGCGGTCTCGCGCAGGTGCTCGGGGTCGGCGTCCTTGAGCATGTCGGCGGTGCGGCTGAGGATGCCGCCTTCCGCGGCGCGGCGGGCGCGCAGCTCGCGGCCGCGGTGGACCTGCTCGGTGACGTTGGCGAGGTGGAAGTAGGTGGAGAAGGCGCGGACCAGCTTGGCGGCGGTGGCGAGGTCGGTGGCGCCGAGGAGTTCGGCGGCGGCCTCGCCGTCGGTGCGGGTCAGGGCGCGGACGCGCTCGACGAGTTCGAGGAGTTCGGGGCCTTCCTGGCGGACGAGGGTCTCGCCGAGGAGGTCGCCCAGTCGGCGGATGTCGGCGCGCAGGGCGGTGTGGTCGCCGTTGTCGCCGGCCGTGCCCGGCGTGTCCGGCCGGCTGCTTCCGGGGGCGCTGATCTCGGCGGCGGAGGTGTTGTCGGCACTGCTCACAGGTGCGGCTCCTTGCGGCGATCTGGGCGGGGCGTCGTGCCGTGCCGGTCCGGGGCCTGTCCGGTCCCCGGGGCGCGGCGGGCGACGGCCCGGGAGGTGCGTCGCTTCGCGGCTCCTTGGTACCGGTGGGGGCGCGGGCGACGGGGTGCACGTCCGGGCTTGTGGGCGGGTTGCGGACCGCGCTGTCCGACGCCCACCAGGATAGGTCTCCCGTTCGGAGGGTGGTCACACCGTCCACCGGCTGGGAACCCGCCGTCCGGGCGGGGCCGCAGGTCAGGGGCGGGCGGGGGCGGCGGGCCGGGGGCGGCGGGGCGGCTTCGCGGTGCACCCCGGTGGCGGGTACGGGCCTGTCACGGCCTTGTCCGGGGGCGGCGCGCTGCCATACTTACGAAACCGTAGGTTACGGTTCCGTAGCCGTGCCCCGAGCCCCCGACGAGGGACGCCACATGACCGCTGATCCGCAGACCGTCGAAGAGTCACCCCGGCCCGCCGGTACGCCGCTGCCGTCGGCGACGCTGGGCGGTGACAGCAAGGGTTCCGTCGAGCAGATCACGCTGCTGCTGTTCATCACGGTGCCGTTCCTGGCGCTGGCCGCGGCGGTGCCGCTGGCGTGGGGGTGGGGGGTGAGCTGGCTGGATCTGGGGCTGCTGGTGGTGATGTATTACGTCGGCTGCCACGGCATCACGATCGGCTTCCACCGGTACTTCACGCACGGCGCGTTCAAGGCGAAGCGGCCGCTGCGGATCACGCTGGCGGTCATGGGGTCGCTGGCGGTGGAGGGGCCGCTGGTGCGCTGGGTGGCGGATCATCGCCGGCACCACAAGTTCTCCGACGCGGAGGGCGACCCGCACTCGCCGTGGCGGTACGGCGAGACGGTGCCGGCGCTGCTGAAGGGCCTGTGGTGGGCGCATATCGGCTGGATGTTCGACGAGGAGCAGACGCCGCAGCACAAGTACGCCCCGGACCTGGTCAAGGACCCCACGCTGCGGGCGATCTCGCGGCAGTTCGTGCTGTGGACGTCGGTGTCGCTGCTGCTGCCGCCGCTGATCGGCGGGCTGGCGACGATGTCCTGGCAGGGCGCGCTGTCGGCGTTCTTCTGGGGGTCGCTGGTGCGGGTGGCTCTGCTGCACCACGTGACGTGGTCGATCAACTCCATCTGCCATGCGGTGGGCAAGCGGCCGTTCCGCTCCCGGGACCGCTCGGGCAACGTCTGGTGGCTGGCGGTGCTGTCCTGCGGCGAGTCGTGGCACAACCTGCACCACGCGGACCCGACCTCGGCGCGCCACGGGGTGCTGCGGGGGCAGCTGGATTCGAGTGCCCGGCTGATCCGCTGGTTCGAGAAGGCGGGCTGGGCGTACGACGTGCGGTGGCCGCAGGCGTCCCGCATCGATGCCCGGCGCAAGGAAAAGACCGCCCAGGCGGCATGATTGTCTGGTGGCGATCGACGGCAGCAGCGTGAGCAACGGCAACAAGGGCAAGGCTTCCCCCTCCGGCGGGAGCGGGAGGCGACCCCGGCGGGTCCGGATGACGGGCGCGGAGCGCCGTGAGCAACTGCTGGACATCGGCCGCACCCTCTTCGCCGAGCGGGGCTTCGAGGGCACGTCGGTGGAGGAGATCGCCGCGAAGGCGGGCGTCTCCAAGCCGGTGGTGTACGAGCACTTCGGCGGCAAGGAGGGGCTGTACGCCGTGGTCGTCGACCGCGAGATGCGTCAGCTCCTGGACATGGTGACGGGCGCGCTCACCGCGGGCCACCCGCGGGAGCTGCTGGAGCAGGCGGCGTTCGCGCTGCTCGACTACATCGAGACGTTCACGGACGGTTTCCGCATCCTGGTGCGGGACTCCCCCGTCGCCCAGTCGACGGGCACCTTCGCGTCGCTGATCAGCGATATCGCCACCCAGGTGGAGGACATCCTGGGCCTGGAGTTCAAGGCCCGCGGTTTCGACCCGAAGCTGGCGCCGCTGTACGCACAGGCGCTGGTCGGCATGGTCGCGCTGACCGGCCAGTGGTGGCTGGACGTCCGCAAGCCGAAGAAGGCGGAGGTCGCCGCCCATCTGGTGAACCTCGCCTGGCACGGCCTGGACGGCCTGGAGGCCAAGCCGCGCCTGGTGGGGCACCGGAAGAACTGAGGCCGGCGCGGGGGGCTGCGGCCGGTACTGTACGAAGTCCGTACAGCACCGGAGGCCGCCGTGAGCGCTCAGTCCGACAGTCCCTACGGGCCGCTGCTGCCCATGCCCGAGCTCACACCTGACGCACTGCGGGCAGCGGTCGCCCGTATCGCTCCGAGCCGGATCCCGGCGTTGACCCAGCATCTCTTCGAGGCCACGACGAACGCGCAGCAGACGCAGAGCCTCGCGCCCTTGCGGGCCTTCGTTCATTCGTGGGCGGTCTTCGTCGCGATCGAACGCCACCCGGAGCGCGCCGCCCGCCTGCACCATCTGGAGCGGATCGTGGCGGACGGCGAGCAGGACCCCTCCGACGCCATTGCCGAGATCCGCCGGATCCGGGAGGCGGCAGAGGCGGAGGCCCAGCTGTGACGGACTGGGCATGGGACTACAACCCGAGTGCCGAATACGTCACCGAAGGGCTGCCGCCCGGCGTCGTGGCCGAGGTCGAGCGGCTGACAACCGAGTTGGCCGCGCTGGGCCCGGAGGCGGCGAAGGTCGGCCGCCCCTTCGACCGGGAGGGCGGCCTCCGGGAGTTCGACCTGATGCGCGGACGCGGCTTCCTCAGCTTTCTCGCCGTGCCCCGTCACCGGTGCGTCTATGTCTGCAACGTCACCTGGTACGGATGACAGCGGGCGTCGCCCGTCCGTCCGTCTCCGTCAGGAACTCCAGCCGGTTGCCCGCCGGGTCGAGGGCGAAGCAGCGGCAAAAGCCGGGCAGGGCGTCGTCCCGGGTGACGGGGACGCCGGCGGCGGTCAGCCGGGTGGCGAGGGCGTCGGCGTCGGGGACGCGGAAGGCCGCGTGGGCCTTGGCGGACGGGTGGTGATCCGGGTCGATGCCGAGGTGGAGGCGGGCGGTGCCGGCCTCGAACCAGCAGCCGCCGCGTGCGGCGAGCGGCTCCGGCTTGGGCACCTCGGTCATGCCGAGGAGCCCCGCGTAGAAGGCCCGCAGCGCGGGTTCGCTGCCCGGGGGCGCGGCGAGCTGAACGTGGTCGAGGCCGGTGATCACAGCGTTTCCTCCGGGTGACGGCTATCCGCGGCGGGCCACCGCGAAGATGCGGCGGAAGGGGAAGGCCGTGCCGTGGCGGCCGGTCGGGTAGGCCTTGCGGAGCAGGTCGCGGTATTGGGCGAGGAATTCCTCACGGGCGGGCGGGTCGTCGGCGAGGGCGGTGAGGACGGGGCGCAGGGCGGTGCCCTTGACCCAGTCGAGGACGGGGTCCTCGCCCTGGAGCAGCTGGACGTAGGTGGTCTCCCAGACGTCGGCGGTGCAGCCGAGGTCGGCGAGGAGGTCGAGGTAGTCGGCGGGCTGGAGGATGTGGACGTAGCGGCGGCCCTTGTCGGCGAGGCGGTCGCGCCACTGCGGGGCCTCGCACAACTCGCCCAGCAGGGCATGGCTGGGGGCGGTGAAGTTGCCGGGGACCTGGAAGGCGAAGGTGCCGCCCGGGGTGAGGGCGTCGAGCCAGCGGCCGAAGGACTCGGGGTGGTTGGGGACCCACTGGAGGGCGGCGTTGGAGACGATCAGGTCGAAGCGCTCGGCGGGGGTCCAGTCGGCGGCGTCGGCGGCGGCGAAGTCGAGCCGGCCGCCGCCGGGGGTGGGCCCGGCGAGAGCGGCGGCCTCGGCCAGCATCTGGGGGGAGCTGTCGAGGCCGGTGATGTGGGCGTCGGGCCAGCGGCCGGCGAGCAGAGTGGTGACGTTGCCGGGGCCGCAGCCGAGGTCGGCGATGCGCGCGGGGCGCCCGCGCGCGGGCAGCTCGGGTATCCGGGCGAGAAGGTCGTGGAAGGGACGGCTGCGGTGCGCGGCGTGACGGAGGTACTGCTGCGGGTCCCAGGTGGGTGCGTCAGGCATGGGCGGTAACCCCTCTGCTGGTACGGCCGGTTCCGGGTGGAGCGGGGGCCGTGTTCAGGACAAGTCGCCGGAACGACGGGTTCAGGCGGACCTGCCCAGTCGCCTCGATATTTATATCTCTACATCAAGATAGTCGATATCGAGAAGGCTCATGTCAAGAGACTTCATGTCGACAGACCCCTTACACTGATCGCCATGGAGGACGAGGTCGACCGTCTGGTCGCAGCATGGCGCCGCGAGCGCCCGGACCTCGACGTGGAACCGCTTGAGGTCCTCAGCCGCGTGAGCAGGCTGGCCAGGCATCTCGACCGGGCCCGTCGCCTCGCCTTCTCCGAGGTGGGACTGGAGCCCTGGGAATTCGACGTCCTCACCGCGCTCCGCCGCGCCGGGGCGCCGTACCAGCTCTCCCCCGGCGCACTGCTCACCCAGACCCTCGTGACGTCCGGCACGATGACCAACCGCATCGACCGGCTCGCCAAGAAGGACCTCGTCGAGCGCCTGCCCGACCCCAACGACCGGCGCGGCGTCCTGGTCCGCCTGACCCCCTCGGGCCGCGACAAGGCCGATGCCTCCCTGGCCGGCCTGCTCACCCAGGAACGCGCCATTCTCGCCGAACTCTCCCGCGACCAGCGCCGCGAACTCGCCGGACTGCTGCGGCGGTTGACGGGACCGTTCGACAACCTCCCAGGGTGAGCGGGGCCGGCGAAGCCATGCCGGGTGGAGCTTTCAGGGACCCTTCCTGTACGAACCGGGCGGCGCGCGCAGCGTTCAGGAAGCCTTCCTGAACGAGCCGGGCCACGCTCGCACCTTTCAGGGGCCCTTCCTGTACGAACCGGGCCGGGCTCACACCTTTCAGGAACCCTCCCTGTACGAACCGGGCCACGCGCAATCATCAGGAAACCTCCCTGCATAAGCCAGGCTATGCCGGGCGGAGCTTTCAGGAAGCCTTCCTGAGCGCGCCGAGCCGGGCGGGCCGGGCCCGGGGTGAACAGCGGACCGAGCCGGGCCGAGCGGGCCGAGCCGAGCCAGGCCGGGCGGGCCGAGCCAGGCCGGGGCGGGCTGAGCCGGGCGGGCGGGCCGAGCAGCGCGAAGCGGGCCGAGCCGGGCGCGGCGGCCCCTTCAGGAAGCCTTCCTGAACGAATCCGCGCCCTCTCCCGATCTTCAGGAACCCTCCCCGAACGAGAACTCTCCCTGAACAGCGGGGGCCGCGCCGTCGGGGTCCTTGTGGTGGGCGGGTGGGGCGCGGATGCTGGCGCGGACGTCGTCGGGTGGGACGGGCGGCGTCGCAGTCCGCGTCCGTACCGGCGGCCGTGCGGGCGCCGGGCTTGACCCTGGAGGGCCGAACGATGGGCATCCGATTCGGCGGCGACTACAACCCGGAGCAGTGGCCCGAGGAGGTGTGGGCCGAGGATCTGGAGCTGATGAAGGCGGCCCGGGTCTCGATGGTCACCGCGGGGATCTTCTCCTGGGCGCGGGTCGAACCCCGGCCCGGCGTCTGGGAATTCGGCTGGTTCGACCGGGTCATGGACGGGCTGGCCGACTCCGGCATCGAGGTGTGTCTGGCCACGATGACCGCGTCGCCGCCGCCGTGGCTGAGCCATGCGCACCCCGAGATCCTGCCCGAGGACGCCGACGGGCGACGCCGCTGGCCGGGGGCCCGGCAGCACTACTGCCCCTCCAGCCCGGTCTACCGCGCGCACGCCGTCCGCCTCGTCGAACAGCTCGCCACCCGCTACGCCGGGCACCCGGCGCTCGCCCTGTGGCACATCGGCAACGAGTACGGCTGCCACACCCGGCAGTGCTACTGCGACGTCTCCGCCGCAGACTTCCGGAGCTGGCTGCGGGAGCGTTACGGGACCGTGGACGCCCTCAACGACGCCTGGTCCACGGCGTTCTGGTCGCAGACGTACGGCGACTTCGCGGAGGTGCTGCCGCCGCGTACCGCGCCCACGTTCCCCAACCCGGCGCAGCAGCTCGACTATCTGCGCTTCGGCGACGCCGCGCTGCGCGCCTGC
The DNA here is from genome assembly GCF_040300365.1 of Streptomyces sp. NPDC000404. Classification (NCBI taxonomy): domain Bacteria; kingdom Bacillati; phylum Actinomycetota; class Actinomycetes; order Kitasatosporales; family Streptomycetaceae; genus Streptomyces; species Streptomyces sp. NPDC000404. Next base: position 422,886 of record NZ_JBEPDN010000003.1, on the reverse strand, counting down.
TATCTGGCGGAGAAGGAGGTGCTGGCGCGGTGCACGCCCGGGGTGCCGGTGACCACCAATCTGATGCCGCAGCACAAGCCGGTGGACGCGTTCGCCTGGGCGCCGCACATGGACGTGATGGCGCTGGACTTCTATCAGGATCCCTTCCTGTCGGATGACCATCTGCGGGCGGCGTACGTCTTCGATCTGATGCGGTCGGCGCGGGGCGGGCAGCCGTGGCTGTTGCTGGAGCAGGCGCCCGGCGCGGTCAACTGGCGGCCGCGCAACGGCCCGAAGCCGCCGGGCACGATGCGGCTGTGGAGCTGGCAGGCGGTGGCGCAGGGCGCGGACGCGGTGCTGTTCTTCCAGTGGCGGCAGTCGCGGGGCGGGGCGGAGAAGTTCCACTCGGCGATGGTGCCGCACGGCGGAACGGACACCCGGATCTTCCGTGAAGTAACCGCGCTGGGGAGGGAGTTGGCGTCGGTGCCGGAGCTTGCCGGGACGCGGTCGCGGGCGGAGGTGGCGCTGCTGGCCGACTGGCAGAGCTGGTGGGCGCTGGAGCTGGAGGCGCGGCCGTCCGCCGCGCTGGACCACTCGCGGCTGGCGCTGGAGCACCACCGGCCGCTGTACGAGGCCGGTGTGGCCTGCGATGTCGTCCCGCCGTCGCGGGAGCTGTCCGGCTACCGGATGGTGGTGGCGCCGCAGCTGTATCTGCTGACGGAGGAGGACGCGGCGCGGCTCGCGGCGTATGTGCGCGGCGGCGGTCACCTGGTGGTGTCGTTCTTCTCCGGCATCGTCGATGCGCAGGACCGGGTGCATCCCGGCGGCTACCCGGGTCCGTTGCGGGAGTTGCTGGGCCTGCGGGTGACGGAGTTCTGGCCGCAGCCGGAGGGGGCGGTGATCGGCCTGCGGGGTTCCTACGCGGGCCGGGCCGACCTGTGGGCGGAGGACGTCGCCCTGGAAGGCGCCGAGGCGGTGGCCCGCTTCGCCGGCGGCCCGCTGGACGGCCGTCCCGCCGTGACCCGGCACGCGTACGGGCGCGGGACGGCCTGGTACGTCGCCACCCGCCCGGAACCGGCGCTGCTGCGGGCGCTGCTGGACGACGTACGGGAGGCGGCGGGCGTGACCCCGGTGGTGGCCGGGCTGCCCGCCGGGGTGCAGGCGACCGTCCGCGAAGGCGCGGCCGGGCGTTTCCTGTTCCTGCTCAACCACGGGACGGAGACGGCCCGGATCACCCTGCCGGAGCCGGGCCGGATGATCGTGGCCGACGGGGCGGGGCAGCCGGACGCCGGGGGCGGGCCTGCTTCCCTGGGCGCCACGAGCGCGTCGGGCCGCGCGGACGGGCGGGGCGAGCGGGACGGGCTGCGCGAGTTGGGCGGGCCCGGTGAGCCGAACGGGCCGAGTGCGCCGGGCACGCCGAACGGGCCGGGCACGCCGGATGAGCCGGGTGCGCCGAACGGGCCGGGTGAGCTGGGGAAATCGAGCCGGCCGAGCGAACCGAGCGAACCAACTGCGTACGGCCCGGACGCACCGGACACGGCGCAGGCCCCCGGCGCACCGGACACCGCGCAGACCCCAGGCGCACCGGACGCCCCGCCCCCCGTAGGCGCATCGGTCCACCGGCTCACGCTCGCCCCCAGGGGCGTCGTCGTCATCGCGCTTCCCGGGGGCGCGGGCTGAGGGGCGGGCCCGCCTCAGCGGGAGACGCCGCTCAGCGCCCCGGAACCGCCGCCGCGGCCCCTGCGCGAGCGGCCACCGGGGCGGCCGCTCCCGGGCTCGGCGCCGGCTCCGGTTCCGCCGGGCCGATTCCCGCTCGGCGGGCCAGGGCCACCGCGGCGAGGGTGGAGTGGACGTCGAGCTTGCCGAGGACGTTCTGCATGTGGGTGCGGACGGTGTGGGGGGAGAGGAAGAGGCGTTCGGCGACGGCCTTGCGGCCCATGCCGGCGACCATGCAGCGCAGTACCTCGCGCTCGCGAGGGGTGAGGGTCTCGACGAGGCGTTCGCTCTCCGTGCGGTGCCGGCGGGCGGCGGTCAGCTCGCGCAGGACGCCGGTGAGCAGGGCGGGCGGCAGATGCGTTTCCTCGCGGAGGACGCCGCGGATCACGGCCAGCAGCCGGGAGAGGGAGCAGTCCTTGGCGACCCAGCCCTGGGCGCCCGCCTGGAGGGCGGCGGCCGCGCGGCGCGGGTCGTCGCGTTCGGCGAGGACGACGGTGCGCAGCTCCGGGTGGGCGGCGCGGACCGCGGCGGCCAGCGCGATGCCGTCGCGGGGCGGGCGCGCCGGGCCGCCGCCGCGGCCCCGCGTCTGCTGGGCGGGGACGGTGGTGAGCGCCGGCGCCGCGGCGGTGAGGTCGGCGTCGGCGAGCAGGACGTCGACGGGGCGTCCCTCGGCGGCGGCGCGTTCGAGGGCGCGCAGCGCGGCGTGGGCGCTGCCCGCCGTCGCCACGCAGACGTCCGCCTCGGCGGCGAGCGCCGCGGCCAGCGACTCGGCGAAGATGCGGTGGCCGTCGGCCACCAGTACCCGGATGCGTTGCACGTGGACCCCCTGTCGTGGGGAACGGACCATAGCGGGCACCGGGCCCGGGGTGAAGATCGCCGTAGCCGCACGGCCGTCGCCGTGGCCCCCGTACCCGCCGCCCGGCGCGCGCGGTGCGGCGCCGCTCCCCCGGATGAACGCACCGGCCCCCACCGGCGCTCATCTCAGGATACGGACGGGCGCGGCGGGCAGCGGGCCTTTGCCGAAAGTCCCGGCGCGCGCGGCCGCGGCGCGCTCCCCGCCCCGCGCCGGTGGGTACCGCCGGGGTGGTGCGCCGGGTTGACGCGGCTGCCCGGCGTGCGCCGGTCGGTACGTCAGGCGGCGCGGTGCGCGCCGGGCCCGGGGCGGGCGGTGAAGACGCGCGGGGCGGTGTGTCCGGCGGCGGCGAACGCGGCGAGGACGGCGGCGGTGATCTCCGGCGCCGCCGCGTCCTCGACGAGGGCGATGGCCGAGCCGCCGAAGCCGCCGCCGGTCATCCGGGCGCCGAGCGCGCCGGCGGCCAGTGCGGTGTCGACGGCGAGGTCGAGTTCGGCGCAGGAGATGGCGAAATCGTCGCGGAGGGAGGCGTGTCCGGCGGTGAGCAGCGGGCCGACGGCGCGCGGCTCGCCCGCGTCCAGCCGGGCGATGACCTGCTGGACGCGGTGGTTCTCGGTGACGATGTGCCGCACCAGGGGCCGCACATCGGGGAGTTCGGTCAACTGCCGCAATGCGTCCGTGAGTTGGAGGTATTCGATGTCGCGCAGGGCGGGGATGCCGAGGTGGCGGGCGGCGCGTTCGCAGCCCGCGCGGCGCTCGGCGTAGGCGCCGTCGGCCAGCGCGTGGCGGACGCGGGTGTCGATGACGAGCAGCCGCAGTCCGTGGCCGGTGAGGTCGAAGGGGACCTGGCGGGTGGTGAGGTCGCGGGTGTCGAGGAGGAGGGCGTGGCCGGTGGTGCAGCTGGTGGCGGCCGTCTGGTCCATGATCCCGCAGGGCACGCCGACGAAGGCGTTCTCGGCGCGCTGCGTCAGCCGGGCCAGCTCCTGCCGATCGAGCCCGAGGCCGTACAGCCCGTCGAGGGCGAGGGCGGTGGCGACCTCCAGGGCGGCGGAGGAGGAGAGTCCGGCGCCGGTGGGGACGGTGGAGTCGAGGTGCAGGTCGATGCCGCCGACGGGCAGTCCCGCATCCCGCATCGCCCACACCACGCCCGCCGGGTACGCGGCCCAGCCCAGGTCCCGGCCTGGTGTCAGGGCGTCGGCCGGGACCTCGACGACGCCGCCGGGGACGTCGCCGGAGTGCAGCCGCAGCGCCCCGTCGGTGCGGGGCGCGGCGGCGGCGAGGGTGGTGTCGGTCAGGGCGAAGGGCAGCACGAAGCCGTCGTTGTAGTCGGTGTGTTCACCGATCAGGTTGGCCCGGCCGGGCGCCGCCCAGACGCCGGTGGGCGCGGCGCCGTACACGGCGTGGAAGGCCGCGGCGGTGCGGGCCGCGCCGTGCGGCGGCGTGACGGTCGGACCGTCGGCTTCGTGCGCGGGCATCAGGACTCCTTCGTCCGGGCGGTGCGGCGGGCGAACTCCCAGGCGTCCGCGATGATTCCGGCGAGGTCGGCGCGGGTGGGGCGCCAGCCGAGGCGGTCGGTGGCGGTCTGCGCGGCGGCGACGAGGACGGCCGGGTCGCCCGGGCGGCGGTCGGCGAGGACCTCGGGGATCGGGTGGCCGGTGACCTTGCGGGCGGTGTCGATGACCTCGCGGACGGAGAAGCCGTTGCCGTTGCCGAGGTTGCAGATGAGGTGTTCGCCGGGGCGGACGCGGGGGCCGGTGGCGTCGGCCGGTGCGAGCGTCGCCTCCAGCGCCAGCAGATGGGCCTCGGCGAGGTCGGCGACGTGGATGTAGTCGCGGACACAGGTGCCGTCGGGGGTCGGGTAGTCGTCGCCGTAGACGGAGATCGCCTGGCGGCGGCCCTGGGCGACCTGGAGGACGAGCGGGATGAGGTGCGACTCGGGGTCGTGGCGCTCCCCGCAGTCGCCGTACGCCCCGGCGACGTTGAAGTACCGCAGCGAGACGGCGGCCAGGCCGTGGGCGGCCGCCTCGCCGCCGATGAGGTGGTCGACGGCGAGCTTGCTCGCGCCGTACGGGCTGGTCGGCGCGGTGGCGGCGGTCTCGGTGATCGGGGTGGTGGCCGGTTCGCCGTAGGTGGCGGCGGTGGAGGAGAAGACGAGGGCGCGCACGCCCGCGCCGCGCATCGCGTCGAGGAGGTCCATGGTGCCGCCGACGTTGTTGCGCCAGTACTTGGCGGGATCCGCGACGGACTCGCCGACCTGGGAGAACGCGGCGAAGTGCAGCACCGCGTCGTACGAGGAGTCGAGGTACCGGGCGGCGTCCTGGACGCGGCCCTCGATGAAGCGGGCGCCGGCCGGGACGCCCTCGCGGTGGCCGGTGGAGAGGTCGTCGAGGACGGTGACCTCGTGCCCGGCCTGGAGCAGATGGGCGGCGACGACGCTGCCGACATAGCCGGCACCGCCGGTGACCAGGCATTTCGCTCGGGTGGTCGGCTGGGGGGACGGCACGCTCACACTCACTTGGTCGCTACCTCTCGCAGTCGCTGGGCCGCGGCTTCCGGCGGCACATCGTTGATGAACACGTTCATGCCGGATTCGGAACCCGCGAGAAACTTCAGCTTTCCGGCGGTACGGCGAATGGTGAAGAGCTCCAGATGGAGCGCGAACGCGTCGCGGTCGGGGATGCCGACCGGCGCCTGGTGCCAGGCGGCGATGTACGGCGTGCGGGCCGCTGTGTCCGCGTCCGGCCCCTGGCCGTCGCCCGCGCCGAAGATCCGGTCGAAGCGGCGCAGCAGCTCCAGGTAGACCCGCGGGAACTCGGCGCGCGCCGCGTCGTCGAGCGCGGTCAGGTCGGGGACCCGGCGGCGCGGGTAGAGGTGGACCTCGTACGGCCAGTGGGCGGCGTACGGGACGAAGGCGGTCCAGTGGTCGGTGTCGAGGACGATGCGGACGCCGTCGGCGCGTTCGCGGGCGACGGTCTCGTCGAAGAGGTTGGCGCCGGTGGCCTCGCGGTGCGCGGCGAGCGAGGCGAGCATGCGGGCGGTGCGCGGGGTGGTGAAGGGGTACGCGTAGATCTGGCCGTGCGGGTGGCCGAGGGTGACGCCGATCTCGGCGCCGCGGTTCTCGAAGCAGAAGACCTGGGCGACCTCGGGGAGTTGCTGGAGGGCGGCGGTGCGGTCGGTCCAGGCGGCGAGGACGAGGGCGGCCTGGTCCTCGGTGAGGTCGGCGAAGGACGCGTCGTGGTCGGAGGTGAAGCAGACGACCTCGCAGCGTCCGCTGTCCCCGGCGAGGGAGGGGAAGCGGTTCTCGAAGACGGCGACGTCGTAGCCGTCGGCGGGGATCTCGGAGGGGCGGCCCTCGCGCGTGGGGCAGAGCGGGCAGGCGTCGGCGGGCGGGAGGTAGGTGCGGTCCTGGCGGTGTGAGGCGATGGCGACGTGGTCGCCGAGCAGCGGGTCGCGGCGGATCTCGGAGGAGGTGGCGACCGGGGGCAGGGGTCGGCGGTCGGGGGCGGTGCGGTCGGCGTCGTCGCGGGAGTCGTAGTAGATGAGCTGCCGGCCGTCGGACAGCCGGGTCGTCGTCTTCTTCACGGGGGCTCCTCAGCCTGCCACTCGGCCGGCGCCACCGCCACGACCGAACACAAAAACAAACACAATGAAGCACAAGCCAACAGGTCAGTCAATACGGGGCCGGGGTGCGGGGACGGCCCGCCGGACGCCTCGCACACCAGGCATAACGCCGCAAAAGCACCACACACTCGCCCCTTGTCCAAACTGAAACGAACACAACTGTTCAGTTTCTGGGACCTCGCGCGTACGTTTTTGTGCGTTCCACGTGAGCACAACGATGTGTCCTCCTGGGGGTCTCCCCCAGCCCCCGGAAATGAGTGCCCCCATGATCACCTTGGCCGAAGGGCTCAGGCTCCCCACCAACGGGCTCGATTACGCGATCCTGGCCCTCTACTTCGCCGTCGTCCTCGGCATCGGCATCGCCGCCCGGCGCAGCGTCCGCACCAGCCTGGACTTCTTCCTCTCCGGCCGGTCGCTGCCCGCCTGGGTCACCGGTCTCGCGTTCGTCGCCGCCAACCTCGGCGCCACCGAGATCCTCGGCATGGCCGCCAACGGCGCGCAGTACGGCGCCTACACCGTCCACTGGTACTGGATCGGCGCCATCCCCGCGATGGTCTTCCTGGGCCTGGTGATGATGCCGTTCTACTACGGCTCCAAGGTCCGCTCGGTGCCCGAATTCCTGCTGCACCGCTTCGGCCCGTCCTCGCACCTGCTGTCGTCGGTGATCTTCGCGGTGTCGTCGGTGCTGATCGCGGGCGTCAACCTCTACGCGATGGCGATCGTCCTCCAGGCGCTGCTGGGCTGGCCGCAGTGGGTGGCGATCGTCGTCGCCGGGTTCTTCGTCCTGGCGTACATCACGATCGGCGGGCTCTCCTCGGCGATCTACAACGAGGTGCTGCAGTTCTTCGTCATCCTCGCCGCGCTGATACCCCTGACGATCGTCGGGCTCAAGCGCGTCGGCGGCTGGGACGGGCTGACCGACTCGCTGACCTCCTCGCACGGCGATGCGTTCCTCACCGCCTGGAAGGGCACCGGCATCGGCGAGGCCAACCCGCTGGGCGCCAACTGGCTCACCCTCGTGCTCGGTCTCGGCTTCGTGATGAGCTTCGGCTACTGGACGACCAACTTCGCCGAGGTGCAGCGCGCGCTGTCCGCGAAGAACCTCTCCGCCGCGAAGCGGACCCCGCTGATCGCCGCCTTCCCGAAGATCTTCATCCCGCTGGTCGTGGTCGTCCCCGGGCTGATCGCCCTGGTCATGGAGCCGACGCTGGGCAAGACGAAGGACGGGCTGCAGTACAACGACGCCATCCCGGTGCTGATGCGCGATCTGCTGCCCAACGGCGTCCTGGGCATCGCGGTGACCGGTCTGCTCGCCGCGTTCATGGCCGGTATGGCGGCGAACGTCTCGTCGTTCAACACCGTCTTCACCAACGACATCTGGGGCGCGTACCTGAAGAAGGGCCGCGAGGACGGCTACTACCTGAAGACCGGGCGGGTGGTCACCGCCGTCGGCGTGCTGATCGGCATGGGCACCGCGTTCATCGCCTCGTCCTTCAGCAACATCATGAACTACCTCCAGACGCTGTTCTCCTTCTTCAACGTCCCGCTGTTCGTCGTCTTCATCATCGGGATGTTCTGGAAGCGCACCAGCGCCGCCGCCGGATTCTGGGGCCTGCTCTCCGGCACCGCCGCCGCGATGATCAACTACTTCGGGCTCTACAAGCAGGGCGTCATCGCCATCCCGTCCGAGCAGGGCGCCAACTTCGTCTCCTCGATCGTCGCCTTCGTGGTCGGCGCGGTGGTGATGGTCCTGGTCACCCTCGTCACCAAGCCGAAGCCCGCCGAGTCGCTCGCCGGGCTCGTCTACGGCACCAGGTCGCCGGAGATGGCGGAGGTGCCCGCCGACGGCGACGACGCCTGGTACCGCAAGCCCGCCCTGCTCGGCTGGGGCGCCGTCGCCCTCGCCGCCCTCTGCTACGTCCCCTTCTCCTTCTGAGCCCGGGAGCCCGCCATGTCCGACCACCAGCACGACGTCGCCGCCCTCGAACGCGAATCGGCGACCGCCGCCCGGCTCTTCGACGTCCGGCGCATCATCGGCGGCCTGTTCGCCGTCTACGGCGTGATCGTCACGATCGCCGGCTTCACCGCCTCCGAAGCCGACCTGAAAAAGGCCCAGGGAATCAACATCAACCTCTGGACCGGCCTGGGCATGTTCGCCCTCGGCCTCTTCTTCCTGATCTGGCTGAAGCTGCGGCCCACCGTGCCGCCGAGCGCGGAGGAGCTGACCGGCGAGGCGCCGCAGGACACCCCGGCGAGCTGATCCGACGCGGCCGGGCGCGCGCCCGCGGGCCCGGCCCCGCTACGCCCGCGGCTCCTGGCTCTCCGCCGCCTCCGCGGCACGCTCCAGCAGTCCGGTGCGGGCCGCCAGCGCCGCCGCCTCCAGCCGCGAGCCGACCTCCAGCTTCATCAGCACCCGCTGCACATGGGTGCGCGCGGTGGACGGGGCGGTGCCCATGCCCGCCGCGATCTGCCGGGTGCCCTCGCCGTCGGCGACCCGCATCAGCACCTCGACCTCGCGCGGGGTGAGCAGCGCCAGCAGCCGCGCGCCCTCGTCGTCCGGCTCCGCCGCCGGGTGCAGCAGCTCCTCGCACGCCTGCTGGAGCAGGACCGGCGCGACGGCCACCTCGCCCGCCCGCGCCTTGAGCATCGCCCGCTCCACGCCCTCGATCCGCTCGTCGTGCCGGACGTAGCCGGAGGCGCCCGCGGCGAACGCGGCGGCGATGCCCCGCGGCGACGGCACCGGCCCCAGCACCACCACCGCGATGCCCGGCCGCTCCCGCTTGATCCGCGCCACCGGGTCGAACACCCCGGGCTCGGCGGGCACCGCCGTCCCCAGCAGGCAGACCTCCGGGGCGCGGTTCACCACCAGCTCCGCGGCGCCGGCGCACGGCGCGGCCGCGGCCAGCACCCGGTGCCCGCGCAGCTTCAGGGCCGAGGCCAGCGCCTCGGCCAGCAGACGGTGATCGTCGACCACCACGAGCCGTACGCCCATCCCGCGGCCCTCCTCCCGGCGCACGGGGCCCTGGCCGGGCCCGCCGTGCACGGGAAGGTACACGCTCACCGCGCCGGGCGCGCCCCGTCCGGCCGGACTCGGCCGGATTGCCCGGGGCCCGGGCCACGCCCCGCGCGGACCGCGGCCGTCAGGCGTCCTCGGCCAGCTCCAGCCAGCGCATCTCCAACTCCTCGCGGCGGCCGGTCAGTTCACGCAGTTCGGCGTCGAGACCGGCGACCTTCTCGAAGTCGGTGGCGTGCTCGGCGATCTGGGCGTGAAGCTTCGCCTCCTGGTCACCGATCTTGTCCAACTGGCGTTCGATCCGCTGGAGTTCCTTCTGCGCGGCGCGGTTGACCGCGGCCGACTTCTTCGGCGCCTCGGCCGGTGCGGGCGCCGGTGCCGCCGCCTCGGCCTGCTCCTGACGGCGCTCGATGTACTCGTCAAGACCGCGCGGCAGCATCCGCAGCCGGAAATCGCCGAGCAGCGCGAAGACCCGGTCGGTGGTGCGCTCGACGAAGTACCGGTCGTGGCTGATGACGATCATCGAGCCGGGCCAGCCGTCGAGCAGGTCCTCCAGCTGCGTCAGCGTCTCGATGTCCAGGTCGTTGGTGGGCTCGTCGAGGAAGAGGACGTTGGGCTCGTCCATCAGCAGCCGCAGGATCTGCAGCCGGCGGCGCTCACCGCCGGAGAGGTCGCCGACCGGCGTCCACTGCTTCTCCTTGGTGAAGCCGAACTTCTCGCACAGCTGGCCCGCGGTCATCTCCCGGCCCTTGCCGAGATCGACGCGCTCGCGGACCGCCTGCACCGCCTCCAGCACCCGCCACTGCGGGTTCAGCTCGGCGACCTCCTGCGAGAGGTACGCCAGCTTCACGGTCTTGCCGACGACGACCTTGCCGCCGGCCGGCTGCACCTCGCCCTGCGTCCGCGCCGCCTCGGCGAGCGCCCGCAGCAGCGAGGTCTTTCCCGCGCCGTTGACGCCGACCAGACCGATCCGGTCGCCCGGCCCCAGCTGCCAGGTCAGGTGCTTGAGCAGCACCTTCGGCCCCGCCTGGACGGTCACGTCCTCCAGCTCGAAGACGGTCTTGCCCAGCCGGGAGCTGGCGAACTTCATCAGCTCGGCGCTGTCCCGCGGCGGCGGCACGTCCGCGATCAGCTCGTTGGCCGCCTCGATGCGGAACCGCGGCTTGCTGGTGCGCGCCGGGGCGCCGCGCCGCAGCCAGGCCAGCTCCTTGCGCATCAGGTTCTGCCGCTTGGCCTCCTCCGACGCCGCGATGCGCTCCCGCTCCGCGCGCGCGAAGACGTAGTCGCTGTAGCCGCCCTCGTACTCGTGGACGTCGCCGCGCTGCACGTCCCACATGCGGGTGCAGACCTGGTCGAGGAACCAGCGGTCGTGGGTGACGCAGACCAGCGCGGAGCGGCGGGCGCGCAGATGGCTGGCGAGCCAGGAGATGCCCTCGACGTCGAGGTGGTTGGTGGGCTCGTCGAGGACGATGAGGTCCTGCTCGGCGATGAGCAGCTTCGCCAGCGCGATCCGGCGGCGCTCACCACCGGAGAGCGGCCCGATGACGGTGTCCAGGCCCTGACCGAAACCGGGCAGGTCCAGGCCGCCGAAGAGGCCGGTCAGCACGTCACGGATCTTGGCGTTGCCCGCCCACTCGTGGTCCGCGAGATCGCCGATGACCTCGTGGCGGATGGTCGCCGCCGGGTCCAGCGAGTCGTGCTGGGTGAGCACGCCGAGCCGCAGGTCACCGGCGTGGGTGACGCGGCCGTCGTCGGCGCCCTCCAGCTTGGCGAGGATCCGGATCAAGGTGGTCTTGCCGTCACCGTTACGCCCGACGACGCCGATCCGGTCCCCCTCGTTGACGCCGAGCGAGACACCGTCGAGCAGGGCACGCGTCCCGTAGACCTTGCCGACGGCTTCCAGATTGACGAGGTTGCTGGCCATTGCTCTCCCTGCTGACGGCTGACGGCCCGCGCGGCTCCGGTACGGCGCACGCTGCCTGGGCCCTTCCAGGATCCCATGGCGGGGCCGGGGGCCGGGGCGCTGCCCCGGGGCCCCCGGGGAACGGCCTCAGCCGCGCCCGCCGCCACCCGACGACCACGCGTTCAGCGCCCGCACGGCCTCCTCCAGCTCCCTGCGTCTGGCGCGCTGCTTCGCCAGGCGCTGCCGCTCCTGCGCGGCGAGCACGTACGGCCGGACGAGGCCGGTGCCCTCGTCCCCCAGCACCAGCAGGGGGAGCAGGCCGGGTGGCACCCGGGGGACGCACACGAGGCGTCGCCTCGGCGTCACCGCTGGTGGCCGGGCCGTTGCGGCGAAGGCGCCGGGGCCACGGGTCGCACGGTGACCGCCCCGCCCCGGGAGCAACCAGCCCAGCAGCGCCACGAAGATCGCGCAGACCAGGCCGGTCATGCCGCTCATCGGCCGGCCGCCTTGCGCAGCACCTCGGTGAGCTGGTGGGCGGTGGCCGCGTTGCAGTTGCCGAGCGCGACGAGCGGGACGCCGTAGCTGCCCGCGAAGCCCGGCAGATCGACACCGAGCGAGGGCAGCGTGATGCCGTGGTCTTTGAGCGCGGCACGAAGCTTCTCGGCGAGGTCGTACACGTCGTCGGGCGTGATGGAGGGGTGAGTGGGCATGCGGATGCACCTTTCTGGGTGCGGAGTCGGGCACGCTGAAGTGAGCCCGTGGAGATCCCAACGGGCATGCGGGTGGCTGCACTTGGGGAGTCCCCGCGTGCTGCGCTGCACTACCTGGACAGTAGGGCCATGCTTGTTCCGGGACAAGCATGTTCCGTGGCATTAATCAGGTCGAGTGGACCGTCCGCACCGTTACGCGCAAGACTGGGCGCAAAAAGGGGAAGGTGACATGCCACCGAGGGACAACCCAACGGCCCGCCAGGCTCGACTCGGCGGCGAGCTACGGAAGTTGCGCGAGCGCGCGGGCATGACCGCCCGTGAAGCTGCGGGGATGATTTCGACCGACCAGGCCAAGATGAGCAACATCGAAGCGGGCCGCGTCGGCATCAGCGAAGACCGCATCCGCCGACTCGCCACCTTCTACGCCTGCGATGACGAAGCCCTTGTCGAAGCGTTGTGCGCCATAGCGCGCGAGCATCGCGGACAGTACTGGTGGGACGACTATCGCGGCGTCCTCGCTCCCGGGTTTCTCAACATCGCCGAGCTTGAGCACCACGCCACGGGCCTGCGGTGCCTGCAACCCGTCACGTTTCCCGGCATCCTCCAGACCGAGGAGTATGCGCACGCCCTGTTCGCCAGCGTGATTCCGAAGCTTCCCGACGACGAGCTGAAGGCCCGAGTCGAGCATCGCATGAAGCGGCAGGACATCCTGGAACGGGATGCACCGCCGAAATTCGAGGCCATCGTGCACGAGGCGGCGCTACGCATGCGGGTAGGCGGGCGAAAGGTTGCTCGCAGGCAGCTCGAATACCTCTTGTCCGCGTCCGAGCGTCCCGGCCTCACCCTCCGGGTCATCCCGTTCACGAGCGAGGACTTCATCGAGGTAACGCAGACAGCGATGTACGCGAGTGGCATCGTTCCGCAGCTCGACACCGTCCACATCGACACACCGTTCGGTGGTCGCTTCCTGGATGCAGCCGCCGACCTCGACCGCTATCGCACGCTGTTCAGCCTCGCCGAGCAGGCGGCGCTCACACCCGAAGAGTCACGACGTTTTATTCACCACGCCGCAAAGGAGCTGTGAGAGTCAAGGCATGAACAGCGAAATCAAGTGGCAGAAATCGAGCTTCTCCGGAGGCGGCGGCGAGCAGTGCCTCGAAACCGCCATATCCAACGGTGAAATCCTCCTGCGCGAGAGCGACGACCCCACCGTCATCGTCAAAACCACCCCGGAAAAACTCGCCGCCTTCCTCCTCGGGGTGAAGAACGGCGAGTTCGACCACTTCGTCAGCTAAGACGGTGTCTCATCCGGTACTCAAGGGGCCGCCTCAGCCGATTCGCCATACCTGCCGTCCGGTACCCGCCGTAAAGGCGTAGATCGAAGCCGCTCATGGATGGCGGAAGCCGCACGGGGCCGGTGAGGGCGCGGTCAGGGGCTTTGTCCCGAGGAGTGTCTCCGCCCCGCCCTGTCAGGCGGTGGTGTCCGGGCGGCCTCGGGTGGTGAGGCCGGGCAGGACGAGGATGAGCCAGCGGTCGGTGGCCCCGGCGGCGCGGGAGGCAGGGGCCCCGTCGAGGAGCAGGTAGAAGTCGGTGAGGGTGACGTCGGGGTGGACGTCACCTTCGGTCTGCCCGGTGTGGATGAGGGTGTTCAGCGCGGTGGTGACGCGCTGAAGGGGTGCGTCGGGGTCGGTGTCGGCGCCGAGAGCGCGGGCGGCGGCTTTGACGGCCATGTCGTTGGCCGCGGTCTCCAGGAAGTGCCGCAGGAAAGCGGCGATCTCGTCCAGCGCGCGGGATCCGGCCGCGAGGCGGGCCACGGCGGCCTCCAGCCCGTCGGCGACGCCGTCCATCCAGTCCGCGACGACGGCCTCGACGAGGTCCGTCTTCGCGGGGAAGTGCCGGTAGAGGGTGCCGACGGCCACCCCGGCGGCGGCCGCGATCTCGTCCATGCCGACGTCGGGTCCATGGGTGGCGATCTGCTCCCGGGCCGCGTCGAGGATCTTCTTCCGGTTGCGGGCGGCGTCTGCGCGCAGGGGTCGGGTCGAGGCCATGGCGTGCTCCGGGGCTGGTCGGGCGGGTGCGCTTGCACAAAGGTGAACTCTGCTTCACTATAGATGGTGAACGCAGGTTCATCTTAGTTTCCTGCGACGAGCCGAGCCATGGCACGACGGACCGCCCCGCAACGGGCGGCACCGCGCCGCTCGCTTCCACCATCACGGATTCACGAGGCAGTGACATGAGCAAGATCTGGTTCATCACCGGCGCATCCCGCGGCTTCGGCCGCGCCTTCACCGAGGCGGCCCTCTCCCGCGGCGACCGGGTGGCCGCGACCGCCCGCAACACCGACACCCTGAAGGACCTCGCCGACGTCCACGGCGACGCGGTCCTCCCCCTGAAGCTGGACGTCACCGACCGCCGGGCCGTCCAGGAGGCCGTCGCCGCGGCGCACGAGCGCTTCGGTGGCCTGGACATCGTCGTCAACAACGCCGGCTACGGCCTGTTCGGCATGGTCGAGGAGGTCACCGAGCAGCAGGCCCGCGCGCAGCTGGACACCAACTTCTTCGGCGCCCTCCACGTCACCCAGGCCGCGTTGCCCCTGCTGCGCGCCCAGGGCAGCGGGCACATCGTGCAGGTCTCCTCCATGGGCGGCGTCATCGCCTTCCCGTCCCTGGGCCTCTACCACGCCTCCAAGTGGGCCCTGGAGGGCATGACGGAATCCCTCGCCCAGGAGGTCGCCCCCTTCGGCGTCAAGGTCACCCTGGTCGAGCCGGGCGGCTTCGGCACCGACTGGAGCGGCTCCTCCGCCGCGCACGCCGCGCCGATCGACGCCTACCAGCCGGCCCGCGACGCGCTGGCCACGGTGGCCGAAGGGACGAAGTACGGCGACCCGAAGGCCGCCGCCGCAGCCCTGCTGAAGGTCGTCGACGCCGAACAGCCCCCGCTGCGCGTCCTGTTCGGCGCCGCGCCCCACGACCTGGTCAAGCAGGCCTATGCCGAGCGGCTGCGGACCTGGGCCGACTGGGAGTCCGTCTCCGTCGCCGCCGACGGCGACTGACTCACCTCGCCGCGCCCCGGGCGGGCCCGGACGCCGGCGAGCGCGACCGCCCCGGGCCGGCGACGTGCCGCCCGAGGCGGTCGCGGCCCGGCAGCGGGTGTCCGCCCTCGCCGGATACCCGCTGCCGGGCGCCCTGCGGGACACCGGTCCGGTCCCCGACGCTCCTCCGGTGAGGAAGAACAGCCCGACGCCTGAGCCCGGTCCGGGGCGCCGGCCTGCCCCGCATGCTCACCCCCACCTCCAGTACAACGATCGGAACGCCATGAAGCTCAACCTCACCAACAAGACGGCGGTCGTCACCGGTGCCGGCCGTGGCATCGGACTGGCCACCGTCCGGACCCTGATCGGCGAAGGCGTCCGTGTCGTGGGCGCCGCCCGCAACCTCACGCCCGAGCTGAAGGAGACCGGCGCCCATACGGTGGCGGCAGACCTGAGCAGCGCGGAAGGCGTCTCCGCCCTCATCGGCACCGCGCTCGCCGAACTGGGCGGCATCGACCTGCTGGTGAACAACGTGGGCGGCGGAAACGGAACATCCGTCGGCTTCCGCGACGCCGACGACTCCGTGTGGACCCGCGCGTTCGAGATCAACGTGCTCAGCACCGTCCGCGCCACGCGCGCGGCCCTGCCCAGCCTGATCGAGCGCCGGGGAGCGATCGTCAGCATCTCCTCCATCAGCGGGCTGATGCCCGGGGCCTTCCCCGTCATCAGCGCTGTCAAGGCGGCCCTCACCACGCTCGGCAAGTCCCTGGCCGAGGAGTTCGGCCCCCAGGGCGTCCGCGTGAACACCATCTCCCCCGGCATGGTCAACACCACCGCCTTCCAGGACCCGGACGGCCAGGCCGCCCACTGGGCCGCCGCCTCCGGCATGACCCTCGCCGAATTCACCCAGCAGCTGGTCGAGGACCAGAACGTCACGACCGGCCGCATCACCGAGCCCGAGGAAGTCGCGGCCCTGGCCGCGTTCCTCCTCTCCGACGTGGCCGGCAACATCACCGGCGTCAACCACGTCATCGACGGCGGCATGTCCAAGACCGTCTGAACCACAAACACGCCGGACGGACGCTTCACCGGCCCCGGCAGCAGGGCCGAGACGCGTGCGCCCCGGTCGGCCGCCCGGCGGACGCGCCCAGCCCCACGACAGAACGGAAACAGCGTGCGCATCATCGTCTTCGGCGCCACCGGCATGGTCGGCCAGGGAGTACTGGACGCCTGCCTGCGCGACGACGCGGTCACCGAGGTCCTCGCCGTCGGCCGCATCCCCACCGGCCGCACCCACCCCAAGCTCCGCGAGCTCCACCACGAGCGCTTCACCGACTTCACCGCGGTCCAGGACCGGCTCGCCGGATACGATGCCTGCTTCTACTGCCTGGGCACCTCGGCCCTCGGCATGCCCGAGGCCGACTACCGGGTCGTCTCCTACGACTTCCCCCTGGCCGCCGCCCACGCCCTGCTCGACGCGAGCCCCGGCATCACCTTCTGCTACGTCTCCGGCGCCGGCACCGACCCCACCGGCAAGACCCGCATGATGTGGGCGCGCGTCAAGGGCGAGACAGAGAGCGCCCTGCTCGCACTCACCCCGCGCGCCTTCATGTTCCGCCCCGGCATCATCACCCCCCTGCCCGGCACCACCGCGAAGACCCCGGTCTACGCCCTGCTCTACCGGGTCCTCACCCCGCTGGCCCCCCTGATCCGCCGTATCGCCCCGCGCCACATCACCAGCAGCACCGACCTCGGACGAGCCATGATTCACACCGTCCGCACCGGAGCACCCCGCCGGGCCCTGACCACCGCCGACATCAACGAGATGGCCGCCTCCCGATCCCCGGCACCGTGACTCCCGCACGGACACGTCCGCGTCACCATCCACGAGATGAGGCCGTTGACCTATGGGCCATGGTCGAGCCCGTATTGCCGCCCTTCCGGCCGCGCCCACAGGGCGGTGGCACCACGCCGATCGACCACTCCGGAGCCGGTGTGGTGCGAGTCATCTCGTCAGGTCTTGTCCGAGGAGGCGGGCCAGGGCCCGGCGAGCGCGTTCGGCGGCTGCCGGGTCGGCGAAGAGCTGGATGTCCTGGTTGAACGCCATGTAGAGGCCCGTCAGTTCGTAGGCGATCTGGTCGGGATCCGTGCCGGCGGGCAGGTCGCCGCAGTCGGCAGCGACGCGTACCTCGCCGGCCAGCCGTCGGCGCCACACCCGGTACATGCGTGCCACCGCATCGCGCACCGGGCCGCTGCGCGCATCGAACTCGACGGCCGCGGTGGTGAAGAGACAGCCGCCCGGGAAGACTTCGCGCTCGGTCTCGACGTACGCGATCCAGGCGTCGCAGACGGCCCGCAACCGGGGAAGGCCGGGCTCTTCGTGTTGCGCCCGTCCCCATACCGTGCGCGCGAAAATCGCCGATGCCTCGTCCAGGGTGGCGAGTTGGAGGGCTTCCTTGGTGCCGAAGTGTCCGAGTACTCCGGCCTTGCTCATGCCGAGATCCGTGGCGAGCCGTCCGATGGTCAGCCCTTCGAGGCCCTCAACCGAGGCGACGGCGATGGCGTGTTCCACGATCCGCTCTCGCGTCCTGCGGGCTTCGGCAACGGACTTGCGGGGGCTCATGGCGTCATCGTAGCCAACCACCACCCATTTAGCTTCCGACCGATCGGTTGCTATATTCCCGGCACTGCTGTCGATCAAGGAGCGCCACCGTGCCTGGATCCCGTCTCGCCGCCCTGGGGCACCACCAGCCCGCTCGCGTCCTCACCAATGACGACCTGGCCGGCATGGTCGACACCAGCGACGACTGGATCCGCCGCAGGACCGGGATCGCCACCCGCCGGATCGCCGCGCCGGACGAGTCGGTCACCGACCTGGCAGCCGCCGCCGCGAGCAAGGCGCTGGCCGCATCCGGCCTCCGGCCGTCCGATATCGGCCTGGTCACCGTGGCGACCTGCTCCGCAGTCGACCGCTGTCCTTCCATCGCCGCCCAGGTCGCGGGCCGCCTCGGCATCCCCTCAGCCGTCGCCTACGACCTCAACAACGGCTGCGCCGGGTTCTGCACCGCCCTTGCGGGCGCGGACCACGCCATACGAGCCGGCGCAGCGCGGCACGCTCTGGTGATCGGCGCCGAGAAGATGTCCGACGTCACCGACTGGAACGATCGCAGCACCTGCGTCCTGCTCGGCGACGGCGCGGGCGCCGCGGTCATCAGCGCCGACGAGAAGGCGGGAATCGGCCCGGTCGCCTGGGGCTCGGACCCCACCCGCAGCGATGCCGTCCGCCTGGTCGACGACTGGCATCCCCACTTCGCCCAGGAGGGCCAGACGGTCTTCCGCTGGGTCACCACCGAACTGCCCGCCCTCGCCCGCGACGCCTGCCACCGCGCCGGACTCACCCCCGCCGACCTCTGCGGCGTCGTCACCCACCAGGCCAACCTCCGCATCATCGAAGCCGTCACACGCCAACTCGACCTGTCCGAGGACGTCATCATCGCCAAGGACGTCATCGACTCCGGCAACACCTCGGCCGCATCCGTCCCCCTGGCCCTGTCCAAACTGACCGAGCGCGGCGAGGTCCCCTCCGGCTCCCCCGTCCTGCTGCTCGCCTTCGGCGGCGGACTGTCCTGGGCAGGCCAGGTCGTCACCTGCCCCTAGCCAAAACACGCCTACCCCAGCCCTCTGCCGAAGGACCACGATGAACCTCGACAACAATCGCCCGTGTACCGTCGCCGTCCTCGGACCCGGTGGCGTAGGCGGTCTGCTGGCCGCCCTGATGGCCCGTGCCGGACACAGGGTGATCTGCCTCGCCGGCGAGGAGACGGCACAGACACTGCGCCGCGACGGAATCCAGGTGCGCAGCAAGCAGTTCGCAGACTTCACCACTCGGGTCGAGGCCGACACGCAGCTACGCGCACCGGTCGATCTGTGCCTGATCACCGTCAAACAGACCAGCCTCGAACCCGCACTGCGGCGCGTACCGTCCGCGATGCTGGGCGACGGCCTCGTCGTGCCGCTGCTCAACGGCATCGAGCACCCGGCCCTGCTGCGTCGCCACTACCACCCCCGGCAGGTGGCCCCTGGGGTGATCCGCGTCGAAGCCGCGCGCCGCACGCCGGGGCTCATCGAGCACGGCAGCCCCTTCACCGACGTCGATCTCGCCGGCGGCACGGCACCGCGCGAACGCCTCGACGCGCTCGCCGCAACACTCACCGCTGCCGGTGTCCGCACCCGCGTCCGCGACGACGAGACCGCCACGCTCTGGGCGAAGTTCGCCTTCCTCGCTCCTTTCGCCCTGCTCACCACGCGGTACGGACTCACCATCGGCGAGATCCGCACCGACCGACGCCCGGAACTGCTGGCGCTGCTCGAGGAAACGGCCGCCGTCAGCCGCGCCTGCGGGGCCCCCTCCGACACCGCGGCAGCCCTCCGGCTCTACGACGCCTTCCCGTCCGAGGCCAAATCTTCCATGCAGCGAGACGCCGAAGCCGGACGCCCCCTGGAACTCGACGCAATCGGCGGCGCCCTCCTGCGCGCCGCCGAGCAGCACGCCGTAGAGGTGCCCCTCGCCGCCCGCCTGGTGACCGAACTCGCGGGCCGATAACCCCGGAACCGCTGCCCAGACCGCACCGACGGACCGTCGGTGCCTCAGACCGGCGGCAACCCGCCCCGGCCGCGTAGACGGATCCGGACCGCTACGACGAACCGGGGCGGGTGCCGACCCCCCTCTGACCGCTGCAACAAGCCGCGCAAGCGCACCCACGAAGGACTTACGGAGCTGACCGCTCAGAGCACCGTCGCCCCGGGCGCCGGAGCAACGGCGATCCGTACGGAACGGCAGGTCCCCGAAGCCGTCAGCGCCGCCGCGACCTTCTCCGCGCCCTCCGGGCCGGCGGCGAGGAACGCCGTGGTCGGGCCGGAGCCGGAGACCAGCGTGGCCAGCGCGCCCGCGGCGGCGCCCGCGTCCAGAGTCGCCGCCAGCGACGGGCGCAGGGAGAGCGCCGCGGGCTGGAGGTCGTTGACCAGCTCGCTCGCCAGGGCCGTCGCGTCGCCCGCCGCGAGGGCGGCGAGGAGGGCGGGGGAGGCGGCCGGTTCCGGTACGTCGGTTCCGGCTGTCAGGCGGTCGAACTCGCCGTAGACGGCGGGGGTGGACAGGCCGCCGTCGGCGACCGCGAAGACCCAGTGGAAGGCGCCGCCGACCGGCAGCGGGGTCAGGACCTCGCCGCGGCCGGTGCCCAGGGCCGCGCCGCCGACCAGGCTGAACGGCACATCGCTGCCCAACTCGGCGCAGATCTCCAGGAGTTCGGCGCGGGAGGCGCCCGTCTGCCACAAGGTGTCGCAGGCCAGCAGGGCGCCGGCGGCGTCCGCGCTGCCGCCGGCCATGCCGCCCGCGACGGGGATGTCCTTCTTCAGGTGCAGATGGACGTCGGGGGTGCGGCCGTGGCGGGCCGCGAGGAGGGTCGCGGCGCGGGCGGCGAGGTTGGTGGCGTCGAGCGGGATGCCGGCCACGCCCTCGCCCTCGGCGGTGATCCGCAGGCCGTCGGCCGGGGCGGCGGTGACCTCGTCGTACAGGCCGACCGCGAGGAAGACGTTGGCCAGGTCGTGGAAGCCGTCCGGGCGGGCGGCGCCGACCGCCAGCTGGACGTTGACCTTCGCCGGAACCCGTACCGTCACCGCCGCGCTCACCGCGTGCTCCCCTGCTCGTCCTGCTGCTCGTTCTGCTGCTCGTTCTGCCGCTTCGGCTTGTGTTCCGCGATGCGGGCGAACTCCTCGACGGTCAGCGCCTCGCCGCGGGCCTTCGGCGAGATGCCGGCGCCGACCAGCGCTTCTTCCGCGGCGGCGGCCGAACCGGCCCAGCCCGCGAGCGCCGCCCGCAGCGTCTTGCGGCGCTGGGCGAACGCGGCGTCGACGACGGCGAAGACCTCGGCGCGGCTCGCGGTGGTCTCCGGCGGCTGCCGCCGCACCAGCGACACCAGACCGGAGTCGACGTTCGGCGCGGGCCAGAAGACGTTCCGGCCGATCGCCCCGGCGCGCTTGACCTCGGCGTACCAGTTGGCCTTGACGGACGGGACGCCGTAGACCTTGTTGCCGGGGCGGGCCGCGAGCCGGTCGGCGACCTCGGACTGGACCATGACCAGCGTGCGCTCGATGGTCGGGAACGTCGCCAGCATGTGCAGCAGCACCGGCACCGCGACGTTGTACGGCAGATTGGCGACGAGCGCGGTGGGCGGATTGCCGGGCAGCTCGGTGACCTGCATCGCGTCGCTGTGGACCAGCGCGAACCGGTCGGCGCGCTGCGGCAGCCGCGCCGCGACGGTCGCCGGGAGCGCCGCGGCCAGCACGTCG
This sequence comes from Streptomyces sp. NPDC000404, assembly GCF_040300365.1. Classification (NCBI taxonomy): domain Bacteria; kingdom Bacillati; phylum Actinomycetota; class Actinomycetes; order Kitasatosporales; family Streptomycetaceae; genus Streptomyces; species Streptomyces sp. NPDC000404. The sequence continues at coordinate 401,715 of NZ_JBEPDN010000003.1, read as the reverse complement.
TCGATCTCCACGGCGGTGACCGCGTCGGCCGCCTCCAGCAGTGCCAGGGTCAGCGAGCCGAGGCCCGGGCCGACCTCGACGACGGTGTCGTCGGGCCGCACGTCCGCGGTCCGCACGATGCGGCGGACGGTGTTGGCGTCGATGACGAAGTTCTGGCCGCGCTGCTTGGTGGGGCGTACGCCCAGCGCGGCGGCCAGCTCGCGGATGTCGGCGGGGCCCAGCAGGGGGCCGGACTCGTCGCCGGTGGTGCTCTCACTCATGCCGAAGCCTCGCCGCGCGCCGCCGTGACCGTCCACGGGGCGCGCCTTTCCGTTGTTCGCTGACTGCGCTGGTTCACCGGTGCAGCTTACGGGCCGGAAGGGCCTCGCCTTGCCCGCGCGGTCAGTAGCCGAAGGCGCGTGCCGTGTTCGCCGCGACGGCGGTGGCGAGCGCGTCCTCGGTGACGCCCTTGACCTCGGCCATCGCCCGCAGCGTGACGGGGATCAGGTACGGCGCGTTGGGGCGGCCGCGGAACGGCGCCGGGGTGAGGAACGGCGCATCGGTCTCGACGAGCAGCAGCTCGGCGGGGGCCACCGCGAGCGCCTCGCGCAGCGGACCCGCGTTCTTGAAGGTGACGTTGCCGGCGAAGGAGAGGAAGTACCCGGCCGCCGCGCATTCCTCGGCCATCGCGGCGTCGCCGGAGTAGCAGTGGAAGACGGTGCGCTCCGGGGCGCCCTCCTCGCGCAGGATGCGCAGCACGTCGGCGTGGGCCTCCCGGTCGTGGATGACCAGCGCCTTGCCGTGCCGCTTGGCGATCTCGATGTGCGCGCGGAACGAGCGTTCCTGCGCGGTCGTGCCCTCGGGGCCGGTGCGGAAGTAGTCGAGCCCGGTCTCGCCGACGCCGCGGACGTGCGGGAGGGCGGCCAGCGCGTCGATGACGGCCAGCGCCTCGTCGAGGGCCGCGTCGCCGCCCGGCTCGCGGGCTCCTTGCCGCGACCAGCCGTCGGGGTCGCCGTGGACGATGCGCGGCGCCTCGTTGGGATGCAGCGCGACGGCGGCATGCACCGCCTCGTGCGCCGCGGCGGTCTCGGCCGCCCACCGGGATCCGGCGACATCGCAGCCGACCTGCACGACCGTGGTGACGCCGACGGACGCCGCCTTGGCGAGGGCGTCCTCGACGGTGCCCTGCTGCATGTCGAGGTGGGTGTGGGAGTCGGCGACCGGCACCCGCAGCGGCTCGGGCAGCGGCGGCGGGGCGTCCTTCGCGTCCTTCGCCTTGGGCGAGGTGCCGCTGCCGGCGGCGGTGGGCGGGGCGGTCTCGGAGCCGGTGTCGTGCGGGGCCATGGCCGCGATCCTACGAGGACGGCGGCCACGGCCTCACCTCGCGGTCCCCGGGCGCCGGGCCCGGGCGCCGCGGCTCAGCGGCGGTGCTGGAAGGGGTGGAGGAGGTCGGAGAGGTGCCAGTGGTGCTCGCGCGGGGCGGCGGAGCTGCCTCCGCGCTCCGGGCCGGCGGACCGCCGCTCCGTACCGCCGGTGCGCTGGTGCAGGCTCTCCATCGCGTGGGACACCTTCGAGACCTCGCCCGCGCGCATGATCCGCACCACGGTGGAACCGCAGCTCAGGCAGCCGGGACTGGTCAGCGGGGACGGCACCCGCTCGCCGTCCGCGTAGTAGACGGCGTGCGTGACGCCCTTGACGTCCACCTGGTGACGTATCTCGTAGGCCTGCTCCCAGCCGTGGCCGCAATGCATGCAGGCGAAGGCGTACGCCTCGTGGACGGGGGCATCGGTGGTGGGGTGGGTGTCGGGGTAGCTGGTGCGGATGTCCGCGATCTCACTCATGTGCCGCTCCTCTTGTCCGGTGGACAAGGTCTCCGGGGAACCGTGCGTCCCGGTTCCCAGTGGACTCCCCTCCCGGGCGAGGTGCGGCGGATGTTCTTACCTGTTGGCCCAGATTTGGCCCGCTCCAGGCCAAAGTCCCGGCCGTCCGGAGGCTCCCTTTACCCTTCGAGGCCGGACGTTTACCTTCCGGCAGCGGCTTTCGGACACCGGGCGGGGCGGCCTGGCGGCGGGGCGGCCCCGGGCGGCCAGGCGCCGGCGGGTCAGTCCCCGGCGCCCTTCCCCTCGGGCTTCCCCTAGGACTTCTCCGCCTTCTCGGCGTTCTTCGCGGCCACCACCGCGTCGAACACCTCCCGCTTCGGCAGCCCCGCGTCGGCGGCGACCGCGGCGATGGCCTCCTTGCGCCGCTCCCCGGCCTCCTCCCGCACCCGCACCCGGCGCACCAGCTCCGCGGGGCCCAGCTCCTGCGGACCGGTCTCGGGGGCGCCCTCGACCACGATCGTGATCTCCCCGCGCACGCCCTCGGCCGCCCACGCCGCCAGCTCCCCGAGCCCGCCGCGCTTGACCTCCTCGTACGTCTTGGTCAGCTCCCGGCAGACCGCGGCGCGGCGGTCGGCGCCGAAGACCTCGGCCATCGCGGCGAGGGTGTCGTCGAGGCGGTGCGGCGCCTCGAAGTAGACGAGGGTGCGGCGCTCGTCCGCGACCTCCCGCAGCTTGGTGAGGCGCTCGCCCTGCTTGCGGGGGAGGAAGCCCTCGAAGCAGAACCGGTCGACGGGCAGCCCGGACACCGCCAGCGCGGTCAGCACGGCGCTCGGCCCGGGGACGGCGGTGACCTTCACACCCCGCTCGACGGCGGCGGCCACCAGCCGGTAGCCGGGGTCGGAGACGGACGGCATCCCGGCGTCGGTGACCAGCAGCACCCGGGCGCCGCCGGCCAGCGCGTCGGCCAGCTCCGGCGTCCGGGCCGCTTCGTTGCCCTCGAAGTACGACACGATCCGGCCACCGGGCGTCACGCCGAGGCCCTGGGTGAGGCGGCGCAGCCGGCGGGTGTCCTCGGCGGCGATCACATCGGCGGCGACCAGCTCGGCGGCGAGGCGCGGCGGGGCGTCCTCGATGTCACCGATGGGCGTCCCTGCGAGTACCAGCGTCCCTGTGTTGCCCATTGGCCCTTCTCACCTGCACTTTTATCGTGTTGCGCCGCGGTCTGGGGCGCCCGGGGAGCAGCTCCACCGAAGTGACCACCGATTCCTCGGCCTCCCACTGTACGGACGCGCGGGTGGGCCACCGCACATGGCGCCTGCCGCGGGGCCGGCGCCTCCGCGCAGAAATGCCGGAGGGCGGTGGCGGCCGGAAAATGAAAGGGACACCTCAGAAGCGAACCCGGGGAAGGATCATGGCCAACATCAGTCTCATGAGTACCGGCCGCCTCTTCCTGGCCAAAGGCCAACAGGCCTGGTTCGGCTACTACTACCAAGGACCGTCCACCAGCAACGCCTTCATCCGGCCGGCGCTGACCCACACCCCGTTCACGGGCGCCCACCCCTACCTGCGGTACACCGCCGAGTACGCGGCATACGACACAACACCGCGCCGTACACCGGCTGGGGGGTCATCGCGACCTCGGAGCAGGACGACTCCGAATTCGTCTTCAACATCGTGGCCATCAGCTGATGCGAGGAATTCCCATGCGCATCAAAGCACTCTACGAACCGGACGGAACGATCATCGCCATGGCGGAGCTGCGGGACGGCGCGGAGGTACGCCCGGAGCTCCTGCCGTCCCCGTCCTCGGCACACCCAGGCGAGCAGCGGGTGGCGGAGCTGGAGATCCCCGACGAGTTCCGGGAGCGCCCCCTCGCGGAGGTGGCGGCCGGCTTCCGTGTGGAGCCGGCTCCGGAGGGTGTCCGGCTCGCCCGTAAGTGACGACCTCCCCCGTAAGTGACGACGCCCTCGTCACGCACCCCTGCGGCGTACCCCGCCGTCCACAGCCCGCTTCCCTACGATGGGCCGGGTGACCAGTGACACCGCGACCGACGCCGTAGCCCGCAGCGCCGACCAGCCCGACCGGCGGCCGCCCGCGTGGCAGCGCAGGCTGCGCCGCTTCGGCCACGCGGACGGCCCCCGGCCCGATGTCCGCACCCGGCTGGTGCCCGCCTTCCCGGAGCCCGGCACCCGGCTGTGGGAGCTGTGCGGCGCGCGCCCGGCGCTCGCGGCGCGGCTGGCCCGCGCCTCCGGGTGGCTCTGGCCGCTGCTGGTGACGGTGTTCGCCGGGGTGCTGCGGTTCTGGCACCTGGGCAGCCCGGACAAGGTGATATTCGACGAGACGTACTACCCGAAGGACGCCTGGTCGCTGCTGCAGTTCGGCTACGAGGGCACCTGGGACAAGAACGCCAACGACGCGCTGGTCGGCCATCCCGCGCGGATCCTGCTGAACTCCGACCCGTCGTACGTGGTCCATCCCCCGATGGGGAAGTGGCTGATCGCCGTCGGTGAGTGGGCGTTCGGGATGAATCCGTTCGGCTGGCGGTTCACGGTGGCGCTGCTCGGCACGCTGTCGGTGTTCCTCATCTGCCGGATCGGGCGGCGGTTGCTGCGGTCGACGGCGCTGGGCTGCCTGGCCGGCGCGCTGCTCGCCGTCGACGGGCTGCACTTCGTGATGAGCCGGACCGCGCTGCTGGACCTCATCGTGATGTTCTGGGTGGTCGCCGCGTTCGGCGCGCTGCTGCTGGACCGGGACCGCACCCGGGCCCGGTTGGCGGCGGCGCTGCCCGTCGACGCGGAGGGGCTGGCGCATCCGGACGGCTCGGTCGGCGATCGGCTGCGGCTGGGCTGGCGGCCCTGGCGGATCACCGCCGGGATCTGCCTGGGCCTGGCGTCGGCGACGAAGTGGAACGGCCTGTACTTCCTCGCCGCGTTCGCGCTGATGTCGGTGGTGTGGGACATCGGGGCGCGCCGCACCGCCGGGGCGCGGCGCCCGGTGCGGTCGGTGCTGCGGCGCGATGTGGTGCCGGCGTTCGGCGCGACGGTCGTCGTGGCGGTCGCGACGTATCTGGCGTCCTGGTCGGGGTGGTTCGCCACCAAGGGCGGCTACTACCGCGAGTGGGCGACGACCCCCGAGGGCCGCACCGGCGCCTGGACCTGGCTGCCGGACTGGCTGCGCAGCCTGTGGCACTACCAGACCGAGGTCTACGCCTTCCACACCGGCCTGACGACCCCGCACACCTACCAGTCCAACCCGTGGAGCTGGCTGGTCCTGGGCCGCCCGGTCTCGTACTTCTACGAGGACCCGAAGGCCGGACACGACGGCTGCACCGCGGCGGAGGGCTGCGCCCGCGAGGTCCTGGCGATCGGCACCCCGCTGCTGTGGTGGGCCGCGTGCTTCGCGCTCCTGTACGTCCTCTACCGCTGGGTCTTCAAGCGCGACTGGCGCGCGGGCGCGATCGCCTGCGGGGTGGCCGCCGGCTATCTGCCGTGGTTCCTCTACCAGGAGAGGACGATCTTCCTCTTCTACGCCGTGGTGTTCATCCCGTTCCTCTGCCTGGCGCTGGCGATGATGATCGGCGCGATCATCGGCCCGCCCGGCTCCACGGAGCGCCGCCGCACCGTCGGCGCGGTCGGCGCGGGCGTCCTCGTCCTGCTCATCGTGTGGAACTTCATTTACTTTTACCCGATTTACACAGGTCTCCCGATTCCGAAATCGGACTGGCACCGGCGGATGTGGTTCGACAGCTGGGTGTGAGGCCGTTCCTCCGCCGACGGGAAGGCTGTCCCGGCGGGAGCCTGGGAAAGCAGGGCCGACCGGGGTCAGCTCCGGCGGGCCGGGCTTCCGGTGGCCGTCTCCGTGCGCTCCGCCGTCGTCGTCAGGATCCGCGCGGCGTGGGTCCACAGCAGCGCCCCGCCCGCGTCCGGGACGAGGTGGCGGCGGGCGCCGGGGATGCGGGCGGTCAGGCGGGCGCCGTGGTCCGGGGAGTGGGTGGTGTCCTCGGTGCCGTACCAGATGTCGGTGGGGACGGTGATCGCGGCGAGGTCGAGGGGCCAGCGGGACATGGCGAGGACGGTGTCGCGGGCGTAGCCGGCCGCGCCCTGGGCGAAGCCCTCGTCGAGGGCGCGGCGGTAGGCGGCGGCGAAGGCCTCGGTCTCGTAGACGGCGCGGTCGCAGGCGGGGCTGGTGGCCAGGACCATCTCCCGCATCGCCGCGGCGGTGAAGGCGGCGAAGAACTCCTCGGCGGCGGCCGGGTCGCGGGCGGTCAGCGCGACCAGGTCCCGTAGCCCGGCGTCGAGGCCGTCCGCGGTGGCGACCTCGTCCGCGGCGGAGACCAGGGCGAGGGATCCGGCGACGCCCGCGACGGCGCAGGCGAGGGCGAACGGCGCGCCCTGGGAGTTGCCGACGACGGCCGGGCGGCCCAGGCCGCGGGCCCGGCACAGCGCCGCCAGGTCGGCGGCGAAGCCGGTGAGGGTGCGGCCGGGCGCCGGGCTGGAGGCGCCGAGACCGGGGCGGTCGACGGAGACGAGGCGGACGCCGAGCCCGTCGACGACGTCCGCGCCGAACCCCAGCCACCGGCTGGTGGCGGCGCCCGGACACAGCACCACGGGCCGCCCGTCCGCCGGCCCCCACTCCGCCCAGCCGAGCAGCCGCCCGTCGGGCAGCCGGTCCGTACCGGTGCGGGCGGGGTTTCCTACGGGTGCCGGGGGCGCGGGGCGTGCGGTCATGGCGTCATCCTCGGCCGGGGGCGAGGCGGGGCGCATCCGGTTTTGCGGCGGGTGGTGACGGCGGACCCAAAGTGCCCCTTTACAACAGGGAACGCGCCCCGCACCGGAGCGTTCATCCGACCGTGCCCGGATCGAGACGGACCGGCACTCTCCGGGTTTCCGCCGTCCCATAGAGTGCGCACCAGGCCCCGGCTGAGCGGGGTGAGGCATCGGGAGGGGAACGGTCGCATGCGCCGTGAGGTGAAGTACGGGCTGATCGGCGGATCCGCGGCGCTGGTCGCCGGGGTGGTCGGCGGGTTCGCGCTGTTCGGCGGCGGTTCGGACGGTTCAAACGCGCAGGGGGTGACGGCCGCCGACGCCAAGAACGGCGGCTCCGGGACGAAGGCCGGGCCGGCGTCCGCGCAGGAGATCGCCACCACGTCCCGGGACTTCCTGGCCGCCTGGCAGTCCGCCGACGCCGCGAAGGCGGCGGAGCTGACCGACGATCCGGCCGCCGCGAAGACCGCGCTCGCCGCCTTCGCCAAGGAGGCCCACTTCAGCCGGGTCACCGTCAAGGCCGGCGCCCCCAACGGCGACAAGGTGCCGTACACCGTCAACGCGCAGATCTCCTACCAGGGCCACCAGGCGCCGTACTCCTACACCTCCGCGCTGCACGTGCGGCGCGACGGCGCCACCGGTGAGCCCCGGGTCAACTGGAACCTCGCCGTGCTGCACCCCTCGCTCACCAAGGGCGACACGCTGCGCACCGGGCCCTCCGGCACGGCGCCGATCAACGCCGTGGACCGCAACGGCAAGCCGCTGACCGCCAAGGACCACCCGGAGCTGGCCGGGGTGCTGGAGAGCCTGCAGGACAAGTTCGGCGGCAAGGCGGGCGGGACGCCCGGGATAGAGCTGGCCGTCCGCCACGCCGCGGACGGCAAGAAGCCCAAGCCCGACACCCCGCTGAAGGTCCTCAGCAAGGGCACCCCGGGCACCTTGAAGACCACGCTGGACCTCAAGCTCCAGACGATCGCGCAGCAGCAGGTCGACGCCCGCAAGAACGCCTCCGCCGTCGCGCTCAAGCCCAGCACCGGCGAGATCCTCGCGCTCGCCCACTCCCCCGCCAAGGGCTTCAACGTCGCCACCGGCGGCTCGCTGGCACCGGGCTCCACGATGAAGATCGTCACCGCCGCGCTGCTGATGGACAAGGGCCTGACCTCGCCGGGCAAGCAGCACCCGTGCCCGAAGTACACGAAGGTCGCGGGCTGGAAGTTCCACAACGACAAGATGAGCGAGATCCCGCACGGCACCTTCGCGCAGAGCTTCGCCGCGTCCTGCAACAACGCCTTCATCGGCGAGGCGAAGAACCTCAACAACGACGATCTGACGGTCGAGGCGCGGGACGTCTTCGGGATCGGCCTCAACTGGCAGACCGGCATCCCGACCTTCGACGGCACGGTGCCAGTGCAGGACGGCGCGCAGATGGGCGCGTCCCTGATCGGTCAGGGCGGGGTGCGGATGAACCCGCTGAACGTCGCCTCGCTCGCCGCGACCGCGCAGGCCGGTGTCTTCCGCCAGCCGTACATCGTCTCCCCCGACGTCGACCACCGGAAGCTGGCGACCGCGGCGCGCCGGATGAAGCCGGGGACCGCCTCGGCGCTGAAGTCGCTGATGCGCACCACCGCGGTGGCCGGTACGGCGGTCAAGCCGATGGCCGGGCTCAGCGGTGACATCGGCGCGAAGACCGGCTCGGCCGAGGTCGACAACCAGAAGAAGCCGAACGCCTGGTTCACCGCGTACCGCAACGACATGGCCGCGGCGGCGCTCGTCCCGGCCAGCGGCCACGGCGGCGACAACGCGGGCCCGGTGGTCCGCGCCCTGCTCTCCGCCGGCTGAGCATCCCGCGTACCGCGACCGCCCCGTACCGCCCTCCGGCGGTGCGGGGCGGTCGCGTTGCACCCGGAAAGTGAACGGATGGTGGCCGGGAAGAGGCCGTCCGGCATACACCTCGTGGCCGGCCGGTGAGAGACTGCTCACCTTTTCATCGCGTGGCCCGTACGCCCTTCGCTAGCGTGCGGGGCATGAGCGCCTTCCCGCCCAACCTCCCCCGTCCCGCGGCCGATCGGGCGCGTGCCCGCCGGGCCGCCCTCATCCGCCGGCGCCGCGCCACCGCACCCGCGGCGAACCCCGAGCCCACCGCATGACGCCCCTCGTCGTCGTGGCCGTGCTCATCGCCGCGGTCACCCACGCCAGTTGGAACGCCATCGCCCACGGCATACGCGACCAACTCCTCGCCTTCACCCTGGTCGGCGGCGCCGGTGCCGTCTGCGGCCTGGTCCTCCTCCCGTTCACCCCGCTCCCCGCGGCCGCCGCCTGGCCCTACCTCATCGGCTCCGCCGTGCTGCACGTCGTCTACCAGGCGCTGCTCATGCAGTCGTTCCGGCTGGGCGAGTTCGGGCAGATGTATCCGATCGCCCGCGGCACCGCGCCGCTGGTCGTCACCGTCCTCGCGGCGCTCTTCGTCGGCGAGGTGCCCGGGCCCTGGGCGCTCGCCGGGGTCGCGCTGGCCTCGGCCGGACTGCTCGGCGTCGCCCTGTGGGGGCTGCGCGGCTCGGGGGCGCGCCCGCAGTGGCCGGCGCTCCTCGCAGCGCTCGCCACCGGCCTGTCCATCGCCTCGTACACCACCGTCGACGGGCTCGGCGTCCGGGCGTCGGGCTCCTCGCTCGGCTACATCGCCTGGCTGATGCTGCTGGAGGGCATCGCCATCCCGCTCTGGGCGCTGGTCGTGCGGCGGCGCCAACTCCTCGTGCAGCTCAAGCCGTTCGCGCTGCGCGGGGCGGCCGGCGGGGTGCTGTCGGTGTTCGCGTACGGGCTGGTGCTGTGGGCGCAGACGCAGGCGGCGCTGGCGCCGATCGCGGCGCTGCGGGAGTCGTCGATCATCGTCGGCGCGGCCATCGGCGCGCTGTTCTTCAAGGAGCGCTTCGGCGCCCCGCGGATCGCGGCCGCCGGGCTGATGGTGGTCGGCATCGGGCTGATGCTGCACAGCTGACCCACCGGCACCATCAGGGGGCTCCGGCGCGGCCGGGGCTCCCTGCGCCGTTCAGCGGACGGGTGCGGAGGCGGCCAGGGCGCGGACGAGGGCCTGGGCGCGGGGGTCGGCGGTGACGCCGCGCTGCATGCCGTTGGTGACGTACCCGAGGGCGAGGCCCGACTCGGGGTCGGCGAAGGCGAGCGCGCCGCCGCGCCCGGGGTGGCCGAACGAGCCGGGCGCCAGCAGCGGCGAGGCCGCGCTGTGCAGCATGAAGCCCAGGCCGAAGCGGGTGTTCACGACGAGCGTGCGGTCCGGGCCCGCGGACTCCTCGGTGCGGGCCAGGGTCAGCGTGGCGGGTGCGAAGAGGCGCGGGTGGCCCTCGGGCGCGCCGGTGCCGTCGGCGTCGACCGGGCCGATGAGCGCGGCGTAGGCGCGGGCCAGCGAGCGGGCGGTGGCGATGCCGGCGGAGGCGGGCAGCTGGGCGGCGCGGTAGGCCGGGGCGTTCTCGTCGGGCGCCGGGGTGATGGCGGCGAAGGCGCGGCTGGTGAGGGACGCCGGGTCGCGGTAGGCCTCGGTGACCGACCGCTTGGGGCGCACCCGCAGGCCGCCCGCGGGGTCCTGCTCGGGCGCCGGGGCCTCGGCGAGGCGCCCGGCGCGGGCCTGCTGACCGGGCGGCAGACCGAGCCAGAGGTCGAGGCCGAGGGGGCCCGCGATCTCGTCGGCGATCCAGGCGCCGATGGTGCGTCCGGTGACCCGCAGGACGAGTTCGGCCAGCAGCCAGCTGTAGGTCTGCGCGTGGTAGCCGTGGTCGGTGCCGGGCGTCCAGGCGGGGGCCTGCGCGGCGAGCGCGGCGGGGCCGCTGACGCCGTCGACGGCCTGCTCGGGGGTGAGCGGGGTGTCGAGGACGGGCAGTCCGGCGCGGTGCGAGAGCAGATGGCGGACGAGGACGCGGTCCTTGCCCGCGGCCTTGAACTCCGGCCAGTACGTACCGACCGGTGCGTCCAGATCGAGGAGTCCGCGCTGGTGGAGGAGGAGCGGGACGACGGCGGCGACGCCCTTGGTGGCGGAGCGGACGACCTGGGCGGTGCCTTCCTCCCAGGGCGCGTCGGGGCGGCCGTCGGCGGCGGGGCCGAGGTCGTCGCCGCCGTCGCCGTGCTTCGTACCGGCCCAGAGGTCGACGACCTTGCGGCCGTCGCGGTAGACGGCGACGGCGGCGCCGCGCTCGCCGCGGTGGGTGAAGTTGGCCGTGAAAGCGTCCCGGACCGGCTCGAAGCCGTCCTCGACCCTGCCCTGGACGTCCACCACGTGTTTCCCGCTTCCCACTGTTCCGTCGCTTTGGTGACCCTTCAATGGTGCCTCGCGCGAAGCGGTGCTCATGACCGGGGCCGGTGCGGCGTGGGCTTCGTCACAGCGCCGCGGCCCCGCGTCGGCCGGCCCCGCGGGCGCCGGACGCGGCCGAACCGGCGCGGCCGTACCGGACGGTGGGTACGCCTCAGCTCGGCGCCGCGGTGCGGCCCCCGCGCAGGCCGGGCGAACCGGCCGACGGTCCGCCCGGCTTGGGCGGAGACGTCCCGATGGCCCGCCCGGCCCGCCGTACCCGCCCGCCGAGTTGCCGCCCGGCGGTGGCGGCGGAACGATGAGACGGGTGAGCGACGCACGCGAGGCCGTCGGGCCGCACCCGGAGCCGGATCCCGCCGCACCGCCCGGAAGGCTGCGCCGGATGCCGGCGCCGCCGGGCCCACCGGCCGCGTCCTACCTGCGGTATCCGCATCTGAACGGCGATCTGCTCTGCTTCACCGCCGAGGACGACCTGTGGGTCGCGCCCCTCGTGCCGGAGGGCACCGAGCCGGAGCGCGCCCGGCGGCTGACCGTCGACCGCACCCGGGTGGGCCATCCCCGCTTCTCCCCCGACGGCCGCCACATCGCCTTCACCACCTGGCGCTCCCTCGACCCGGAGGTGCACCTCGTCCCGGCCGAGGGCGGTCCCGCGCGGCGGCTGACGTACTGGGCCAGCACGGATGCCCGGGTCTGCGGCTGGACGCCGCCGGACCAGGACGGCGTCTCCCACATCCTGGCGGTCGCCTCGCACGGCCAGCCGTTCTCGTACTACTCGTGGGCCTACCGGCTGCCCGTGGACGGCGGGCCCGGTGCGCGGCTGCCGTGGGGTCCGGTGTCCGACATCGCCGTCGCCGATCTGGCCGGGGAGCGGCGCACCCTGCTGCTCAGCGGGAAGCCGCCGCACGAGCCGGCGTCGTGGAAGCGGTACCGGGGCGGTGCGATGGGCCGGATGTGGCTGCACGGCACCCGGTTGCTGCCGAAGCTGCGGGGCCATCTGGACGCGGTGATGTTCACCGGCGGGCGGATCGCGTTCCTCTCCGACCACGAGGGTGTCGGCAACGTCTACTCCTGTCTGCCGGACGGCTCCGACCTGCGCCGCCACACCGACCACGACGACTTCTACGCCCGGCACGCCTCGACCGACGGCTCCCGCATCGTCTACCAGTGCGCCGGTGACCTCTGGCTGGTCGACGACCTCGCGCCCGGCGCCCGGCCCCGGAAGCTGACGGTCCGGGTCGGCGGGCCGCGCACCGGGCGCCGGACGTACCAGGTGCCGACCGCCTCCAACGTCACCTCGCTGGCGGTGGACACCACCGGCCGGGCCAGCGCGATCGGCGTGCGCGGCAGCCTGTACTGGCTCACCCACCGCGACGGTCCGGCGCGCGCCCTGCACGATGTGCCGGGCGTGCGGGTGCGGCTGCCGGAGATGCTGGGCGACACCGGCCGGATCGCGTACATCACCGACGCGGAGGGCGCGGACGCCGTCGAGATCGCCGGGCTGCCGCGGGCCAGCGGGGCGGGCGAGCCGCGGCGGCTGGCGGCGGGGCGGCTGGGCATGGTCCAGGAGACGGTGGCGTCGCCGGACGGCACCCGGCTGGCGGTGGCCGCCCACGACGGCCGGCTGCTGCTGGTCGACGTGCGGCGGCCCGAGGACCGCGAGGCGGAGGAAGAGTCCGGGGTGGAGGGCGACGACTCCTCGGCCGAGCGTCAACTCCCCGACGAGGTCGCCGAGTTGATCCGGTCGGCGAACGGTCCGGTGCGCGATCTGGCGTTCTCGCCGGACTCGCGGTGGCTGACCTGGTCACATCCGGGGATCGGCCGGTCGCTGCGGCAGATCAAGATGGCCCGGCTCGCCGACCGGATGATCGTGGACGTCACCAACGGCCGGTTCGAGGACGAGCAGCCGGTCTTCACCCGCGACGGCCGCTATCTGGCGTTCCTGTCCTGGCGCGGCTTCGACCCGGTCTACGACGTGCACACCGGCGATCTGTCGTTCCCGCTGGGCTGCCGCCCGCACCTGGTCCCGCTGTCGTCCGCGACGCCGTCGCCGTTCGCGCTGTCGCCGGAGGGCCGGCCGGCCGCCGGCGGGCTCGATCCGGAGGAGAACCCGCCGCTGTCCGAGGGCCCGGTGCTGATCGAGGTGGAGGGGCTGCCCGACCGGGTCACGCCGTTCCCGGTCGCCGCGTCCAAGTACTCCTCGCTGCGGCCGGTCGCGGGCGGCGGTCTGGTGTGGCTGCGCTGGCCGATCTCCGGGGCGCTCGGCGAGACGTTCGCCAACCCGGACAACACCTCGGGCCAGCCCACCCTCGAACACTTCGACCTGGTCAAGGCGCGGCGCACCGAACTGACCTCCGCGCTCGACCGGTTCGCGCTCAGCGGCGACGGCACCCGGCTGGTCGTCAACGACGAGGGCGACCTGCGGGCCGTGCCCGCCACCGAACAGGCCGACAGCGACTCGACGGTCCATCTCGATCTGCGGCGCATCCTCCACGAGGTGCACCCGGAGGCGGAGTGGCGGCAGGCGTACGAGGAGGCGGGCCGGATCGTCCGGGCGTACTTCTGGGACCCGGGGATGTCCGGCATCGACTGGGACGCGGTGCTCGCGCAGTACCGTCCGCTGCTGGACCGCGTCGCCACCCCGGACGAGTTCGCCGATCTGCTGCGGGAGGTCCTGGGTGAGCTGGGCACCTCGCATGCGTACGTCGTCGGGGCGCGGCGCAACGAGGGCCCGCCGCACTACCAGCGGGCGATGGGCCTGCTGGGCGCCAACTTCGTGCCGCGCGAGGGGCGTTGGGTGCTCAAGCGGATCCTGCCGGGCGAGTCGTCGGACTCCAAGGCCCGCTCGCCGCTGGCCGGTACCGGCATCCGGGAGGGCGCGGCGCTGACGCACATCGACGGCCGCCGGGTCGATCCGGTGGCAGGTCCCTCGCCGCTGCTGTCGGCGGCGGGCGGGACGACGGTGGAGCTGACGTTCGCCCCGGCGGAGGGGACCGGGCCCGCGCGCCGGGTGGCGGTGGTGCCGCTGGTCGACGAGCGGCCGCTGCGCTACCAGGACTGGGTGCAGCGGCGCCGGGCGGTGGTCCGGGAGCTGAGCGACGGCCGGTGCGGCTATCTCCACATCCCGGACATGGGCGGCTCGGGCTGGGCGCAGTTCAACCGCGATCTGCGGATGGAGGTGTCGCGCCCGGCGCTCATCGTCGACGTCCGCGGCAACGCCGGCGGCAACATCTCCGAGCTGGTCATCGAGAAGCTGACCCGCACCATCATGGGCTGGGACCTCACCCGCGACGCGCAGCCCGTCTCGTACACGCAGAATGCGCCGCGCGGGCCGGTCGTGGCGGTCGCCGACGAGATGACCTCGTCCGACGGCGACATGATCACCGCGGCGTTCAAGCTCCAGGGCATCGGCCCGGTGGTGGGCATGCGCACCTGGGGCGGCGTGGTCGGGATGACCGGGCGGCACCGGCTCGGCGACGGGACGACGATCACGGTGCCGATGAACGCGGCGTGGTTCAAGGTGTACGGCTGGGGCGTGGAGAACCACGGCGTCGAACCCGACATCGAGGCGCTGCGCTCCCCCCTGGACTGGGCCGAGAACCGCCACCCGCAGCTCGGCGTCGCCGTCCGCACCGCCCTGGAACTCCTCGACCGCCACCCGGCGGCCACGCCCCCCGATCTCTCGGAGGCGCCCGATCTGCGGCGCCCGGAGCTGCCGCCGCGGTGAGGGCCCTGGGCGGGGCGGGGCGGGAGCGTACGGGCGGGGCTGCCGCCGGGAGCCGGGACGGTGCGGGCGTGCGGGCTCGGCGTCGGGGCTGCCGACGGGCCGGGTGAGCCGCCCAGGGCCCGGCCCCAGCTGCCGCCGCGCCGGGTGAGCCGGGGGCCCGGCCCCGGGCGGCCGTACATGCGGAAGGCGCACCTGGTGTGTGGTCCGGGTGCGCCTTGCGCATACGGGGCGGGCCGCCGGGGTCAGTACCCGGTGGGCTCCGTCGGTTCGGTGCCGCTCTCGGGCTCGCCCGGCCCGTCGGTGGTCCCCGCGCCGCGCCGGGCCGCCTCCGCGTCGGCCTCCGCGCGCGCCCGCTGTGCCAGTTGTTCGGCCTTGGCCTGGAACTGCTCCCTGAGCCCCATGCTGTTCACTCCCGTCCACTGTCGGGTGCCGGACGCGACCAGCCTTGCACGCACCGTGGGCACCCGCATTTCGATCAACCGGTGTGCGGCGGGCGGACGGCTGCGTGATCAACGGGGCGGCGCGGCCGGTTGGTTGACCGCCGGGCCGGGGCCGGGAAGGCCGCGGCCGGGCAGGTCCGGCACCCGGCCCCGCGGCCCGTCACCCGCCGCACGTCACCGCCCGGCCCGCGTCACCGCCCGGCCCGCGCCTTCTCGTCCGCCTCGCCGCCGGCGCCGACCAGCCCGACGTCCATCCCGTCGAGCCGGTCCCCGAACCGCCGCATCTCCCGCTGCCCGACCGTGCCGATCAGGGCGGGCAGGTAGCCGCGGACCGACTGCATCCCGCGCAGCCACCACTGGCCGTAGACGTGCGCGGAGCGCCGCTCGACGCCGTCCGCGATCCGGTCGACGGCGGGCCCCAGCGGATACGTCTTGTTCGACGGCCAGGGCAGCCGCGAGCGCAGCTCCCGCATGATGTCGTCCTGGTCGGCGCCGCGCACCATGTCCGTATCGGTCCAGCTCAGATAGGCGACACCAACCCGTACGCCCTTGTGGCCGACCTCGCCGCGCAGGCTGTGCGCGAACGCCTCGACGCCGGACTTGGAAGCGCAGTACGCCGTCATCATCGGCGCCGGGGTGAGCGCGGCGAGCGAGGCGATCTGGAGGAAGTAGCCGCGCGACTCGGTGAGGACGGGCAGGAAGGCGCGGGCGGTGACCGCGCCGCCGATGAGGTTGACCTCGATGACCCGCCGCCACGCGTCCGGATCGGAGTCGGCGAACGGGCCGCCGGTCGCCACCCCGGCGTTGGCGACGACCGCGTCGACCTTCCCGAACCGCTCCTTCACCTCGGCGGCGACCCGCGCCATCGCGGTGTGGTCGGTGACATCGGCGTACCAGTGGTGGGCCGGGCCGCGCAGCGAGAGCGCGACCTCGCGCAGCGCGTCCGGCTCCAGACCGACCAGCGCGAGGGTGGCGCCGCGCGCCGACAGTTTGCGGGCCAGCAGCTCACCCACCCCGCGCGCCGCCCCGGTGACCACCACGACCTGCCCCTGAAGCCCGTCGCGCCCGCTCATGCCGCTTCCCCCTTCGTCTTTCCGCCCTTACGCCGCGACGCGGTGTCGCCTGCCTTCTCTCCGGAAGGCTCCCTGAGGGATTCCCCGGGCTCCCCGGCTTTCTCTCCGGAAGGCTCCCTGACAGATCCCCCGGGCTCCGCCGTCAGATGTTCGGCCACCAGCGCGCGCAGCCGGGCCGCCACCGCGCCCGGGTCCTCCAGCGGGGTCATGTGTCCCAGGCCCGGCAGCTCCGTCAGGCGGCGGCAGTCGGGCAGGACGGACGCCAGCCGTCGCGCGTGCACCACCGGGGTGAGCCGGTCCGCGGTGCCGACCACGACCTCCGTCGGTACGGCCAACCGCGCGGCGCCGCCGGTGAGTTCGAGCCCGTACAGCACGTGTCCCCAGTGGGCGCGGACGCCGGCCGGGCAGGCGTGGACGATCCGGGCGCACGCCTCGACCTGTTCGGGGGAGGAACCGGCGCCCATCGTGGCGTACTTCAGGGCCGCCCTCGTCACCGGGCTGACGGGACCGAGCGGCGCCCGGGAGCCGAGCATCAGCCGGTGCGCCCGGCGGCGGCCCTCCGGGGTGCGCAGCGGGATGACCCGCGATTCGGCGGAGAGGTCGGCGGCGCCGGTGCTGCACAGCAGGGCGGCGGCGGCCCGGTCGCGCAGTGCGGGGCGGTCGGCCGCGGCCATGATCGTCATGCCGCCCATGGAGTGGCCGCCGACGACGGCGCGTTCGCCCGGGGCCAGCGTCGCCGCAAGGACGGCGATCAGGTCGTCGGCGAGGGCGGTGGTGCTGTAGCCGCCGGGCCCGGGGGCCGGGCTGCGGCCGTGTCCGCGCTGGTCGTAGACGATGACGCGGTGGTCGGCGGCGAGGTCGCGGACGACCGGCGCCCAGAAGGCGGTGGAGCAGGTCCAGCCGTGGGCGAGGACGACGGCCGGGGCGTCCTCGGGCCCGTGGATCTCGGTGTGCAGCCGCGCGCCGCCGGAGACGACGTGCAGCGTTTGGCGGGGCGACGGCGGGGCGTACGGTCCGCTGGTGACGTGTCCGGGGCGCTTCATACGGCGGCCTCCTCGGTGCGGGCGGCGGGGGCGGGGGTGCGGCGGCCGGCCGGCGGGCGCAGCAGGGCGTACTCGGCCAGGTCGACCCGGCGGGTCTCGCGCCGGAACTCGGCGGTGGTGCCGGGCCAGGCGGTGGTGTTGCGGCCGTTGGCGTCGAGGTACCAGCTGTCGCAGCCGCCGGTGGTCCACACGGTGCGCCGCATCCGCCGCTGCATGTGGTCGCTCCAGGCGGCCACCGCCTCGGGGCGGGCGTCGAGCGCGATCTCGCCGCCGAGGACGTCGAGTTGGTGCAGGTAGTCGGCGAGATAGTTCAGCTGGGACTCGATCATCAGGATCATCGAGCTGTTGCCCAGGCCGGTGTTGGGGCCGATGAGGGTGAGGAAGTTGGGGAACCCGTCGGCGCTGCCGCCGCGCAGCGACTCCATGCCGTCCTTCCAGCGTTCGGCGAGGGTGATGCCGTCGGCGCCGGTGACGCGCTCGGCGATCGGCATGTCGGTGACGTGGAATCCGGTGCCGAAGACGATCGCGTCGGCCTCGGTGCGGCTGCCGTCCGAGCCGATCAGGGTGGCGCCGTCGACCTCCCGCAGCCCGGCGGCGATCACGTCGACATTCGGCTTGGTGAGCGCCGGGTAGTAGCTGTTGGACAGCAGGATGCGCTTGCAGCCGATGCGGTAGTCGGGCGTGAGCTTGGCGCGCAGCGCGGGGTCCTTGACCGCCAGCCGCATGTGCGCGCGGCCGACGGCTTCGACCAGACCGAGTTCGTTCGGCCGCTTGGTGAAGGCGCTGACCTGGAGTTCCCGGATGCCCCAGAGGATGCCGCGGCGGGCGGCGCGGGTGGCGGGCACCGTGGCATGCAGCCAGCGCTCCAGCCCGGTGATCTTCCGGTCGGCGCGCGGCAGCACCCAGGCGGGGGTGCGCTGGAAGAGGCTGAGGCGGCCGACCTCGGGCTGGATCGCCGGGACGATCTGGATGGCGGAGGCGCCGGTGCCGATCATGGCGACGCGCTTGCCGCGCAGGTCGTAGTCGTGGTCCCAGCGGGCGGAGTGGAAGACCTTGCCGGGGAAGGTGGCGAGGCCCGGGACGTCGGGGATCTTCGGGTCGGAGAGCGGCCCGGTCGCCGAGACGAGGACGTCGGCGGTGAGCGGTCCGCGGGCCGTCTCGATCTCCCAGCGCAGCGCGTCGCCGTCCCACCGCGCGTGCTCCACCTCGGCGTGGAAGCGCAGGTGGGGGCGGAGCCCGAAGGTGTCCGCGACATGCTCCAGATAGGCGCGGATGTGCGGCTGCCCGGAGAAGTTCCGCGGCCAGCGGGGGTTGGGGGCGAAGGAGAACGAGTAGAGGTGCGAGGGCACGTCGCAGGCGCACCCCGGATAGCTGTTGTCGCGCCAGGTGCCGCCCACCGACCCGGCGCGCTCCAGGACCACGAAGTCGGTGATCCCCTCCCGGCGCAGCCGCACGGCCGCCCCCAGACCGCCGAACCCCGATCCGATCACCGCCACCCGCACGTGTTCCCGCTCGGACATGCCACCGCCTCCCCGGACCACCGACACCACCAATCGCGCCAGCAATCACTGGCACGGTTGGAGCGTAAGGCAGCTCCGTACCGAGCGGTAGAGGCCGCGCACAGGGAAGTTACCGGCGGTCGCACCCCGGGCCGCCGGCCGCGCCGCACATAAGGTGACCGGGTGGCCGCGAACGAGAACCCGAACGACCAGCCCAAGCAGCGCGAGTTCCGGATGACGGAGCTGGCCGCCGAAGCCGGTATCACCGTCCGGACGCTGCGCTTCTACCGCGAACGCAAGCTGATCCCGCCGCCGCGCCGCGAGGGCCGTATCGCCTGGTACAACGAGCACCACCTCGCCCGGCTCCGCTCCATCGCCGCCCTCCTGGAGCGCGGCCACACCCTCGGCGGCATCACCGAACTCCTCGCCGCCTTCGAGAGCGGCCGCGACGTCGGCGAACTCCTGGGCCTGGACTCGACGTTCGTGACCCCCTGGTCCGACGAGACCCCCGTCCGCCTCACCCCCGAGGAGCTGGCCGACCACTTCAGCGGCGACGTCACCGCGGAGAACCTCGCCGCCTCCCTCGACATCGGCTATCTCGCCGTCGACGGCGACGAGGTCGTCCACACCAGCCGCCGCCTCCTGGACGCCTCCACCGCCCTCGTCGCCCGGGGCATCCCGCTCGCCGCCGTCCTGGAGGCGGGCCGCGCCGTACGCACCCACGCCGACGCCGTCGCCGCCATCGCGACGACCCTGATCCGCACCCACCTCGTCGACCCGCCGACCGGCACGCCCCCCGCCCCGCAGGACATCGACCACCTCGCCGCCACCATCGAGGAACTCCACCCCGTCTTCCAGGCCGTCATCGACGCGGAGATCACCATGGCGATGGACCGCCGCGTCCGCGCGGAGCTGGACAGTTGGATGCGGGGGGAGGCGGGGGGCGGGGACGGGGAACGGGCGGAGGGCGAGGGAGGCGCTTAGCCGGGCGCCGAGCCGCCGCCGCTCAGCGCAGAGCCGGGATGTTCCCCTGCCGCCAATCGTCCACGCGTTTACGGATGCTGGGCACCATTGGCAGTCCGTCAACTTCCTCCGGAGCGAACCAGCGTACGGCCGTGGACTCATCCGATACAGCCGGCGTCCCCCCGACCGGTCGGCCAAGAAAACAGATCGAGAACTCTTGGCGCACCTCCCCATCGTCATAGGCAAACACATGCCCGGGATTGGTGTAGGTGCCGATAATTCCCGTCAACTCAATGTCGATTCCGGTCTCTTCACGGGTTTCCCGTACCGCACACTCGGGGAGCGATTCACCGAAATTCATGGCTCCACCCGGCAAAGCCCACATGCCGTTGTCCACGCGCCGTTGGAGCAGAATGCGCCCGGCCTCATCCACGACGACCACCGAGGCGGCCGGCACCAAGCTGTTGGCTTCCGGGGCGTTCGGCTCGTTCTCGTAGTCGCGCCTAGCCATCGCTTGCGTCTCCCCATACGGGCGTGCCGTTGCTCCACAGTTCCTCAACGTGTGAAGCGAAGCGGTCGAACATGCCGTCATCTTGGTAGCGGCGCAGATGAAGCGTCGGTGCATCATGCCCGACGCGATGCGTCAGGAGTGGAGTGGCGATCATGTCGTGGTCGAAACGGAAGATGGACAGGTACGCGTGACCGCCACTGAACCGGGCTTCGATCCCCGACTGAGACCTGATCTTGTCCAGCTCGGAGAGAGTGACACGGATACGGGTGGAGAGATTGAGCGCTACGCCCTCCTCTTTTTCCCGAGAACGAGTCAACTCACTGTCCGGGTCACCGATGAGGAACCGGACCCGACATCCTTGCGCCGCCTTTCGGCGTAATGCGGTCCCGAACCGGGACTGCTCAAGCCAGAAGAAGTAGTTGGTGTATCCGGCGAAGGTCAGCTCACGCTCCGCATTGGTGATCAATGACCGCCACAGGGACGCGGGACACCCGGAGCGGTACGGATACACCGAGACCACCTCGCGGTCAGGGCCAATCTTGACCGCCTTCTTCGCTGCTGCCGGCCACAACACGGACTCCCCCTCTCCAAGCACCTCACAGGTGATCCAGCGATGCCGTGCACGGGGCACTCTGCCGGTCTCGGTGATCCACCGGCCAACGGTCTTGATGTCCACACCGCACCGCTCGGCCAACTGGCGGTCCGTGACATGCGCTTGAGCCATGGCGCGCCGCAACGCTTCGTTCAAGGCTTCTCCCCAGGACGTTAGGGACGAATTCCACGGTAGACGTTCTCCGTACTCAACGGTCCCCGTACGGAGTGGAAACGCCCCTCACGAGGCGAAACGGTTGGACCATGAACGATCAGCAGACGAGAACCATGACGCCCCCGGTCCATCTGCCCTTGCCCGCCCTTGCTCCCGCCCCTGTCGCCGGATGCGCGGTGTGTGACGCGCTGAGCCGGCAACGGGACGATGCGCGGGCACGGGGTGACATGTCCAAGGTCTCGGACCGGAACGTCGAGATGCGCCGGCATCCGCACACAGGGGTGGGGAAGTGACCCGTACCGCGTACCGCTTCGTACCGTTCACCATCAAGCAGGACCTGGCCGCTGAGCCGACCTACTCGGCGTTCTGCGTGTCAGGGGACGAGAAGGAGTGCGAACAGTCATCGGACGAGTGGCTCACCCCGCATCCTGTCGAGGTCTGGATGCGTGAGCACACGAGGGAGACCGGTCACAGCCGGTACCGGCGTGAGTTCGTCGACTACGCAGAGGTGACGCAGCACGACGTCTAGTACCGAGATTCCCGCCCCGGCCTCTCCTACGAGAGGGATGGCGGCCGAGTCGGCGTAAGCGGTTCAGGGGTACAGAAGCCCCGTCCGGCGACGGTGAGGATGACCACGCCGGACGGGGCTGCCTGCTACCCGCTACACGTCAAATACGGCCGTCACCGGCGCATGATCGCTCCACCGCGTGTCATAGCTCTCCGCGCGTTCCACGAACGCCTTGGTCGCGCGGCGGGCGAGGCCCGGGGTGGCCATGTGGTAGTCGATGCGCCAGCCCGCGTCGGTGTCGAAGGCGCGGCCGCGGTAGGACCACCAGGAGTACGGGCCGTCGGTGTCCGGGTGCAGGGCGCGGACGACGTCGACGTAGCCGCCGGCGGACTCCGACAGCACCTCGGTCAGCCAGGCGCGCTCCTCGGGGAGGAAGCCGGACTTCTTCCGGTTGGCCTTCCAGTTCTTCAGGTCGGCTTCCTGATGGGCGATGTTCCAGTCGCCGCAGACCAGCACCTCACGCCCGTCCGCCGCCGCACGGGCGCGCAGGTCGGTGAGGTACGGCAGGAATTCCGCCAGGAAGCGCTCCTTCTCGTCCTGGCGCTCCGTGCCGACCTCGCCGGACGGCAGGTAGAGCGAGGCCACCGTCACACCGGGCAGATCGGCCTCGACGTAGCGGCCGCTCGCGTCGAACTCCGCCGAGCCGAAGCCGACCCGTACGGCGTCCGGCTCGCGCCGCGTGTAGAGCGACACCCCCGCGCGCCCCTTCGCCTCGGCCGGGGCGTGCACGGTGTGCCAGCCCTCCGGCTCGCGGACCTCCGCCGGGATCTGGGCGGTCTCCGCGCGGACCTCCTGAAGGCACAGCACGTCCGCGGCGGTCTCCGCCAGCCACGGCACGAAGCCCTTCTTGGCGGCGGCGCGCAGACCGTTCACGTTCACGGTGGTCACGGTGAGCAAGGCGGGCTCCTCAGGTTCGCAAGCGGCGGCAGCAGTCCCACGCGTTCCCCGTCACGGTGAGCACCCCGGCACGATAACCGGCCCACCGGGCCCGCCCGCAAAGCCGCTCGCCCGGTCCGGCGGGTGCGCCGTACGCTTTCCGGAATGGAGACCGGTGTGGAGATACGTCCCGTTCGCTACGACCACCCCGACGCGGTGGTCCTCGACGCGCTGGTGCAGCAGGAGTACGTCCGCCGCTACGGCGAGACGGACTTCACACCGCTCGACGCCGCGATGTTCGTCCCGCCGCGCGGCACGTACCTGCTCGCCTACGACGGCGACCGCCCGGTGGCCACCGGCGGCTGGCGGACCGAGGAGGACACCGCCAAGGGGTACGCCGCCGGAGACGCCGAGATCAAGCGGATGTTCGTGATCGAGGAGGCCCGGGGCCGCGGTCTGGCCCGGCGCATCCTGGCCGCCCTGGAGGCCGACGCCCGGGCGGCGGGCCGCACCCGGATGGTGCTGGAGACCGGCACCGAACAGCCGGAGGCGCTGTCCCTGTACGCGTCCTGCGGATATCTGATGGTCCCCGAACCGGAGAAGTTCGGGGAGTTCCGGACGTACGACGACAGCCGGTGCATGCGGAAGGCGCTGGCGTAGCGGCACGGGCCGCTCCGGCCCGGCCTTTCCCTCCGGAGCCGCCCGGTGCCGAAGAGGCCGCCCCGGGGCACCCTCCTGCGGGGCTCCCCCGTACTAGGGCCTCCCACGGCACCGCCGCGGTGGCCTCGGTCCGCCTGCGACGCCGACCGTGATCAGGTGGACGAAGCGGTGGCCGTCCGCCCGGTTTCCCTGACACGATCCGGGTGTGACCACGTTGTTCCTGATGGTCGGCCTGCCGGGGGCGGGGAAGACCACGAGGGCCCGGCAGCTCGCCGAGGAGCACGGCGCGCTGCGCCTGACGCCCGACGACTGGATGATTCCCCTGTTCGGCACGGCGGAGCCGGACGGGAAGCGCGATGTGCTGGAGGGGCGCATGCTCCGGCTCGCCTTGGACGCGGTCGGGCTGGGCACCGGCGTGGTGGTGGATTACGGCTGCTGGTCCCGGGACGAACGGTCCGCGATCCGCTGGCTGGCCAGGGCCGAGGGCGCGCGCTTCCGCATGGTCTACCTCCCGGTGGACGAGGAGACCCAACGCGCCCGGATCGCCCGCCGCCGGGCCACCGCCCCCGAGGAGACGCTCCCGCTGACCGAGGCCGACATCCGGCACGGGCGGGCGCGCTTCGAGGAGCCCGACGCGGCGGAGCTGGCAGGCCGTGGGGCCGCCGGCCCGCCCCCCGGCTGGGCGGACTGGCGGGCGTGGGCCGCCGACCGGTGGCCGTCGTTCACCTGACGGTGTGAGCCCCGCGCTCCAGGTCGCCCGCGAGGCCCCGCGCTCCCGCATGCGTCCGCGCCCCGCCCCGGGCGGCGTTTCCGTACCCTCCCGCCGGGCGCCTCCTCCTGTTTGACAGGTCTCCGCCGACCTCTCCATACTCATTCCACTAATCAACTAGCTAAAGGGGTGAGCCGGGTGCGCGACCAGAGCCCATGGGCGATCGAGGCCGACGGCCTGGGGAAGAAGTACCGCCGCGGCTGGGCGCTGCAGGACTGCTCGTTCCGGATCCCGGCGGGGCGTATCTGCGCGCTGGTCGGGCCCAACGGCGCCGGCAAGAGCACCTTCCTGGGGACCGCGACGCGGCTGGTGCAGCCGTCCACCGGCTCGCTGCGGCTGTTCGGGGTGCCGGTCTCCGACCCGGCGGCCTTGAAGCGGTTCGCGTTCCTCGCCCAGGACAAGCCGCTCTACCCGCGCTTCACGGTGGCCGAGACGCTGCGGATGGGCCGCGAGCTGAACCCGGACTGGGACCAGGCCCTGGCCGAGCGGATCGTGAAGTCCGGCAACGTCCCGTTCACCGCCAAGGTCGGCACCCTCTCCGGCGGCCAACGCACCCGCGTCGCCTTCGCGCTGGCCTTCGGCAAGCGGCCCGATCTGCTGCTGCTCGACGAGCCGATGGCCGACCTGGACCCGCTGGCCCGCCACGAGATGGCCGGGCTGCTGATGGCCGAGGCCGCCGAGCACGGCACGACCGTCCTGATGTCGTCCCACATGCTCTCCGAGATGGAGGACATGTGCGACTTCCTCCTCGTCCTCTCCGAGGGCCGGCTCCGGATGGGCGGCCCGACCGACGAACTGGTCCCCGCGCACTCCCTGGTCACCGGCATGGCCGCCGGCAACGGCCTCCCGGACGAGCTGTCGCGCCACCACACCGTCGTCGAATCCAAGGTCACCGGGCGGCAGTTCACCGCCCTGGTGCGCCCCGGCGGCCCGCTCTCCGACAGCTGGGACGTGCAGGTGCCGGGCCTGGAGGAGGTCCTGCTGGCGTATCTGCGGTCGCCGCAGGCGCCCACCTTGATCGCGGACGAGGCCCGCCTCGACGGCCCGGCCGCCGGACGTGCGGCATGACCACCGACATCCGGGCGGAGCACCGCCCCCGCCACGAGGAACACACCCCCGACATGAGCGACACCACCACCGGACGCGCCCGGGGCGGGCTGCTGCACGGCCTGCCCTGGCTGGTCTGGCGCCGCCACCGCACGGCCCTGGCCACAGGCCTGATCATCACCGTGCTGCTCTCGGCGTACTTCGCGTACCAGCACTTCGCCGTGGTCGACTTCGTCCAGCAGTACGGCTCCCGGGCCGGCGAGAAGACGACCGTGAAGTTCGGCGAGGAGTTCGGCCCAGCCTTCCGCGGCGGCGCCATGCTGCTGCAGTTCCTGCCCGCGCTCATCGGTCTCTTCCTCGGCGCCCCGCTGATCGCCGGGGAGCAGGAGCACGGCACGATCCGGCTGGTCGCCACGCAGTCCGTCAGCCGCGGCCGGTGGATCGCCGCCACGCTCGCGCTGCCGCTGACCGTCGTCGTGCTCTGCACCACCGCGCTGTCGATGACGTACCGGTGGATGTGGCTCCCGGCCCGCAGCATCGCGTTCCAGGGCGACTGGCTGATGAGCGGCCCGTTCGACGTCACCGGCCCGATGCTGCCGGCCATGGCGCTCTTCTACGCGGTCTGCGGCATCACCCTCGGCATGCTCCTCAAGCGGATGCTCACCGCGATGGTCGCCCTCGTCGTCTTCATGGGCGTGTTCAGCATCAACTGGAGCCGCCTCACCGAGCACCTGGCCCCGCTGCGGCACGCGTTCGCCCCGCTCGAACAGACCCCGTCGATCGCGGCGGACTCCATCTACATGGACAACTGGATCGCCACCGCCGACGGCAAGCTCTACGGCATCGGCACCTGCATCGACGAGCCCAGCGAAGCCGCCATCGACGCGTGCCGGGCCAAGATGGGCATCACCCAGGAGGTCACCGACTACTTCGCCTTCGACCAGATGGCGGGCATGCAGTGGCGGGGTTCGCTCATCCTGCTGGCGGCGAGCGTGCTGATCCTCGCCTTCGTGGCCTGGCGCGCCCACCGGCGGCCGCTCTGAGCGCCGACCGGCCCGTCGCCCCCGGTCACCAGCCGTGCCGCGCTTTGACAGCCGGTAGTGGCCGCACCATCATCAATCGGTCGGACCGTACGGAGTCCGGCTCCCACGGCCTACGGTGGCGGTGGGGGCGGCCGGGCCCGCACGGGGCCGCCGGGCCGCGACGGGTGGAAGAGTCGGAGAGGTGGTGAGCGTGGTCGAGTTCCGGATCGACCGGCGCAGTGGCGTGGCCACCTACCTCCAGATCGTCCAGCAGGTCCAGCAGGCGCTGCGGCTGGGCATCCTGGTCGAGGGCGACCGGCTGCCCACGGCGGCGCAGGTCGCGGCCACCACCAAGGTCAATCCGAACACCACGCTGAAGGCCTACCGCGAGCTGGAGCGCGAAGGCCTGGTCGAGCCGCGCCCCGGCCTCGGCACCTTCGTCAGCCGCACCCTGGCCCGCCCGGAATCCGCCGCCGACACCCAACTCCGCGAGGAACTCCGCGCCTGGATGACCCGGGCCCGCACCACCGGCCTCACCCGCGAGGACACCCAGGCGGAGTTCAACTCCGTGCTGCAGGAGACGTATCCGGAGGGGGGCTGACGGGGGCCGGGGGGGCCGGGGGGCTTTCCGGCTGCTGGCTGCCAGCTTCCGGGGGGCTGCTGGGACTGGCGTGCTGCTGGGCTTCCCTCGCTGTCGGGCTTCTCTCGACGTCGGGGGCCCATACTGCCGGGAGTCCTGCTGCCGGGGGCCTGTTGGGGCTGCTGGGCCACTGGGCTTGTCGTGCTGCCGCGACGTCGGGGCTTCCCTCGCTGCCGGGGACCGTGCCGCCGGGACCCGCGTGGCTGGTGCTTCCCGTGACGTCGGGGCTTCCCATGCCGTCGGGTTTCCCCTCTCCTCCGGGGGCCCGCGCCGCCGGGAGTCCCGCACTGCCGGGAGTCCCGCACTGCCGGGAGTCCCGTGCTGCCGGGGCGTCCGTGGCACTGCTGATGGGCGGTGCCGCCGGAGGCTCGTGGTGCTGAAGCTCTCGTGAGGCTGCCGGGGCGCTGTGGTGCCGGAGTTCTGCGCGCGCTGTCGGGGCTCCGCAGCCGGCTCTCCGTCTGCGACGTGGGGTCGCTGCCTGATCTCCGTCTGCGACGTGGGGTCGCTGCCTGATCTCCGTCTGCGACGTGGGGTCGCTGCCTGATCTCCGTCTGCGCCGATGGGCCTGCGCCGATGCCTCCGTCCGCGCCGCCGGATCCGCGGTGCTGGTGGCGGCCCCGGTCGCTGACGGCGGCCCGGGCGCCCGCCGGGCCCCGGGCCGCCGCCGGACGCCTGCCCGTCGTCACATCGCCCCCGAGAGTCCACGCGGCTCCCGGGGACGTCCCGGTTTCCAGTGGGCTCCGGCGGCTTCCGGGGCGTTCCCTCCGGGCTCCGCTTCGGCGGGCGTCCCGCCGCCTTCGGGCGCCTCGGCGGGACGCGCCCGTTACCGCAAGGGCCCTGCCCCAGGGGCGCTCCCGCTCGGCGGCGGCCCTGCCCCTGGGAGCGGGGCCGCCGGCCGGTCGACCGCTCCCGCTTGACCCTTACGTCACGTCAGGGCGCACCCTGTACGGGTAACGGGGGCGGCCGGCCCCGGACCCCTACGGGTGGTCCGGGGCTCCGCCGCGAGGAGCCATGACGGAAGGGCGCCGCGATGAGCTACACGGTCGGCCAGGTCTCCCGCTTCGCGGGAGTCACGGTGCGCACCCTGCACCACTACGACAAGGCCGGGCTGCTCAGCCCCGGCGACCGCAGCCCGGCCGGGTACCGCCTCTACAACGACGCCGACCTCGCCCGGCTCCAGCGGATCCTCTTCTACCGCGAGCTGGGCTTCCCGCTCGACGAGATCACCGACCTCCTCCGGGCTCCGGACGCCGACCTCCTCGACCGGCTGCGCGCCCGCCACCGCCGGCTCACCGAGGAGATCACCCGCCTCGGCCGCCTGGTCGAGGTCGCCGAGCGGGCCATGGAGGTCCAGCAGACCGGCGTACGGCTGACACCCGACGAACGGTTCGAGGTGTTCGGCGAGGTCGCCTTCGACCTCAGCTACGCCACCGACGCCCAGCGCAAATGGCAGGACAGCGCGGGCCACCAACGCGCGATGGCCCGCGCCGGCACCCACACCAAGGAGGACTGGGCCCGCCTCATGGCCGAGGCCGCCGCCTGGCGCACCCGCCTCCTCGCCGCCCACGACGCCGAGGAACCACCGGACGGCCCGACGGCGATGGACCTGGCCGAGGAACACCGCGCCCACATCAGCCGCTGGTTCACTCCCTGCCCCACCGACATGCACACCCGCATCGCCGACGACTTCCTCACCGACCCCCGCGCCTTCACCCTCCTCATCCCCCCATCGGAACAACGCCCCGGCCTGGCCTCCTACCTGCACACGGCCATCCACGCCAATGCGGTACGGGGGCCGGGGGCGGGGCCGGGATCGAGTGCGAGCCCCGGAAAGGGATCGGGCACAGGCGCGGGCGCAGGCGCGGGTGCGAAACCTGAGGCGGGGACGGGCACCGGGGCCTCGTCACCTGCGGCCGGAGTGAAGACGGAGCCGACCAAGGCCGCGACGGAACCAGCCGGAACGGAGTCACCTGAGACCACGCCGGAACCGGCCGGGACCGCGACGGAATCAGCCGGGTCCGCGGCGGAATCAGCCGGGGCGGGGCGCCCGTCACCGCCGGGAGCACCGCCCGCGCCCTGACCTCGTCGTACCGTCCGACGCACGGCCACGCACGCCCTGTCGGCCCTACCGGCGCACGAAGCAGCGCCACGCCGCCCACGGCCGCTGCCCTACACCCACCCGGCCTCCCTCAGAAGAAGACGGGAGGCACTTCGAGACGAACCGGTGCCCCCTCCCGGACGCCGGACGACACCCCCTAACAGCAGCCAGGCCTCCCTGTACGGCCGACCGGAGGCCCCGCACGGGGCGACGGATCGCGACAGGACACCACCGGGAAACAGAACAGCCCCCACGGGCCGCCCGCAAAGCCTCACCCCCAACGTCACCGGCCGGACTGAACGAGCCGGAGGGACTGGACAGACCGGGGGAGGACCGGACGGGCCGGGGGCCATGGGGGCCGGACGGACCGGGGGCCGGGGGACCGGACGGACCGGATCGACTCCCTTACGGACGGACCACCCTCATACGGGCCGAGCCGAACCGCCCGAACCACGCCTCACCCACAACCGCCCCGCTCTCCCCCTCCTCCTCTCCCCCGCCGCTCCAGTCTCAGTTCTCAAGGCTCCGGTCCACTCTCACGGCTCCGCCCCAGGTCCGCGCGCAGGGCTCCGGACTCACGGCTCCGGCCTCAGGTCCACTCTCAGGGCTCCGGGCTCACGGCTCCGGCCTCAGACCCACTCAGGGCTCCGGACTCACAGCTACCGACCCCAGGTCCGCTCTCAGCGCTCCGTCGCCGAATTGCCGGGCCGCACGCTCACGGAAGGCAAGCTCCATGAAGATCCTCATCACCGCCGCCGGCTCCTACGGCGACGTCGCCCCGTACACCGGTATCGGCGCCGCCCTCATCGCCGCAGGTCACGAGGTGGCGATCGCCACGCACGACACCTTCGCCCCGCTCGTCCGCGCCGCCGGACCGGAGTTCCGGCGGCTGCCCGCCGATCCGCACGCCCGGCGCCCCGGCGACGCCGGTCCCGGTGCCGGGCGCGGCGGTCAGCGGGCCCTGCTGCGCACCGCCGCCGCGTTCATCAACGAGCTGGGGGCGGGCATGGCCGACGCCGTCACCCCGGACACGGAACTGCTGCTGCTCTCCACGACCACCGCCCCACTCGGCCGCCAACTCTGCGAGGCCCACGGCATCCCCGCACTCGATCTGCCCCTCCATCCCACCGCCCCCACCAGGGAGTTCGCCCCCGTGGTGTCCGGCGGCCGGAACCTGGGCCCCTGGGGCAACCGCATCGCGGGCCGCCTCGCCCCCCGCGTCGTCGACCGGCTCTACGCCGACGCGACCCGGGCCCTCCGCACCCGCCTCGGCCTGCCGCCCGCCACTCCGGGCGCCGTCCGCCGCCGCATCGAGGCGACCCGGCCACGGGTGCTGCACGGCTTCAGCGAGGTCCTGCTGCCGCGCCCGGCCGACTGGCGCCCCGGCCTCGACGTCGTCGGCAACTGGTGGCCCTGGCACGCCCCCGACGCCCAACTCCCGCCGGAAATCCAGGACTTCCTGACCGACGGCCCGCCCCCGGTCTTCATCGGCTTCGGCAGCATGGCGGCCGGCGAGGGCGAACGTCTCGGCGCACTCGCCGTACGAGCCCTGCGCCGCGCGAAGGTCCGCGGCATCCTCCAGTCCGGCACCGCGGGCCTGACCACCCCGGCCACCCACCCCGCACCCGGCCACGAAACCCGCACCCACACCGCCCCTCACCCCACCGCCGACACGGGCACGAGCCCGGGCGCCTCCTTCACGGGAACGCGCACGGGAACCACCCCGGCCACCGGGACTCCCACACGCACCACGCACGCCCCAGGCACCGCGTCATGCGCACCCACCGCTTCGCCCGCACCCACCGCATCCGACGTCCTCACCATCGGAGAGGTCCCGCACGCCCTGCTCTTCCCCCGCACCGCCGCCGTGGTGCACCACGCGGGCGCCGGCACCTCGGCCGCAACGATCCGCGCGGGCGTCCCGAGCGTGCCCGTGCCGGTCACCGCCGACCAGCCGTTCTGGGCAGGCCGCCTGGCCACGGCGGGGGCGGCCACCTCGCCGATCCCGTTCGCCGCGCTCTCCGACGACGAGGCCGCCGACCGGCTGGCCGCCGCACTCATCCGCGCCACCACCGAGCCCGCACTCCGCGCCCGCGCCGCCGACGCCGCCCGCCGGATGGCCGCGGAGGACGGCATCGCCGCCGTAGTCTCCGCCGTGGCACACCTGGCCGACTGACAGCACCTACGACGAACCGGCCCACCCCTTCGCCCACACCTGCTCGCCCCGGCGCCCGCCCTGCGCCTCCCCGGCTACTCTCCTGCCGCACCCCCGTCCTCCACCGCGCCGGAGCGCGTCCGCGCGCCGGCGCTCCGGGCCGTTTCCGCGATGCCCTGGAGCGCCGCCAGATGCTGATGGAGCGCCAGCTCACCGGCGTCGGTGAGGCCGAGCCAGGTGCGGGGGCGCTTGCCCGCGTACCCCTTGCGGATGGCGACGTAACCGGCGGCCTCCAGCGCCGATGCGGCCTTGCTGAGCACCGAGTCGGACACCTGGCAGCAGTCGCGCACGGCGGCGAACTCCGCCTCGTCGCAGGCCGAGAGGAAGGACACCACCGCCAGTCGCGTCGGGTGGTGGATCACCGCGTCCAGCTGCGGCGCCCCGGACGCGCCGGGTCTGACGTCGCCGCTCACGCCGCCACCGGCTCGTCCCGCAGCCGCGCCAGCTCCTGCCGGGCGGCGGCGTTGCGCCACGCGAAGTTGCCCCACACGCAGATCCCCGCGACCACGTACACGGCGAGGCGTATCGCGAACCCTCCGGCCCCGAGCAGCGCCGCCGCACCCCACGTCACCGCGCACGCCGCAGCGGTGATCAGGAGCCCGTAACGACTGCGCCACAACCGGGCCGACCAGGGCACGTACCTCATGACGCCCGTGCGGCGCATGGCGATCCACCGCACCATGCGGACCGCCGGCACAGCGATGACCGCGACCATCAGCGCCACCAGGACCGAAATGCCGCTCCGGTCCACGCTCCAGCTCTGCACGGCGCCGACACCCATCACGATCAGCGCCAGGACCGGGCCGCACCACGCGGGGAAGATCTGCGCCTGGACCTCGGCCCGCGCCCGGGCCGCCTCGGCCTCCCGCAGCCCGCAAGCCGCATCCAGCGCCACGGCCTCCGCGCCGTCCCCCACCGCGCCCGGTGCATCCTCCTGCGCCGCCATCACGCTCACCGCCCCTCTCCCGGCACCCCGACCGGGCATCGAACCTCGTGCACCCCACCCTGCCACACACTTTCCATTGCGGAAAATACTTTCCCAGGAGGAGGACGAACGCCCACGGTCGCCAAGAAGGCCGGCCCCGGGACCGAACGCCGGGCCACTCTCGACACATCGGCCGAGCCGGGGACCCACCTCCCACCGACACGCCGAGGGCCCACCTCCCACCGCCCCCAACGCCCTCCCTCTCCTCAACTCACCCTGGACGGCCCCGACGTATCGACCGCCAAGCTGACCGCGAGCGCACCCAGCACCCCGCCCATCGCATACCGCTGGACCTTCAGCCAGGAGGGGCGGCGGGCGAGGAAGGCGGCTATCGCGCCGGCGGCGAGGACGATGACGAGGTTCACCGCGATGCTCACCGCGATCTGGACCGCGCCTAGGGCGAGCCCCTGAAGCAGCACATGCCCCTCGTCCAGGTCGATGAACTGCGGTATCAGCGAGAGATACATGACGGCGATCTTCGGATTGAGCAGATTCGTCATCAGCCCCATGGCGAAGAGCTTGCGGGGCGAATCAGGCGGTATGGCCTGCGGCGAGAAGACCGCGAGACCGCCCGGCTTCACCGCGTTCCACGCCAGGTAGACGAGGTAGGCGGCGCCCGCCAGCTTCACCGCGACGTACAGCTCGGGCACGGCGAGAAAGACGACCGACAGGCCCAGATTGGCGGCGAGCAGATACACCAGAAAGCCCAGCGCCACCCCGCCCAGCGAGATCACCCCGGCCCGACGCCCCTGCGTGATGCTGCGGGAGACGAGATAGATCATGTTCGGCCCGGGCGTGAGCACCATGCCCAGCGCCACCGCCGACACCCCGAGAACTTCACTCAACTCCAGCATGAAACCTCCTCAGTTCAGGAAAACCCGCCCCACGCCGATGGGTTGCATGACCGCCCCCTTGCCGTGCGCACCCGTAGGAGCGCCACGCATCACGGACCGCACAGCACGCCACCCCTCAGAGCAATCCCACCCACACACCACATTGCCCCGATGCCGAACACCAGCAGCACCCCCACGACCAAACACCAGAAATATCCAGCAATGCGCAGCAACGTCATCGCACATGACGGCGAAAGAACTACCGTCACAGGACCCTAGAACCACCCTCACCTCGGCGCAATAAAAACATTGCACCGAGTGCAATACTCTGGACGCCCTACGGGCGGGACCTCCGGCCGGAGACGAGCGCCACGGGCAGCGGCCGACCGACCAGGAGCCGGGACGGCCGACCGACCAGGACAACGACGGGGGAACAGCACCGTGCAGGACTACCGGAGCGTCGCCGACGCGGTGGCCGAGGAGATCAGGACCGGCGCGCTCCGGCCCGGCGACCGCCTCCCCCCGCAGCGCGCCTTCGCGCGGAAGCACGGCATCGCCGCCTCCACCGCGACCCGCGTCTACCAGGAGCTGGCCCGGCGCGGCCTGACCGTCGGCGAGGTGGGCCGCGGCACCTTCGTCCGCGCCGAACCCACGGCCACCGCCGCCTCCCCCGCGCTCACCGAGCCCGCCGGAAGCCGCATCGACCTGGAACTGAACTACCCCGTCGCCCCCGACCAGAGCGCCCTCCTCGCCGCCGGACTCGGCGGACTGCTGCGCCCCGACGGTCTCGCGCACGCGCTGCAACCGATCGGCACGGCCGGGCTCCCCGCCGTGCAGGAATCCGCCGCCGACATCCTCGCGCGCGGCGGCTGGCGCCCCGACCCGGCACGGATCCTCTTCGCCGGGAACGGCCGGCAGGCCGTCGCCGCCGCCGTCACCGCCCTGGTGCCACCGGGCGGCCGGCTCGGCGTCGAGGAGCTGACCTACCCGGTCGTGAAGGCCGTGGCCGCCCGCCACGGCATCACCCTCGTACCGCTGGCCATGGACGACGCGGGGCTCGTCCCCGAGGCCGTCGCGGAGGCGCATGCCGCCGCCCCGCTGCACGCCGTCTACGTCCAGCCGCGACTGCACAATCCGCTCTCGCTCACCATGCCCGACGCCCGCGTGGGGCAGCTGGCCGAGACCCTGCAACGGCTCGGCGTCCCCTCGATCGAGGACGCCGTCTGGTCCTTCCTCCGCGACGAACTCCCGCCGCTGGCCGCCCACGCACCCGAGTGCACCGTCCTGATCGACAGCCTCTCCAAACGTGCCGCCCCGGGCCTGACCCTCGGCTTCGTGGTCGCGCCCGCCGCGCTGAGCGGCGCGCTCTCCTCCGCGCTCCGGTCGGGCGGCTGGTCCCCCATGCGGTTCGCCCTGGAGGCCGCCCACCGCTGGCAGCAGGACGGCGTTCTGGCCACGCTGGTGACGGCCAAGAAGCGGGAGGCGACGGAACGCCAGAAGCTCGCGGCCCGGCACCTCGAAGGGTTCGACGTACGGAGCGACCCCCGCTCGTACCACTGCTGGTGGCAGCTGCCCCGGCCGTGGCGGGCGGAGACATTCGTCGCCGCCGCGGCCCGGCACGGCATCGGCGTGGTGCCCGCCGCCGCGTTCACCACCGGCCGCGGCCACGCCCCGAACGCCCTCCGCGTCGGACTGGCCTCGCCCCGGACGGACGTCCTCGCCCAGGCCCTCGGCACCCTCGCCGACCTCGCCCGCACCTCACCGGAGGGACTCGTCAGCGACTGACCTCACCCCGTAGGGGAAACCCCGGAAATCCCACAGGGCGCCCAACTACCTGCTCTCGCAACCCACTTGATGCTCTAAAATAACGCCCCCTACTGGACTCGCACGGACACCAGAAGGAGCGTCGTGGACGCCGAGACGGTGGCACACGCCTCAACTCCCGGGACGGCGGCACCGACCGCCCCCACCGCCTCCCCCTGGGAGCGCCCCTGCGGACCGGCCGACACACCGCGGCGCCTCGCCCGCCACGGCCGCCCCTCCGCCGGAATCCCGAACGGCACCCCACGATGACCGCACAGCCCCCGCCCGACTCCTCGGCAACCCCCAAGGGCCACCCCGACCGGCCGCCCACACCCACCACCTCCTTCACCGCGACGCCCACGGACCAGGCGCGGACGTACCAGACCGGCCGCGACCAGACCATCCACGAGCAGCATCACCACCACTACGCACCGACGCCCCCGCCCGCCTCCGACCGGCCGAAACGCCCCATGACGGTCGGCGTGACATGGTCGCTGGTGACCGCGGCGGTCCTGGCGCTCGGCGCCGTGGCGGGCGTGGTCCTGTGGGAACGGCACAAGGCCTCCACCACCGACCCGGCAGCCGCGACCGGCCCGACAGGGACCACCGCCCCTGCCACTCCCCCGGCCACACCGCAGCCGAGCCCGTCCCCGGACGCCGCGTCGAGCGCCCCGCCCACGCCGACCGCGAAGCCCACGCAACGGCCCGCGGCCCCCGCCGCCTCCACCGTCCCGGACCACTCCGGCCCGGTCCCCAACCCGGCGGCGGACCGCTGCCGTCCCTGGACGACGACCTCCCAGGCCCCCGGCGTACAGGTCCGCTCCTGCGCCCGCCTCGACGGCGGTCGCCTCTATCTGGCCGGCGAATGGCGCACCGCGTCCGGCCACGCCCTCGTGGACGTGTACCTCTGGCTGGAGGACGCCACCGGCAACGAGGTGATCTACCCCGGCCCCGACAAGCCGAACGGCGAGGGCTTCCACAGCATGCCCGCCTACCCCGAGCCGCGCGACGACGCCCCGCAGTGGCGGGAGGTGGAGGTCCGCCACGACCTGGTCCCCGGCAAGAAATACCAGGTCTGCATCTACGTGACGACGGCCGGCAGCCCCCGCCCGAACATCGGAAGCCCGAAGACGACGGGCCTCCAGTACGCCGTCACCTATCGCTAGCCGCTGGCGCCCGGCCCCACCAGCAGGAACGTCGCCACACAAGCTTCATGGACATTCACCGTCACGGCACGGGAGCGGAGCGGGAGCGCAGACGCCGATACCGGCACTCGCCGGCCTCTCCGCACCATTCCTGACGTCGCACCGATTCCCCTCAACGCAAGCGCCTTTCCCCAACGGTTCCTCAACCAACGGGGCATATCGTGACGCCGAACCCTCCGGGCGCTTCGCGTACCACGCGAAGCGCCCGGGTAGTTGCCGTACTCCACTGCTGTACGACGCGAAAGAGCCCCTCCCGGATCTCTCCGGGAGGGGCTCTCACGTCGGTGGACCTGAGGGGATTCGAACCCCTGACCCCCTCGTTGCGAACGAGGTGCGCTACCAGCTGCGCCACAGGCCCTTGCGACGAGTGAAACTCTAGCACCTCGATGGCGGTGCTCGGAAATCGCTTCCCGTGCTGGTCAGCGCGGGGGCTACTCGTTCGCGGCGCGCGGGCGGTCGTAGTCGTCCGGGTCGGCGGCCGCGTGGTCGGCGGGCGCCGGGGAGGCGTACTGGTCGAACAGCGGGGTGCGGCCCCGGGGGCGGCGGGCCGGGGCGGGCTGGTCCTGGCGCGGCGGCTCAGGGTGCTCGGCGGCGGCGCTGGAGCGGGCGGAGCTCCAGGCGTCGTCGGCGTCGAGGTCGACGTGGCTGGTGGCGCGGGGGGCGACCGGCGCGGTGACGTAGGTGGGGAGCGGTACGGGCACCGGCTCCCAGCTGCCGGGCGCCGGGTGGGGGCGCTCCCGTTCGCGCTGCTGGTCGACCCACTCGGCGTGGTCGGTCTCCTCCACGAGGGCGCGGCGGCCGGCCGCCTGGGCGGGCTCGGGGCGCGACTCCGGGTGGGGTTCGGCCGGGGCGTCAGCGGCGGGGTCGGCCGGGTGGTCGGCGGCGGGCGGCTGGTCCGCCGCCCGCGGAGGGCGGGGTCGGCCCTCCCGCAGCCGTTGCGCCGCCGCCTCCGCCTTGCGCTGATCCATGGTGAAGGTGAAGCGGCGGCGCTCCTGGGTGCGGAGGTAGACGATGTACGCGCTCAGGAGGAGGGCGGGGGCGGCGGGGGCCCAGAGGAAGGCGGTGCCGCCGACCGCGGCGACGACCGCGCCGACGGTGAAGGTGAGGAAGAGGACCGTGATGGTGCGCCGGCGGCGGGCCAGGACCTTGGCCCGCTTGGCGCGCTCCGCGAGCGAGGGGCGCGGCGGGTGGGCGGCGACCCGGGTGCGCGGGTCGGTCGCGGGATCGCCGGGGTGCCGGACGTCGGCCTCGTCGGGCCGGTGGTCCGGTTCCTGCTCGTCGGCGGCATCGTCGGCGAGGCCGTCCTGCTCCTTGTCGTAGCGGCGCTGCATCGCCGCACGGCCGGAGAGGAGCCGGATGGCCGTACTGAAGCGCTCCGTGGGACGCGCTTCGTTCAGCTCGTCCTGCCTACGGAGCCACATCGGCACCAAGTAGGCAGCCCAGGCCCCGACGATGACTGCGTAGATGAGGCCGCTGCTTCTCACGACTCACACGGTAGAGGGGTTTGCGGGGGGCCATCCGCCAATTGGGCCGGTGTGTCGCACGATCTGGCTGATATCTCGAACTTTTTTTGTGATTGTTGAGATCAGCACTCTCCGAATGTGGGTATTCGGTGGATTAATTCGAACACGTATTTCATTTGTGGGATGTGCTGGGCTTCTGCCGGCGCCAGCGGTTGAGCATGCCGTCGGGCACCTCTTCCGCGGTCAGCGCGAATACGGCGTGGTCACGCCAGGCGCCGTCGATATGCAGATAGCGCGGGCGCAGCCCCTCCTCGCGGAATCCGAGTTTCTCCACCACGCGGCGGCTGGGGGCGTTCTCCGGGCGAATGCAGACCTCGATGCGGTGCAGGCCCACGCTGCGGAAGCAGTGGTCGACGGCGAGCGCGACGGCGGTCGGAATGACG
This sequence comes from Streptomyces sp. NPDC000404, assembly GCF_040300365.1. Taxonomy (NCBI): domain Bacteria; kingdom Bacillati; phylum Actinomycetota; class Actinomycetes; order Kitasatosporales; family Streptomycetaceae; genus Streptomyces; species Streptomyces sp. NPDC000404. The sequence continues at coordinate 364,195 of NZ_JBEPDN010000003.1, read as the reverse complement.
CCGCGGCCGGCGACCTCCTGATCGACCCAGTAGCCGATATGGCCCGAGCACATCGAGCCCCAGGTGATCCCGGCGACGGTGAGCTGGCCGACCAGGCGGCCGCGGTATTCGACGACGAACGGCAGCATCCGGCCCGCGTACGCCTCGGCCCGCAGATGGCGGACCATCTGACGGTAGGTCGGGCGGTGCGGTACGGGGGTGCCGGGCGGGGGCGGCGGGACCGTCGCCTCCCAGGGGCGCAGCCAGTCGCGGTTGCGGCGGTTGACCTCGCGCCAGGCACGCTGGTCGCGCAGTTTTATCGGCCGGAGGGTGACGTCGTTGTCCGTGAGGACGACCGGCCAGGGCGCGTTCAGTGGGTGCTCCGCGGGGGTCTGGGGTGATCGCCGCCGCGGATCTGGTCGACGGCGTGCGGCAGGAGCGCGGCGAGGACGGCGAGGCCGTCGCGCACGCCGCCGGTCGAGCCGGGGAGGTTGACGATGAGGGTGGCGCCGGCGACCCCGGCGAGGCCCCGGGAGAGGACAGCGGTGGGCACCGCCTCGCGGCCGGCGGCGCGCAGCGCCTCCGGGATGCCGGGGATGTCGCGGTCGAGGACGGCGCGGGTGGCCTCGGGGGTGCGGTCGGTGGGCGAGATGCCGGTGCCGCCGGTGGTGAGGACGGCGTCGTAGCCGGCGGCGACGGCCTCGCGCAGGGCGCGCTCGACGGGGTCGCCGTCCGGGACGACGCGCGGGCCGTCGACCGTGAAGCCCATGGCCGTCAGCCCCTCGACCAGCAGCGGGCCGCCCTTGTCCGGGTAGACGCCGGCGGCCGCGCGGTTGGAGGCGGTGACGACGAGGGCGCGCGGGGCGGTCATCCGCGGCTCCAGTCGCCGGACTTGCCGCCGGTCTTCGTCTCGACCCGGACGTCGGTGATCACGGCCGCCTTGTCGACCGCCTTGACCATGTCGACGACGGTGAGCGCGGCGACCGACACCGCGGTGAGGGCCTCCATCTCGACGCCGGTGCGGTCGGTGGTGCGGACCGTGGCGGCGATCTCGACGGCGTCGTCGGCGACGGTGAGGTCGACGGTGACGCCCGAGATGGCGAGCGGGTGGCAGAGCGGGATCAGCTCCGGGGTGCGCTTGGCGCCCATGATCCCGGCGATCCGGGCGGTGGCCAGCGCATCGCCCTTGGGCAGGCCCTCGCCCCGGAGCAACGCGACGACCTGCGGCGACACCAGGACGCGGCCGGTGGCGCGGGCGGTGCGGGCGGTGACGTCCTTCGCCGTGACGTCGACCATCCGGGCGGCGCCCGCCGCGTCGAGATGGGTGAGGTGTTGCTGGCCGCTGTTCATCGTTCTCCTGCTCCACACTGCCGCCTGTGCGACGACACCGTACCCCTGGGGCGCGAGGGCTATCCGAGCAGGACGACGTCGACGTCCTCGCCCGCCGCCACCTCGGTGGTGTCCTCGGGGACGACGATCAGGGCGTTGGCGTGGGCGAGCGCGCCGATGAGGTGGGAGCCGGCGCCGCCGACGGGGGTGACCGCAGCGGCGTCCGGGTCGTAGGAGCCGCGCAGGAACTGGCGGCGGCCCGCGGGCGAGCCGGTGATCGCCTCGGTGCACGCGGCGGGGACGGTGGCGCGGTGCACGTCGGGCAGGCCCATCAGCGTACGGATGGCGGGGCGGGCGAAGAGTTCGAAGGAGACGTAGGCGCTGACCGGGTTGCCGGGGAGGGCGAGCAGCGGGATGCGGTCGGGGCCGATGAGGCCGAAGCCCTGGGGCTTGCCGGGCTGCATGGCGAGCCTGCGGAACTCGATGCTGCCCTCCTCGGCGGAGAGGTCGGCGAGCGTCTCCTTGACCACGTCGTACGCGCCGACGCTGACGCCGCCGCTGGTGACCAGCAGGTCGGCGCGGATGAACTGGTCCTCCAGGGTGGCGCGGAGGATGTCGGGGTCGTCGGCGACGGCGCCGACGCGGTAGGCGATGGCGCCGGCGTCCCGGGCGGCGGCGGTGAGCTGGTAGCTGTTGGAGTCGTGGATCTGGCCGGGGCCCAACGTCTCACCGGGCTGGACCAGTTCGCTGCCGGTGGAGAGCACGACGACGCGGGGGCGCGGCCGGACCCGGACGGTGCCCCGGCCGATGGCGGCGAGCAGGGCGATCTGCGGCGGGCCGAGGACCGTACCGGCGCGCAGGGCGCGCTCCCCGGCCCTGACGTCGCTGCCCGCGGCGCGGATGTGGGCGCGGGCGGCGGCCGGGCGGTGCACCCGGACCTCGCCGGAGGCGCCCGTGGGGGACGTGCCGTGGGCCGCCATGGAGTCGGCGGGCCCGCCGCCGCTGCCGCCATCGGTCCATTCGACGGGGACGACGGCCTCGGCGCCGGGCGGGACGGGCGCGCCGGTCATGATGCGGGCGGCCTGGCCGGGGCCGACGGCGGGCAGCTCGCCGCTGCCCGCCGCGACGTCCCCGATGACGGTGAGGGTGGCCGGGAACTCCTCGGTCGCGCCCTCGGTGTCGGCGACCCGGACCGCGTAGCCGTCCATGGAGCTGTTGTCGAACGGCGGGAGCGCGGCCGGGACGGTGACGTCCTCGACCAGGACGCACCCCTGGGCGTCGAGCAGCTGGAGCTCGATCGGGTCCAGGGGGCGGATCTTGGCGAGGACGTCGTCGAGATGGCCGGCCACCGACCAGACACGGTGCGGACGGCGGGTCGGGTCGGTGGTACCGCTCAAGGCCCTACAACTCCTCGGTGACGTAACTGCGCAGCCAGGTCCGGAACTCCGGGCCCAGGTCCTCACGTTCGCATGCCAGTCTGACAATGGCACGGAGGTAATCGCCGCGGTCGCCGGTGTCATAGCGGCGGCCCTTGAAGACGACGCCGTGCACCGGGCCGCCCAGGGACGGGTCGGCGGCGAGCGTCTGGAGGGCGTCGGTGATCTGGATCTCACCGCCGCGGCCGGGGGCGGTCTCGCGCAGGACGTCGAAGACGGCCGGGTCGAGGACGTAGCGGCCGATGATGGCGAGGTTGGAGGGGGCCTGCTCCGGGTCGGGCTTCTCGACCAGATCGGAGACGACCACGACGTCGTCGTCGCCCGTGGGGGTCGCGGCGGCGCAGCCGTAGAGGTGGATCTGGGCGGGGTCGACCTCCATGAGGGCGATGACGGAGCCGCCGTGCCGCTCCTGTATGTCGATCATGCGCTGGAGCAGCGGGTCGCGCGGGTCGATGAGGTCGTCGCCGAGGAGGACGGCGAAGGGCTGGTCGCCGACGTGCGGGGCGGCGCAGAGGATGGCGTGGCCGAGGCCCTTGGGGTCGCCCTGGCGGACGTAGTGCATGGTCGCCAGGTCGCTGGATTCCTGGACCTTGCCGAGGCGGGACTCGTCGCCCTTGCGGTGCAGTGCCTCTTCCAGCTCGTAGTTGCGGTCGAAGTGGTCCTCCAGCGGCCGCTTGTTGCGGCCGGTCACCATGAGGACGTCGGAGAGGCCGGCGGCGGCCGCCTCCTCCACCACGTACTGGATGGCGGGCTTGTCGACGACCGGCAGCATCTCCTTGGGGGTGGCCTTGGTGGCGGGGAGAAAGCGGGTGCCGAGGCCGGCGGCCGGGATGACAGCCTTGCTGATCCGGGGGTGCGATGGGGTCATGCGCAGAACGATAACCGGCCCAAACGGAAGGATGATGAGTGTCCGGTGAATACTGCCCGAGAGCGGGAGCAAGGCCACACGGTGAGCATGGATCACGGTAGGAAACAGAGGTTGCGGCGGCATCTCCTGGAGGTGAGGAGAGCATTGCCGCCCGATGTCGCGGCGGTTTCCGGGGCCGAACTGGCCCGCCGGGCGCTGGAGCTGGCGGAGCTGGCGGACGCCGGGACGGTCGCGGCGTACGTGTCGGTGGGGCGCGAGCCGTCCACCCGCGCGCTGCTGGAGCGGCTGCACGGGGCCGGGACGCGGGTGCTGCTGCCGGTGCTGCTGCCCGACAACGATCTGGACTGGGCGCTTTACGAGGGCGCCGAACGCCTGGTCAAGGCGGGCCGGGGCCTGCTGGAGCCGGCCGGGCCGCGGCTGGGGCCCGAGGCCGTGACGGCGGCGGACACGGTGTTGCTGCCGGGTCTCGCGGTGGACCGGCACGGGCTGCGGCTGGGCCGCGGCGGCGGATCGTACGACCGGGTGCTGGCGCGTCTGGAGCGGGCCGGGGCGCATCCGGCGACGGTGGTGCTGCTCCACGACGGCGAGGTGCTGGACGAGGTCCCGGCGGAGGCGCACGACCGGCCGGTGGACGCGGCGGTGACGCCGTCGGGGGTGTGGCGGTTCGCGTCGCGGGAATGAGCGCGGGGCGACGGTTTCCGGCCGTTGCGGATTGACCGGAAATCGCCGCCGCGCGGCCCTGGCGTCCGGGCCACCGCGCGGCCCTGGCGCCCGCCGGACGGCCCGGCCGCCCCGAGCCCCGAAGCCGCCGGGCCCCCGAGCCCCCAAGCCTCCGAGCCTCCGAGCCTCCGAGCGCGAAACGGCCCCGGCCCCCGCCCGCATCGTGCGGGCGGGGGCCGGGGCCGTTCGGCTCGCGGTGCTCACGGGGTGAGCGTCAGCGTGTCCTTCGTGCCCTTCTTGACCGCGGCGTCGCCGAAGGCCCAGGGGAGGAGTTCGCCCTTGGCCCACTTGTCGGTCTGGTCGTAGTAGTGGGCGTCGTAGGCGTGGCCGGAGGCGCCGGTGAGGTTGATCCAGCGGGACTTGTCGAGGTCGGCGAGGTTGACGACCATCCGCATGGACGGGACCCACGTGACGCCGTAGCCGCCGGAGGCGTTCCAGCCGGTGGCGTTGACCGCCGCCTCGCCGCCGCCGACGTTCCACGGGCCGCGGTTGAAGAGCCCCTGGAGGACGCCCGGGCCCGCGGTGCCCAGCGTCTGGTTCTTCAGGAACAGCTGGTGCAGCCGGCCCCAGGTCCAGTTGTCGATGTTCTTGCCGAGCTTGGAGGTCAGCTCGTAGCGCGCGTCCTTCATGGCGTGCGCGAGGAGCTGGTCGCGGTTCTTGTCACCGGGGCGGCCGGGCAGGTCCTCGGTCTTCCACCAGGCGTTGTTCGGGTCGTCGAGGATCGCGCGGACCACCTCGTACCAGCGGTCGCCGCCGTCGGGCTGGGCCATGTCGGGGGCGCGCTCACCGCATTCGCGGACGAACTTGTCGAGGTCGTCGACGGGCCCGCTGCCCGCGGCCGGGCGGACGGTCAGGCACTGGCCCTTGACCCGCAGCTCCTTGGGCATCTTGTTGCCGAAGGCCAGCTTGAGGAGGTTGCGCCAGACGCCGTTGAAGTAGGCGGCGGCCGCGGAGTCCGGCTCCTGGGTGAAGTCCCAGCCGCCGAGGAGCTGCTGCGCCTCGCGGACGTACGGGTCGGAGATGTTGACCTTGGTCAGGTACGGCGTGAGGATCCGGGCGATCTGGCTGCTGTTGTCCTGCTGGAAGCTCTGCATGTCGTCCGTGGAGACCTTGCCGCCGTCCTTGATCTTCGACTCGATGAGGTCGTTGATCCGCTGGCTGCGGGCGCCGTAGCCCCAGTCCGTGGTCAGCAGGTAGGGGTACTTCTTCTCGTCGACGACGGCCTGGTTGGCGGTGACGATGTAGCCGCGGGCCGGGTTGTACTCCCAGGGGAGCGCGGACTGCGGGATGTAGCCGGTCCAGTGGTAGGACGGGTCCCAGCCGGGGGCCGGGAGGGAGCCGTCGCCCTTGCCGCGGACGGGGATGCGGCCGGGCGCCTGGTAGCCGATGTTGCCCTTGGTGTCGGCGTAGATGAGGTTCTGCGAGGGGACCTCGAAGTCGGCGGCGGCCTTGCGGAAGCTCGTCCAGTCCTTGGCGCGGTTCAGCTCGAAGACGGCGTCCATGGACTTGCCGGCGTCGAGCGCGGTCCAGCGCAGCGAGATCGCGTAGCCGTCGCCGCGGTCGGGGGCGGCGTTGCCGACCGGGGCCCGCTTGCCGACGGTGGCCAGCTCGTCGTCCCGGTCGGAGACTATGGGCCCGTTCTCGGTGGCGCGGACGGTGATCTCGCGGCTCGGTCCGCCGGCGACCTTGATGGTCTCCTTGCGGGTGGTGAACGGGCGGCGGCGGCCGTCGTAGAGATAGCCGTCGGTGGTGATCTTCTCCAGGTACAGGTCGGTGACGTCGGCGCCGAGGTTGGTCATGCCCCAGGAGACGTCCTGGTTGTGGCCGATGATCACGCCGGGCATGCCGGAGAAGGTGTAGCCCGCCACGTCGTAGTTGCACTTCGGGCCGGTGGTGCGGCAGTGCAGGCCCATCTGGTACCAGAGCGAGGGCATCTGCGGGGCGAGGTGCGGGTCGTTGGCGAGCAGCGGCTTGCCGGTGGTGGTGTGGGCGCCGGAGACGACCCAGGAGTTGGAGCCGATGCCGTTGCCGTTCGGGCCGAGCAGCGCCGGGATCTTGTCCAGCGACGTGGAGAGCGCGGAGAGCCGGGCCTGCAGGCCCTGGGTCGCGCCGCCGGCCGGGCCGCCGGGGGTGCCGTTCGCGGCGGTGTTGCCGGTGCCGGTGGCCTTGGGGTCGAACTCCTTGGTGACGGGGTTGACCGCGCCGCCCTCGACGATCGGCTTGTTGCGCCGGGACGGATAGGCCGGGTACAGCTCCGCGATCTGCTTCGGGCTGAGGCGGCTCGTCATCAGCGAGCGGTCGATCTCGTCCTGCATGTTGCCGCGCAGGTCCCAGGCCATGGCCTTGAGCCAGGCGACCGAGTCGACGGGCGTCCACTTCTCGGGCTTGTAGTCGTTCTGGAGGTCCAGCGCCGCGTACTCCAGGGAGAGCGCCGCGCCCTCGTGGTCCTTGAGGTAGGCGTTGACGCCCGCGGAGTAGGCCTGGAGGTACTTCTTGGTGGCCGGCGACAGCTTGGTGTCGTACTCCTGCTGCGCGATCCGGTGCCAGCCCAGGGTGCGCAGGAAGGCGTCGGTGTCGACCTGGTCCTTGCCGAACATCTCGGAGAGGCGGCCGGCCGTCATGTGGCGGCGGACGTCCATCTCCCAGAAGCGGTCCTGCGCCTGGACGTAGCCCTGGGCGCGGAAGAGGTCCTCATCGGAGTCGGCGTAGATCTGGGGTATGCCGTGCGCGTCGCGGCGGACGTCGACGGGGTCGGTCAGGCCCGCGAGCTTGAGCGACCCGGTGGTCTGCGGGAACGACGCCCGCACGGTGTTCACCCCCCAGAAGGCGCCGAACGCGATGCCCGCCACGAGCAGCAGCACGACCGCGACGGCGACGAGGCGGCCGCGCCGCCCCTTCTTCTTTTTGGGGGCTGAGCCGGTCTTGTTGGCGGGCATCTCTGTCCTTCGAGGGGCAGGGTGGGAGTGCTGGAGCAACGATAGGCCCACGGGTCGCGCGGCCCCTACGCGGCGTCATGACCAGCGCATCCAAGGTTCAAGTAATGGTAAATTGTTAGCCTCAGTAACTAGATACGGTAAGGATTACGCCAGGGAAAGGCCCCGGACCCGGCTCCCGGACCGCGCGCGGAAGGACCAGCTCCTGACTGTCGACCATCTCAACCAACTCCTGCTGCTCTGCTCGCTCGTACTGCTCGTCGCGGTGGCCGCGGTACGGCTCTCCTCGCGCAGCGGGCTGCCCAGCCTGCTCATCTACCTCGGGATAGGCATCGCCCTGGGGCAGGACGGCCTGGGCGGTGTGGACTTCAGCAATGCCGAGCTGACCCAACTGCTCGGCTACGCCGCCCTCGTCGTGATCCTGGCCGAGGGCGGTCTCGGCACGCAGTGGAAGGAGATCCGGCCCGCGCTGCCCCGGGCGGCGCTGCTCTCCACGCTCGGCGTCGCGGTGAGCGTGGGGGTCACCGCGGCGGGGGCGCACTACCTCGCCGGGCTGGACTGGCGGCAGGCGCTGCTGATCGGCGCGGTGGTGTCGTCGACGGACGCCGCCGCGGTCTTCTCCGTGCTGCGCTCGGTGCCGCTGCCGGCCCGTCTGACGGGTGTGCTGGAGGCCGAGTCCGGCTTCAACGACGCCCCGGTGGTCATCCTCGTCGTCGCCTTCTCGACCGCCGGACCGGTCGAGCACTGGTACGTCCTGATCGGCGAGATCGCCCTGGAGCTGGCGATCGGCGCGGCGGTCGGGCTGGCGGTCGGCTGGATCGGCGCGTACGGCATGCGGCACGTGGCGCTGCCCGCCTCGGGCCTGTACCCGATCGCCGTGATGGCCATCGCGGTCTCGGCGTACGCCGCGGGCGCACTGGCGCACGGCTCCGGCTTCCTCGCCGTCTACCTCGCCGCGGTGATCCTCGGCAACGCCAAGCTGCCGCACTCCGCGGCGACCCGCGGCTTCGCCGAAGGGCTGGGCTGGATAGGCCAGATCGGCATGTTCGTCCTGCTGGGCCTGCTGGTGACGCCGCACAACCTCCTCGACGACATCGTCCCCGCGCTGCTGATCGGGCTGATCCTGACGGTCGTGGCCCGGCCGCTGTCGGTCTTCCTCGGGCTGCTGCCGTTCCGGGTGCCGTGGCGGGAGGAGGCGCTGCTGTCCTGGGCCGGGCTGCGCGGCGCGGTGCCCATCGTGCTCGCCACCATCCCGATGGTGGGCCACGTACCGGGCAGCGAGCGGGTCTTCAACATCGTCTTCGTCCTCGTCGTGGTCTACACCCTCGTCCAGGGGCCGACGCTGCCGTGGCTGGCGCGGCGGCTGAAGCTGGGCGAGGGCGAGGCCGCCGACCTCGGCATCGAGTCGGCGCCGCTGGAGCGGCTGCGCGGCCATCTGCTGTCCACCTCGATCGGCACCACCTCCCGGATGCACGGCGTCGAGGTCGGGGAGCTGCGGATGCCGTCCGGCGCCGCCGTCACCCTCGTCGTCCGGGACGGCAAGAGCTTCGTGCCGACGCCGACGACGGTGCTGCGGCACGGCGACGAACTGCTGGTCGTCGCCACGGACCAGGTCCGCGACGCGGCGGAGAAGCGGCTCCAGGCCGTCTCGCAGGGCGGCAAGCTCGCCGGCTGGCTGGGCACCGTGGCGGAGGCGCCGGTGGAGGCGGTGCGCCGCCACGGCCGGCGGAAGACGGCCGCCACCGCCGGGCACGGCACGGGCGGCAGGCGTTCGCACCGCGACCGCGAGTGACGGATCGGTGCGCCGCCCCGGTACGCGGCGGCGCACCACCGATCCGCAGGAAGAACCCCGTGCGGCCCTGGTCGATCCCAGGGCCGCACGGATACCGGCCTGTACAATCTCCTCAGCACATCGACGAACCACTCTGCCTGATGCAGAGCTGGCGCGACCGCTCGGCGGCCGCGGCCCGGTGCGGGCCACGCGGTATCACTCGGTCCTGCGCGAGAGGACAGCTCTCGGCGCACCACCCGTGAGCACTCGCGGCCGTGCGCTACCAGGCAGCGGAAAGGCCCGGCCGTGGCATCCGCGGTCAAGGACTCCCGTCCCGGATACGGACAACTGCTGCGCACCCCCGGTGCGTGGACCTTCCTGCTGCCCGGCTTCCTGGCCCGGCAGCCCTTCGCCATGCTGACGATCTCCATCGTCCTGCTGGTCGAGCACACCACCGGCTCGTACGGCACCGCCGGAACGGTCTCGGCGACGACCGGTGTGGCGATGGCGCTGTTCGCCCCGCAGAGCGGCAAGCTCGCCGACCGGTTCGGGCAGCGCGCGGTGCTGCTGCCCGGCGTGCTGGTGCACGTCGCGGGCATCACCGCCCTGATCACGCTGGCCCTGTCGCACGCCCCCCTATGGGCGCTGCTCGCCGTCGCGGTGCCCACGGGCGCCTCGACGCCGCAGGTCGGCCCGATGGTGCGGGCCCGCTGGGCGGCGCGGCTGGGCGGCAGCCCGCTGCTGCCGACGGCGGCGGCGTTCGAATCGGTCACCGACGAGTTCACCTTCGTGGTCGGCCCGGTACTGGCCACGGCGCTGTGCACCGGCGTCCACCCGGCCGCCGGGCTGATCGCCGAGGCGGCGCTGACGCTGGCCGGCGGGCTGCTCTTCGCGGCGCAGCGGCGCAGCCAGCCGCCGGTCCACCGCGACCGCCAGGAGGGCGTGCCGCGCGTCTCGGCGCTGTCGGTGTCCGGTGTGCGGGTGCTGATCGTGGCGTTCCTCGGCATCGGCGCCGTCTTCGGCGGCATGCAGGTCACGCTGACCGCGTTCACCCAGGACATCGGCCGCCCCGGCATCAACGGCGTCCTCTACGGCATCTTCGCGGCGGGCAACATGCTGGCCGGTGTCGCCTGCGGTGCGATCGCCTGGAAGACCGGCCCGCGCCGCCGTCTGCTCGTCGCCTACGGGCTGCTGGCGCTGGCCACCGTCCCGCTGTGGGCGCTCACGGCGGTGCCGCTGCTGGCGGCGAACGGCCTGGCCATCGGGTTGTGCATCGCCCCAGCGCTGATCACCGGCTACACGCTGGTGGAGTCGCTGGTCCCGGCGGGCGCCCGTACGGAGGCGTTCACCTGGCTGACCGGCGCGGTGGCGCTGGGCCAGGCCGCGGCGGCGACGTCGGCGGGCCGGCTGGCCGACGCCTACGCGCCGAGCAGCGGCTTCCTGGTGCCGCTGGTCGGTACCGCGCTGGCGCTGGCGGTGCTGCTGGCGCTGCGCTCGCGGCTGCTGCCCCGAGGGGAGAGCCGCGTGATGACGCCGACCGGGGCGCCCTCGGGCGAGGCGGACGGCGCGGCGGCGGAGCGTGGAGTCGGTCACCGTACGGCGGCCACAGTGGACTGACGGGCCGGAATACTGCACTATGGATCGTCGTTAGCACTCATCGAGTGAGAGTGCCAGGAGGAAGACAAGTGCCGACCTACCAGTACCAGTGCACCGAGTGCGGCCAGGGCCACGAGGCGGTGCAGAAGTTCACCGACGACGCGCTCACCGAGTGCCCCAGCTGCCAGGGACGCCTCAAGAAGGTGTTCTCCGCGGTCGGCATCGTCTTCAAGGGCTCCGGCTTCTACCGCAACGACAGCCGCGGTGCGTCGTCCAGCAGCAGCCCGGCGAAGTCCTCCTCTTCCTCGACGAGCTCGTCCGACTCCTCGTCGTCCGGCTCCGGCTCGGACACGAAGTCGTCGTCCGGCACGTCGTCGACCGGCTCCTCGTCCTCGTCGGCGAGCAGCACCTCGGGCTCGGCGAGCAGCAGCTCCGCCGCCTGATTCCCGCTTCCCCGGACCCCCGCCGTCGCGCCGACGGCGGGGGTCCGGTGCGTCGCGGCACCCCGTAGGCTGACCGGCATGGCTGACGCGGAGATTGGCGTCATCGGCGGATCGGGTTTCTACTCCTTCCTCGACGACGTGACCGAGATCACGGTGGACACCCCCTACGGGAGCCCCAGCGACTCCCTGTTCCTCGGCGAGGTGGCCGGACGGCAGGTCGCCTTCCTACCCCGGCACGGCCGCGGCCACCACCTTCCGCCGCACCGCATCAACTACCGCGCCAACCTCTGGGCGCTGCGCTCCGTCGGCGTCCGGCAGGTCCTCGGCCCGTGCGCGGTCGGCGGCCTGCGGCCCGAGTACGGGCCGGGCACGCTGCTCGTCCCCGACCAGGTCGTGGACCGCACCAAGACCCGCGCCCAGACGTACTTCGACGGCGTCCCGCTCGCCGACGGCAGCATCCCGCGCGTCTTCCACCTGCCGTTCGCCGACCCGTACTGCCCCGCCGCCCGCACGGCCGCGCTGACGGCGGCGCGCGGCCGGGGGTGGGACGCGGTGGACGGCGGCACGCTCGTGGTGATCGAGGGGCCGCGCTTCTCCAGCCGCGCCGAGTCCCACTGGCACGCCGCACAGGGCTGGTCGGTGGTCGGCATGACGGGCCACCCCGAGGCGGCACTCGCCCGCGAACTGGGCCTCTGTTACGCCTCGTTGACGCTGGTCACGGACCTGGACGCGGGTGCCGAGACGGGCGAGGGCGTCTCCCACCACGACGTCCTGGAGGTCTTCGGGAAAAACGTCGGCCGGCTGCGCGAGGTGCTGTTCGACGCGGTCGGCGCCCTCCCGGCCACGGCCGGGCGGACCTGCGGCTGCGCCGAGGTGCACGACGGGTGGGACCTGGGGATCGAGCTGCCGTAGGGGCTACGGGCCTTACGCCTCGGGTCCGGGCCTCGCGCCTCGGGTCCGGGCCTTCGGCCTGGGGGGGACGCGGTGAGGCTCACGGGCCGGGTCGGCGCGGGTTTGCGGGCCGATGCGCCGCGCCCTTCGGGGCGGTTCCCTCCGGCGGGTGGCGGAGTTTTCCCCAACCGCCGAGGCCGTCCACAGGCCCGCACGCGCGGCGGGGAGAGCGGGCACGGTGGGGCCGTCGGTTCCCTTCCCTCACCGCAGGCGGTGTTCCCCGTGCCTCATTCCCCTCTTCTCGCGTCCACTCCGTCCGCCGTCCACCCGGCCCCGCTTCCGGCGCCGCTGCCCACGCCCGCGCCCTGTGAAGTGCCCCACTTCCCGCCGCTTCGGCTCGGTGGCGCACGGCGTCCGTGGCGCCGGGCCGCATGGTGGCGGCTGACCACGGCCGGGCTCGCGATCACGGCCGCGACATGGGCATTCGCGGAATTATCGGACGCGGGCCGGGATCCGTCGGGTGCCGGATGTGCCGCTTCGGCGGCGCCGGGGAGGCGGTGAGCCGTGCCGCAAGATCGAGTGGCATCCGCTTTCCGGCCGGGCGAAACTTTTCCGGGCGGCGGGGCTGCTGCCGCACGCCGCCCGGAGCGCGCCCGATATTTCCGCGGCGCCCCGGATGTGATCCGTACTGACGCGCTGGCCGCTCACTGGTTCGTGTGGGGTGGCTGGACACCGCCGCCCCGCGCTGACGTAAGTTGCGGTGCGCTTTGTTGGTGCACCGTCCGTAGAGAGCATGGAGAGAGGCCTACCGGTGAGCGAGAGCAAGAGCGTCCTGCAGGGGTTCAAGGACTTCCTGATGCGGGGCAACGTCATCGAACTCGCGGTGGCGGTGGTCGTCGGTGCGGCCTTCACCAACATCGTGAACGCGGTGGTGAAGGGCGTGATCAACCCGATCGTCGGCGCCTTCGGCTCGCAGAACCTCGACAACTACAAGACCTGCCTCACCACCTGCGTCGTCGACAAGAAGACGGGCGAGTTCACCGACGGCATCTACATCCTGTGGGGCTCGGTCCTCAGCGCGGTGCTGACCTTCCTGATCACCGCCGGGGTGGTCTACTTCCTCATGATCCTTCCCATGAACAAGTGGAAGGAGCGGATGGACGCCCGCAAGCCGGTGGACGACGCCCCGGCCGAGCCGACCGAGGTCGAGCTGCTGAAGGAGATCCGCGACGCCCTGATCGCGCAGCGCAACGGCTCCTCGTCGGCGTCGGAAGCCATCGGAACGGTCATCACGCAGAAGTCGCCGTCGTAGCGGCACCCCGCGGACGCCCCGGACCGCTCCACCGCCTCGCTCAGAGGTGGTGGGGCGGTTTTTCGTCGAGGAAGCGCCGCAGATCAGCGGCGGCGTCGGCCGCATCGCCCGTGGGGCGCTCGCCCCAGCCACGGTCCGAGTCGTCGTCGGAGCGGCGGGTGAGCGGATCGTCGAAGATCAACGCGGCCCGGGCCCGGCGGCGGGCGGCGGCCTGCTTCTCCTCGGCCTCCCGGGCGGCCCGCTCCTCGTCGGAGTCATCGGGCGCCCGGTCCGCGGCCTGCTCGTCCTGGGCCGGCCGGTCCGCCGCCCGGTCCGAGGGCCGCGACGTGGCGTCGGCCTCGGCGTCGGGCGCGGCGGAGCCGGTCGCTACGGGTGCGGGCCGCGGCTCGCGGTCGTCGGATGCGGAGGTGGTGCTCACCCCCTCAGGGTACGACCGACCCGGGCCGGACCCCCGGGCGCCCGCGGCGGGGGCATGCTCCGGCCCGGGCGGCGGCGTCGCTCCGGGACGCCTGGCAGGCGGCGGGCCGGATCACCAGCCCCCTTCACGGCGGGGGAGTTTCACGTCCAGCGGGACCACATCGGGCGCGAGCGACGGCGGGCGTACGGGCGTGTGGCGCCGCGAACGCCCGTCACCACGCCCCGACATGACATTGAAAATCATTACCGATATCGTGATCTCCGAGTCACTGCGGGACCGCGGTCCGGGGTTCCCGGACGCCGGGAGCCCGCGCATCTCGCGGCGTTGGGGAGTCATGGGACATCTGTTGATGGTCGAGAGCTGGGTGGGCTCGATGAGCCGGCTGCTGCCACGGGCGCTCACCGAAGCCGGGCACACGTTCACGTTCCTCACCCGGGATCTGCACCACTACCTGCGGTCCGCACCCGAGGGGGCCGCCCACCCGCTGCTCGGCGCCCGCAACGTCCTCACCACCGACACCAACGACACGGCCGCGCTGCTGCCGTACGTCCGCCGGCTGCACGGCACGCTGGGATTCGACGGGGTGCTCAGCTCCTGCGACTACTACCTGCCGACCGTCGCCGCCCTCGCCGGGGAGCTGGGGCTGCCGGGCCCGGGCGCGGACGCCGTCACCGCGGCGTGCCGCAAGGACCGCACCCGGCGCACGCTGGCCGCGGCGGGAGTGCCGGGGCCGCGGTTCGCCGTCTGCGACGGGTTCCCCGCCGCCGCCCTCGCCGCCGCGGAGATCGGCTATCCGCTGGTGGTCAAGCCGGTGGACCTGTGCGCGGGCATGTTCGTCCGGCGGGTGGACGACGAGCGGGAGCTGGCCGCGGCCCACCGCGCGCTGGACGCCTTCCCGGTCAACGCCCGCGGCCAGCACCGCGCCCCCGCGCTCCTGCTGGAGGAGCTGCTGGAGGGGCCCGAGGTCAGCGTCGAGACCGTGACCACCGGCGGCGTCACGCAGGTCATCGGCGTCACCGACAAGAGCGTGGGCGGCGCCCCGGCGTTCATCGAGACGGGGCATCTCTTCCCCGCCGCGCTCGCCCCGGGCGAAGCCGCCGCGGCGGCACGGACCGCATGCGCCGCGCTCGCCGCGCTCGGCCTGGACCAGCTCGTCGCGCACACCGAGATCAAGCTGACGGCGGACGGCCCCCGGGTGATCGAGGTCAACCCGCGCCCGGCGGGCAACCGCATCACCGAACTCGTCCGCCATGTCACCGGCGTCGATCTCGCGGCCGCCTGTGTGGCGCTGGCGCTCGGCGAGGCTCCTGACCTGGAGGTCCGGCCGACCGGCGTACCGGACGCGGCGATCGGCTTCCTGCTGCCGGAGTCGGACGGCGTGCTGACCGGCTACGGCCCGGCCGGGCGCGAGGCGCGGCAGGAGCTGGCGGCGGCGCCCGGCGTCCTGGAGGTGGTGCTGGCCGAGCCGGGCACCCGGGTGCGGGCCGCCGCCGACAACAACGGCTATCTGGGGCACGTCATGGCGGCGGGCAGCGGCGCACCGCCCGGTGACGCCCGCAGGTACGTCGCCGAGCTGCTCGGCACCGTCCGCCCGCGTGTGGCGGCGGAGCGATGAGCGCCCCGCCCGCCGTCCGGCCGGCCGCCGCCCCGCTCACCGGCTGGCCGGATCTGGAGACGCTGCAACAGGCCGTGCTGGCGGGCGCGTTCGGCCTCGATCCGCGGTCCGTACGGATCTCCACGGCGTTCGCCACCAGCCAGGCGGTGCGCCACGACGGACGGTCCGGCGGCTACCGCAACGAGGTGCTGAGCCTGCGGCTGGGCGCGGCCGTCGGCTCGTGCGCGGCGGAGCCCGGCGCGCTGCCGCCCGAGGCGGTGACGGACGCGGTGGGTGCGGACGTGGCGTCGCTGCTGGCGCATCCGCTGCCGGTGGTGCGGACCGCCGCGCTCGACGCGTATCTGATGCACCGCCTGCCGCACACCCCGGCGCACGGGGCACGGCCGCTGCCGCTGGCCGCGGGCACCTCCCTGGAGAAGTCCCGGGCGCGGGCGCGGGCCGTCGTGGAGCTGCTGGCCCCGAGGGTGCCCGCCGGGGGCCGGGTGCTGGTCGTCGGCGTCGTCAACTCCCTGCTGGAGGCGTTGCGTTCGTCCGGGCTGACGTATGTGCCGTGCGATCTGAAGGGCGGGATGACGGAGTGGGGCGAGGCGGTGGTGCGGGACGCGGCGGGTGCCGTCGAGGGCTGTGACGCGGTGCTCGCCTCGGGGATGACGCTCGGCAACGGCACGTTCGGGCCGCTGCGCGCGCTGGCCGCCGCGCGCGGGCTGCCGCTGGTGCTGTTCGCCCAGACCGGCAGCGCGGTATTGCCCCGCTTCCTCGGCGCCGGGGTGCACGCGGTGTGCGCGGAGCCGTACCCGTTCTTCTGGCTCGACGGCGGGCCCGGCACGCTGTACCGCTACGGCGGGGCGCCCGGCGTGGGCCGGCACGACGGGAGCGGCCGATGAGCGCGCCGCCGGCCGCGGCCGCACCCCCGGCGCCGCCGTGCGCACCACAGCGGCGGACACGGCCGGAGGTCGCCGATCCGCATCTGTTGTCGCTGGTCGGACGGACACCGCTGGCGCGGATCACCGCCGATCTGCCGGGTCCGCAGCCCGGGTTCTGGGCGAAGCTGGAGGGGCACGGCGTCGGCGGGATGAAGGCGCGGGCCGCGGTGTCGATGCTGCTGGGGGCGCGGGAGCGCGGTGAGCTACGGCCCGGTGCGCCGGTGGTGGAGTCGACGTCCGGCACCCTCGGCATCGGCCTGGCCTTCGCCGGTCAGGCGCTGGGCCACCCCGTCGTCCTGGTCGGGGACGCGGAGCTGGAGCCGTCGATGCGGCGGCTGCTGCGGGCGTACGGCGCGCGGGTGGAGCTGGCCGACCGCCCGGCGGCGCGCGGTGGCTGGCAGGCGGCCCGGCTGGCGCTGCTGCGCGCGGTGCTGGCGGAGCTGCCCGGCGCGTACTGGCCCGATCAGTACAACAACCCCGACAACCGCGCCGGTTACGCCTCGCTCGCCGCCGAGATCACCGGCGCGCTGCCGCGGCTGGACATCCTGGTGTGCAGCGTCGGCACCGGCGGCCACAGCGCCGGTCTCATCGGCCCGCTGCGGCGCGCCCGGCCCGGGCTGCGGCTGATCGGCGTGGACGCCACCGGCTCGACGATCTTCGGGCAGCGGGCCCGGCCCCGGCTGATGCGCGGGCTGGGCAGCAGCATCCATCCGCGCAACGTCGAGCACGCCGCCTTCGACGAGGTGCACTGGGTGGGCCCGGCCGAATCCGTCGACACCTGCCGCCGGTTGGCGCGTACCAGCTTCGTCAGCGGGGGCTGGAGCACGGGCGCCGCGGCGCTGGTGGCGGCGTGGGCGGCGCGGACGCATCCGGGCGCGGTCGTCGCGACGGTCTTCCCCGACGGGCCACACCGCTATCTGTCGTCCGTCTACGACGACGACTTCACCACCGCGCACGGCGTGGACTGCACCACCGCCCGCACCCACCCCGTCGAGATCCCCCATCCGCACGCGGCCGAGGCGACCGGCTGGACCCGCTGCACCACGGTCCTCGCCCCGCGCCCGGCACCCGCACCGCCCCGTCCCCCACAGGAGGCCCCCGCGTGAAGGCATCGCTGCGCACCACCCGCCTCGAACTCGCCGAGCCGCTGCGGATATCCCGCGCCACGATGGCCGCCCGGGACGCGGTGTGGTTCACGGTGGCGCACGGCGGGCTGCGCGGCCACGGCGAGGCGGTGGCCAGCGCCTACTACGGGCTGGACGCCGCCACGCTGGTGCGGCAGCTGCGTGACGCCTCGGCCGCGGTAGGGCGGCACGCCGACCCGGAGTCCGCGCTGGCGGCGCTGCGCTGCGGTGAGCTGGTGGCGGGGGCGCCGCCCGCCGTCACCGCCGCCGTCGAGTCGGCGCTGCTGGACCTCGTCGGCAAACGGTCCGGCCACGGCGGGTACCACCTGCTGGGCGCGGCCGGGCCGCCGTCCGCGCCGACCGCCCGCACCCTCGGCATCACCTCGCCGGAGCGGGCCGGGACGCTCGCCGCGCGCCTGGCCGGCCGCGGCTTCACCCTGCTGAAGGTCAAGGCGGGCTCGGCCGATCCGGAGGACGACCTCGCCCGCATCCGGGCGGTACGCGCCGCGGCCCCGCAGGCCCGGCTGCTGCTCGACCCGAACGGCGCGTGGAGCACCACACAGGCCCGGGAGCTGCTGCCGCGCTGCGCGGAGCTGGGGGTGGCGGCGGTGGAGCAGCCGCTCGCGCCCGGTGACCCCGAGGCGCTGGCCGCGCTGGCCGCCCGGTCGCCGCTGCCGGTGATCGCCGACGAGGACGCGGTGTCGTACGAGGACGCGAAGCGGCTGGCGGGCCGGGTGCAGGGCGTCAACGTCAAACTCGCCAAATGCGGCGGGGTGTTCGCGGCGCTGCGCATCGCCGAGCTGCTGGCGGACAGCGGCACGGAGCTGATGCTCGGCTGCCTGACGGCCAGCACCCTCGGCATCGCCCCCGCCGTCCATCTGGTGCACCGCGCCCGCTGGGTCGATCTCGACGGACATCTGCTCCTCGCCCACGATCCGTGGCGCGGCATCGGCGGCACGGACGGGACGGTACGGGCGGGCGACCGGCCCGGGTGGGGAGTGCGGCCGCGTGCCAGGGAGGAGCGTCCGGGGGCGGTGGCGGCCGGCTGAGGTACGCCGGGCGGTGACGCGAGGGAACCCCGGCGTCCCGGCTGCTCCCCTCGCCCGTCCGCGGATCACCGGCGGCGGGGCGACGCCACGCCGGATGAGGTCGTCGCGGTACTCCTTCGGTCGCCGCGACCGGGCGTACGGGGCGTCCGCCCCGGAGCGCGCGTTCCGCTCCGTGCGCCCCCGCTCAGACCTGCTCCAGCTCCTCGTGCCACCAGTGGTCACGGCCCGGTGTCCAGCCCACGGGGCGGGCGCAGCGGCTGATGACGAGGACGGGCGCCGTCACCTCGCGGCACGCGGCGTGGTTCAGGGCCCGGTCCAGGACCGGCTTCACGGGGCGGACGGAGCCCTCCCAGAACGCCGCGTCCGCGGTGACCAGCACCCGTGCCTCCGACTCCGGTATGCGCTCGGCGAGTTGCGGGGCGGTCAGCTGCACCGGGAGCGTGGTGCGGATGGCGTCGAGCTGTCCGCAGGCGAGCGTGACGATCACCGATTCCGGGACCAGCGGCAGATGGACGGCGACCCGGTCACCCGCGCCGACACCGAGGCGGCTCAGCACGGTCGCGGCGCGCTCCGCCCGGTCGAGGAGCATGCCGTGCGTCAGCTCCTCCAGCCGTCCCGGCTCGCCGGACCAGGTCAGCGCGGGCCGCGAGCCGCCCGGCCGACGGGAGGCCTGCGGCTCGGCGGAGCCATCTGCATGCTCTGAGGTCACACGGCGCAACATGCGGACCAGCCTGAAGATCGCCGATCAACGATCGCTGAACGTCCGCTGTACGCACCCGCCACCCGTTCCGCGCCGACGGGCACGGCCCGTGCGCCGGGCGCCCGTTCGCCCGCGGGCGCCCCCGGTGCGGCGCGGTCCGATACGCTACCGAAGGGCGCCGCGCCCGGCGACCATCTGACCCGTCGCCGCCGGCCATCTCGCTCCGCGCCGTGACGGACCGCATGTCAACCGGCCCTTCCGGGAACGCATCCCCGCGGCTGCGCCGTTCCGTATGCCCGGCACCGCGTCCCGTCTCCGGGCCTTCAGAAGTGCCGCGTCCCCTCGCCCGCCGGAATCTCTCGGGCCCTGCGACCCCCGACGATCTGCACGGCTCCGGCCCGCCCCCTTCCTGCCCCTCGTTCCGGGCACCCAATCCCCTCCCTCGCGACGGAAGTCGCCCCTGGTCTCCCACGCCCTGACGCGCGCCTCCGCGCCCCGGCGTGCCCACCCGCGCCGCGCGCCCCCTGCGCGCGCCCGTACGAAAGGCCGTCCCGTATGCCCACGTCCCCGTACATCCCGCCGTCCCCGCCGCCGTCCCCGCCGCCGCACGGGGCCGGGCCGGGCGGCCGGTGGGCGCTCGCCTCGGTGGCACTGGGCGCGTTCTGCGTCCAGCTGGACTCGTTCGCGCTGCATCTCGCGCTGCCCGTCATCCGGGGCGAACTGCCGGGCCCGGCGGCCCTGGGGCGCGCGGTGAGCGGCGGCTATCTCCTGGCGGCCGGGGCGCTGATGCCGCTCGCCGGGCGGCTCGGCGACGCGTACGGCAGGCGCCGGATGCTCCGTACCGGGCTGCTGCTGTTCGCCGCCGCGGCCGCCGCCTGTGCCCTCGCGCCATCGCTGCCGCTGCTGGTGGCGGCCCGGGTGCTCCAGGGTGCGGGCGCCGCGCTGATCATGCCGAACGGGCTGGCGCTGCTCACCCGGGTCTTTCCCGGTGCCCGGGGCCGGCGGATGACCGGGCGTGCCCTGGGGCTGGCCGGACTCGCCACCGCCTGCGGCCCGTTCGTGGGCGGCGCGGTCACGCAGTACGGCTCCTGGCGGGCGGTCTTCTGGCTGACGGCGCTGCCGGCGCTGGCGGCAGCGGCAGCGGCCCGGCGCCCCGCCGTGCGACGCGCCCCGGGGACGTCCCGGACCGCGTCGCATCCGGATGCCGCGGGCGCCGTGGCCGCCACGGGTGCCTGCGCCTGTCTGGCGCTCGGGCTGGGCGGCGGCCCCTGGTGGTGGGCCTGGCTGACCGCCGCGGCGGCGCTCGGCACCGGTTGCGTACGGCGGTCGCGGCGAACGGTGCCGCTCCTGGACCCGGCGCTGCTCCGCGACGGGCGCTATCTGCGGCTGACGGCCTCGGGGGCGGTGGCCAACGCGGCGACGGTCGCCCTGTTGTTCACCGTGCCGCAGCTCCTTGAGCGGGCCGCCGGGCTGGCGCCGGCCGCCGCCGGGCTGGCGTTCCTGGTTCCGGCAGCGGCGCTGGCCGCCGGTGGCCCGGCCGCCGGACGGGTGCGGCCGGCGGCCGGAACGGCGGTGATGACGGGCTGCCTGACCGTGGCGGCCGTCGCACTGGGGGCGCTGCCCCTGGGCGGTGCGGATCCGCTGCCGCTCCTGGTGGCGGCGACGGTCGCGGCGGCCGCGCTGGGGACGGCGGGCGCACTGGCCCTCACCGGGACGCAGGCCCTGGCGGCGGCCGACGGGGCGGGCGCGGCCGCGGGGGTGACCAAGGCGGCCTTGACCGTCACCGCCGGTCTGGGCCTCGCCCTGCCGCTCCCGGACGAGGGCCCCCGCCCCGCCCTCCTCGGGGCGGCCTGCCTGGCGACGGCGCTCGGCCTGACCGCCCCGGCCGCCCTCCGGACACTCCGGCGACTGCTGCGGAGGGGCGGGCAGGGCACGCCGGAATGACCACCGCCCGGCCCCGCCCCTCCGGCCGGGCGAACTCCGTCATGCAACCCCCGCGGGAGTTATCCACAGGCCCGGCGCGCCGCGCGCCGTCGGTCGTATGTTGAGTCCGCGAAACGAGCACGGAAAGTGACGCAGTGCAGGACAACGGGGGTGCGGTATGGGGAAGTTGGCGGTCGGCCGGCAGGTGGCGCGGCGCGGTTCGGGCGGGTGTGATGCCGGAGGGTGCCGAAGGAGCGGGGGCGGCGCCGGCCGGCGCCGGGCGGGCGGAGGTAGCTCCGTCCGACGAGGGGTGGGCGGAGGCGAAGCCGGCCGGCGCGGCGCGGACGGAGAGGCCACCGACCGGCGCGGTCCGGGCGGTCCGCGCGGACGTGACGCCTTCCGACGCCGGTGCCGTGCCCGACGCGGCGGTCCGCGCCGGGCACGGCGGTGGCTGGGGTGTCCGCCGTGGCTCCTGCGGTCAGGCGTCCGCCGCCACCGTGTCGGCGACCACGCAGCCGATGTTGTCCGGCGCGCCCGCCTCTCGCGCCAGCGTGACCAGTTCGCGCACGGCCTGTTCGGGGCCGGGTGCCGCGGTCAGCGCCTCCTGGAGGGTGCCCGGCGGCAGGACGGCGTGGAGCCCGTCGGTGCACAGCAGGTACCGCTCGCCCGGGCGGGCGTCCAGCAGCCGCAGGTCAGGGGCGAAACCCTCACCGCCGTCGAGGGCACGGGACAGCAGCGCGCGCTGCGGATGGCCGGGCGCCTCCTCCGGCGTGAGCCGTCCCTCGTCGATGAGGGACTGCACCAGGCTGTGGTCGTGGGTCAGCCGCACCAGCCGGGCGTCCCGCAGGACGTAGCCGCGCGAGTCGCCGATGTGCGCCAGCGCCAGCCGCGCCCCGGCGTGGAGCAGCGCCGTCAGGGTGCAGCCCGCCTCCGACGCGCCCTCGGCACCGAGCCGCCGGACCGCACCGTTGGCGCGGTGCGCGGCCTCCTCCAGCGTGTCGAGGAGATCCGCGGGCGCCAGGTCGCGCGTCTCCAGGGCCGTCAGTTCGCCGAGTGCGGTGGCCGCCGCCCGGCCGCCGGTCGTGCCGTATCCGTCGGCGACGGCGAGCAGCCGCCGCCCGGCGTGCACCGCGTCCTGGTTGGCGGTGCGGACGAGCCCGCCGTCGGTCAGGGCCGCGGCGCGCAGCGTCACGGGGGTGGGAGTGGTCGCCATGGTGGAGTCCTTCCGGGACAGTTGGTCGACGAGGAAGACGGCCAGGTCCCGGCGGGCCGCGGTGTCGGCCTCGACCCGTTCCCAGTAGGCGGCGACCACGGTGGCCGCCGTGCCCGGCGGCAGGGCGCACACCTCCCGGATGCGGGCCAGCGGCATCCCCAGCCGCCGCAGCCAGGCGACGAGCCGCGCCCGTTCCAACTGCGCGGGCGCGTAGCGCCGGTAGCCGTTTTGGGGGTCGACGTGTGCCGGGGGCAGCAGGCCGAGGTCGTCGTAGAGCCGCAGCGCCTTGGGCGAGAGCCGGCAGGCGCGGGCGAACGCCCCGATGGTCAGCAGCCCCGTCCCGTCTCCGCGGTCCCCGTACCCCGTCACCGTCCGCCCCTTCCCGTGCCGTCCGGCCGCCGTGGGGCGGGCAGCCGCCCGGCCCGGGCGCCCGGCCGTCCTCCTCGTACCGGGCCCGTCGCCCGGCTCCACCGATGCTGTGGCTTCCCCCAAGGACAAGGTCAACCGTGTCCGAAGGCGGGGTCCGGGCGCCTGCCGTCCGGTCCGTACCGGGCGGCGCCGGGCCGGCCGCCGGGCGCCGCACAGCCGGCTTCGGGGCACGCCGCCGCATGCCGGGCCCGCCGCCCCGCACCGGCTCCGGCGCGCACCCCGGCCATGGCGTGCGCCGCCGCGCCTGGCCACCGCACCGGCCCGCCGCTACGGCGCTTCGAGCCTGCTCAGGGCCGCCGTGGTGAGGGCCTGGACGCCCATGGTGAGAGTCGGGCGGGCGACGGGCGCGAAGCGCGGCGAGTGATTGGAGGGGATGTCCTGCGCCAGCCGCCCGGCGGCGAACGCCGTGTGGAACGCCTCCGGGTCCCAGCCGCCCAGCCACCAGTAGTAGAGCGGCGCCCCGGCGGCCGTCGCCAGCAGCCCCGCGTCCTCGCTGCCGGACGCCGGGTCGTACGCGAACAGCCGCTGCTCGCCGAAGAGCCCGGTGAAGGCGGAGTTGACCTGGCGCAGCGTCCGCGCGTCGTTGAAGGTCACCGGGAAGTCGTCCAGGACCGCGGTCTCGGGGAGCTGCTTCGCGCCCGACGCCTCCGCCTCGGCGCGGGCGATCCGGTCGATGGCCGTCAGCACCCGGGACCGCACCGCCTCGTCGAAGGTGCGGACGCTCAGCTTGACCACGGCATGGTCGGGGATGACGTTGGCGGTGTCCCCGGCCTGGAACGACCCGACGGTGACCACCGCCCGCTCGCCGGGCGCCACCTCGCGCGCCACCACGGACTGCACCCGCTGGACGAACGACGCCGCCATGACGATCGGGTCGACGGTGGTCTCCGGCCGGGAGCCGTGGCCGCCGCTGCCGTGGAAGGTGATCTTCAGGCTGTCGGCCGCCGCCATGCACACCCCGGGGCAGTACGCGATCAGTCCCGCGCCGAAGGGCGCCACGTGCTGGGCCAGCACCACATCCGGCGTCGGCACGATGCCCTCGGTGTAGAGGCCCGCGTCCAGCATCGCCCGGGCCCCGCCGCCGTTCTCCTCGGCGGGCTGGAAGAGCACCACCAGCGTCCCCGACCAGCGCGCCCGCCCGGCCGCGAGCAGATCCGCGGCGCCCAGCAGACAGCTGACGTGCACATCGTGCCCGCAGGCGTGCATCACACCGGGCACGGTCGACGCGTACGGCAGACCGGTGTCCTCGGTGACCGGCAGCGCGTCCATGTCGGCGCGCAGCAGCACCACCGGACCGGACCCGTTGCGCAGCACCCCGGTGACACCGGTCCCGGCTATCCCGGTGGTGACGTCGTAGCCGCAGGAGGTCAGCCGCCGGGCGACCTCGGCCGCCGTGCGCGTCTCCCGGAAGGAGAGTTCGGGGTGGCGGTGCAGGTCCTCGTAGAGGGCCACCAGATCGTCGAGGCGGCCATCGAGCGGTGCGAGCACGGCGTCGCGATCCGCGGCGGCGTCCGCGCCCGCGTCGCCGGGCCCCCTCCCGCCCGTGTCTCCATCGGCGGCTTCGGTCCTGGTCTCACGGTCCTCGTCACGGTGGCCCATACACGCATTCGATCACGGTCCGTCTGTCCGGGCATCCCTACCGGCCACCCCGGTACGGCGCGATCCGGGCGCCCGGCTGGCCGGACTTCGCGGGTTGGGCCCGGCGCTCTGGTGACACGCGGGCCGGACGCTGCCACCGTGGACCAGCACCTTCACGTCAATGACCGGAGGCGGACGTTGGCCACTTCATCCCCCCGACCGACCGGCGAGCCCACCAACCTCGTCGCGCACCTGACGGACCAGGCGCTGGGGCACCTCTTTTCGGCCGCGCTGCGTACCGCGGCCCACCACCGCATCGCCGACCACCTCGCCCGCGGCCCCCGCACCCCCGAGCAGCTGGCGGAGGCCACCGGCACCCATGCCCCGCATCTGCGCCGGGTGCTGCGGCTGCTCGCCAGCCGCGGCATCTTCCACGAGGACTCCGCCGGCACCTACCAACTGACGCCCGCCGCCCGCCTGCTCCGTACGGACGTGCCCGACTCGCTGCACACCGCGGTGCTGATGCTGACCGACACGCTGTTCCTGCGGACGTCGGAGCTGCTGGAGGAGACGGTCCGGGACGGCGCGGCGCCCTTCGAGCGCCTCTTCGGGCAGCCCCTCTTCCAGTACCTCCAGGGGGACGAGCGGGCCCGTGCCCTCCTCGACGACGGGATGACCTCCCTGTCGGCCACCGCGGACGAGGCCGTCGCGGCGGCCTACCCCTTCCCGGAGACCGGCACGGTCGTCGATGTCGGCGGTGGCCGCGGCGGACTGCTCCGCGCGGTGCTGCGCCGCCGCCCGGAGCTGACCGGCGTCCTCGTCGACCAGGCGCCGCCGCTCGCCCGGCATCTGCTGGACGACGACGAGCTGAAGGGCCGCTGGCGCACCGAGGAGGCCGACTTCTTCACCTCGGTCCCGGCGGGCGGCGACGTCTACGTCCTCAAGCATGTCCTGCACGACTGGACCGACGAGCGGTGCCGGGACATCCTGCGGACCTGCCGCGCGGCGATGGCGCCCGGCAGCCGGATATTGATCGTCGAGTCGGTGCTGCCGCCGGGCAACGCCCCGCACTTCGGCAAGACGATGGACGTCGCGATGATGGCGGTCGTCGATGGGCGGGAGCGGGGCTCGGAGGAGTTCGCGGCGCTGCTGTCGTCCAGCGGCTTCCGGCTCACCCGCGTCCTGCCGACCGCCGCGACGCCGTCCGTGGTGGAGGCGGTGGCCGAGTGAGCTGACCGGGCGTCGGCCGGTTCGTTCCGCGGGCTGGAGGCGGCACCGCCGGCCATCGCGAACGCCTCCGGCCGGGCCGAGCCGGGGCGACCGGGCCGGGCCGGCAGGGGTCGGCGGTGGCTGCGCCGGTCCGCGGGGTGGTGCGCGTACCGTCGGGGCGACGTGATCACGCAGGGGCGGATCACCGGCTGACCCTGGAGGAAGCGCACCGTGCCGGTCCGTATGCGAGCCCGCCGCACCGACGAGGCGCACCGCGCCTCCACGCCGCTGGAGCTCTTTTTCGACCTGTGTTTCGTCGTGGGCATCGCCCAGGCCGGCCGTCAGCTCGTGCACGCCCTCGCCGAGGGCCATCCCGGCCACGGCATCAGCGGCTACCTCATGCTCTTTTTCGCCATCTGGCTGGCCTGGCTGAACTTCAGCTGGTTCGCCTCCGCGTACGACACCGACGACACGCTCTACCGGATCACGACGCTGGTGCAGATCGCGGGCGTGCTGATCCTGGCGGCGGGGGTGCCGCGGGCCTTCGAGGAGAGTCAGTTCGCGGTCGTCTGGTTCGGCTTTCTGGTGATGCGGCTGGCGATGGTCAGCCAGTGGCTGCGGGCCGCGCACGGCTGCGGCGGCGAGGAGCGCCGGACCGCGCTGCGGTACGCGGGCGGGGTGAGCCTGTGCCAGGTCGGCTGGCTGGGGCTGCTGTTCGCACCGGAGCAGGGCCGCCCGTGGGTGTTCCTGGTGATGGCGGTGGCGGAGCTGTGCGTACCGCTGTTCGCGGAGCGGCACCGGGCGACGGCGTGGCATCCGGGGCACATCGCGGAGCGGTACGGCCTGTTCACCATCATCGTGCTGGGCGAGACGATCGCGGCGGCCACCGTCGCGGTGCAGTCCGCGCTGGACGAGCACGACGAGCTGGGGGCGCTGCTGCCGATCGCCGCCGGCGGGCTGCTGCTGGTCTTCGCCGCGTACTGGATCTACTTCGCGGTCCCTATCCATCTGCATCTGCGCTCCAGCCGTCAGGCGTTCGTCTGGGGGTACGGCCACTACGTCGTGTTCGGCTCGGCGGCGGCGATCGGCGCGGGCATCGAGGTCGCGGTGGAGCAGTCGGTCGGCGCCTCGCATCTGTCGCTCCTGGCGGCGTCCGCCTGTGTGACGGTGCCGGCCGCACTGTTCCTGTTCAGCGTCTGGCTGCTGCACTCGCGCCATCAGAAGCGGGGCTGGGCACAGCAGCTGGTGCTGCCCCTCGCCGCCGTCGCGGTGCTGGGCTGCACCTTCGCCGGGACGTACGCGGTGTTCGCGTCCGGCCTGGTGTGCGCGGCGGCGGTCGCGGCGGGCGTCACCCTGACCTCCCGGCAGGGCGCGGCGCTGAGCGCATGACCCGGGCGGGGTGCGCCGCCCGCCGGGGTCCGGCGCTCCGACGGGAGCGCTCCGCGCCTGCGCCACTCCGGTGAACGGAGCAGTTCCCCGGCCCGACCGGGGGAATTGCGGCATCCGATTTCGGCGTCCGGAACGGTTCCCCCGGTCGCGTGAGCCGCGCCCTGCCGGCCCGTACGGCGCCGGCGGGCCGCCCGTGGTCCGGTCAACGGGGCGTCACGCGCCGGTCTGACTCCTCCGGCGTACGCCCGTGACCTGCGACTCCTCGGCATTGGAGGTCAACTCGTGGACACCTAGGGGATTTTGCGGGGAATTTTCAGCCATGTTCCGCCCCTGCCGACGGGCCGTCACCGGCACCCCGTAAGGGAACGTAAACCGCGACACTCCGACCTCTTTCGGGCGTACATTCCGGGCGTTCGGGTCTCGCGATCCGGATGCGGGGACGGAGGCCCGGGCGGCGACACGACGACCTCGCGGTAGGGTGCAGATTGCCCTTTTTATGCCTACGAGCCCTTCGCCCGCAGGCATCTGAGGGCCCGTACCGCCCGTTTGTGTCCGACCGCCGTACCCGACCGTCCGCATCTGATCCGTATCTGAGGAGACGCCAGCCATGGCCGCCCGCCACGCTCAGCCCCGCGCGCGCAGAAGCATGTCCCGCCGCGGGAAGGCCGTGAGCGGTCTCGCGCTGACCACGTTGATGGGCACCGCCCTGTGGGCCTGGCCCGCATCCGGCGATGACCACGACGCTCAGCAGGAGGCCAAGAACGGCACCCCCGCGTCGGTATCCGGTCCGGAGAAACCGTCCGGTGCCAAGACCGTCGCGAACGCCACACGCCCCATCCCGGGCCTGAGCGACGCGGAACGGAAGCGGATACCGTCCGACTCCCGCCAGGTCCTCGTCGTGCGGGGCGCGGACAAGGACTCCTTCGACTCCAAGGTGGTCCTCTACACCCGCGCCAAGGGGTCGGACGACTGGCGCGCCGGTGAGCAGTGGGCCGCCCACAACGCCGCGCACGGCTGGACCGACGACCACCACTACGGCGACCTGCGGTCCCCGGAGGGCGTCTTCGACCTGACCGACGCCGGTGGCCTGCTGCCCGCGCCCAAGGGCACCAAGCTCCCCTACGACCACAACGACAGCTTCGTCGCCAACGGCACCGGCGTGGAGGGCGAGCCCCTGGCGGGCGCGTTCGACTACGTCATCGCCATCAACTACAACCGCGTGGCCGGCACCTCGCCGCTGGATCCGGAGCGCCCGGACGGCGACGAGAAGGGCGGCGGCGTGTGGCTGCACGTCGACCACGACGGCCCCACCCAGGGCTGTGTGAGCCTCAAGCCCGAGGTGATGCGGGAGCTGCTGCGGACCCTGGACCCCGCGCAGCACCCGGTCATCGTGATGGGCCCGGGGGCCGGCTGACGGCCCGCCGGCCGGGCCCCGCGCCCGGCCGGTCCGCCGCATCCGGGGCCGCCCCGCGCGTCGGCGCCCCGTCCGTCACTCCCCTGCCCCGTGCCGCACCCGCCGTGGTACGCATGGGGCATGGCTGACGCAGCGCACCGCCACGACGCCCTGACCGATGTGCCCGGCCTGTCGGTGGGGCACGCCCAGCGCATCGGCTCCGGCCAGCTGTCCGGCACCACCGTGGTGCTCGCGCCCGAGGGCGGCGCGATCGCCGCGGTCGATGTGCGCGGTGGCGGGCCCGGCACCCGCGAGACCGACGCCCTCGACCCCCGCAATCTCGTCCAGCGCGTCGACGCCGTCGTCCTGACCGGCGGCAGCGCCTTCGGGCTCGACGCCGCGTCCGGGGTCGCCGCCTGGCTGGAGGAGCACGGCCGCGGCTTCCGCGTCGGCCCGGACCCCTCACAGGTGGTGCCGGTCGTCCCGGCCGCCGCCCTCTTCGACCTCGGGCGCGGCGGCGACTGGCGGGCCCGGCCGGACGCGGCGCTGGGCCGGGCCGCGGTCCATGCGGCGCACCACGCACCGCCGGGCGGTCCCGTCGAGCGCGGCAACGTCGGCGCCGGTACGGGCGCGGTGGCCGGCGGGCTCAAGGGCGGGATCGGCACGGCGAGCGTGCTGCTGCCGTCCGGTGCCACCGTCGCCGCGCTCGCCGCCGTCAACGCCGCCGGCTCGCCCGTCGATCCCCGTACCGGCGTGCTCTACGGGGACCTCCTCGGGGCGGACGGGGCGCCCGCCGTGCCGCCCGATCCGGAGCGGCACGCGGCGGCGGTCCGGGCGCTGGCCGCGGCGCGCGAGACGTCCCGGGAGCGGTCGGCGGCCTCGGCCCGGCCGCCGCTCAACACCACCCTCGCGGTCGTCGCGACGGACGCCCGGCTCACCCGTGCCCAGGCCCAGAAGCTGGCCGGCACCGCGCACGACGGGCTGGCCCGCGCGGTGCGCCCCGTCCATCTGCTCTCCGACGGCGACACCGTCTTCGCGCTGTCCACCTGCGGCCGCCCGCTCGCCCCGGAGGCAGCGGGCACCGACCCGGCGTTCACGGTGCACGCCGAGACCGGCGCGCTCAACGACCTCCTCGCCGCCGGCGCCGACGTCCTGACCCGCGCCGTCACCGACGCGCTCCGCACCGCCGTCACCGTCGACGGCCCCGGCGGCCACTTCCCCTCGTACACGGAGCTGTACGGCGAGGCGGAGCCGCCCGGGGCGCGGGGCGCGTCCGGCGGCGCCGCGGACCCCGGGCAGCCGTAGCGAGGCGCCCCGCGTCGTGCAGAGGCCGGGTCCGTCGCGGTCAGGCCCCGCTGGCCCCCAGCGCCGCCCCCGCCACATACGTGACGATCATCGCCAGCGCCCCGCCCCCGGTGTTGCGGAGGATCGCGGGCACCGCCGGGGCGGAGCCGAGGCGGGCGCTCAGCCAGCCGCACAGGGCGAGGGCGGCGAGCACCGAGACGACCGTGACCGGCAGGCGCAGGCCGTCCGGTGGCAGCACGATCGCCAGCAGCGGGAGCAGGGCGCCGACGGTGAAGGCGAGGAAGCTGGCGCCGGCCGCGTGCCAGGGGTTGGTCAGTTCGTCCGGGTCGATGCCCAGCTCCACCTCGGCGTGGGCCCGCAGCGCGTCGTGCGCGGTCAGCTGGACGGCCACCTCGCGGGCCAGCTTCGCGCTCAGGCCCTTCGCCCTCAGCAGGCCGGTCAGCTCGATGAGTTCGGCCTTCGGCTCGGTGGCCAGCTCCCGCCGCTCCTGGACCAGCGCGGCCTTCTCGGCGTCCCGCTGGGTGGAGACGGAGACGTACTCGCCCGCCGCCATCGACATGGACCCGGCGAGCAGCCCCGCGAGTCCGGCGGTCAGCAAGGTGGTGCGGGAGCTGGTCGCTCCGGCGACGCCGACGACGAGGCCCGCGGTGGAGACCACGCCGTCGTTGGCGCCGAGCACCGCGGCGCGCAGCCAGTTGAGCCGTCCGCCCAACCCGCCGCCGTGCGCCTCACCGTGATCGGGAGTCTGCTCGCTCATGTCCGCAGACTCTCATCCGCGGCCCCGCTCCCGGTGCCGACGCCACCGCATCGCGACAAAACGGCCGATGGTAGAACGGCTGTATGCCCGCTCCGCCGCCCCCCGCACCCACGCTCGTCCAGTCGCCCCGCCCCGTACCCGAGCGGCGGCGCCTGTGGTGGCACCGGCTCTTCCTCGGCCTGTGGTACCGCCCGGTGGAGGTCCTGGACGAGGCCCGGGACCGTTCCGCCTGGAGCGCAGCGGTGGTGTTGTGCCTGGTCAGCGGCGTTGTCGGGGTGTTGTCGGCGGACGCCTTCCAGGGTCAGTGGGCGGCCGACCCGAGTGCGGCGCTGAAGCTGATGGGGCTGGCCGTCGGGTGCGTCCTGGCCGCCAGCTTCGCCCTGGGCGCGGCCACCCACGCCATCGCGCGCACGCTGGGCGGCAACGGCCGCTTCGCGCCGACCGCGAGCCTGTTCATCGTGCTGTTCTGGGTGACCGACCTGCCGCGGCTGCTCCTGGCGACCTGGCTGCCCCCGCAGGCCACCTTCGTCCAGGCGCTGACGTGGACGACCTGGGGCTTCGGCTACGTGCTGGCCGTGCTGCTGATACGCGGTCAGCACCATCTGCCGACGCACAAGGCGGCGGCCGCGATCTCCGTGCAGATGCTGGCGGCGCTGGCGCTGCTCAAGCTCGGCCCCGCGCAGTGACCCGGCAGGCTCAGCGGCGGCGCGTCAACTGCCGTACGAGCGAGGCGAACGCCTCGCGCTCGGCGGCGGTCAGCTCCACGCACTCGGCGGGCGGACCGGCCGGGCCCGTCTGCCGCGGCACCCGGTCCAGCAGCGCCCGGCCGTCGCGCCCGGTCGCCGTGCGGTGCTCCTCACGGCGCAGCAGCCGGAGCAGCCCGATGACCCAGACCACGCTCGCGACGCCGAGCACGGCGAATCCGATCAGCTGAAGGGTCTCGACGGTGAGGAGCATGCGGTCCTCCAGGGCGACGCGGGCGGGGTGGCTGCGGTGGGCGGGGCGGATGCCGTGATCGGGGAGAATGCGGGCCGGGTCTCGCGGAACTCTACGGGCACCACGTGAAGTCCTGTACCCCTCAGGAGAATTACCGGTATTGCAGTAGTTCACACCATTATGCGGGAACTGCCTGCCCGCTCCGGCCGTCCGTCCTCCCGCCGCCTGGGCCGTCTCCTCTCCGGGGCGGCAGAATGCGCCCCGCCGCCTTGGACACCGCGGCGCCTTCCCGCACTCCGGACCCTCCTCGACGATGGCCGCACCCGTCCGCGAGGTGAGGAGTACGCACGTGCCGCAGCCGTCCCCGCAACCGCCGCCTCCGCAGCAGCCACAACCCGCCGGGGAGTCGGGCCGACCGCCCGCCCGCGCCCTCGACGGACTGCTCGTCGCCGACTTCAGCCGGGTCCTGGCGGGCCCGCTGGCCGCGGCGACCCTCGCCGATCTGGGCGCCGATGTCGTCAAGGTGGAGCGGCCCGGCGCCGGTGACGACACCCGGGCCTGGGGCCCGCCGTTCGGCCCCGACGGCACCGCCGCCTACTTCGACGCCGCCAACCGCTCCAAGCGCGGCCTCGCGCTGGACCTCGGCGACCCCGACGACGCGGCCGCCGCCCGCGAACTGGCCCGCCGCGCCGACGTCCTGATCGAGAACTTCCGGCCCGGCGCCCTCACCAAGTACGGCCTCGACGCGGCGTCCACCCGGGCCGCCAACCCGCGCCTGGTGCACTGCTCGATCACCGGCTTCGGCTCCGGCGGCGGCGCCCATCTGGCCGGGTACGACTTCGTGGTGCAGGCGGTCGGCGGGCTGATGAGCATCACCGGCGAGCCCGGCGGCACGCCGCTGAAGGCCGGGGTGGCGCTCGTCGACGTCCTCACCGCGAAGGACGCCACCACCGCGATCCTCGCCGCGCTGCACCACCGCGAGCGCACCGGGCGGGGCCAGCTGGTGGAGGTCAATCTGCTGTCGTCGCTGCTGGGCTCGCTCGTCAACCAGGCGTCCGGGCATCTGGCGACGGGGCGCGATCCGGGGCCGCTGGGCAACCGGCACCCGAGCATCGCGCCGTACGAGACGCTGGCCTGCCGGGGTGGGCTGCTGGCCGTCGCGGCGGGCAACGACCGGCAGTTCCGGGCGCTGACGGAGGCCCTGGGCGCGCCGGAACTGGCCGACGATGATCGCTTCCGTCGCAACCAGGACCGGGTGCAAAACAGAGCAGAACTGGTCGAACAGCTGGAGAAGTTGCTTTCCTCGGATACACCGCAGTCCTGGACGGAACGTCTCACCGCGGCCTCCGTGCCCTGCGGCCCCGTCAACACCCTCTCCGAGGCCCTGGAGTTCGCGGAAGGGCTGGGGCTGGCGCCCGTGACTCCCGTGGGAGAGGGGAGAATTCCCCAGATCAGCAGTGCGCTGCGGCTCTCCGAGACGCCCGTCACAGCGCCGACGCCGCCACCGCGTCTGGACGAACACGGCACACCGCTGCGAACCTGGCTGTCGGGCCCTCCCGACCACCCCCTTCCACCATGCGTGTGACCTTGCCCACAAGTTCAGGCCATCCGCAACCAATTCCCGCCGTACGTGCTGTTTACCAGCACGGATCACACAACACCCTTGTATGGAGCAGCTCGTGACATCGCCGGACAACTCCACCACTACTCGGTCCCGCACCTCGCACCAGCTGCTCCAGCCGCCCGAGCAGGACGCCTTCGCGGCGCCGCGCCCCGGTCGCCGGACCCGCCGCGCCCTCGCGCTGACGGCGCTGCTCGCGGCCGGTGCGCTGACGCTCTCGGCATGCGGCGGCAGCGCCGAGGCCGGTTCGGGCGACGGGAAGAACGGACAGGCGGGCGCGGACGCCGCCGCCGCCAAGGACGCCTCGGACGCCAAGATCACGGTTTCGTCGAAGGACGGCGCGACGGACGCCAGCATCAACGACACCGGAGTCAAGGTCACCGGCGGCAAGCTGACCGATGTGAAGCTGACCGTCGCCGACAGCGGCGCCCCCGTCGAAGGGGCCATATCGGGCGACGGCACCTCCTGGAAGCCCGGCGTCCAGCTGGAGCGGGGCACCAAGTACAAGCTGGTGGCGAACGCCAAGGACGCCAAGGGCCGCTCCGCCACCGAGAACGCGACCTTCAGCACCGTCTCGTCGGACCACAGCTTCATCGGCAACTACACGCCCGACGACGGCAAGACCGTCGGCGTCGGTATGCCGGTGTCCTTCAACTTCGACAAGGTCATCACCAACAAGAAGGACGTCCAGTCCCACATCACGGTGACGTCCGACAGCGGCCAGGAGATCGTCGGCCACTGGTTCGGCGCGCAGCGTCTCGACTTCCGGCCCGAGGAGTACTGGAAGGCCAACTCCAAGGTCACGATGAAGATCGACCTGGACGGCGTGCAGGGCGGCGACGGCATCACCGGTGTGCAGTCCAAGACGGTCACCTTCACCATCGGCCGCTCGCAGGTCTCCACCGTCGACATGAACACCCAGATCATGACGGTCAAGCGGAACGGCTCGGTCCTGAAGTCCGTCCCGATCTCGGGCGGCAGCCCCGATCACCCGACCTACAACGGCCAGATGGTGATCTCTGAGAAGTTCGTGCAGACCCGGATGGACGGCTCGACGGTCGGCTTCGGCGGCGAGTACGACATCAAGGACGTCCCGCACGCCATGCGGCTCTCCTCCTCCGGCACCTTCATCCACGGCAACTACTGGGGCTCGCCCTCGATCTTCGGCAAGTCCGGCACCAGCCACGGCTGCGTCGGCCTGCGCGACGCCAAGGGCGGCGGCGGGGACACCCCCGGCAAGTGGTTCTTCAACGAGTCGCTCGTCGGCGACGTGGTGATCGTCAAGAACTCCCACGACAAGACCGTCCAGCCCGACAACGGCCTCAACGGCTGGAACCTCTCCTGGGACCAGTGGAAGGCGGGCAGCGCGGTCTGACCCCCGGCGGGACACCTCGCGCCCGCCCCGCACATGCACGGAAACCGGCGGCCGGTCCTCCTCGGGAGGGCCGGCCGTCGCGTGTGGCAGATGCGTGCGGGCGCCGGCCGCTTCACCGTCCGCGATGACGCCGACCGCACGGACGGACGCGGCCTACCGTATGCGCTGGAGCAGCACGCACACCCCGAGGGCGAGCGGGTAGCAGCCGACGCCCGCCCATACGAGTGCCCTGCGCGAGGTGCGGCGCCCCTGGAGGGCAAGCCCCAGACCGATGTGAGTGATCGCCAGGGCGGCGAAGGGCAGGTCCTTGCGCGTCCCCTCGGAGAACGACAGATAGAGGAAAGTCCAGGGGAGAAGGATCGCGAACGGCAGGAGCATGCGCGACCAGCCGCGTATCTCACGCTCCGCGAATTCCCTTGCCGGGTCGACGGGATCGAGCGGCGGCAGCTCGCCGTTGCCGTCGTCGAAGATCTTCATCACCGCGTGACGGTAACAAGATGCCGCGGCGCCCGTGGCCGCCTGTGGACAAGCCGGCCGGGCCCGATTCCTCGGGCCCGGCGGGACGGCACGCGCGCACCCCTGGCGGGGCCGGACGCGCGCGCCGGGCCGGTCAGGCCGCCGCGTCGAAGCCGGTGTCGTGGGCCATGCGCTTCAGTTCGACCAGGGCGTGCTTCTCGATCTGGCGGATCCGCTCGCGGGTCAGGCCGTGCTGCTTGCCGACCTCGGTCAGCGTGCGCTCGCGGCCGTCCTCTATGCCGTAGCGCGCCTTGATGATCGAGGCGGTGCGCTGGTCGAGACGGTCGATCAGATCCTCCAGCTCCTCGCTGCGCAGCAGGGAGAGCACGGACTGCTCGGGCGACGCGGCGGAGGTGTCCTCCAGCAGATCACCGAACTGGGTGTCGCCGTCGTCGTCCACCGACATGTTGAGGCTGACCGGGTCGCGGGCCCAGTCGAGGACGTCGGTGACGCGGGCGGGCGTGGAGCCCAGCTCCGCGGCGACCTCGGCGGGCTCCGGGTCGCGGCCGTTCTCGCGGTTGAACTCCCGCTGGACGCGGCGGATGCGGCCCAGCTCCTCGACGAGGTGCACGGGCAGCCGGATCGTGCGCGACTGGTCGGCGATGGAACGGGTGATGGCCTGGCGGATCCACCACGTGGCATACGTGGAGAACTTGAAGCCCTTGGCGTAGTCGAACTTCTCCACCGCGCGCACCAGACCGGCGTTGCCCTCCTGGATCAGATCCAGCAGCGGCAGCCCGGCTCGCGGGTAGCGCCGCGCGACGGCGACGACCAGCCGGAGGTTGGAGCGGATGAAGACGTCCTTGGCCCGCTCGCCCTCCGCGACCAGCGCCGACAGCTCTTCGTGGCTCGCGCCGGCGGCATTGCCGTCGGTCACGGCCTCGTCGAGGATCTTCTGCGCATACACGCCCGCCTCGATGGTCTGGGACAGCTCGACCTCCTTGGCGGCGTCGAGCAGGGGCGTGCGCGCGATTTCGTCGAGGTACATGCCGACCAGGTCGCGGTCGGCGATCTCCCCGCCTACGGCGCGAACACTGCTGCCCCCGTCAGCACCGCTGCTGGTGGTCTGACGACGGGCGACGGCACGGGTTGCCATGCGTGAGCTCCCTTTGCGATGAGTCGGTGATGAGTCGTTCGCGGGACGGTGGACGCGGAAGCCCGGGGTGACCGAACTGCCCCGTCCGAAGGAAACAACGGCTGGAAACCGGACAGAATTCCCAAGCTGCCCGTCTATTTTTCTGATCATGCAGTACCCTGCGCGGTCACCTACGGCGGCCGGCCGCTGCCGGAGCGGGAGAATCCCAGGTCAGACGGGGTTCCCGGCACTGCCCGCGACTCCGGCACCCCGGGGGCCGTTCCGTCGCCTGAGACGTCCGTCACCTCGATGGCGGCTTTGCGTCCCCGGTGCCGCCCACGCATCCGGCGCCCGCCGGACCGCGCAGCGACTCCACAGCCTCGACGACCCCTGTGACCTGGGTGGCATCTGAAGCCTCAGCGGCACCCGTGGCCCCGGCTCCCCCGTCTCGAAGACGGCCCGGGCCCTCCCCGGGTTGCCTCGAATCCCCCATGACGGCCGAATCCTCCCGAAACCGCCCATGCCCCCTCGGAATTCCCGGCACCGCCCCGCAGGGCCGGCCCGACCTGCCCGGATGCGGCAGGTCGTCCTCCGGGTGCGGGCAGGATCGCGCCCGCTCCCGGGGCCCGCTGATCCAGTTGACGGGCGCGGGGCGCGGGTGTCGCCTGGACAGGAGGGGCAAGCGAGAGGAGCCCGTCATGGAGAACCCTGCTCCGCGCCACGGCGCGCGGGCCGCCGGTACACACGGCGCGGTCGAACGGGAGCACGGCGCGAGCGCCGATGCCCCGGCCTCGGGCACGGAGCCCGCCGCGGCGCACCCCCGGGGCGGCCGCCGGCTGCCGGCCAAGGTGGTGTGGCCCGTCATCGCGGCGCTCGGCTTCGGCTGCTACACGATCTGGATCGACCACACCGGCGGCTCCAGCGGCGGCCATGCCGCGCTGCTCGGGCTGATCGCCGCCGTGGTCACCGGTGCGCTGGGGCTGGTGCTCGTGCACTTCCAGTCCACCATGATCACCGACACCCGGGCGCTCGCCTACGGCGCGCTGTTCGGCTCCAGCATGGGCTGGCTCTACAACCTCAGCGGCCCGTCCGTACTGAAGTCGTCGGCCTGGGGGCTGGTGATGGGCGCGGTGATGTTCGTCGTCTCGCTCTACATCTTCCGCGGCCACCGCGTCCGCGAGCCGCACGGCCTGCACCGGCCCCGTAAACAGCACAGGCACGGCCACGGCACCCCGCACGGCGCGCATTGACCGCACGCCGCACGGAACGGCCGATCGTGCGGAATGGCCGACCGTGCGGAATGGCCGACCGTGCACCGCGGGCCCGGCGCCCGCCCACGCCCGGGCACCTCGATCGCGAGGGTCCGGGCGCGGGCGGGCCGGGCGCGGGCAGGTCGGCGTACGTCGGGCGCCCGCGTGGCCCGGGTCCCCTCCCCCGGCCTCCCGCCCCCCGGCCCCGCCCCTCCCCCTACCTCCGCACCGTCCGCACCCCCTCATCCGGCCGCCAGCTCTGGACGATCATCGTGGCGTCCCGCACCGCGACCCGGACGATCTCCGTCACCTCGGTCCGGAAGAGGAGGAACGGCTCCGGTGGCCGGACCTCGTCCGCGTAGCGCCTGATCACCTCCGTGTCGGTCATCTCGACAGCCCGGCCGGAGACCCGGACGTCGCCGTCCGTCAGGTCCGTGCCGGGGCCCGGGTTGGCGTGCAGGGCGAACCGGGGGTCGGTGCGCAGGTCGGCGCCCTTGCGGGAGCCCGTCAGCATGCCGAGCCACAGCTCGCCGAAGCGGAAGTCCGCCTCCAGGCCGGTCAGCCGCGGGGAGCCGTCCGCGCGGAGCGTGCCCAGCACATGGTGCCGATACCGCCCGAACCGCTCCCGCACCTCCCGGACGAACTCCGGCTCCCGCGCCTCGGCCACCGCCCAGCCGACACCGCGCGGCACGGCCGGCCCCGGCCCGCTCCCCGCCCGTGCGCCCGGCGTCCCTGAAGGCGGCGCCGCCCTGCTCGGAACCTCGGCGCCGGAAAGCCGCACCTCCGGGCCCGGCGCGCCCGCGCCCGTCCCGCTGTCTGCGTCTGCGCTTCCTGTCATGCCTCCACGGTCGCCCCCCAACCGGACATCTGCTGTCCGGATTCCTCCACGCTTCCGACCACTCGGCGCATCGGCGGGCCGCTCCCGGGCCCGCTACTCACCCAGTGGCACCCCCTGCGAGGCGCGGACCCACGCGGCGTCGCCGGTCAGCTCGGCGTCGCCGGAATTGACCGTGCCCTGGCGCTCGAACATGAGGATGCGGGTGCCGGGCGCGGCCACGGGCCGGTGGCGCAGCCCGCGCTCGACCGTGAACATCTGCTGCGGGCCGAGCACCACCGGCGCGCGGTCCGCCAACTCCAGGGTCAGCTCACCCGCGAGCACCAGGAAGAACTCGTCGGTGTCGGGGTGGGCATGCCAGACGTAGGCGCCCTCCACCTTCGCTATCTTGACGTCGTAGTCGTTGACCACGCCGGCGATCCGCGGCGACCACGTCTCCTCGAAGGACCCGAAGGCGGTCGCCAGGTCCGTCGCCCCGGCCGCGCGCGACGGGCCGCCGACGCCCGGCTCCCCGGCCCCCTCCGCCGCGCCGGACGACCGCTCCACCTCGTCAACTGCGCTGCTTTTCTCCATGACTTCATGGTGCCAGCCACCACTGACAACGCACCGGCGCGCAGCCCGCCGGCCGCTCTCCGGTCCGGCGGTCCCCGCGCCTCCGTCCCGCGTCCCCGTCCCGGCGGCCGATGCCACCTCCGTCGCACGGCACGGGGGTCTAGGTCCGCAGCCCGTTACCCGGCGGCGCCCGTGCTCCTAGCCTCACGGACATGACGGCACACCACGGCACCTTCGACGAGGCCCTGGAGCGGCTGCACTCCACCGGACCGGAGTTCCACGGCTATCTGAGCAACCACGGCCCCATGGCGGTCGAGGCCCTGGCCCGCCACGGGCAGGGGCGCACCGTCCACCGCTGGCTCGATGCGTACTCCGCGCAGCTGGAGGACGTACCGAGCGCCCGCGAGACCCTCACCGACGCCAACTGGCGGCAGGCCCTGGGGGATCCGCGGCGGGTCACCGACTGGACCGGCCACTTCACCCGCGCCGTCGCCGAGCGCCCCTGGCGCGAGGTGCTCGCCGAGTGGTGGCCCCGGCTGCTGCCCGGCATCGCGGGCGCCGCCACCCATCCCGCCATCCGCGTCGGCCACATCGTCCGCACCCTGCTGGCCGAGGACGCCACCCAGCCACGCCTCGCCGAACTGGCCCACGCCCTCGGCTACTGGGCGGCCCGGCACACCACGCTGCCGGTGGCGCCGGCGCCGGGCGGGACGTCCGCCCCCGATGCCGCGCTGGACGCCCTGCCGCGCGTCGCCGACCAGCGGACGAGCGCGATCGGCGGCCTCGCCCAACTGCCGGACACACCGGGCTGGCAGGCGGCCGCCGAATCCGTCCGGGCGCCGCGCGATCCC
Organism: Streptomyces sp. NPDC000404; assembly: GCF_040300365.1. Classification (NCBI taxonomy): domain Bacteria; kingdom Bacillati; phylum Actinomycetota; class Actinomycetes; order Kitasatosporales; family Streptomycetaceae; genus Streptomyces; species Streptomyces sp. NPDC000404. Next base: position 324,881 of record NZ_JBEPDN010000003.1, on the reverse strand, counting down.
GACGACGCCCGGGCGCAGCTCACCGCGCTCGTACAGGCGGCGACCCACCGCTACGCCGATCACGGGCACGGCGAGGGGGTCATGCTGGTCCACGCGGCGACCGCGCCCAACGCGGTGCTGCGCACGCTGCCCGCGCTGCCGCGTTCCCTGTGGGCGCCGTCGTTCGCCGTGGCGTGGGCCGCGAGCGCCGCGCTGACCTCCGTCTACGGGACGGCGGACGCACTGCCCCCGCTGCGCACCGGACCGCTCACCCCGGAGGAGGTCTTCCGGCGGGCCACCGAGCACGGCGATGCGCACGCGCTCAAGATGACCGACACCGCGCTGGATGTGGCGTCCTGGACCCCGGACGGCGACGACCGTGCGCTGACCGCCGCGCTCCGCTCCCTGGAGCTGATCGAGCCGGGCGTCTGACCTGCCGTGATGCGCCTGAGAACGGATGGGTGTGGGCGTCCGCGTTCGGCGCGCCGAGCGCCCCTACCGGCGGCGGTCTCAGCCGAACTGCAGCGACCGCTTCGCCAGCCCCATCCAGAACCCGTCGATCACGCTCCGCCCGCCCCCGGCCTGCCCGTGCGCGTCCGCGGCGCCGAGGGTGACGAAGAGCGGTGCGAAGTGTTCGGTGCGCGGATGGGCCAACTGTCCGGCGGGGGCCTTGTGCACGAAGTCGAAGAGCGCGTCGAGGTCGCCGCCGGCCAGGGCCCGCTGCCCCCAGTCGTCGAACTCCGCCGACCAGGACGGCACCCCCGGCCCCTGATGGCGCAGCGCGGCGAGGTTGTGGGTGAAGAAGCCGCTGCCGATGATCAGCACGCCCTCGTCACGCAGCGGCGCCAGCTTGCGGCCGAGGGCGAAGAGCGCGCGGGGGTCGAGGGTCGGCATCGAGATCTGCAGGACCGGCACATCGGCCTGCGGGAACATCTCGACGAGCGGGACGTACGCGCCGTGGTCGAGCCCGCGGTCCGGGAGGTCCTGCACCGGCGTGCCCGCCGTCCGCAGCGTGCGGCGGATCCGGTCGGCCAGCTCCGGCGCGCCGGGCGCCGCGTACCGGACGCGGTAGTAGTGCTCCGGGAAGCCCCAGAAGTCGTGGACGAGAGGGGTGGTGACCGTGGCGCCGAGGGCGAGCGGGGCCTCCTCCCAGTGGGCCGAGACGATCAGTACGGCGGTGGGGCGCGGCAGGTCGGCGGACCACGCCGCCAGTTGGCCGGGCCAGACGGCGTCGTCGGCGAGCGGCGGCGCGCCGTGGCTGAGGTAGAGGGCCGGCATCGGCTTCTCGGACATCGCGACTCCCCGGTGATCGTCGTGGGTGCGGGACGGACCCGGGCGGGCCCACAGGAACATCCCGGAAGCCCTTCCGGCATCTACTTGAACTTTCAAGCGAATGCTTCGAGACTACCCCACCGACTACCCCACCTCCGTCACAGTTGTTCAATCTTCAAGAACGACCGGGACGGTGCGAGAATGGATGGCATGAGCACCGAACCCGCAGCCGAGCCGCGCTGGCTCAGCGACGAGGAGCAATACGCCTGGCAGTCCTACCTCCACGCCACCACGCTGCTGGAGGATCACCTCGATCGCCAGCTGCAGCGTGACGCCGGGATGCCGCACGTCTACTACGGCCTGCTCGTCCAGCTCTCGCGCGCCCCCCGGCGCCGGATGCGGATGACCGAACTGGCCCAGAACGCCAAGATCACCCGCTCCCGCCTCTCGCACGCCATCGCCCGCCTGGAGAAGAACGGCTGGGTGCGACGGGAGAACTGCCCGTCGGACAAGCGCGGCCAGCTCGCCCACCTCACCGACGAGGGGATGCACGTACTGGAGAAGGCGGCGCCCGGACACGTCGCCGCGGTGCGCGGTGCGCTCTTCGACCGCCTCTCCCCCGAGCAGGTCGGCCAACTCGCCGAGATCTGCCGGGTCATGGCGGACGGCCTGCAGCCGAAGGGCGCCGACCTGCCCTGGCTCCGCTGAGACACGGCGGACCCGACCGACCCGCGCGGCGACCGGCCCCGGCGAAGCACCCTCCGGGGCGCTCCGCCGCCGAGCCCTGACGCCCGGTTCTTGGTAATTTGTCCGCCATGCGCGCCAGGTTCAAGCTCGCCGCCTGCCGAATACCCCGCCCGACGCGCACGCGGCACCGCACCCGGCGGCCACCCACCGGCTCCGCCGCGTCCCCGCGGGGCTTCGCCGGGCGGCTGCGGACCCACCTGTGCCGGGCGCCGGGCACCTTCCTCTGGCTGGGGATCCTGCTGGTGACCTCGGTGATCATGCACCGGTTCAGCCCGGACGTCCTGACGGACTTCCTCCAGCAGCGCTCCACCAACATCCACAACCTGCTGCACTCCCCCGGCCGAGTGCTCCTGACCAGCGCACTCTGGCTGGACGGCGGCGGCTGGCCGCTCTACTTCGTGCTCTACAACCTCCTCCACGCCCCCGCCGAACGCTGGCTCGGCACCCGCCGCTGGCTCGCCGTCCTCGGCACCGCGCACATCGGCGCGACATACCTGAGCGAAGGGGTGCTGGCCGTCGCGATCCACACGGGCGCCGCCCCGCGCTCGGCGGTCAACACCCTGGACGTGGGCGTCAGTTACGCCCTGGCAGGCGTCGCGGCCGTCCTCACCTACCGCCTCACCGGCCCCTGGCGGTACGCCTACGCGCTCGGCGTCCTCGCCTTCTACGGTGCGCCGCTGCTGACCGGCCGCGGCTTCACCGACGTCGGCCACTGCGCCGCCGCACTAATCGGCTTCGCCTGCCGGCCGCTCACCCGCGGCGCCTCCGGAACGGCCGGACGCCCCGGAGCCACGGCCCCCACGACGGACACCGGCAGCCCGACGGCCACCGGCGCACCCGGCAACGCCGACGGGAGCAACGCCCTCCGCACCGCCGGACCGGGCACCGCCACTCCACTGCCGCACCGTAAACCCGGAATCCGCGACGCCCGCCGGATGACGTAACCCCGCGCGCGGACACCCGCCCGGCACCGGAGGGTGAGCCGTATGAAGCGGTGCATATCCGCGGCGTTCGCCGCCGGCGCGTCGGCCGTGGCCGCGGCCGTCGCCCTGTGCGCGCCCACCGCCCCGCTCTCCATACCCCCGGGGGCGGCCGGCCCCCAGCACCCCGACACACCCACCGGCCCCGCACCGCCCGGTGGCCGGCACGGTCCGTGCGCCCTGCGCGGCGTCAGCGACGACGTCGGCGAGACCACCGCCACCCCCGAGGGCTACGTCCGCGCCCGCGGCACCGTGAACGCCCTCACCCTCTTCATCGACTTCCCGGACGCCCGCGCCGCCATCAGCCCGCGCGCCCGGTACGCGGAGTTCTTCCCCGCCGCGTCCGACTACTTCCACCGCAGCTCCTACGGCCACCTCCGCTACCGCCCCACGCCGCTGCTGCGCTGGCTGCACATGACGAAACCGCTCGCCGAGTACGGCATAGAGCGCGGCGCCACCTTCGACGCGGGCTCGGACAGCGGCTACCACGCCCTCGCGCGCGAGATCGTCCGCGCCGTCGACTCCTCCGTCGACTTCCGCGACTACGACCTCGTCAACGTCATCGCCGCCCCCAACGCGGGGCCGCCCGCGACCCGCACGGTGCTGTCGGTGACGTTCAGCGGCGGCGACATGGGACTGCGGACCGACGACGGGGTGCCGTTCCGCAACGCGTCGTTCCTCTGGAGCAGACAGCCGGGACCGAGCGCCTTCCGCGTGGTCAACCACGAGAACGCCCACTCCTTCGGACTGCCCGACCTCTACTTCACCGACGGACGCGAGGCACCGTCGGCGGTCGGGCACTGGGACCCGATGGACGAGGACTGGGGCCCGAGCAACGACTTCCTCGGCTGGCACAAATGGAAGCTCGGCTGGCTCGCCGCCGACCAGATCGACTGCGTGCCCCCGGGCAGCCCGGTGGCCGACCACACGCTGACACCACTGGCCACCCCGGGCGGCACGAAGATCGCCGTCATCCCGACCTCCGCCCACACCGCACTCGTCGCCGAGGCGCGCACCCGGGGGCCGCTCGATCCCGCACTGTGCCGCCCCGGCGTCCTCGTCTACCGCGTCTCGGCCGAGGTCCGCTCCGGCGGCGGACCGCTGCAGGTCATGGACGCGACACCGGGCAGCGGCGGCTGCCACACCGGCGACCGCTACGTCGACGCCGAACTCTCCGACGCCGCCTACCGCCCCGGCACCACCTTCACCGACCGCGACAGCGGCACGGCCCTCACCGTGCTGGAAACCGCCCCGGACGGGACGTTCCGCATCCGCGTACGACCGCCTTCGCTGCCTTCGCCGCCGGAGGGGTGAGGGGGGTTGGGATGGGGGCGGGCGGAGGTTGGGGTGGGCGGGGGTGAGGGGGCTGCTGCCCGCTGCTCTCTCCCCTTCCCCCCGGGGGCCCTCCCCCTCCCCCACCCCGCCCCTCACCCCTCCCCCGCCTCGCCCCTCCAGTGCTGCTGGCCGATGGCGATCAGCCTTAGCTGCCAGCGGGCCGCCTCGACGACTCGGGCCCGTGCCGCCTCGGCGTCCTCGGCGCCCTCCGTGTCGAGGATCGCCGCCGCGGTCGTCACCAGCCGGTCGACGAACAGGTCGGCCAGCATCCGCAGATCGCGCTCGGCCCACCCCTGCGCCGTCGGCTGGGTCGCGAGCGCCTCGGCCACCTCGGCGCCGAACCGCTCCAACTGGTCCGCGATGGCCTGCCGTACGGCCCGCACCCCGCCGTGGCGTTCGCGCGCGACGAACCGTACGTGGGCGGGGTACTCGCGGACGTGCCGGTCGATCACGGCCACCGCACTCTCGATCTGCGCCTCCACCCCCGCCTGCTCGATCAGGACCGTCCGCACCATGGCGTGCAGGCTGTCGAGCGCCTCCTCCACGAGCGCGACGCCCAGTTCACCCAGGTCGCGGAAGTGCCGGTAGAAGGCGGTCGGGGCGATGCCGACCGTCCGCGTCACCTCCCGCAGCCCCAGACTGCTCAGACTCTGCTCCTCCAGCAGCCCGAGGGCGGCGTCGAGCAGTGCCTGACGGGTTTTCTGCTTCCGGGCCTGGCGGACCCCTACGGTGTGACTCACGTCATCCAGTAAACAAGCGTTCTCCCAACTTCTCCACCCGGCGACGCCCTACACTGAAGGAAGTGAGTGAACAACTGTCCTCCGAATCGGAAAGGCAGAACGATGCTCTTTCTCGTCGCAGCCCTCCTCATGATGGGGATCCTGCTGGGCGCCGCGGCACACCTCCCGTTCTCCGTCACTCTCCTCGCCGCCGCCGTCATCGCCGGCTGGCTGCTCGTCTTCTCCGTACGTGAACGCCGCCACCCCGCCGAGGGGGCGACCCGATGACCCTCACCTCTCTCACCTCCCTCGCCAAGCCGCTCATCGGCCGCCCGAAGGGCGCCGCGCCCGGCGCTTCACCCGAGGCCGTGTCCGGCACCGCGTCCGATGCTGCGTCACACTCTTCAAACACCGGCGGGGGCGAGTCGGTTGCCGTGGGGGCGGAGCGGGTGGAGACGGCGTCCGCCGACGGCATGGCCGTCGCGTCCTTCGTGCTCGGGCTGCTCGGCACGCTGGTGTTCAACGTCGTTCTGGGGCCGTGCGCCCTCGTTCTCGGCACGCTCGCCCTGGCCCGCCGAACCCGCCGCCGCGGCCGCGCCGTTCTCGGCCTCGCCCTCGGCGCCGCCGACCTGATCATCCTGGCCGTTCTGACCACCGCCGACGCCACCGTCAGCTGGCACCTGGGCGGCTGACCGGCTGTCCGGCTGTCCGGCTGTCCGGCTGTCCGGCTGTCCGGCCCGCTGTACTTCCTGATGCCGCTCGCGACGCCCGGCCGGGGCGTGCTGCTCTGCTCTGCTCGGCCGGCCTGGCCGCCCTCGCCGCCAACAGCACCCTGTTCGACGTCGCGTCCCTCTCCTACCGGTCGCGTCCCTCTCCCACCGCCGACTCGTCACCCCGCCCGCGCTGCTCAGCCGGGTCGGCGCCGTCCACCGGTGGACGGCCTACGGGGTCATCCCGCTCGGCTCCCTCTTCGGCGGCGCGCTCGCCACCGGCGCCGGACTGCGGCCGACCCCGTGGATCTGCGCGCCGGGCATGCGGTCGGCGGCGCTGTTCGTGGTCCTCTCCCCGCTGCGCTCACTGCGGGACGTACCCGCCGAGGGCGCCGCCGCGGGCTGACGGGCGCCGCGCCCGGGTCACCCCGTCGCATCGGCCGGGGTGCACCGCCCCGGGCGGCCTCCGATGCTGGTGCGGGGCGGGCTGTTTCCGGGGTGCGCGCCGGCGGGCGGAGCGGCGGGGCGCCCGACCACGTCGCGAAGGAGCGAGGACCCGATGAGGCTTGTCGTCGATCTCAACCGGTGCCAGGGGTACGCGCAGTGCGCCTTCCTCGCGCCCGATGTGTTCACCCTGCACGGCGTGGAGGCGCTGATGTACGACCCGCAGCCCGCCGACGACCGGCGCCGGCAGGTGCTCCGCGCCGCGCACGCCTGTCCCGTCCAGGCCATCACCGTCGAGGACGAGAGCCTGGCGCCGGCGGACGGGCGGGAGGGCGGGTCCCGTGTCGGTTAACGGCAGCCTGGAGGCCTTCCGCCGCGAGGGCCGCATCGTCGTCGTCGGTGCCTCGCTCGCGGGGCTGCGGGCCGCCGAGACGCTCCGTGCGGAGGGCTTCCGCGGCACGCTCACGATGATCGGCGACGAGCCCCACGAGCCGTACGACCGGCCGCCGTTGTCCAAACAGGTGCTGCTCGGCCTCGTACCCCCCGACCACACGGCGCTGCCGCGGCGGCGCGCCGTCGACGCCCGGTGGCGGCTGGGCACCGCGGCCACCGGTCTCGATCCGGCCGCCAAGCAGGTGACGCTCGCCGACGGCGACACGGTCGCCTACGACCGGCTGCTGATCGCCACCGGCGTCCGTTCCCGCCCCTGGCCGAACGAGCTGGAGTCCGATCTGGACGGCGTGTTCGTGCTGCGGACCCGGGACCATGCGGCCCGGCTGCACCACCGGTTGTCGGCCGGTCCGCGCCGGGTGCTGGTCATCGGCGCCGGGTTCACCGGTTCCGAGATCGCCTCGGCGTGCCGCGGGCGGGGGCTGCCCGTCACGGTCGCGGAGCGCGGGCCGGCCCCGCTGGTGGGCGCGCTGGGCGGGGTGATCGGCGAGGTGGCCGCGGAGCTGCAGCGTGCGCACGGCGTCGATCTGCGGTGCGGGGTGCAGGTCACCGGCCTGGAGGGGGACCCCGCCGGACGGGTGCGGCGGGCCCATTTCTCGGACGGGACGGCCGTCGAGGCGGAGGTGGTGGTCGTCTGCCTGGGCGCGACCCGGAACACCGAATGGCTGGCGGGCTCCGGTCTCGGCGCGGGTCCGCGCGGTATCGCCTGCGACGCCGGCTGCCGCGCCTTCGACGTGCGGGGCATCGTCACGGACGACGTCTTCGTCGCCGGGGACGTGGCCCGCTCGCCGCATCCGCTGTTCGGCTACCAGTTCCTCTCCCTGGAGCACTGGGGCAACGCGGTCGCGCAGGCCGAGACGGCGGCGCACAACATGATCAGTGCCAGTGCGGACCGGCGTCCGCACCTGTGGATGCCGTCGTTCTGGTCCGCGCAGTTCGGCGTCAACATCAAGTCCGTCGGCGTCCCGCCCATGGCCGACCAACTCCTCGTCACCCAGGGCTCGCTCGCCGACCACCGCTTCACCGCGGTCTACGGGCACCAGGGCCGCGTCATCGCGGCCACCACCTTCGACCAGGGGAAATGGCTGGAGTTCTACGAGCGGCAGATCGAGCGGGCGGCGCCGTTCCCGCCGGAGTTCCCCACCGTCGACCGACGGCCCGAGGGGCTCCACCCGGTGCCGGCCGGTTTCCCCGATCCCTCGCTGCCCTCCCACGGCCCCACCGTCACCCTCAGCGGCCACTCCCCCGCCGACCGGCGCCTCACGTTCACCCCACGGCGCGCATGACCCGGCGCGCGCCCCTGGGAAGGCGGCCCGCCCGTGCCGCCTCCGCCCCGAGGACCGGGACGACACCTCCCCGGTCCGCCCGCCCGAAGCCCGGAAGGAACCGCCATGACGTCGGCCTCACCCCTGCGTCAGATCCTCGACCCCGCCCACCGCGCCGACCCCTACCCCCTCTACGCGGAGCTACGGAAGACCCCGGTGCTCCGGGACGAGGCCGGCCCCTATCTGGTCAGCACGTACTGGGAGATCCAGGAGCTGCTGCACGACCCGCGGGTCAGCTCCGACGTCCGCAACCTGAATCCGGAGGCCGCCGCGTTCCTGGGGCAGGAGGAGGACCCGAACCTGCCGCCGACGTTCCTGCGCCTCGACCCGCCCGACCACGACCGGCTGCGCGACCTGGCGATGCGGCCGTTCGGCCCGCCGCACAGCCCCCGCCGCATCTCCGACATGCGCGGCGAACTGGCCGGCATCGTCACCGACCTGATCGACGGCTTCCGGGGTCGGGACCACCTCGATCTCGTCGACAGCTTCGCCTACCCCTTCCCCGTCACGGTGATCTGCCGGCTGCTCGGCGTCCCGCGCGAGGACGAGCCCCGCTTCCACGTCTGGGCCGACACCCTCGCCGCCGGGCTCGACCCCGTCCAGGGCACCCCCGAGGAGCGCGAGGCGCAGCTGCAGACCGTCCGGCGGGCCCGCGCCGACCTCGCCGCCTACCTCGACGGACTGATCAAGGAGCGCCGCCAGGCGCCCCGGGACGACATGCTCTCCGCGCTCGCCGCCGACCACGGGCCGGCGGGCCGGATGTCGCCGATGGAGATGGTCAGCACCGCGGCCCTCCTCCTGATCGCCGGCCACGAGACCACGGTCAACCTCATCACCAACGGCATGCTCACCCTCCTGCGCCACCCCGGTCTCCGCCACCGCCTCCGCGACGAGCCCGACCTCGCGGCGCCGTTCGTCGAGGAACTGCTGCGCTTCGACCCGCCCGTCCAACTCCTCCCGCAGCGCACCACGTTGGCGGACATCGACATCGCCGGGACCACCATCCCCAAGGGCGCCTCCCTCTGGCTGCTCCTCGCCTCCGGCAACCGCGACCCCCGCCGCTTCCCCGACCCCGACCGCTTCCTCCCCGAACGCCCCGACAACCAGCATCTGAGCTTCGGCAGCGGCATCCACACCTGCTTCGGCGCGCCCCTGGCCCGCCTGGAGACCCAGATCGCCCTCACCGAACTCACCCGCCGCCTCACCGGCCCCCACCTGGCCGAGGACCCCCCGCCCTACCGCCGCAACGCGGTCCTCCGCGGGCCGCGGCACCTGCCGGTGGTGATCGAGGGGCTGACCGACTGACCGGCCGGGGCGCGGCCCGCCGCGCCCTCACGCCTCCAGGTCGGCGGCGTGGTCGGGAACGTAGTTCTGCAGTTCGCGCGGCGGGCGGCGGTAGCCCGTGGCGGGCGGGCGCGGCGGCAGGTCGAGCACCGGCGGGGTGACCTCGGTGTACGGCACCGTCGACAGCAGATGGGCGATCATGTTCAGGCGGGCCCGGCGCTTGTCGTCGCTCTCGACGACGTACCAGGGCGCCTCCGCGATGTCGGTGTGCACGAACATCTCGTCCTTGGCCTGCGAATACTCCTCCCAGCGGGTCAGCGACTGGAGGTCCACGGCGGAGAGTTTCCAGCGGCGTACGGGGTCTTCGAGGCGGCGCCGGAAGCGCTGTTCCTGTACCTCGTCGCTGACCGAGAACCAGTACTTGCGCAGCAGGATCCCGTCCTCGACCAGCATCCGCTCGAAGATCGGGCACTGCCGCAGGAACCTCTGGTGCTCGGCGGGTGTGCAGAACCCCATGACCCGCTCGACGCCGGCCCGGTTGTACCAGCTGCGGTCGAAGAGGACGATCTCCCCGGCGGCCGGGAGGTGTTCCGTGTAGCGCTGGAAGTACCACTGGGTGCGCTCGCGTTCGGTGGGCCGGGGCAGCGCCACGATCCGCGCCACGCGGGGGTTGAGGTATTCGGTGACGCGCTTGATGGTGGAGCCCTTGCCGGCCGCGTCCCGTCCCTCGAAGACGACGACGATCCGGGCGCCCGTCCCGCGCCCCCACTCCTGGAGCTTCACCAACTCCGTCTGCAGCCGGTACAGCTCCCGCTCGTACCGCGCCTTCGACAGCCTCCGGCGGCCGCCGCCCTTCCGCTTGCCCTCCTCGCCCCCCTTATCCCCCTTGTCGCCCTTTGCGTCCGCCATACCCCGACGGTACGGGGGAACACGGCGGCGAGGTCAGCGGTACGGGCCGAACGGGGCAGCCGTCCGCACGTCCGGCGGCGGCCGCAGACCGGACCCCGCCTGCCGTTCGCCGCCCACGGCTACCCCTCCCCCTTCTCCGCCCGTAGCAGCAGATTCACCGGCTCGCCGCCGTCCCCGTCGACCGTCCCCTGCGGCGGCTCCCAGACCACACGGGCGAACCCCGAGGCGAGCAGGGTCTCCTCCAGCGTTCCGCAGGCCCAGTGGTGCACGCGCAACGTGGTCGGGGGAACGGTGGGCACGGAGATCGTGTACCGGTCCCCGTCCCGGGGGTCCACGGGGCGGTGCACGACGAACCCGTTCGCCTGCGGAACGCCCACGGGCAGCCCCGGATTGCCCACCAGCGCGAACAACCGGCCCGAGGGCGCGAGGTTGGCGCAGATCCGCTCGCACATCCGCGCCAGGGTGCGCCGGCTGTCGGCGTAGTGGAGCACCGCCGCCGCGACCGCCACCGAGAACTCCCCCAGCACCGGCAGGGTCGTCAGGTCGTGCACCTCGTACCGCACCCCCAGCGGCTCCCGCTCCTCCGCCCGCCGCGCCTCGGCGACCATCCCCGCGGACACGTCCACCCCCACGACCCGGCCCGCCCCCCGCCGCTTCAACCACCGCGCATACACCCCCGCCCCACACCCCACATCCAGCACACTCGCCCCCTCCACCGCCCCCAGCGCCCGCAACAGCCAGGGCATCTCGACCCGCTCCCGGTAGGGCCCCACCACCCGCTCGACCTCCGCGTCCCGCACCGCCACCGCGTCATATTGCTGAACCATGGGAGCCTCCCGCTGCGTACCGGATACCGGACGCCGGACCTGTTCCCGTGCGTGAGGCCTGGCGCACAGATTTGCCGCCGATTGCCCCTCAATGGCTCTCCGGGGCAGGTGGCTGCCGCGGTGCCGGACCCGGGATGGGGGACGAGGCGGGGCCACGGCGGCATGGGGACGAGGTGGGGCCACGGCGGCATGGGGGACGAAGCGGGGCCGGACACTACCGGGGATGCCCGCCCGGACACCCACCACAGCCCCACCACCCACCCCCATCCGCTAACCTGTCTGGGACCGCCGCTGCCGGCGGTCCCCTTCTTGCCGGAACCGGAAGAATCTCCCAGCATTCCTCCGCGTTCCACGCAGGACCCCGCCTCCGTAGCTCAGGGGATAGAGCACCGCTCTCCTAAAGCGGGTGTCGCAGGTTCGAATCCTGCCGGGGGCACGCTTAAGTAGCAGGTCAGAGGCCCTGTCACCCCTTGGGGTGACAGGGCCTCTGACTTCCGGCACGGATTTGGCACACATGGGGGTGTGCGCCAAGGGGGGGCTGTACCGCGATGCCCGCCACGGACGAACTGGCCAAGCGCGCCGCCACGACAACCTGGTCGCCCGCCTGGAGAGCCTCATGGAGGCCGAGCCGTTATGCGACCGCACATGAACCGGGCTCCGGGCAACGACTGAGCCGTGCCCTGGCGCCGGGTGCCGCCCTCCCATCTTTCGGGCAGTGCCCGGCGAACCTCTGCACGGATCAGGCAGCGATCACACTGCAACGCCCTCCAGGGCGGCCACCGCGCCGGCTGCCTCGCGCGCCTTCCGCTCTGCCTTCTCCAGCTTGGCCTTCGCCTTGGCCAGTTGCTTGGCACGGCGCTTGTGCATCTTCTTCGAGACCTCATCGAGGCGGTCGGGGAAGAGGTGGCCGTACGTGTCCAGCGTCAGGGTCGCGGACTTGTGGCCGAGCATCGTCTGGACGACGTTGACGTCCGCGCCGCCGGCGATGGCGAGCGAGGCCGCCGTGTGCCGCAGCTTGTATGGGGTGAGCTTGAGGTGGCCGAGGTCCGCCTTGGTGACCGCCGGTGCGAAGAACCGCTGCCGGAAGTTACGGGCCCGCAACGGGCCGCCCTGCGGTGCGGTGAACAGGAGCTCACTCTCTCCTCGTCCGTCGACGTGGAGCCTCAACTCCTCGACGAGGAACCGCGGGATCGGCACGGACCGGCGTTCGTGGTTCTTCGGACTGCCGAGGTAGAGCTTGCCGTTGTCCTCGACGTACGCCTCGACGACGTGCACGCGGCACACATCGAGGTCGACACGGCCCACCTTCAGCGCGGACGCCTCGCCCCAGCGCAGGCCCGTGTAGGCAAGCAGCAGGATGAGGACGCGGTACGCGACGGGGGTCGTGCGGCCGGATGATGTGAGGGCCGACCGCCTCGCCCCCCCCCCGCGTGCCCCACCGCCCAAGCCAGGATTTCCCCCTGCCAAGGCAACCCCGCCCGCGTCCCACCCCGTTCCCCCTGTGTGACAGGTAGGGAATCGACGGGAAACCCATGGCAAGGACGCGAGAGTGACGGGTGCGGCGCCGGGGTTCGAGGAGTTCGTGGCTGCTCGTGGGCCGCGGCTGTTGCGGATCGCGTGGTTGCTGACGGGCGATGCGCACCAGGCGGAGGACCTTCTGCAGACCGTTCTCGCCAAGGTGTGGCCCAAGTGGCGGCGGATCGCTGCGGGGCATCCGGAGGCGTACATCCGCAAGGCGCTGGTGCACACGCATGCGTCGTGGTGGCAGCGGCGGTGGCGCGGGGAGGTGCCGTGCGGGGAGATGCCGGATCGGGTTGCGGCGTCGGATCCGTTCGGGGACGTGGATCTGGAGATGACGCTAGGGGCGGTGGTGCGGCGGCTGCCGCCGCGGCAGCGGGCCGTCGTCGTGCTGCGGTACTTCGAGGATCTGAGCGTCGAGCAGACCGCCGCGACGCTCGGGTGCCGGCCGGGGACGGTCAAGAGCCAGGCGGCGAAGGCACTCCGCACGCTCCAGGCGGAGTTGGGGGCGGCCGGAGCGGCGATGCGGGCGGGTGCGGGCCGTGAGCGGTAGCAAGGACGAGCGGGAGTGGCGGGCGCTGCTGGAGCGGGCCGTCCCGGAGTTGCCCGCGCCCGGTGACCGGCTCGGGCAGGTGCGGTGGCGGATCCGACGGCGTCGGCGCCGGCGGGCGGCCGCCTGTGCCGGGGCGCTGGCCGTGGCCTGCGGGGCGACGGTGGCGTCCCTCGTACGGCCGCCCGTCGCGCCCGATCCGCCTGCCGCGCCGGCGCCCGCGGCGTCGCACGGGAACCGGACCGCGAGCTATCCCGGACTGTTGGGTCTGGCCGTGCGGTTGGCGCCGGGGTGGACCTCCTGGAGCGTGACGGACCCGGCGACGGGTGAGGCGCTCGGTTTCGCCGCCACGCGGCCGAGGGCGGGCGAGCCCACCTGCGCCGAGGACCGGCCGAAGGGTGTGCCGTGCGCGCCCGCCGTGGACCTCGGGCGGGGCGATGCGCTGATCGTCTTCCGCACGGGGAACGTCCCGGACGCCACCGACTCACCCCGGCTGCGCAGGTCCAAGGCGCTCGGCGGCCTCTGCCGGGCGGTCGGGGCGACGCAGCAGTGGGACGCAGGCCGCCCGCTCCCGCCCGGTGACGGCCGCGCGCCGGTGCCGGTGCGGGCCTCGGTGTGTCTGCGCGAGGCGCCGGACGGTGTGCGCGCCGCGGCCGAGGACATCGTCGGGTCCGCGCACCTCGGCGGCTCCGGCACGGCCGGGCCCGACGCCGGGCGCTGAACCAGCGGGACGGGCAATCCGCCCCGCACATAACTCCGCGGGGATTCCGTAGAGCCGCGAAGCCGAAGAGATCCGTCGATCCGCAACTCCGAAGAGGCCCGTAGATCCGTAGATCCGCAAGGCCGAAGAGATCCATAGATCCGTGGAAAGGACGCCGACGTGCGTATACGTCACCGTCGTACCGTGTGGGCCGCCGTGGCGTGGGCCGCTCTTGTGGTGAGTGCCGGGTGCGGAGGCCCGACCGAATCCAGGACGACCGTGTCCGTGCCGCAGGCCGCGGGGCGGTCCGCGGCTCCAGCACAGCGGGCGGACCGGCTGCCCGGTCTGGGGCCCCGGACCCTTGCAGAGATTCCGGCGCGCACCCGGCAGGCAGTGGTCGTCACTGGCGCGGGCCGGAACTCGTCGAGGTCCGAGGCCGTGCTGTACGAGCGGACGGACGCCGGGTGGCGGGCCGGGGAGTCCTGGCCTGCGCGCAATGCGCTGCGCGGCTGGACCGCCGGCCATCGGGTGGGCGATCTCCGCTCCCCGGTCGGCGTGTTCACGCTGAGCGATGCGGGCGGGCGGCTCGCCGACCCCGGTAGCGCGCTGCCGTACAGCCGGTCTCCCGGCTTCCGGGTGGGGGGCACCGGTTTCGCCGGGGAGCCGCTGGCCGGGTCCTTCGACTACGTGATCGCCATCGACTACAACCGCAAGCCGGGCACCTCGCCGCTCGACCCGACGCGGCCCCTGGGTGAGGAGAAGGGCGGGGGCATCTGGATCCATGTCGATCACGGCGGTCCCACGCACGGCTGCATCGGTCTGGAGCGTGGGCATGTGCGGCGGCTGCTGCGCCTGCTCGATCCGGCGCGCCATCCGGTCGTCGTCATGGGCGATGCCGCATCGCTGGCCTCCTGAGCAGGCCGTATGCGTGGAGGTATGTGTGAAGGTCCCGGTCCGGTCGGTGGTTCCAGGGCATTTCGCATACCGCTCGCCGGCCCGGGGTGCGAGGGCCGGAGCGCCGGGGGCGGCTGCCGGCGGAGGCGACAGCGGCGGCCTGGTGGTCGGCCGGGGCGGGAAGTGGCGGCGCGGTGTCGTCGGTCCGGTGCCCGGCGTGCGGGCGGGCCGTCCGCACGCTCGGCGCGTCACTGCCTGCGTGGTGGGCACCGCCCGCTCACTTCTGCTGTGCGGGGCCGGATCGGGGTTCGCCGATGCGTGCGTCCATGCCGTCGGCGACGGGCCGGGCGGGGCCCTGACTGCGTGTGCGGCGCTCGGCGCCCGTTGGCGTCCCACGGGCGTAGCGGCCCGGGGTGGTGCCCAGGAACCGTGTGAAGTGGCGGGTCAGATGCGGCTGGTCGTAGAAGCCGCTCGCGGTCGCCGTCTCCGCCGGGGGCAGGCCGTCGAGGAGCAGGCGGCGGGCGCGGTCGACGCGGCGGGCCATCAGATAGCGGTGCGGGGCGATGCCGAACGCGGCGGTGAACGCCCGTACCAGGTGGGCCGGGTGGGCGTGCAGCAGCCGTGCGGCCTCGTCCAGGCGTACGCCGGAGGTCAGCCGCTCGTCGAGGAGGTCGCGCAGGGCGTGGGCCACGCCGTGGCCGGGTGCCGGCGGGTCGGTGCGCAGGCGGGGGCGCAGATGGCCGCGGAGCCGCTCGGCGATCAGGGTGAGCCGGCTCTCGGCCTCCAGCTCGTCGCCCGGGGACGCCAGGGCCGTGTGCAGCTGGCCGACGCGGTGGCGCAGCAGGGGGTCGGCGAGGTCCGGGCCGTCCACCGCCGGGCCGATGAAGCCCTCGTCCAGCTGGGTCAGGTCCAGGTAGAGGACGCGTTTGCGGAAGCCGCGCGCGGTGGCGGACGAGCCGTTGTGCGGGACCTGGGGCGGGAGCAGGGAGACCGTGTCGTGCGGGGTGCCGTGCGCGCGGCGGTTCAGGTCGTAGCGGACGGCGCCGTCGTCGACGATCAGCAGCGTCCACACGTCGTGCAGGTGCATCGGGTAGGCGTGCTCGGTGAACCGGGCGTGCAGCACCTCCACGACCCCCGGGACCCCGGGGCGCCATGCGGACACCTCCTGCCGCGCCACCATGCAAAGAACGTACAAGAAGGCGCGGCGGGGAAGTTGGCAGCCTCGGGGCATGACGAACGAGAACGCCCCGGTACGTTTCGACACCAAGATCGCCGTGCTGCTCCGTGACGACCTGGCGGTCTGGCAGCGGCTGAACGTGACCGCCTTCCTGGTCAGCGGCGTCGGACCGGAAATCCCCGAGATCATCGGCGAGCCCTACGCCGACGCCGACGGCGTCCCCTATCTGCCGATGTTCCGCCAGCCCGTGCTGGTCTTCGAGGGGACGAAGGAGACCCTGACCGCCGCCCACGGCCGCGCCCTGGCCCGGTCGCTCCCGCGGTCGGTGTTCACCTCGGACCTCTTCGCGACGGGCAACGACCGCGACAACCGCGCGGCGGTACGGGCCGTGCCGACGGGACAGCTGGACGTGGTGGGACTGGCCGTGTACGGGCCGCGCAACGCTGTGGACAAGGTGGTCAAGGGGGCGCGGATGCATCCGTGAGGGGCGTCTGAGCTGCGCGGATGCCCGCCCGGCCGGTGTGCTCCCCGGCGGGGCCGCGGGCCGGGTGGCGTGCACGGAGCGGAGTTGTCCACAGGCTCGGCGTGGTCGGGTGGATTGCTCGTACGCTTCATGCATGGGTGAGGTCGACGTGGCAGAAAGCGCAGGCAGTGTGATGGTGGGCGAGCCGGATGCGGGCGAAGCGGTGCAGGTGCTGCGCCGGGTGTTCGGTTACGACGCGTTCCGCGGGAGTCAGCAGGAGATCATCGAGCATGTGATCGGCGGCGGGGACGCCGTCGTGCTGATGCCGACGGGTGGCGGCAAGTCGCTGTGCTACCAGATCCCGTCGCTGGTGCGGCCGGGCGTCGGCATCGTGATCTCGCCGCTGATCGCGCTGATGCAGGACCAGGTCGATGCGTTGCGGGCGCTGGGTGTGCGGGCCGGGTTCCTCAATTCCACGCAGGACGTCGAGGAGCGGCGGCTGGTGGAGGCGGAGTTCCTCGCCGGGGAGCTGGATCTGCTGTATCTCGCGCCCGAGCGGCTGCGCGTCGAGCAGACGCTGAGCCTGCTGGACCGCGGCAAGATCTCCCTCTTCGCGATCGACGAGGCGCACTGCGTCGCCCAGTGGGGCCACGACTTCCGGCCCGACTACCTGGCGCTGTCGATGCTGCACGAGCGGTGGCCGCAGGTCCCGCGGATCGCGCTGACCGCGACGGCCACCGAGGCGACGCACACCGAGATCACCTCGCGGCTGTCGATGGGCGACGCCCGGCACTTCGTGGCGAGCTTCGACCGGCCCAACATCCAGTACCGCATCGCGCCGAAGAGTGAGCCGAAGCGCCAGCTGCTGGAGCTGCTTCGCACCGAGCACGCCGGGGACGCCGGCATCGTCTACTGCCTCTCCCGCGCCTCGGTGGAGAAGACCGCGCAGTTCCTGGCGGAGAACGGCATCGCCGCGGTGCCCTACCACGCGGGGCTGGACGCCCGGACGCGCGCCGCGCACCAGTCGCGCTTCCTGCGGGAGGACGGCCTGGTCGTCGTCGCCACCATCGCGTTCGGCATGGGCATCGACAAGCCGGACGTACGGTTCGTGGCCCATCTGGACCTGCCGAAGTCCGTGGAGGGCTACTACCAGGAGACGGGCCGTGCGGGGCGGGACGGCCAGCCGTCGACGGCGTGGCTGGCGTACGGCCTGCAGGACGTGGTGCAGCAGCGGAAGATGATCGACGGTTCGGAGGGCGACGACGCGCACCGGCGGCGGCTGTCGGCGCATCTGGACGCGATGCTCGCGCTGTGCGAGACGGTGCAGTGCCGCCGGGTGCGGCTGCTGGCCTACTTCGGCCAGGAGAGCACGGCGTGCGGCAACTGCGACACCTGCCTGGCGCCGCCGCAGACCTGGGACGGCACCGTGCCGGCGCAGAAGCTGCTGTCGACGATCGTGCGGCTGAAGCGGGAGCGGGGGCAGAAGTTCGGCGCCGGCCAGATCATCGACATCCTGCTGGGCCGCAAGACCGCGAAGGTCGTCCAGTTCGACCACGACGCGCTGAAGGTCTTCGGCATCGGCACCGATCTGCGCGACGTCGAATGGCGGGGCGTGGTACGGCAGTTGCTGGCGCAGGGGCTGCTCGCCGTCGAGGGGGATTACGGCACGCTGGTGCTGACCGAGGCGAGCGGCGAGGTGCTGCGCGGCGGCCGCGAGGTGCCGATGCGGCGGGAGCCGGAGAAGGCGGCGCGCGCGGCGAAGGCGAAGTCGTCGAAGGGCAAGCGGGCCCCGGTCGATCTGCCGGAGGCGGCGCTTCCGGTCTTCGAGGCGCTGCGTGCCTGGCGCGGCAGCACGGCGAAGGAGCAGGGCGTCCCGGCGTATGTGATCTTCCACGACGCGACGCTGCGCGAGATCGCCGTCGCCCGCCCGGCCACCACCGCCGAACTGGGCACGGTCAACGGCGTGGGCGAGAACAAGCTGGCGAAGTACGGTGCGCAGATCCTGGAGGTGCTCGCGGACGGCGACGGGGCGAGCGGCGGCGCGGCGGCTGCCGGACAGCCGGTCGGCGCGGCGGCTGCCGGGCAGCCCCTCGGCGCGACGGCGCAGGCCGCGGCGGCAGCCGCCGCGCCCGCGGCCCGGCGCGCGGCCGGCCCGAGCCACTTCGACGGACCGGCGGGCGCCGCGAGCCTGCCCGAGCCCCCGCCGGAGGACTGGGACGCGCCGGAGCCGCCGGAGGACATCGACTGGTGACGGTCAGCGGCACGGGCTGAGGCCGATGCCCGGTGCCGGGGCGGCGGGACGCCCCGGCACCGGCCGGCGAAAGCCTTCGAGCAACAGGGGAATCCGCAGGTCAGGGAGTGTGTTCGTGTACGGGGGAAGGCGGGGGAAGGTGCAGGACCGCGCGGGCGCCGCCGTCGGGGGCGCGGGTGAAGCGAAGATCGATGCCGAGGACCGCGGCCTGGCCGACGGCGATGGTCAGGCCCAGACCGTGGCCGCGGCCACGGCCCGGCGCATCGGTACGGAAGCGCCGCGGGCCGTGGCGCAGCAGATCATCGGGGTAGCCCGGGCCGTGATCGCGTACCTCGATCGTCGGCGCGCCGCCCGGCACGCCGCCCGGGACCGCGTCGACGGTGACCACGACGGGCGGACGGCCGTGGCGGTGCGCGTTGAGGACGAGGTTGGTGAGGATGCGGTCCAGGCGCCGCCGGTCCGTTTCGACGACGCCGGAGGACACGATCCGTACCTCCGTGTCGAGCCCGGTGGCGGACACACAGCGCCCGACGAGCATGGCCAGATCGTAGGAGCCGAGGTCGGCGTGTTCGGCGCCGGAGTCGAGGCGGGAGATCTCCAGCAGATCCTCGGTGAGCCGGTGCAGCGCCCGCAGCCGGTCGTTGATCATCTCCTTGGGGCGGCCCTCCGGGAGCAGGGCGGCCGAGGCCAGGATGCCCGTCAGCGGGGTGCGCAGTTCGTGTGCGACATCGGCGGTGAAGCGCTGCTCGGCCTGGAGCCGGCTCTGCAGCGACCCGGCCACCGAATCCAGTGCCGCGGCGACCGCCGCCACCTCGTCGCCACCGGCCGCGCCTCCCCCGGCGTCCGCGCCCGCCCCGCCGGGCCCGCCGCCCGGTGCCGCGCCGACCCGGGCGTCCAGATCGCCCGCGGTGATCCGGCGGGCGACGGCCGCGGTCCTCGTCAGCCGGCGGCTGATCCGGTGCGCGAGGAACAGTCCGGCGAGCGCCACCGCCGCCGCGGCCAGCACCGCCGACCCGAGGATGGCCGTGTCGAACTTCTCCAGCGACCGGCTGGTGTTCCCGTAGGGCGACCACACCGCCATGATCTGATCGCCCGCGGGCGCCGCCGCCCACATGACGGGACGCCCCCGATACGTACCGACCATGCTGCCCTGCCCGCCACTGCGCACCAGCTTGCGGAGCGGTTCGGGTAGTTGGGGCGGGTCCAGGACGGAGTTGATGCCTTCGCGGGAGGTGCCGTACTCGAAGAGATCCAGGGCGATGTCGAGATCCGCACGCGTCTCCTTGCGTACCTGGCCGACGGTCTGACGGGCCACCGCGTTGTGCACCAGCACGCCGAGGACCGCGGCGACGGCGCAGCACACTGCGGTCACCGTCAACGCGATCTTCCACCGCAGGGAGACCGCCGCGCGGCGCACCGCCCGACGGCCCAACGCGATGAGCCGACCCGGCACGCCACGCGGGGTCGCACGACGGAGGGGTGAGGGGTGGGGAGGGGTGGGGGCGGGAGGGGAGGGGGGAGGCCCCCCGGAAGCTCCACGCCGCCACCACGCCCACCTCATCGCCACCCTCCCCGCGGCCTCATCGCCCCCGGCGGCCTCATCGCCACTCTCCGCGCGGCGAGGGCGCAGCGGCAGGTCCGGTGAGGGGCCCGGCGGCAGGTCCGGTGGGGGATCCGGCGGCAGGCGGCACAGGCGGGATCGGCTCCGGGGTGCCGCTGCGGGCGGGCTGGGGTTTGTGGGCGTCGTCGAGGGTGAGGTCCCAGAGCGTCATCCGGTCCTTGTCCCAGAGGTAGTCGGTGACGCTGACGTAGCGCGGGTCCTTGGTGGGTTCGCGGACGACGAGGTGGCCGGCGGCCAGTTCGACGCCGGCCAGGACGCCGCGCAGGGCCAGGACCCGGGTGACGACCTGGTGCCGGACGCTGTAGACACGCAGGTCGCTGGTGCGGTCGTCGAGGTCCACGGCCATGATCAGTTCGGGTTTGCCGTCGTCGGTGAGGTCGTGGAGCACCGGGCGGCGCACGGAGCCCGGCGCCGGTGGCTTTAGCCCGTCGGCGGCCAGGTCGGCGTCGAGGACGGCGCGCGGGTCGGCGTCGGCCATGTTGCCGCTCGGGATGTGCGGGATGTGCGGTACGGGTTCGAGGGCGACAGGGTTCTCGCTCCTGCTCGGCGGGGCGGGCGAGTGGTCCGTCCAGAGCGCGAACGGCGCCTTCACCTCTCTGGCCCGCCCGTCGCTCTGCAGCCCCTCGAACCCCGCGCACCCCGTGACGAGGGCGAGCGGGAGCAGTACGGCGAGCGGCACCCGCGCCCGTGGACGCATCCGGTCACCGCCTCCCCTGCGCGGCGGGCACCACGGGGCGGGACCACGGACCCGCCGACTCCGGCAGGACCGCACGCATGAATCGGTACATATGGAGTCAAGTTACCCAAGGGTGGCGTGCGGCGGAGGGTTCGGGTGGGCCATTCCGTGACGGGACCGTACGCAGAGATCGCGGTGACTGTTACACGACGTACGGTTTCCCGTGAAACAAGCTCCGTAGCGTAAGGGCCGCGGAATCGGTCCGGGGCCGGTCCCGGGGGCGGTCGTGTGAACGGTGGAGATCCGTGCCCGGGACGGGCCTCGGAGCGGCCGCGAGAGCGCACGGGCCGGGCGAACGCATCGTCGTCGTCCGACCGTGTCCGCCCGTTCCGTCCTGACGAGGAGTGCCCGATGTCCGACCAGCGTCGCTCTGTGATCCGCACCGTTGCCGTCGCGTCCGGTGCGCTCGTCGCGCTGCTGATGCCCGCCGGTGCGGCCGTCGCCGCCGACACGACCGGTCCGGTGGTCGGCGACCGTACGGCGATCATGCTGCCGGACAACGGGCTGGCCGGGCTGGCGGAGAAGGTGGGCCATCTGCCGACGGCGCTCCTTCTCGCCGGGCTCGGCGCGCTGCTGGCGTTCGGCATGGTGGGCCTGGCGATGCGCCGGCGCCGCCAGGACTCCGCACTGAGCGGCACGACGGCGAACCGCCACGGGGCCTGACGGACCGCCCGGGAAACCGGCTACCCGGCCCGCAGGCCGACCCGCCACCCGGCCACAGGCCACAGGCCGCCCGACCACCCGCCTCACGGACCGACCGACCACGGCCCGCCCGCAACGCCGCTCACGACTGCCCCTCAAGCCCGCTGCTCAGGCACCGCCCCGCGCCGCCCACCCACCAAGGCGCCGACCAGCCGAGCCACGACCGACCGGCACGCCAACCGACCGGCACACCAACCAGCCGGGCAACCAACCGGCTGGGCACCGGCCGCCCCACCGCCCGGCATCGGCCTACCGCCCCACCACTCCGCGGCCCCCGCACCCCGCCTCACTCCGCGCATAGAGCGCCACCCACCCGCCGTGCACCATCCGGCTCCGGCAGCGGACGAACGCCTCCCGGAGTGTGGCGCGTTTGGCGATTTCCTGGTCGCTGGGGTCCTCCGGCTGGTCGGGGCCGTCGCCGACGACCACGATGCGGCCGGTCGGAACGGTGAGCATCCGGGCGCGGATGATGTCGCCGGAGCGTTCGGTGCCGTAGAGGGTGCCGGAGGCGACCGGGTCGCGGTGCAGGGCCAGATCGCGCAGGTCACGGTAGGCGTCGGGGTGAGCGGCGGCCCAGATGCGGCGGCGGGCCGGGGTGAAGAGCAGGCCGTCGCCGGGCCCGGCGAGTGCGCGTACGGCCCGGGCGACGGCCCTGGCGTCGTCGACCCGGCTGACGGGCATCCGCAGCCGGATGTCCACCGGCAGCAGCGCCACGACGACGAGGCCCAGCGTGAGGGCGCGCCGCCGTAGCCGGGTGCCGGTCTGGCCGTCCTCCCCCACCGGGCGCAGCAGCCGGGCGAGCGCCGCGCCGGCCAGCAGCGCGAAGCCCGCCATGGAGAAGAGGACGTAGCGGTCGACGTAGGCCGGTTCGGCGGTGGAGAGCAGGAAGAGGAGGAGGGTGGGCAGCAGCAGGAGGGGGAGGCCGAGGGCGCGCAGGCCGATGGGGCCGCGGGAGCGGATGCGGGCGCGGGAGGCGGCGATGCCGGTGGCGGCGAGGACCGCGAAGGTGAGCAGTTGCAGCGGGTCGGGCCACGTCAGCCAGCTGAGCTGGTCGGACTGGCGGGTGCTGCAGAGGGCGAGCGGGGCGAGTGCGGCGAGGACGCCGGTGGCGGTGAGCGCCCAGGTGCGCAGGGTGCGGCGCGGCAGCCGGCCGAGGACGAGCGCGGCGCCGTGCACCGGCAGCACCAGGGCCGCGAACTCGTGCAGCAGACACGCCGTGAGCAGCAGGGCCGCATAACCGCCCCACAGCGCCCGGCGCGGGCGGCCGGGCGTTTGCCGGGTGTGGACCGCGATCCGTACGAGCAGACAGCCGGCCCAGACGACCAGGGCGCAGACCAGCGCGTACGAGCGGCCTTCCTGGGCGTACTGCTGGACGGGCGGGAGCAGCGCGAACGCGATGCCGGACCAGCGGCCGGTGCGGGGGCCGACGAGGAGGTTTCCGAGGAGCGCGACACCGGCGGCGGCCGCTGTCATGGCGGCGAGGGACGGCAGCCGCAGGGCTACGACGTCCTCGCCGAGGATGCGTCCGACGGCGCCGCCGAACGCCGGGCCGAGGAGCCCGCCGGGTCCCAGGATCGCTTCGTAGCCGGTGAACCAGAGGTGCATCAGCGCGTAGTAGAGGCCGTGCACCACATCGATGTGGCGGAGGGTGGCAACGAGCGCGGCGGGGGTGCGATGTGCCATGTCATACGTGACGACCTCGTCGCGCCACATGGCGCCGCCGCGGCGCAGTCCCCAGACGCCGAGTGCGCACATCAGCGCGGCGGGCGCCAAAACCACCGCGTCCCGCGGCCGCCGGGCGGGCGGCGCGGGGGTCCGTGCCGGGGTTTCGGGGGCCGGTTCGGTTCGGGTGGCGTCGATGGCGGGCTCCGGTCGCGTGCGGTGCGGGCGGGTCGGGCGGCTGCCCGGGCCCGCCGGGAGGTGCTCCCCGGAGAGGGGCGGTTACATGCTCGCCCCTGGGGAGGGCCCGCTCTCGCATCCCTTACGGGCCGGGCCGCCGCTCCCCCGGACGGCGGGACGGCTCCGCTCCCTCTGGCACATCGCCCCCGCGGGGGCCGGCCGCGCTTCCCGTAAGGGTCGAGGCCATGCCCCGTACGGGACCGTCCGGACCGAAGGGCCCGAGACGGCGAAGGCCCCGTAGGGGTGAGGCCCGGCTCCCCGTACGGGACGGGGAACCGGACCTCACCCCGTACGGGGCCAAGGCTCAGCCGAGGCGGGTCAGCTTCGCGCCGAAGGTGGGCTCGGTCAGGTCCTCGGCGAGGGCGACGGGCACCTGCTGGGTGCTGTCGCCGCTGCCGACGGTCAGCACGCCGACCTTCGTCCCGGCCTTGGCGGTGTGCGGAACGGTCTTGCCGCCGTTGCCGATCGAGAAGGCGGCCTGCAGACCGGGCCAGCCCACCGCGGTGAGGTCCTTGGTGGCGACGACGGGCGTCTCGCCCCCGAGACCGTCGTCGACGTAGCCGACGACCTGCCCCTTCTTGACGACGGTGTCGGCGACCAGCGCCTCCCGGGCCGCCTTGATCACCTTCCCGCTGTTCTCCAGCGCCAGCGCGAGGTGGGCGTTGGGGTCGGTGCTGTTGGCACGCTGGTCCATCGTGACGCCGAGCAGCAGCTGGTCCTTGCCGCCGACGGTGCGGTACGCGGCCCACATGAAGGCGCCGCCGGCCGGGGTGCTGGAGCCGGTCTTGATGCCGCGTACGACGTACGGCATCGTCGTGAGCAGGCTGTTGTTGTTGAACAGCCGCTCCGGCAGCCCGTCGATCTGGACGTTCTCGGTGGCGACGACGGCGCGGAAGGCACCGTTCTTCATCACCTCACGGGCGAGCTTGAGCTGGTCGACGGCGGTGCTCACCGTCGTCTTCGCCAGGCCGCTGGGGTCGGTGTACGTCGTGTTCGTCATGCCGAGCTTGCCGGCGGCGGCGTTCATCTTCTTCACGAACGCCTCCTCGCTCCCGGCGTCCCACCGCGCCAGCTGGCGGGCGGCGTTGTTGCCGGAGGGGATCATCAGCATCTGGAGCATCTGCGTCTGGTTGAAGCGCTGCCCCTCCTTCAGCGGCACCCGCGACTCGTCCTTGTTCTTCGAGTCGGCCGCCGCCTTGGCGTCGATGGTGATGGTGGCGCCCTTCTCGCCCTTCTTCAGCGGGTGGTCGTTCAGGATGACGTAGGCGGTCATGACCTTGGCGACGCTCGCCGTCGGCACCGGCTTCTGCGGCCCCGCCGTGCCGAGGCTGCCCACGCCGACGACCTCCGCCGCGGACTGCCCCTGACCGGGCCACGGCATGGCGAGCTTGCCGCCCTTGAAGGTGAACGCGGTCGACTCGCCGACGGCCAGCGTCGGCTCCGGCAGCGTCCGCAGCGACTGGACGACCACGAAGATGATCGCCAGCAGGATGACCAGCGGCGTCCAGATCTTGAACCGCCGGACGACGGTACGCAGCGTGGTCTCGGGCGGCGGCGGGGTGTTGGTGAGCTGCGCGAGCAGGTCGAGGGGCGGCAACGGCTCCTGCCGGGTCCGCTCGCTCTCGGGCAGCGCCGCCGGCTGCGGGCCTGCGGCGGCCGCACCGGACGTGCCGGAGGCGCCGGACGCGGGCTTGCCGGCTGCGGACTTGTCCGCCTGGGCCTTGCCGGACGGCGACGGGCTCGCCGCGGCGGCACCGGCTTCCTTCTCCCCCGCCTTGCCGGCCGTCTTGCCGAGGGAACGTCCGGCGGCACCGGTGTCGTCCGACTTCAGCGCGACGAACTGACTGGTCCGCTCGGCATCCCGCTCGGCGGCCGCGGCCTTGCCTGCGGTCTCGTCGCTGCTCTTGCCGGTGCTCTTGCCGTCGGCCTTGGGCTCGTCCTTGGGGGCCTTCGGGTCCTTGGGGGCCTTCGGGTCCTTGGCGTCGGAGGCCTTGGCGTCCTTGGTGTCCTTGGATTCCCCGGAGTCCTTGGACGAGCCGGTGTCGGCCTTGGCGTCCTTGGCGTCCTTCGCGGACTTGGCGCCGGTCGGCGGGGCGATGCGGAAGGCGGTGGTGGGCGGATCGACCGGGTCGGCGTCCGCACCGTCCTTGTCATCGGCCTCGGCCTGGGCCTTGCCACCGGCCTTGCCCTTGCCCTTGTCCTTACCCGCAGCCTCGGCCTTGTCCGCGGCCTCGGCCTTGTCCGCGGCCTCGGTCTTGTCCGCGGCCTCGGGCTTGTCGTCCTTGCCCTTGTCCGCGGCTTCGGGCCCGGCCTTGTCCGCGGCCTTGGGCTCTTCCCCGCCCTCGGGCTCCGCCTTCTCCGCCGGCTGCTTCTTCTCCTCGGACTTGGCGTTCTCGTCCCCGGACTTCGCGATGGTGAAGACGCGGGTGGCGTTGTCGGCGGGTTCCTCGTCCGCGCCGGACTTCTTGCCCTTGGTCGTGAAGACGGCCGTCGGCCGGTCCACGTCGTCGTCCTCGTCCGACGCGTCGCCGCCGTCCGTCACAGAGGCGTCGTCACCCTCGGCGCCGGAGGCCGGGGCGTCGTCCTTGGCGCTCGCGTCCTTCGCGACGGACGCCTCGGGCTCCGCGGCCTTGGCTTCCTCGCCCTTCGGACGCTTTCCGCCGCCCTTCTTCCCGGCGTCGCCGCTCCCGGCCTTCGCTTCACCGGCGGACCCGGCGGCATCCGCACCCTCGTCACGGGTGTCGTCGACGTCATCGGCAGCGGCGCCGTCACCGCTCGCCGCCCCGGCGTCGTCCGCCGCGGGCCGCTTGCCGGAGCCGTCCCCGGCGTCCGCACCGGACGTCGCGGCACCCTCGGCGGCGGAGCCCTTCGCGCCTGCCGCAGCAGCGCCTATGACCTTTGCGGATCCCTTTGCACTGCCGCCGTCGGCCGCGCTGTCACCATCCGTGTCGGCACCGTCGGAGGCGTCGCCGGAGGCAGCGCCGTCGGAGTCGTCCGCGCTCTCGGCGTCGTCGTTCTCGGGGTCGTCGTCCTTCCCCGCGACCCAGGCGGCGACGGCGGCCCGCAGCCGGTCGTTGCCGGGGCCGTCGCCGTTCTTGGCCGCACCGTTCGCCTCGGCGGTCTTCGCAGCCTCGCCGGTCTCGGCAGCCTCAGGGGCCGCATCGGCCTCAGAAGCCCCGTCCGCCGCCTTCTCCGGCTTCTTCGGCGCCTCCGCGTCCCCGTACGCCTCGGCAGCCCCAAAGGCCCCGCGTCCGGCCTTCTCGGCCTTCTCGGGCTCCGCGGGCTCCGCCGTCTTCTCCGTCGCCTCCGCCGGCTCCCCCCGGAGGACGGCGAGGCGCGGGTCGTCCGCGGCCCGCGCCTTCCCCGACGCCTGCTTCTTGCCCGACTTGTCGGGGGACTCGCCCGCCACCGATGTCTCCTTCGTATGTCGCACTGTCTGACCAGTGTTCCCAAGTGTCCTGTGTCCGCACGGCGCGGATGCCGCCGCCCCACGCCACCTCGTTCCGCCGCGCCGCGGAGGTAGCCGTCGACGTGCTAGACGAGAACGACATACCTGCAGGTTCCCTGCCGAACCCCCCACGCACTCTCGACAGATGAATGTGAGAGGGGTCACCCTGTCATGCATCCACGCGGGGAGGCATGGATGGGCAGGAGCCGCAGAACAATTCCGGAGGAGCTTCTGCTGCTGGCTTTGGACCCGGCAACGGGCACCACAGCGCAGCCGCAGTCGCTCGACCTCGGCCTGGCCGGGGCCCAGCTAGTGGAGCTGGCTCTGGCAGGACGGATAGCCCCGGACGGGGATCGTATCGCCGTGGTGATGCCACGGCCGACCGGAGATCCGACTCTGGACTCCGCGCTCGAACTGCTGCGCCGACGCGGCAGTCCGGTGCGCGCGGTCCACTGGATCGGCGGGCCCCGACTGGGGCTGCGCCAGACGTATCTCTCGCATCTCGAACGCTGCGGCATGGTCCATGCCGTGGAGGGGCAGATGTGCGGGGTGCTGCCGACGACGCGCTACCAGGCGACGGAGACGGCGATCAGCCGGGAAATCAGGGCCCGGCTCGACACCGCGATCCGCACCGGCGTACCGCCGGACCCGCGGACCGCGGCGCTCGCCGCGCTGGCCCATGCGGTCGGCCTCGGCAAGCACCTCTACCCGGGGAACGAAGGGCGCTCATCGCGCTCCCGCCTCCGGGATCTGATCCGGCACGACCCCATGGGCGGTCTGGTCGCGCACGCGGTCATGGACGTCCAGAACGGCGTCGCGGCGCAGCCGCGGCGGACACCGGCGGCGGGCTCGGGCCACGGCCCGGCGCGTCAGCCGGCCGGCCGGGGCGCGGCGAACGCGTCCGGAGTGCCGGTTCCCTCACGGCATGGGCACGGCAGCATGGCCCGGGCCGGCGCACGATGATCACTGGGGGCGTGCGGGGCGGCGTGCGCGCCGTCCGCACGCTCCCGTAATGCTCCGGGCGGTGCCCCGGCCGGCGTCCCGTACGCCGCCGGGGCACCGGCCGTTGCAGAACCGTCCCCACGAGCCCGTTCGGGAGCCGCAGTTGGCGCGGGGTGGCGGGCCGGCCGCTCCGGACGGCGGCCGGTCCGCCACCCCGCGCAGTGGCGTGCTCGCCTTCTGTGTGCATTTGACTGCGCGGTGTCCACCCGGGGTGGCACTCTGCTGGCACGGAACAACAGCAGTACGGACCCGGAGGTGCACGTCCCGTGGCGTCCCATGTCAACCCCACCGTCCGACGACGCCGGTTGGGCCAGGAGCTGCGCAGGCTCCGTGAGCTCAAGGGCATGACGGCGGAGGAGGTGGCCGAGCGGCTGCTGGTCTCCCAGTCGAAGATCAGCCGGCTGGAGAACGGCCGCCGCAGCATCAGCCAGCGCGACGTCCGTGACCTGTGCGGCGTGTACGAGGTCGACGACCGCCGGATAGTGGAATCCCTGATGCAGATGGCCAAGGACTCCCGGCAGCAGGGCTGGTGGCACGCGTTCGGCGACATCCCGTACAGCGTCTACATCGGGCTGGAGACCGAGGCCGCCTCGCTGCGGGTCTACGAGTCGCTGGTGGTCCCCGGTCTGCTGCAGACGCCGCGGTACGCCCGGGCGGTGATCCCCGGGGTGCTGCCGGAGCTGCCGCCCGACCAACTGGAGAAGCGGACCCAGGTGCGGCTGCGGCGCCAGGAGCGGGTCGATGATCCCGAGAATCCGCTGCGGCTGTGGGTGGTGCTCGACGAGAGCGCGCTGCGGCGGGTGGTGGGCGGTCACGCCGTCATGCGGGAGCAGCTGGAGCATCTCGTCGAGATGAGCGCCCTGCCGCATGTGACGGTGCAGGTGCTGCCGTACGACACGGGAGCGCACGCCGGGATGTCCGGCACGTTCTCCATTCTCGAATTCGATGCGACCTCCGATTCGAGCGTGGTCTACATCGAAGGCGTCACGAGCGACCTGTATCTGGAGAAAGCGAACGACGTCAACAAGTACACGATCATGTACGAACATCTTCGGGCACAGGCGCTGAATGCCGACCAGAGCCGGGAATTCATCGCGGCTGCCGCCAAACGACATGCGGATGCTCTGAGTTGAGGTCCGCACCAGGGAATTCGATCCCGCCCGGGAGGAGTCCCACAGGGCGGGAAAGGCCGGTCGGAGAGGGGCGAAAACCGGCCCCCGGCGGCGGGATCCGGCAAGGTACACCTGCGCCCGGCGCCGTGAAAAGAGATCCAGAAGCACGCCATTCGGACGGGTGAACTGCTCCTGCTGCAAGTGATGTTGGCGCGTAGCGTCGGCACGACCGAATCCGCAGCAACTCACAGTAGCCGGAGCGAACAGTGAACAAGGTCATGCAGCCCAATTCCGCGTTCTCCTGGACGAAGTCGTCGTACTCCGCCAGCGGTGCCTGCGTGGAAATCGCCGTGCCGGCCGCCGAGGCCATTGCGGTGCGCGACTCCAAGGACCCCGAGGGCCCGCGCCTCACCTTCGACAACTCCGCCTGGAGCACCTTCGTGTCGGATGTCGCCGGCGGCGCCTTCGACCTGGCCTGACCGGCCCGTCAGACCGCCGCGCACCCGTCGCGCGGCCCCGAGCCCTCTCGACCGGATCCCCTGTCCAGGCCGAGGGGGCTCTCCCCTGTCCGGCGCCGGGTGCGGCCCCCTGTACCGGGCCGGACGGGCGGCTTAAGCTCCGGCGACCGAGCCGGGGCGTGCGCCCGGCGTGAGCGAGGGGAGTCGTCATGACGGATCCGGCCCAGAGCGTGTCCACGGTCCCCGCCCCGGGGCTCGCCTCCCGGGCGGCGCGGACCGGGAGTTCTCCGGTGCGCGACATCCTGGCGCTGACCGCGCGCCCGGAGGTGATCTCGTTCGCCGGCGGGCTGCCCGCGCCGGAGCTGTTCGACGCCGAGGGGATAGCCGACGCGTTCCGGCACGTGCTGGCCGAGCAGCCGCGGCGGGCGTTGCAGTACTCACCGACCGACGGCGATCCGCAGCTGCGCGCCACGGTCGCCGCCCGGGCCACCGCGCGGGGGCTGGCGACCGCCGCGGACGATCTGATCGTGACCACCGGGTCGCAGCAGGGGCTGACGCTGCTGACGACGGCGCTGCTGGAACCCGGTGACGTGGTGCTCGTCGAGGACCCGTGCTATCTCGCGGCGTTGCAGATCTTCTCGTTGGCGGGGGCGCGGGTGGTGCCGGTGCCGACGGATGACGAGGGGCTGGACCCGGAGGCGCTGGACGAGATCGCGGCGCGGGTCGGGCCGAAGCTGCTCTATCTGGTGCCGACGTTCCAGAACCCGACGGGCCGGACGCTGCCGGAAGAGCGGCGGGCGGCGGTGGCGTCGGTGGCGGCCCGGCGGGGGTTGTGGATCGCGGAGGACGATCCGTACGGGGAGCTGCGGTTCGAGGGCGAGCCGGTGCCGTGGATCGCGTCGTTCCCGGGGGCGGAGGACCGTACGGCGTTGCTGGGGTCGTTCTCGAAGGTGATGGCGCCGGGGCTGCGGCTGGGGTGGCTGCGGGCCCCGGCCGGGCTGCGGCGGGCCTGTGTGATCGCGAAGCAGGCCGCTGACCTGCACTCCTCCACCGTCGATCAGGCGGCGGCCGCGCGCTATCTGGCGGTGGCGGATCTGGACGCGCATCTGGTGCGGGTCCGGGAGGCGTACCGGGCGCGGCGCGATGCGCTGCTCGGCGGGCTGGGCGGTGCGCTGCCGGCGGGGTCGCGGTGGAACCGTCCGGCGGGCGGCATGTTCGTCTGGGCGACGCTGCCCGCGGGGTACGACGCGACGGCGCTGCTGCCCGGGGTGGTGCGGCACGACGTGGCGTACGTCCCCGGGGCGCCGTTCTTCGCGGGGCCGCCGGACGCGGCGGCGATGCGGCTGTCGTTCGTGACGCATCCGCCCGAGGAGATCGGGGAGGGTCTGGTCCGGCTGGGCGCGGCGCTGCGCGAGGCGCGTCCGGCGGGCTGAACGAACGCGGGTGGGGCGGTGAACTCGGGGGCGCCGCCGGGGGCGTGCGGCGCACGCGGTGCGCGGGGGCGCGGGGTGGGCGGGCGCGGGGGCACGGGCGGCCATCTCCCCTTCTCCGTACGCCCGTTGAGCCCGTCACGCTCTTCTCCGCGCCCCGGTCCGCGGCCGGCGACGCGCTTCCGGTGGGCCGGATCGGGGGAGAATCGTGGGCAGGCCAGGGACCTCTCAGGAGGCCGGATGAGCACACACCCGCACGATCCCGCGGCACGGCCCGGTGGCGGGGAGCCGGACGGCGTCCCGCCCGCCGCTCCCGCCCCACCTGCCGCCGATCCGCCCGCACCCGATCCGCTCGGCGCCGCCCCGCTCGCCCTCGATCCGCCCGCCGCTGATCCGCCCGTCCTGGATCCACCCGCTGCCGATCCGCCCGGTGGCGCACGTCCCGGGCCGGGCGGCCGATTCGGGGCGCGGATGCGGGCGGCCGGGCGGTGGCTGCGGGCGCATGCGGGGCACACGCTGGTGGTGGCGGTGGCCGCGGCGGTCGCCGGGGCGCTCGTGCCACCCGGGGTGGAGGCACTCCGGCAGGCGTTCGAGGAGCCGCCGCCGGGCTGCCCCGGGGCGGGCTGCGACGGGAAGAGTCCGGCCGCTCAGTGCTCCGCGGACGCGGTCACCTGGGAGCCGAAGGCGGGCAACCCCGTACGGATCCAGCTGCGCCACAGCGCGTCCTGCGGCGCCGTGTGGGGGCGGATCGTCAACGGGGAGCCCGGGGACACGGTGACGATCCGGGTGCGGGGCGGCTCGTCCCGTAGCGCGGTCATCAACTTCGGGCACGACAAGTACACCGACATGGCGACGGTCGGGCGGACGTTCCGGGTGCGGGTGTGCGCGGTGCCGTCGACCGCTGCGCACCGGGTCGGGAAGTGGGTCACGTACTGCTTCGAGGGCACGGACCGGTCGGACTGGGAGTGAGGCCGCAGGTGCCCGACCGGGTGCCGGTGGCTTCGTCCGTGGCGCGTTCCTCCCGGCAAGTCGGTGGTGCCGCGCGGGATCCCGCTCCCGCGCGGCCGGTCGCCGTGCCGCGGGTGCGGGACGGTGGTGGCCGTGCTGGTCGGGCCTGCGGAGCCCGGCGAAGTGTCCGCACATCGTGGGGGCGGCGGCGGACGGGGGACAACGCCCCGGCCGGTCAAGAGCAGGCAAAATCGTTCGGCTTGGTGACTGTCGTTCACATCCATGACCTTGGGGGCCTTGACCGGCCCGCGCGGCGGACGGTTCAATCCCCACGTCCCCGCTCCCGCACGGGGAACCGCCCAACGGGACGTCACGGCGAAGTGGTCCACGTTCACCAGGCGGACCCCTGGAGGGGGCATGAACAGTCTCGACTGGGCCGTGCTCATCGGCTATTTCGGTGTGATGGTCGCGATCGGCGCGTGGTCCCACCGGCGGGTCGACGACGTCGGCGACTTCTTCACCGCGGGCGGCCGGATGCCGTGGTGGCTGTCCGGCATCTCGCACCACATGTCCGGCTACAGCGCGGTGATGTTCACCGGCCATGCGGGTATCTCGTACCAGTACGGCGTCACGTCATATGTCACATGGTCGTTCCCGATCGCGATGGGGATCGCCATCGGGGCGCGGCTGTTCGCGCCGCGGCTGAACCGGCTGCGGTCGCGGCTGCACGTGGCCTCGCCGCTGGAGTACCTCAAGAGCCGCTACAACCTGCCGACGCAGCAGGCGCTGGCCTGGTCGGGGGTGTTGCTGAAGATCGTGGACGTGGGCACCAAGTGGGCGGCGATCGCGACGCTGCTGTCGGTGTTCACGGGCATGTCGCTGAACCAGGGCATCCTCATCACCGGTGTGGTCACCGGGATCTACTGCACGGTCGGCGGGCTGTGGGCGGACGCGCTGACGGAGTTGGGGCAGTTCGTCATCCAGTTGCTGGCCGGGGTGGCGATGTTGGTGACGGTGCTGGCGCAGCTCGGTGGTGTCGGGGCGCTGTGGACGGCGTGGGACCGGCTGCCGGCGGGGCACACGGCGCCGACCGCCGGGCCGTACACGCTGACGTTCCTGCTGGCGTACCTCTTCATCAAGACCTTCGAGTACAGCGGCGGGATGTGGAATCAGGCGCAGCGGTACATGGCGACGCGCAGTGCGCGGGAGGCGGTGCGGTCGGCGCGGTTGTCGGCGGCGCTGTGGCTGGTGTGGCCGGCGGTGCTGTTCTTCCCGATGTGGATGGCGCCGCTGCTGGTGCGGGCGCAGAAGCCGGATGCGTCGGACGCGTATGCGCTGCTGACCGAACGGCTGCTGCCGCACGGGCTGCTGGGCCTGGTCGTGGTCGGGTTCTTCTCCCACACGATGGCGATGTGCTCGTCGGACGCGAACGCGATCTCGGCGGTCGTCACCCGGGACATCGCGCCGGCGCTGCCGAAGGTGGGCGAACGGGTGCGGGGCTGGTCGCACCGGGCGGGGCTGCTGGCGGCGCGGCTGTCGACGGTGGCGTTCCTGGCGCTGTCGATGGCGATCGCGACGCAGGTCAACTCGCCGGCGTTCAAGGACATCATCACCGTGGTCATCAAGTGGGTGGCCGGGCTGGTCGGGCCGATCTCGATCCCGTTCCTGCTGGGCATGGTGCGGCAGTGCCGCCGGTCCGGGCCGACGGCGGCGCTGGTGTCGTGGGCGGCGGGCCTGTTCGCGTTCTGGCTGACGAACTACGGGCTGGACGGGGTGCAGCTGCAGATCCAGATCGTGGCGCCGGTGGCCACCTCGCTGGTGCTGTTCCTGCTGATCGGACTGGTCAGGCCGGAGGACACCCCGGAGCGGGACGCGGTCCTGGAGCGGATCAACGGGGACGGGGACGGCAGCGACGGGTTCGGGGCGTCCCGGCGGCTCCCCGGGCAGCGGACGGACGGGGCGGCGGGGCGCGCGGGGAGGACGTGAGGGGCGCGCGGGTGCCGGGCGCGCGCCGGGGCCGGGTGACCGTCGGGGCCGGGTGACCGCCAGGCCACATCCGGGCCGGGTGACCGTCGCGCCGTGCCCCGGGCCGGGGGTCCGCGCCCGCGGCGCCGGTGCGGTGGGCTCTCCTCCGGTGGCCGTTCGTCCGCGTCCGTCAGGCCCTCGGGTAGCGGGCCAGCCACCCCGGGGCGGAGCCGGCGGGGCCGTGCAGGGCCGGTCCCTGGGTCATCTCCAGGGCGAAGTCGTCGGCGAGTTGGAGGATGGTGTCGCGGCCCTCCAGCTCGACCAGCCAGACCGGGGGCAGCGCGGTCTCGCCGTGCAGGGTGCCGAGGAGGTTGCCGCAGACGGCGCCGGTGGAGTCGCTGTCGCCGCCGTGGTTGACGGCGAGCAGCAGACCGTGGCGGACGTCCTCGGCGACCAGTGCGCAGTAGACGCCGATGGAGAGCGCCTCCTCGGCCGTCCGGCCCGCGCCGAGCGACTCGACCCGTTCGGGCGTCGGCATGCCCTGCCGTACGGCGCCGAGCGCGCGCTTGAGGGCCTCGGTGGTCTCCTCGTGGCCGGGGCGGGTGGCGAGGTGGGCGAGGGCCTTCTGGACGGCGCTGTCGAGGTCGTCGCCGCGGGCCAGGGCGTGGCTGATGACGGCGAAGGCGCCGGCCGCGAGGTAGCCGGTGGGGTGGCCGTGGGTCTGGGCGGCGCACTCGACGGCGAGCTGGAAGACGAGCTGCGGCTCCCAGCCGACGAGCAGGCCGAACGGCGCGGAGCGCATCACGGCGCCGCACCCCTTGGAGTCGGGATTCTTCGGCTTGTCCAGGGTGCCCATGGTGTCGTCGCCGAGGCCGGTCAGGCAGGCGCGGCCCGGTGCGCGGCGGGAGTACAGCCACTCCTCGCGGGCCAGCCAGCCGTCGTCCTCCTTGCGCTCGTCCGGCCCCCAGTCGCGCTGGGTGGCGGCCCAGCGCAGGTAGGCGCGGTGCACGTCGGTGGGCGGGTGCCAGGCGCCGGTGTCGCGGCGGACCTGGGCGCGGATCAGGCCGTCGACGGTGAAGAGCGTCAGCTGGGTGTCGTCGGTGACGGCGCCGCGCCGCCCGAAGGCGGGCACGAAGTCGGTGATGCCTTCCGGGCCGTGGGCCTCGCGGATGGCGTCCAGGGAGTCGGACTCGATGCCGGCGCCGAGCGCGTCACCGATGGCACCGCCGAGCAGGCAGCCGCGGACCCGGCTGCGGAAGTCCTGCTGTTCGGTACGGCCCCAGATGGCGGTGGTGCCGGTGCCGCCTGCCGCTGCGTTCACTGTGCCCTCCCGAACCCCACAACGCCCGTCCGGCCCCGTACGGACCCCCTGGCGCAGCACTGTAATCGACCATGATTGATCGGTTAAGGACAGGAACGGAATGCGACAAGACGCACATCAGGTGGCTTTTGAACGGTCCGCTCCCGATCGGTACGCGTCCGCCCGAGACCTCCGGACCAGGCGGCCACGGCGGACGAGGCGCCCGGCGAACGCGCAGGTGGCGGCGGGATTCCGGGCGACGGGCCACGTTCAGCCGGGAGTTCGAAGATGGCGGCGGGCCGGGATGGGCATGCTCACCACATGTCCGAGTACGAGTGGGACCGCACCACGATGGCCGTCGTCGCCACCGCGCTCTCCGGCGACAGCGACGGCGCGGTGGAACTTCTCCGGCCGCTTCCGCACCGCGATGTCTGCCATGTCGCGGTCCGGCTGGCGGCCATGGCCGCGGACGCGCTGATCACCGCCGCGCAGGACGCCGGCGGCGACAGGGCACAGGCGCTGTCGCAGTGGCAGCAGTGCATCCTCCAGCACGAGGCGGAGTACGACGGGGGCGCGTCGCCCTAGAGCACCCGGACCGGACGAGCTCCCTAAGGCGGGGGCGCCGGGGCGGACTCCCCGGGGCGGGGGCGCCGAGGCCCGGCGAGGGGCGCCCGTATGCCGCCGGGCGCCCCCGTACCACCGCCGTGCGCCTCAGTCGAGGACGGGCAGCAGCTCCGGCAGATGGCCGTCCGAGGCGTGCGCGGCCCGCTGCCGCTCCTCGGACACCGGGCCGTACGTGGTGTTGCGGGCGCGCGCCGGACGGCCCGCGGCGTCGGCGATGGCCAGCAGGTCCTGGATGGAGCGGTAGGAGCCGTAACTGGAGCCCGCCATCCGGGAGATGGTCTCCTCCATCAGGGTGCCGCCCAGGTCGTTGGCGCCGGAGCGGAGCATCTCGGCGGCACCCTCCGTACCGAGCTTGACCCAGCTGGTCTGGATGTTGGTGATGTACGGGTGGAGCAGCAGCCGCGCCATGGCCGTCACCGCGCGGTTGTCGCGGGTGGTGGGGCCGGGACGGGAGATGCCCGCGAGGTAGACCGGGGCGTTGGTGTGGATGAACGGCAGGGTGACGAACTCCGTGAAGCCCTCGACGCCCTTCTCCCGCGCCGACTTCTGGATGTCGGCCAGCAGCCGCAGATGCCCCAGCCAGTGCCGCGGCTGGTCGACATGGCCGTACATCATCGTCGACGACGAGCGGATGCCCAGCTCATGGGCGGTCTTGATGACCTCGACCCAGGTGGCGGTGGGCAGCTTGCCCTTGGTGAGGACCCAGCGGACCTCGTCGTCGAGGATCTCCGCGGCGGTGCCGGGGATGGTGTCGAGGCCGGCGGCCTTCGCCTCGGCCAGCCAGTCCCGGATGGACAGGCCGGTGCGGGTGGCGCCGTTGACGACCTCCATGGGCGAGAAGGCGTGGACGTGCATCCCCGGGACGCGCTCCTTGACGGCGCGCGCGATGTCGAAGTACGCCGTGCCGGGCAGGTCGGGGTGGATGCCGCCCTGCATGCACACCTCCACCGCGCCGACGTCCCACGCCTGCTCGGCGCGGTCGGCGACCTGCTCCAGGGAGAGCGTGTAGGCGTCGGCGTCGGTGCGGCGCTGCGCGAAGGCGCAGAACCGGCAGCCGGTGTAGCAGACGTTGGTGAAGTTGATGTTCCTGGTGACGATGTAGGTGACGTCGTCGCCGACGGTGTCGCGGCGCAGCTCGTCGGCGATCTTGCACAGGGCGTCGAGGGCCGGGCCGTCGGCGTGCAGCAGCGCCAGCGCCTGCGGATCGGTGAGCCGCGTCGGGTCGTCGGCCGCCTGCTTCAGGGCCTCGCGGACATCGGCGTCGAGGCGGGAGGGCGCCATTCCGGGGGCGGCGGCCTCACGCAGCGCCTCCCAGTCGCCGTAGACCTCGTCGAAGTCGTCGCGGCGGTCGCCGGTGCGGCCCTCGGTGTCGATGGTGCGGTGCAGATCGGTGCGGCCCGAGGGGGCCAGCGAGAAGCCCTCGTCGGGCTCCTGCCAGGGGCGGCCCACGACGGGGGCGTCCTCGTCGGCCAGGCCCGTCTCCGGGTCGGCGAGGGCCCGGACGTGCGGGAGCAGCCGGGGGTCGAGCCAGGGCTCGCCGCGCTGGAGGAACTCGGGGTAGATGGGGAGCCTTTCGCGCAGCTCGAAGCCGGCGGTGGCGCAGCGTTCGGTCAGCTCCTCGATCTGCGGCCAGGGACGCTCGGGGTTGACGTGGTCGAGGGTCAGCGGGGAGACGCCGCCCCAGTCGTCGATGCCTGCGCCGATGAGCATCTCGTACTCGCCGTCGACCAGATTGGGCGGCGCCTGGATGCGGGTCGAGGGGCCCATGACGAGCCGGGCCACCGCGATCGTCGCGGCCAGCTCCTCCAGTTCGGCATCGGGCATGCCGCGCATCGCCGTGTCCGGCTTGGCGCGGAAGTTCTGCATGATCAGTTCTTGGATGCCGTGGTACGCGCGCTGGATACGGCGCAGCG
Source organism: Streptomyces sp. NPDC000404 (assembly GCF_040300365.1). NCBI lineage: Bacteria > Bacillati > Actinomycetota > Actinomycetes > Kitasatosporales > Streptomycetaceae > Streptomyces > Streptomyces sp. NPDC000404. The sequence continues at coordinate 287,189 of NZ_JBEPDN010000003.1, read as the reverse complement.
CGAACAGGGACTCGGCACGCTCCTCGTACGTCTCCCCGATGCCGATCAGCAGCCCGCTGGTGAAGGGGACGTTGGAGCGGCCGGCGTCCTCCAGGACGCGCAGCCGGACGGCCGGGTCCTTGTCGGGCGAGCCGTAGTGGGGGCCGCCGGGTTCGCTCCAGAGCCGCTCGGCGGTGGTCTCCAGCATCATGCCCAGCGACGGGGCGACGGGCTTGAGCCGCTGGAAGTCCGTCCAGGACATCACCCCGGGGTTGAGGTGCGGCAGCAGCCCGGTCTCCTCCAGGACGCGGATGGCCATGGCGCGGACGTAGGAGATCGTGTCGTCGTAGCCGTGCGCATCCAGCCACTCGCGGGCCTCGGGCCAGCGCTCCTCGGGCTTGTCGCCGAGGGTGAACAGGGCTTCCTTGCAGCCCATTTCCGCGCCGCGGCGGACGATGTCCAGCACCTCTTCGGGGGACATGAACATCTCGTGGCCGGCCCGGCGCAGCTTGCCGGGGACGGTGACGAAGGTGCAGTAGTGGCATTTGTCGCGGCACAGCCGCGTCAGGGGGATGAAGACACCGCGGGAGTACGTGATGACCCCCGGCCGTCCGGCGGCCTCCAGGCCCGCGTCCCGGACCCGGGCGGCGCTCGCGCACAGGTCCTTGAGGTCGTCGCCGCGGAGCTGGAGGAGGACCGCGGCCTCGCTCACGTCCAGCGCGACGCCGTCGCGGGCCCGGCGCAACGCCCGGCGCACGGCGTTCGCGGCGGGCGGCGCGGAAGGCTCCGTGCCACCGCCCGCCGACGGCGCGTCCGCTCGGTGTGATCCCTGGTCAGGTACCTGCGCGCTGGAAGTCATCCTCCGAGCATACGAGCGCGCACCGACACCGGAACAAGATCACTGCAATCCGGCGAGCAGAGCCTCCGAGTACTTACGCGTTATGAACTCCATGGCGTGCCCGTCGGGGTCGTCGATGTACACGCCGCGGCCGCCGTCGTGGTGGTTGATGGCCTGGGGGTTCGTATGCCGGGGATCGGCCCAATAGGGAAGGTTCCTGTCCTTTATCCGGGCGAAGATCTCGTCGAACTCGTCCTCCGTCACCAGGAACGCGTAGTGCGTGGGGGCGAACTTGCCGTCGGGTGCGACATGTTCCGCGTAGTCGAGCACGACGCCGTTGTCGAGGGTGACGGCGGCGAACGGCCCGTACGCGCGGGGCTCGGGGGCGCCGAGCATCTCCGCGATGAAACGGGCGGAGGCGAATCGGTCGGTGCTGTGGACGATCGTGTGGTCGAGCTGCGGCATGGTCATCTCCTAGGAGCCGCCGGCTACCGGGCGGGGCCGCCTCCCGTACGGGGACGGCCGTCCTGCCCGCCCCCGTACGGAAACACCCCGTTTCTTCGACGGTACGCCCGGCCGCACGGCGCCGGATCGGTCCACGGACGGGGCTCTGGGGGCGGGAGGGTCGGACGGTGGTCCTAGGACGCGTCGTCCTGGGACGCGTCCTCCTGGGGCGTGTGCGCGGGAGGCCCCCGGGGCGGGCCGGCTTGGGGCGGGGTGCGGGCGGGCGGCCCCGTACGGGACGTCCGGGCCGCGTGGGGCGCGAGCGGTGCGCCCCGGTGGCGGGCCCGTTCGCGTCCGGGCCCGGTGGTGGCGTACCGGCGCCTCAGAGGTACTGCGCGTAGTCGTCGAGGGTCCGCAGCACCTCGGGCTCACCGGCGGGCGGCAGTTGCAGCACCACCTCGCCGATGCCGAGGTCCCGGTAGTGGGCCAGCTTGCCGGGCGTGGGGCGGACCGCGTACGGCACCACGGCGGGCTCGCCGGTGCGTCCGGCGGCCGTCCACACCGTGCGCAGCGCGGGCAGCGCCTCGCCGAGACCGTGGCCGCCGATGGGCAGCCAGCCGTCGGCGTAGGCGGTGAGGTCGGCGAACAGCCGGGGACCGGCGGCGCCGCCGAGCAGGACACGGGGCGCGCCGCCGGCCGGCTTGGGGTGGGCCAGCGAGGCGCGCACGGAGCCGAACGGGCCCTCGTAGGCCGTGGGTTCCGGCGCCCACAGGGCCCGCATCAGCGCCATCCGGTCGCGGACCAGGTCCCGGCGGGTGGCCCAGTGCACCCCGTGGTCGGCGGCCTCCTCGACGTTCCAGCCGAAGCCGACGCCGAGGGTGAACCGGCCGCCGGAGAGGAAGTCGAGGGTGGCGATCCGCTTCGCCAGGTCGATGGGGTCGTGCTGGGCGACGAGCGTGATGCCGGTGCCCAGCCGCAGCCCCTCGGTGACCGCGGCCGCCTGGCCGAGCGCGACGAACGGGTCGAGGCAGCGGCCGTACTCGTCGGGCAGCGGCTCCCCCATGGGCGCGGGGGTCTCCCGGGCGGCCGGGATGTGGGTGTGTTCGGGAAGGTAGAGGCCGTGGAAGCCGCGCTGCTCCAGCTCTCTGGCCAGGCGGTCCGGCCGGATCGTCTCGTCGGTGAGGAAGATCGTGGTCGCGATCCGCATCCGCGCGCACCTCCGTGTGAACCGTGTCGGTCAGCGCATGTTGCCTCACCGTCGGCGGGTTATCCACAGCCCTTTCCCGCCGTGTCACACCCGCGTACAACAGTTTTCACGCGGCGACACACGCGAGGTGCCGGCGACGCGGTCCGGGCCCGGTGCCGGGCCTCGCACGGGCCGCCGCGCACACGCCGGACAGCGGCATCGGACAGAGACATCGGAAGACGTCAGAGCGGTATCAGCGGTATCGGAGCGACATCAGGGGGCGGGAATGGAACGGCGCGAGGTACTCAGACTCTCCGCGGCCACGGGCACGGCCGGGGCCCTGGCCCTCGGGCCCGTACGCTTCGCCGCCGCGGCACCGGCGTCCGGCGGCGGCGCAGGCGATGGTGGCGGCGGTGCCACGCTGACCCGCACGGTCGGCGGTCATCTGCCGCCGGGCACCCCGGACCATGTGTACGTACCGGTCGAGGTCCCGCCCGGCGTACGGGAGATCGCCGTGGCGTACCGCTACGACCGGCCCGACGTCCCCGAAGGCACCGTCGGCAACGCCTGCGACATCGGCATCTTCGACGCACGCGGCACCGACCCCGGCGGCCGGGGCTTCCGCGGCTGGTCCGGCGGCGCCCGCAGCACCTTCTTCCTCCGCGCCGACGACGCCACCCCCGGCTACCTCCCGGGCCCGGTGCGCCCCGGCACCTGGCACCTCGTGCTCGCCCCGTACACCCTCGCGCCGCAGGGCCTGACCTACGAGATCACCGTGACGCTCCGCCTCGGCGACCCCGGGCGCACGCCGCCGCCGGCGTATCCGCCCGAGCGCGCCCGGGGCCGCGGCCGAGCCTGGTACCGCGGGGACGGCCACCTCCACTCCGTCCACTCCGACGGGCGGCGCACCCCCGCCGAGATCGCCGCGCTGGCCCGCGCCGCGCGCCTGGACTTCATCAACACCTCCGAGCACAACACCACGTCCTCGCACCGCGCGTGGGAGGGCCTGTGGGGCGACGACCTGCTGATCCTCACCGGCGAGGAGATCACCACGCGCAACGGCCACCTCGTGGCGCTCGGCACCGACCCCGGGGCCTTCCTCGACTGGCGGCGCCGCGCCCGCGAGACCGCTCCCGGCGCGTACGCCCGGGCCGTCCACCGCGCCGGCGGGCTGGCCATACCGGCGCACCCGCACGCCTCGTGCATCGGCTGCTCCTGGAAGTTCGGCCTCGACGGTGCCGACGCGCTGGAGGTGTGGAACGGCCCGTACACCGCCGAGGACGAGACCGCGCTCGCCGGCTGGGACAACGCCCTGGTGGCACACGCCCGGGGCGACCGTCCCCGGTGGCTGCCCGCCGTCGGACACAGCGACGCGCACCGCGACCCCGACGTCATCGGCCTGCCCCAGACCGTCGTCCTCGCCGACGACCTGTCCCGCCACGCCCTCCAGGAGGGCATACGGGCGGGCCGCGTGTGGATCGCCGAATCCGCCGGCGTCGACCTGTCCTTCGGCATCAGCGGCCCCCGCGGCGAACACGCCGGCATCGGCGAACGGCTCACCCTGCCCGCCACCGCACCGGCCACCGTCCGCCTCACCGTGTCCGGGACGCCCGGCTGCACCGCCTCCTTCCACACGGACCAGGGCAGGCTCCACAGCGCCCCGATACCGACGGACGGCCCGGTCACCCTCACATGGACCACCAGCCCGGCGCGGGCCGCGTATGTCCGCGCGGAGGTGCGGTATCCGGCGGCGAACCCCGGTACGCCCGGCCGGATGGCGGCGCTCACCAATCCGGTGTTTCTGGAGGTGGGCGAGGGCGGGGTGGGGTGAGGGCGGGGGGAGGAGGGTGCGGGTTGGGGTGGTCGGGCTGGGCCGGGTGAGGTGGCGCCGGGGCCGACGGGCTGCACGGCCGGTGCGGGGCGGCTGCGGCAGCACGGCCGGTGCGGGGCGGTGTTGGCCGGCCCGCGCGCGACCGGAGCGCGGCCGGGGCGCCCCAGGGCCCGGCTTGACTGGAGCGCCGCGTGGCCGGGCATGGTCGGGCCGCGACAGGGCTGGGCGTAGCCAAGCCGGGGCAAGGGCGCGCGCAGCCAGGTTGCGGCAAGACCGGTGCGTGACAAGCCTTGCCGGGCGGCCCGGCAGGGCGGCGGTGCGAGGGCGCGGGCAGGCGGGTGGGCGGCAGCCGATGCTGTCCGGGGGCGGGTGGTGGGGCGGGGTGGGTGGGGCGGGAGGGGAGGGGGAGGGGCCCCCGCCCCCCTACTCCCCCACCACCAACGCCGGCGTCCCCCGAGTGAGCACGTCCCCCCGGAAGAACGCCGGGCTGCGCCGCTGCATGACGAGCATCAGCACGAAGCCGAGGACCAGCAGCCCCACTCCGATGACGAACACCGATCCCACGCCGAACACCGCGCTGCCCGATCCGTAGGCCGGGTTCCACATGTCGACGAGGGTCTTGGTGAAGACGGCGGTCAGCAGGATGCCGCCGAGGACGGGGAAGACGCCCTTGAAGAACAGGTCGCGGGCGCCGGTGCGCAGGTCGCGGCGGAAGTACCAGGCGCAGGCGAAGGCCGTGATCGCGTAGTAGAAGCAGATCATGAGGCCGAGGGCGTAGATGGTGTCGATGAGGACGTTCTCGCTGAGGAGGCTCATCACGGCGTAGAAGAGGCCGGTGGCGATGCCCGCGGCGACGGTGGCGCGGCCCGGTGACCGAAAGCGCGGGTGGATGCGGGCGAAGGACGGCGGCAGCGCCTCGTACGCGCTCATCGCGAGGACGGTGCGGGCCACGGGGATGAACGTGGTCTGGAGGCTGGCGGCGGCCGAGGCCAGGACCGCGACGAACAGCAGCACGCCGAGGGCGGTGCCCATGACGGGGTCGGCGAGGGCGGCGAAGACGTTGTCGGCGGTGTGCGGGTTGCCGAGGCCGGGGCCCTTGTCGCCGACGCCGGAGTACATCTGCGCGGCGATGGCGGTCAGCAGGTACGAGCCGATGAGGACGAGCATCGCGAGGAGGGCGGCGCGGCCGGGGGTCTTGGCGCTGCCGGCGGTCTCCTCGTTGACGGTCAGGCAGGCGTCCCAGCCCCAGAACATGAAGATCGAGAGGGACAGTCCGGCGGTGAAGGCGGAGAAGGACTGGACAGCGAAGGGGTCGAGCCAGGTCCAGGAGAAGTGCAGGGATCCGGCGAATTCACCGGAGCGTGCCTTGACGACGGCCATGACGACGAAGACGGCGAGCACGGCGAGTTGCAGGCCGACGAGGGCGTACTGCACGCCTTTGGTGGCGGTCATGCCGCGGTAGCTGATCGCGGTGGCGACGGCGATGAAGGCGAGGCAGGTGAGGATGTGGGCGGCTTTGTTGCCGTCGAGATCGGCGACGGCCTGGCTGCCGGTGAGTTCGCCGAGGAGCAGGTAGAAGAACGAGGTGGCGACGCCGGCGAGGTTGGAGAGCACGATGATCGTCGCGATCACCAGGCCCCAGCCGCACATCCAGCCGATGCGGGGGCCGAAGGCCTTGACGGTCCAGGTGAAGGAGGTGCCGCAGTCGGGGACCGCCTTGTTCAGCTCCCGGTAGGCGAAGGCGACCAGCAGCATCGGCAGGAACCCGGCCAGGAAGATGGCCGGCATCTGCAGGCCGACCTCTCCGGCGGTGGGGCCGAGGGTGGAGGTGAGGCAGTAGACGGGGGCGACGGTGGAGACGCCGATGACCGCACTGCCGAGCAGGCCGACGGAGTTGCCGCTCAATCCCTTGCCGCGGGTGTCCTTGCGGGCTTCTCCGCCGGTGGCGGGGACGCTCGTTACCGTGTCTCCGGTCTGGGGCCGGGGGTCTACCTGAACCATGAACAGGACGTTAAGTGCTGCTGTTTCCGCATCCGGATGGCTGAAATCCGCTCATCGGAGACCCGGCGACACCTTCATTACGCAACTGCACCCCACGCTTCGCTCGCGCAATGAAATGACGAATCCCACTTGAACCTTCAAGTCAATGCCTTGTGGGTCGTCCGGGCCGCCGTGCGGTAACCGCAGCGGCGCCCGTTTTACCCCTTCCAAAAATTTCCCGTCCGACTTCCGGACGCCTCCCGGCCACCACCCGTACTCCGCCGGGCCACCGCCGCCCGGGCCGCCCGGAAAGCCCTCCGGCCAACTCGCCCCGGAGGCGCCACCCGGGGCGCCTCACCCCTACCGGTCACCCCGTCCCGTCACCCCGTCCAGACCACCGACTGCACCTCGCTGTAGGCGTGCAGCGCGTACGAGCCGACGTCGCGGCCCACGCCGCTCTGCTTGAAGCCGCCGAACGGCGCCTCCATGTTGCGGCCCACGGTGTTGACGCCGACGCCGCCGGCGCGCAGCCGTGCCGCCACCCGGAACGCCCGTGCCACATCGCCGGACCAGACGTAGTCCAGCAGCCCGTAGTCGCTGTCGTTGGCGAGCGCGACGGCCTCCTCCTCGTCGTCGAACGGCAGCACCACCACGACCGGCCCGAAGATCTCCTCCCGCACGATCCGCATCCCGGGCGTGCAGTCGGCGAACAGGGCGGGCGCGACGTAGAAACCGCGCGCCGTGTCCGGGCCGTCCGGGCGCTGACCGCCGATGACCGGACGGGCGCCCTCCGCGCGGCCCAGGGCGAGGTAGGACTCGACGCGGTCGCGGTGGGCGGCGGAGATGACCGGGCCGACCACGGTTCCGCGGGCCCGCGGGTCGCCGACGGGCAGCCGGCGCGCGTACCGGGCGAGGCGGTCCACCAGCCGGTCGTGGAGGGAGCGTTGGACGAGGACACGGGTCGGGGCGGTGCAGATCTGGCCGCTGTAGAAGGAGAAGGTGGTGCCGATGCCGGCGACCGCGGCGTCCAGCCCGGCGTCGTCGAGGTCGTCGAAGACCAGCGCCGCGCCCTTGCCGCCCAACTCCATGAGCTGGCGTTTCATGCCGCGGCCGCACTCCTCGGCGATGGCCCGGCCGACGGCGGTGGAGCCGGTGAAGCTGACCATGTCGGTCTCCGGCGCCGCCACGGCCGCGGCGCCCGTCTCCGCGGAGGTACCGGAGACGACGTTGACGACGCCGGGCGGCGCACCCGCCTCGTCCAGCGCCTCCTGAAGCGTCTCGGCCAGACGGTAGACGGAGAGCGGGTCCTGCGGGGCGGGTTTGACGACGACGGTGTTGCCCATGGCCAGTGCCGGGGCGATCTTGCCGGCGGGGTTGGCCCAGGGGTTGTTGTACGAGGTGATGCAGGCGACGACGCCGACCGGGCGGCGGGCCGCGTAAGCGCCGATGACGGCTGCCTTCCCCATCGGTCCGGCCGGGTTGACCTGCGGCGGCAGCGGCGTCTCGACCGGCTCCAGCGCCCCGCGGGCGTACCGCGCGAACCGTGCCGCGGCCACGCCGACCTGCATCGCGCGGGCGGTGGCGGTGGTGGCGCCGCTCTCGCGCTGGGCGAGTTCCGCGTACGGGGCGAGGCGTTCGCGCAGCAGCCGGGCGGTGTGGTCGAGGACGCGGGCGCGGAGTTCGGGGGTGGTGCGCGACCAGGGGCCGAAGGCGGCGCGGGCGGCCTCGGTGGCGGCGCGGACCTGCGCGGTGGACGCCTCGGGGGCCCGGCCGACGATCTCCTCGGTGGCCGGGTCGAGGACGTCGTGGTGTCCGCCGTCGGGCTCGGTCCACTCGCCGCCGATGAGGAGCCGTTCGGTGCGGTCCGCTCCCGGTGCGGCGCTCACCGGGTGCTCACGGTGGCGGTGTGGCGGCCGGAGCGCAGGACGGTGCCGGGGACCGCGCCGGTGACGGTGTCGTCGCGGATCGTCTCGGTGCCGTTGACGCGGACGCTGACGACGCCCTGGGCCTTCGAGTCGAGGCGGGGGCTGTCGCCGGGCAGGTCGTGGACGAGGGTGGCGGGCCCGGCGTCGATGGTTTCGGGGTCGAGGAGGACGAGGTCGGCGTGGTGGCCCTCGGCGATGCGGCCGCGTTCGCGCAGGCCGAAGAGGCGGGCCGGGTCGTCGGTGAGCATCCGGACGGCTTCCTCCAGGCCGACGAGTTTCCGGCCGCGCAGGCAGTCGCCGAGGAAGCGGGTGGTGTAGGGGGCGCCGCACATCCGGTCGAGGTGGGCGCCGGCGTCGGAGCCGCCGAGGAGGACGTCCTCGTGGCGCCAGGTCTCGCGGCGCAGCGCCCAGCTGGCGGGGTCGTTGTCGGTGGGCATCGGCCACAGCACGGTGCGCAGGTCGTCGTGGGCGCAGATCTCGACGAGGCAGTGGAAGGGGTCCTGGCCGCGTTCGGCGGCGATGTCGCGAACGACGCGGCCGCTGAGCCCTTCGTTGGCGGCGGAGTAGGTATCGCCGATGACGTAGCGGTCGAAGTCGGCGAGGCGGCGGAAGACACCGGCCTCCTCGCTGTGGGCGTGGCGCAACAGGGTGGCGCGGACGCCGGGGTCGCGGAGTTTCGCGATGCGTGCGGGGCGGGGCAAGCCGAGGACGTCGCCCCAGCCGGGGATGAGGTTGAGGGCGCAGAACGTGCCGAGGGACATGTTCATGGGCGTGAGGATCGGCATGGTGAGGGCGACGATGCGGCCGCCGGCCTCGCGGGCGCGGGCGCTGGGGACGAGCTGGCGGGGGACGCGGTCGGGGACGGCCGCGTCGATGGTGAGGACGTTCCAGTTGAGGGGGCGTCCGGCGGCGGCGGTCATGGCGACGAGGAGGTCGATCTCGTCGTCGCCGAAGCGGTCGAGGCAGCCGGAGACGATGGCTTCTATCTGGGTTCCTTCGTGTTCTCCGACGGCGCGGCAGAGGGCGAGGAGTTCGGCGCGGTCGGCGTGGCGGGAGGCGACGGGCGCGCCGTCGCCGTCGGAGTGGGTCGAGGACTGGGTGGTGGACAGGCCCCAGGCTCCGGCGTCCATGGCGTCGTGGAGGAGGGCGACCATGGCGTCGAGCTGCTCGGGGGCGGGTCGGCCGCCGATGGCGTCGGGTCCCATGACGTGGCGGCGCAGGGCGCAGTGGCCGACCATGAATCCGGCGTTGACGGCGATGCGGCCTTCGAGGGCGTCGAGGTAGTCGCCGAAGCCGTGCCAGTCCCAGGGGGCGCCTTCTTCGAGGGCGACCAGGGACATGCCCTCGACCTTGCTCATCATGCGGCGGGTGTAGTCGGCGTCGCCGGGCCGGTCGGGGTGGAGCGGTGCGAGGGTGAAGCCGCAGTTGCCGCCGGCGACGGTGGTGACGCCGTGGTTGAGCGACGGGGTCGCGTACGGGTCCCAGAAGAGCTGGGCGTCGTAATGGGTGTGCGGGTCGACGAAGCCGGGGGTGAGGACGAGTCCGGTGGCGTCCTCGGTGGTGCGGGCCGGTTCGGTGACGGTGCCCGGTGGGGCGACGGTGGCGATGCGGCCGTCCTTGATGCCGACGTCGGCGAGGTGGCGGGGCGCGCCGGTGCCGTCCACGACGGTGGCGCCCTGGATGAGGTGGTCGAGCATGGCGGGTTCCCTTCTCGTCCTGCGGGCGGGGTCTCGCGGGGCGCGACGACGCGGGGCGCGACGGCGCGCGGTGGCGGCGCGCCGCGGGGCCGGGCGCCGGGCCGGGATCCGTCCGGCGGCGGTCCGCGGCCGCCCCGTCAGGCGCCGCGCGTCTGCCGGAAGCGGGTCGTCCGGTGCACCGGGTCCGTGTCGATCTGCGGGATAACGTGCTCGCCGATGAGCTTTATGGAGGTGAGCGTGTCGTCGCGGCTGATGCCGATGGGCAGGCCGAAGGAGAGCTGGTCGGCGCCGGCCGCCTCCCAGCGGCGGCACTGAGCGAGGACCTCGTCCGGGTCGCCGCAGATCATCAGCTCCTCGGCGATCAGCAGCTCGATCAGCTCCTCGGTGTAGTCCGGGAGCAGTTCGGGCCAGGCGGGGATGCCGTCGGGCCGCGGGAAGGTGTCGTGGTAGCGGAAGAGCAGCGACTGGAGGTAGTTGAGCCCGCCGCCGACGGCGATCTGCACGGCCTTCTCATGCGTCTCGGCGCAGATGGCGGTCGAGGTCACCATCACGTTGTCGTTGACGAAGTCCCCGACGGGCTCGGCGTCCTTGACGGCGCTCTTGTACGAGTCGACGACCCACTCCATGTCGGCGACCTTCTGCACGCTGAACCCGAGGACGCCGAGCCCCTTGCGTCCGGCCATCGCGTACGAGGAGGGGGAGCCGGCGGCGTACCACATGGCCGGGTGGGAGGGGCCGTACGGCTTGGGGAGGACCTTGCGGGGCGGGAGTTGCCAGTGTTTGCCGTGGAAGCCCTCGTACTCGTCCTGGAGCCACATCTTGGGGAATTCCGCGATGGTCTCCTCCCACAGCTCCTTGGTGTGGTTCATGTCGGTGACGCCCGGCATGAATCCGAGGATCTCGTGGCTGCCGGCGCCGCGTCCGGAGCCGAATTCGAAGCGTCCGCCGGAGAGGTGGTCGAGCATGGCGACCTTCTCGGCGACCTTCACGGGGTGGTTCACCGGGGCGAGGGGGTTGAAGATCCCCGATCCGAGGTGGATCCGTTCCGTCGCGTGGGCGAGGTAGCCGAGGAACACGTCGTTGGCGGAGAGGTGGGAGTACTCCTCCAGGAAGTGGTGTTCGGAGGCCCAGGCGTATTTGAAGCCGGAGCGGTCCGCCTGGATGACGTACTCCGTCTCCTCGATCAGCGCGTGGTGCTCGGCCTCGGGGTCGGCCGCGGCGCGCGCGGCGGGGACGTAGCCCTGTACGAAGATCCCGAATTCCACGGGAGTTCACCGTCCTTACGTCTCTTCCGACTTACGTCTCTTCCGACGCCGCTTCGCGAGGACGCCGCCGGGTGACGGGGCGTGCGGGTGGGTGGTGCAATTTTTCTGACGCTGCGTCAGATAAGCGAGCCTGCGCAGACTGTTCCACCGGCACCGCCAGGCGTCAATAGCTGATGGAGCGTCAGATACAAGCCTGGGGCGCGACCCCGGCGCCTCCCCCGAACCGCTCAGCCGAGGCCGACGCCCGCCAGCCAGCCGCCGTCCACGACGAACGGCTGCCCGGTGATGTACGACGAGTCGTCGCAGGTCAAAAAGAGCGCCAGCCGGGCCACCTCCGCCGGCTGCCCGATCCGCCCCATCGGCACCAGCTTCCGGTAGAGCGCGTCCACCGCCCGCGCCGACGCCTCCGGGTCCGCCTCCGGGTCGAGCGCCGCCGGGTTCGTCATCGCCGTGTCCACCGCCCCCGGGCACACCGCGTTCACCCGTATCCCCTGGGCGGCCAGCTCCAGTGCGGCGACCCGGGTGAGCCCCAGCACGGCATGCTTGCTCGCCGCGTAGGCACCGACGTACGCCATGCCGGTCACGCCCGTGTACGAGGCGGTGTTGACGATGGTGCCGCCGCCCGCCGCGGCGATCTCCGGCGCGACGGTGCGGATCCCCAGGAAGCAGCCGACCTGGTTGACCTGCACCACCTGCAGGAACTCCGCCAGCGGCGTGGCGGTCAGCGCGTTGAACCGCAGGATCCCGGCGTTGGCGACCAGCCCGTCGATCTTCCCGAAGGCCTCCTTCGCCGCCGCCACGGCCGCCACCCAGTCGTCCTCCTGTGTCACGTCCAGGTGCACGTACCGCGCGGCGTCCGCCCCCAGCTCCGCGGCGAGCGCGGCACCCGGCTCGTCCAGCACGTCCCCGATCACCACCCGCGCCCCTTCGGCCACGAACAGCCGCGCCTCCTGCTCGCCCTGCCCGCGCGCCGCCCCGGTGATGACGACGACCCGCCCGTCCAGCTTGCCCATGCCCGGCCCCTCGTGTGGGTTCGTAGGTGGTTCTGCGGTCGATTCGATGGTTGGAGCTGTCTTTGGTGGTGTGTTTTGTGGTGTGTTTGGTGGTGTGTTTGGTGGTGCGCTCGGCGCTGTTCGGTGTCGGGGGCGGCCGCGCGCTTGGCGCTGGGCCGGGGCCCGCACCCGGCGTCGGATTCGGGCCCGCGCCCGGCACCGCGCTGCGGCCCGCGCCCGACGTCCGACGTCCCACGCCCAACACCCAACGCCCAAGGTCCAACAGCCAACGCCCAACAGCCAACCCCCGGCTCACTCCCCCAACAACGGCGCGACCCCCTCCCCGAACGCCGCCATCTGATCCGTCAGCTCCTCCCGCCCCCGGCAACGGAACCGCACCTGGATCTGGTCGACGCCCATCTCCCGGTACTCCCGCAGCGACGCGGCGATCCGCTCGGGCGCCCCGCTCAGCGTCCGACGTCCCACGTCCCACCTGGGATCGCCGACGTACAGCGGCTCGGCGATCGCCCCGATCTCCGCGGGCTCCACCACCCCGGCGGCCTCCCGCAGCCCCTTCAACACGCCGATTTTCTCCCGCAGTTGAGGCCGTCGGTCGCCCTGCGGCAGCCACCCGTCCCCCCGCTCCGCCGCCCGCCGTACCGCCGCGGGCGAGGAGCCGCCGACCCACACCGGTGGCCGCGGCGTCTGCACCGGGCGCGGCGCCTGCCCCAGCCCCGAGAACGCGAACCGCTCCCCCTCGAACGCCACGAACTCCTCGGGCCCCAGCGCCGCCTTCAGCGCGTCCACCGTCTCGTCCAGCACCGCCCCGCGCCGCGCGAAGTCCACCCCGAGCGCCTCGAACTCCTCCTGGACGTGCCCGGCGCCCACCCCGATGATCAGCCGCCCGCCCGACAGCCGGTCGAGCGTCGCGAACTGCTTGGCCGACAGCAGCGGATGCCGCAGCCCGACCACCGCGACATGACTCAGCAGCCGCACCCGCTCGGTGACCGCCGCCAGATGCGCCAGCGTGGCCACCGGGTCGTACCAGACCGTCCCCATGGCCCCGGCCAGCCGCCGCGGAATCGCCACATGCTCACAGCAGGCGACGTACGCGAACCCGTACGCATCCGCCGCCCGCGCCACCGCCACCAGATCCGCCGACCCCGCCCCGGCCTCCCACTCCTCCGCGAACACCCCGCTCTGCGCCTGCACCGGCAACTGCATCCCGTACGCCAACCGCCCCTCGGGCAGCACCCGCACCATCGCCCACCTCACATCTGACGAGTCGTCACATTGCTACGGTGCGCCAATGGTGAGCGCTCCACCACCACCGGGCAAGAGGCCGACGGACACGGACGAAGCCTCAGTCGTCCGCCCGGGCAGCGCCTCCCCTCGCCGCCCCCTCGCCAGGAGCTGGGCTTTCCCGCACCCGACCCTCCGCGATACGGCAGGCGCAGCGCAGCGCCTCGGCCAGTCGAGTCGCGAGAAAACGAAGTTCGACCCCGGTGACCCGGCGGTCATCGAGCAGCACATCCGCATGCCCGAGCAACTCCGCCGCCATCCCGAGCTGCACTTCCTCCACGCGGTCCGCCACTCGCGAGACGAGCCCCTTGCCGTCGCCGATCAACAGACAGGTCTTACCGTCCGGCGTTTCCCACGGCAGCACCCGCACGTCGCCCGCCCCACTCATCGAGCGATCACCTCCGCGACACGAAACCCCGGCGCGTGCACCTCGCGCGAAAGTCCGACCACAGGCGCGGCATGCGGCAGCGACAGCACCCAGCCACCCCTTCCGTCGCGGCGACCGGATTGCGGCGACGACCGACGCGGCCGCCCGAGAAGACAAGCAAGACGCGAGGCTGCGCCAGAGATCACGCCCATCGGGACGCGGGGAAACCACAAGGAGCAAAGCATGGCGAACTACCACCTTCGTCTCAAGATTTCTGGACGCGATGAACGTACCGCTATTCGCGAATAGCAGCAAGGTAGGTTGCGAGTGACGCTCAGAGAGAGTCGCTTACCGTGTACGCGGAGCCCAGAGACCGCCGACGCCCAGGAGGACGCCATGGAGAGCAGCGAGTGGGTCAGCACCTCGATGCCGTACCTCTCGCCCCGAGAGAAGGGGCAGCCCGACCCGTGGACCGCCGAGACCGCCGGCGCGGGGCGCCGCGGACGGCAGCGCATCGTCCATGCCGGGGAGGTCGCCGCCCCTCCGGAGGTCGCGGAGCTGCTGGGGCTCGCGGCAGGTGCGGACAGCGTCGTACGGCGCCGGATGATGTACCTCGACGACGTGCCCTGCGAACTCACCGACTCCTACTACCCCGCCGCCCTCGCCCGCGGCACCCGCCTCGCGGACACCGCCAAGATTCCCGGCGGCACGGTCACCCTCCTCGCCGAGCTGGGCCGCACCGGAGCCCGCGTCCGCGAGGACGTCACCGCCCGGATGCCCACCGCCGAGGAGCGCGACACCCTGGACATCGGGCCCGACGAACCCGTACTCCACGTGATCCGGGTGACCCTCGACGACCGAGACCAGCCGTTCCAGGTCGACAGCATGGTGATGCCCGCCGGGCGCCAGCGACTCCGTTACGAGAGGACGATCGGATGACCGGGCCCACGATCGAAGGCGAAGGCCGCGACCGGCGCTCCCTGCACGAGCGGATCGCCGCCGATCTGCGCGACGACATCATGAGCGGCAACCTCGCGCCAGGGACGAAGGTGCCCTCGACCACACAACTCAAGGCACGTTTCGACGCCTCCAGCGCCACAGTCCAGAAGGCCCTCGGGCTCCTCAAGGACGAACGCCTCGTCGTCGGACGGGCGGGATCGGCAGTGACCGTCCGCGAGCACCGGCAGCGGACGGTCCGGCCCGCCGCCTCCCTGAATCCTGCCAAGCCCGGAGAGCCGTACCGCTGGCTTGCCGAGGCGCGCAAAGGCGGCCCACCGGCACGCAGCAAGCTGCTGGAGGTCGCCGAAGCCGTCCCGCCCGGCGACGTCACGGAGGCGCTGGGGCTTCCCGACGGCGGTACGGCCCTGCTGCGTCGGCAGATACTCCGGCTCGATGACGAACCGGCCGAACTCGTCCTGTGCTTCTACCCGCTGGAACTCGCGCGGGGCACCGCACTGACCGAACGTCGCCGCATCAAGGGCGGGACCCCGACCCTCCTGTCCGAGCTGGGGTACCCGCCCGTCCTCAGCGTCGATCGCGTCTCCGCGCGCCTCCCCACCCGGGACCAGTACGAGGCACTCGAACTCCCGGGAAATCTTCCGGTGCTCCGGACGCTCCGCACCGTCTACAGCCACGACGAGCGTCCCGTTGAGGCGACCGTCATGATCAAGGCAGGCCACCTCTACGAGCTGCAGTACGAGTTCACGCCGGGCTGAGGCCGGCACCCAGCAGGCAGCAGCTCACCCCTCCGGCGCCGAAGCCCCCCAAAGCCCCTCCCCCGTCAGCCCCAGCAGTTCGATCGCGTTCCCCCGTACCAGCCGCTCCACGACGTCCGCCGGCAGGTGGCCCATCTGTTCCTCGGCCACCTGGCGGGAGCGGGGCCAGGTGGAGTCGGAGTGCGGGTAATCGGTCTCGTAGAGGACGTTGCCGACGCCGATCGCGTCGAGGTTCTTCAGACCGAAGGCGTCGTCGAAGAAGCAGCCGTAGACGTGGTCGGCGAAGAGTTCGGAGGGCGGGCGGAGAACCTTCTCGGCGACGCCGCCCCAGGCGCGGTTCTCCTGCCAGACGATGTCGGCGCGTTCGAGGATGTACGGGATCCAGCCGATCTGGCCCTCGGCGTACATGATCCTCAGGTTCGGGAAGCGGTCGAACTTGCCGCTCATCAGCCAGTCGACCATCGAGAAGCAGCAGTTGGCGAAGGTGATGGTGGAGCCGACGGCGGGCGGGGCGTCGGCGGAGGTGGACGGCATCCTCGAGGAGGAGCCGATGTGCATGGCGACGACCGTGCCGGTCTCGTCGCAGGCACGCAGGAACGGGTCCCAGTGGTCGGTGTGGATGCCGGGCAGCCCGAGGTGCGGGGGGATCTCGCTGAAGCAGACGGCGCGGACGCCGCGGGCGGCGTTGCGGCGGACCTCGGCGGCGGCGAGTTCGGGGTCCCAGAGGGGGATGAGGGTGAGCGGGATCAGCCGTCCGCGTGACTGCGGACCGCACCACTCCTCCACCATCCAGTCGTTGTAGGCGCGCACCCCCAGCAGGCCCAGTTCGCGGTCCTTGGCCTCGGTGAACGTCTGACCGCAAAAGCGCGGGAAGGTGGGGAAGCAGAGGGCGGACTGGACGTGGTTGACGTCCATGTCGGCCAGCCGCTCGGGGACGCTGAACGATCCCGGGCGCATCTGCTCGTAGGTGATGCCTTCGAGGCGTATCTCGTCGCGGGAGCAGCCGACGGCGGTGTCGAGGCGGGTCAGCGGGCGGTGCAGGTCCTCGTAGACCCACCAGTCGGCCAGCGGTCCGTCGTCGCCGGGGGCGCCCATCTCGGGGGCGAACTTCCCGCCGACGAAGGTCATCCGCTTGACGGGGGCGCGCACGATCCGCGGCCCGGTGTCGCGGTACTTCGCGGGGAGTCGGTCCTGCCACACCTCGGGCGGCTCCACCGTGTGGTCGTCCACCGAGATGATCTGGGGAAGGGTCTCGTGGGTGTCCATGAGGGGTACGGTAACGCCGATCTGACGGATCGTCAGTAATTGTGGAAGGGCGAACCGGGGCCACGCGCGGGTGCGCACACGACTCCCGACGGGTTACGTTGTGCAGTCGCGTGATCCGATCCCGTAAGGGTGACGAGTCCCGCACCTCAGCGGCATGGCGTACGACGTGCGAACAACCGGTGAAGAAGTGGCATGGGCATGCATAGATCGGGCGAGGCGGGGCGGAAGCGGAGAGAGGGTGGAAGGGGGCGGCGCACGGGGGCACGGAGCGCGCGTCCTCGCATGAGGGGCGCGTCCGGCGGAGCACGGCGTTCCGCGCAGGCGGCGCCCCTCCCGGCGCGGCTCCCGTTGGCCGAGGAGGGTTTGTGGACGGTCCGGCCCCCTACTGACGCGAACCGCCGGGACAAGGCAGACTGACCGTTGCGCACACTGCGGAACGACACCATCACCACACAGAGACGGCAGGAGCAGGGGGTCACCATGGACGACGGTCCGGGACAGAGGCGGGAGCGTCTGCGCTTCACCGTGCTCGGTCCCGTGCGGGCGTGGCGCGGTGAACACAAACTGGCGGTCGGCTCGCCGCAACAACGGGCACTGCTCGCCGCACTGCTGCTGCGCGGCGGGCGCACCGCCACCGCCGCCGAACTCGTCGACGCCCTCTGGGGCGAGGAACCCCCGCACGCCGCACTCGCCGCCCTGCGCACCTACGCCTCCCGCATCCGCAAGACCCTGGGGGACGACGCCGATCTGCTCGTCAGCGAGTCGGGCGGCTATGCGATCCGCACCGCCGACGGGCAGCCGCTCGACCTCGACCACGACCGCGCCGAGCAGTACGCCGCCGACGCGGAGAAGGCCAAGGCGGCGGGCGACCGGTGCCGCGCCCGGGAACTCCTCGACTCCGCCCTGGCGTTGTGGGACGGCGAACCGCTCGCCGGGCTGGCCGGCCCGTACGCCGAGAACCAGCGCACCCGCCTCGACGAATGGCGCCGCTCGCTGCTGGAGTCCCGGCTCGAACTGGAGCTGGAGCTGGGCCACCACGCCGAGGTGGTCTCCGAGCTGACCTCGCTGACCGCCGTGCACCCGCTCCGCGAGCGCCTGCGGGAGCTGCTGATGCTCGCGCTGTACCGCAGCGGACGGCAGGCCGAGGCCCTCGCCGTGTACGCCGACACCCGCCGCCTCCTCTCCGAGGAGCTGGGCGTCGACCCGCGCGCCTCCCTCTCCGAACTCCAGCAGCGCATCCTGCGCGCCGACCCGGACCTGGACGCGCCCGCGGCGACCGCCGCCGAGCACGGGCCGGGCGAGCCGGTCCTGCTGCGCCCGCAGCAACTCCCGGCCACCGTCCCGGACTTCACCGGGCGGGCCACCTTCGTCGCGGAGCTGAGCGAGCAGCTCGCCACCGCCGAGGGCCACATCATGGCGGTCTCCGCGGTCGCCGGCATCGGCGGCGTCGGCAAGACCACCCTCGCCGTGCACGTCGCCCACGCCGCCCACCACCGCTTCCCCGACGGCCAGCTCTACGTCGACCTCCAGGGCGCCGGCAGCACCCCCGCCGAACCGGAGGCCGTCCTCGGCGCCTTCCTGCGCGCCCTGGGCACCCCGGAGACGTCCATCCCGGACGGTCTCGACGAACGCGCCGCGCTCTACCGCTCCACGCTCGCCGGCCGCCGCATCCTCGCGCTGCTCGACAACGCCCGCGACGCCGCGCAGGTCCGCCCGCTGCTGCCCGGCACCGAGGGCTGCGCCGCGCTGATCACCAGCCGCACCCGCATGATCGACCTGGCCGGGGCGCAGCTCATCGACCTGGACGTGATGAGCCCGGAGGAGGCGTTCACCCTCTTCACCCGGATCGTCGGCGAGGAGCGGGTCAACGCCGAGCGCGAGGCGTCGATGGACGTCGTCGGCGCCTGCGGCTTCCTGCCGCTCGCCATCCGCGTCGCCGCCTCCCGGCTCGCCGCCCGCCGCACCTGGACGGTCTCCGTCCTCGCCCGCAAGCTCGCCGACGAGCGCCGCCGCCTGGACGAGCTGCGCGCCGGGGACCTCGCGGTCAAGGCCACCTTCGAGCTGGGCTACGGCCAGCTGGAGCCGCAGCAGGCCCGCGCCTTCCGGCTGCTGGGCCTCGCCGACGGCCCCGACCTGTCGCTCGCGGCCGCCGCCGCCCTGCTCGACATGGACACCGACACCGCCGAGGACCTGCTCGAATCCCTCGTCGACACCTCCCTGCTGGAATCCGCGGCACCGGGCCGGTACCGCTTCCACGACCTGGTCCGGCTCTACGCGCGTTCCTGCGCCGAGCGCGACGAGCAGCCGCCGGAGGAGCGGGACGCGGCCCTCTCCCGGCTGCTCGACTTCTATCTGGCGACCGCCGCCCGGATGTACGCCCTGGAGCGGCCCGGCGACGCGCTCGTCACGCAGATGGAGACGCCGCACTACCCGGGCCTCGAGTTCGCCGACCGCGCCGAGGCGCTGACCTGGCTGTTCAGCGAGACCCGCTGCATCATCGCCTGCGCCCTGCAGAACGCCGGCCCCGCCGGACTGCGCCGCGCCGTCGACCTGCTGCTCCTCACCCGCGACATGGCCGAGTCCGGTGCCAACAACCGCCAGTACGAGCACGCCAACCACGTCCTGCTGAAGGCCGCGCTGGAGGCCGACGACGCGCATGCCGCCGGACGGATCCACTGGTCGCTGCTGCCGATCTGCACGCACTTCGGACGGCTCTCCGAGGCCGACGAACACGCCAAGCTGGCCACGCTGTTCGGCCTGGCGGCGGGCGACCCCTTCACCTCGTCCAACGGGCCCAACGACCGCGGCATCATCGCCAGCATCCGCCATCAGCACGAGGAGGCCGAGGCCTACCTCAACCAGGCGCTCATCGCCTTCCGGGACAACAAGAGCAAGCAGTCCGAGGCCAGCGCGCTGTGCAACCTCTCCCGCGTCCATCTGGACATGGGGCGCACCGACAGCGCCATCCGCCTCGCCCAGCAGGGCACCGACTGCTACCGCGAGGCCGGGGCCTCCCGGCGCCTGGCCAACGGCCTGTACGCCCTCGGGATGGCGCTCACCATGGCGGGCCGGCTGGAGGAGGCGACCGATCAGCTCTTCGCCGCGCTGGCCATCTTCCGCGACAGCCACCAGCGGTTCTGGGAGGCGATGACGTATCTGCGGCTCGCCGAGGTCGATCTCGCAGCCCACCGCCCCACCAGCGCCGCCGACTACGCGGAGCAGGCGCTGAACACACTGCGCGGCATCGGCGGCGCCCGCTGGCGGGCCGATGCGCTCCAGACGCTGGGCGACGCGCTCAGCCAGATCGGGCACACCGGGCGCGCGAAGGTCTGCTGGCAGGAAGTCGTCGCCATCCAGCAGCAGCTGGGCCTGTCCACCGACAGTTCGGCGGGCACCGCGCTGGCGGGGAACACCGCGGGGCAGCCGTTGCTGTCTCCGGCCGCGGTCGCATAACCGCAGGTCAGCATGGGTGCGGTGGACGTTTATCGATCGTTCATCGCCACCGGGCACTCTCATGGTTACCGAACCGCCGCCTCGGGGGGCAAGCGGCTCGGCAACCACGGGCCCACCACCCGGTGACCGGCCCTGGTCCACTCGTCCGGCAACCCACGGGGGAGTTGCCGGACGAGTGGGTCCATCAGCGCCCATGCACAGGAGTTGAGCCACCATGACCACGCAGCATTCACCGCGCGGCGACGGAAGTGACACCGTGCGTCCGCTGGACAACAACCGCCCCATCCGTCCGATGGACAACAACCGTCCGATTCAACCCATGGACAACAACCGCCCCATCCGCCCGATGGACAACAACCGCCCGATTCAGCCGGCCGACGCCACCGGGACCGTCCACACCCGGGACAACAACCGTCCGGTCATCGGCTCCGGTCCGCTGGTCGACCACGCCGCGCCCGCGAGGGCCGACGGCGGCATCGAGACGAAGGACAACAACCGTCCGATCGCCGAGCCGAAGCACTGAGCCACGGTGAGGCGCCGTAGGTGTCGCGTCGTACCGTCCACCGGACGCGACACCCGCGGCGCATCCGCCGAGGGCCGGATCCCTTACGGCACGACCTGAGGGAACACGGCCCGCGGATGCCGGCACGGCGGCACGGCGTACCCCGACGGGGGAAGCCGGGCGTACGCGCCGCCGTACGGCATCAGGGGGGAAGGTCCGGACCGCGGGCCCCGGGGGGATCGGGGCGCCGGCGGAACGGACCGGGGGGGGCCGGGCCCGGGGGAGGGTCCGGAACGTCGGTGGCGGCCAGGCCGGGGGATGGTCCGGCTGCCGCTGACAGGGGGGAGCCGCACCGCTGCGGACCGGCGGCGCGGCAGTAAGGGGGGCGGGATCCGGGCCTGCGCGCCCGCATCCCGCAGGGCTCGCCCGTGGGGTACGGCCCGTACGGATCATCCGTACGGATCGCACCCCCGGGCCGAGGCCCGACCGGTCCGGGGCCTTCCGGGCCCGCGGTCCGTGAGGTCCGAGGGCCCGTGAGGTCCGAGGGCCCGTGAGGTCCGAGGGCCCGTGAGGTCCGAGGGCCCGTGAGGTCCGAGGGGGGAACGAGACGTCCGGACGGGCGGCACCTGGGGAGGGGCCGATCCGTTCCGGGCGCCCGGCGCCACCGCGTGCCGGGCACGATCGGGGGATCGTGGCGGCCGGTTTCGATGACGTAATCAGGGGAGCCATCGAAACCGGCCGCACCCGTACGGGGCCCGCGCGGGAACCGCAGCCGGGCGCACGTACCGGGCTCGGGAGTCCGTCCCGGTGCGTAGCCGCCGAACCGCCGGACCACTCCGCAGTCGCCTACGGCCCGACGGCTTCCGGCCACGCCGAAAAGCGCGGTGGAGCAGGTCGGTTCCGGCCGATCGGCGGGCACATCGGTGCGGGTGCAACGGCCCAGGCGGCGGCTGGAAAGGACTGGATGCGGAGCCTCCCGCTCCTCCCAAATCTCTTCAACTCGCGTGTTTTTTAGGCAACTTCCTGGGATTTTGTCGAACATCTGGCTGACAAGGGGCTACCGTCGTCTGGTCAGGCACGGTTCACACAAGGAAACGTTCCCCTACGGATCCCCCTATCTTGGAGCTGGCATGAACCGCATCACGCGCACCCTGGTCACGGCCGCCTTCGGCGCCACCGCGCTCGGCATCGCGGCCTCCCCCGCTCTGGCCGACAGCAACATCCCGGTGCCGCCCGCGACCCTGGACAGCAACATTCCGTTCGCCCCGGCGGACAGCAACATCCCCGTGGCGCCGAAGGACAGCAACATCCCGGTGGCCCCGGCGGACAGCAACATCCCGGTCGCACCCGGCGGTTTCACCGCGACCGACAGCAACATCCCCCTCGTCCCGTAGGACCTCACCCTGACGGCAACCACCCGACGGCCGGCCCCGCACCCGTAAGGGATCCGCGGGCGCCGGCCGCGGGCGTTTCCCGGCCGCCCGCCCGCGGACCGATCCGATCTGGACCTGACGATCCATCAGTTCTACTCTTGGCGCCCCGCACCGTCCCCGTGGCCAGGAGGCGCCGTGTTCGAGTCCGGTCGTGTGCAGACACTCTGGGAACTGGTCGAGTACCGCGCGGGAGCCTCCCCCGGCGCGCCCATGTTCTTCGACGCCGAGGGGCGGCGGATCACCTTCGGACAGGCGCGGGACGCGACACTGCGGGTAGCCGCCGGACTGTGGGAGCAGGGCGTCCGGGCCGGTACGCGGGTGGCCTGGCAGCTGCCGACGCGGATCGGCACGGTGCTCGCCTCCCTCGCGCTGGCCCGGCTCGGGGCGGTGCAGATACCGGTGCTCCATCTGCTGCGGGAGCGGGAGGTCGGCTTCATCCTCGCCGAATCGGCCGCCGAGTTCGTCCTCGTCCCGGGCGTGTGGCGGGGCACCGACTTCACGGCGATGGCGCGGGCGGTGGCCGGGGCGGGCGTGCGGGTGCTGACGGTGGGGGCGCGGGGCGAGACGGGGGGCGACGGCGGGCCGGTGGCCGGTGCGCCGATCGGTAACCCCGGCCGGGAGTTCGGGCTGCCGACCGGGGATCCCGGGGTGCTGCCCCCTCCCCCGGCGCCGCCGCTGCCGGGCGCCTCGGCGGCCACCGCCTGGATCTACTACACGTCCGGGACGACCGCCGCTCCCAAGGGCGTCGAGCACACCGACGCGACGCTGATCGCCGGGGGCTTCGGGCTGGCCACGGCGCTGGGGATGACGGCGGACGACATCGGCTCGATCGCGTTCCCGTACGCCCATATCGCCGGGCCCGACTACCTCGTCGCGATGCTGGCCGGCGGCTTCCCCGCGGTCGTCCTCGACGCCTTCCGGCCGGCTGCGGCGGCCGCCGTCTACCGGCGGTACGGCGTGACCATGGCGGGCGGCAGCACCGCGTTCTACCAGGCGTTTCTCGATGCGTCACGGCACCGTCGGCAGGAGCTGCCGCACGCCGGTCCGCTCCTGCCGTCGCTGCGGCTGCTCTCCGGCGGCGGGGCACCGCTGCCCCCGGAGCTGTACGCCGAGACCGTCGCGGAGCTGGGGTGCGCGGTGGTGCACGGCTACGGCATGACGGAGTGCCCGATGATCACGATGGGCACGCCGTACGACGGGGACGAGCAGCTGGCGCGGACGGTGGGACGGCCCGTCGCGGGCGCGCGGATCCGGATCGTCCGGCCGGACGGGTCCGCGGCCGCTACGGGGGAGAGCGGTGAGGTGACGGTCAAGGGGCCGATGGTCTTCCGGCGGTACACCGATCCGGAGCTGACCGCCGCGGCGTTCGACGCGGACGGGTACTTCCGCACCGGCGATCTCGGCCATCTCCGGCCCGACGGACACCTCGTTCTCACCGGGCGCCTCAAGGACATCATCATCCGCAAGGGCGAGAACATCTCGGCGCAGGAGGTCGAGGAGCTGGTACGGACGTATCCGGGCATCGCCGAGGCGGCGGTCATCGGGCTGCCGGACCGCTCCCGCGGCGAACGGGTCTGCGCCGTCGTCACCCTCACCCCCACGGCGACGCCCCCCACCCTGGCCGAGCTGACCGCGCACCTGCGGGCGGCGGGCCTGATGACGCAGAAGCTCCCGGAACAACTGGAGATCACGGACGCGCTGCCCCGGGGCGGGCCCCTGTCCAAGGTCCTCAAGACGGCGCTGCGGGAGCGGTACGGGGAGGTGGAGGGGGCGGGAGGTGGGGGGTAGGGGGTGCGCGGGGGTGGTGTGGGTGCCCAGGGGTGGTGCGGCGGGCCGGCGAGATCTGGGCGGGTCGGGGCGGGTCGGGGCCGGGTGCCCGTCTCCGGCCGGGCGGTGGCCGGGGTGTGGTGTCCGGTGGGCGGCCGGTAGAGGACGGGAAGCCGGCGCCCGGTGGAAGGCTCGCGCCCGACGGGAGGCCGGTGCCGGACGGGAGGCCCGTGCCTGGTGGGAGGCCGGCGCCCGGTGGAAGGCCCGCGCCCGACGGGAGGCCAGTGCCGGACCGGAGGCTCGCGCCCGGGGCGGCCGGCCCGGGGCCGGGCGCCCGTTCCGGCCGAGCGGTGGCCGGGGACGTGGTGCCCGGCGGGAGGCCGGTGCCCGATGGGAGGCCAATGCCGGACGGGGGCCCGACCGCCTCCGGGTCCGGTCGTCTCGTCCCGGTGGCCGGGCGGGTGGCGTCCCGCGGAGGCCGGACCGGTGTGGCGGCCGGGGTGCGGGGGCCGGGGCCGTTTCACTGAGGGCCGGGCCGGGGTACCGGCCGCAACCGGTGACGACGGAAGGAACGCCCGGGCATGACGGAGACCATCGACTTCGGCGCGCAGACCGCACTGATCGCCCACCTCGCCGCCCGCACCCGCGACGACCAGCTGACCGCGCCGACGCCGTGCGCGGAGTACGCGGTGCGGAATCTGCTGGGCCATCTCGTGGGCCTGACCTCGGCGTTCCGGGACGCGGCGGCCAAGGACCTGGGGCCCTCGACCGCGACATCACCGGGCAGCGCCCTCCCCGACGTCCCGCCCGGGTGGCGCGACGAGCTGGCCGCGAACCTCGACGCGCTGGCCGCGGCCTGGCACCGCCCGGACGCCTGGGAGGGCGAGACGCAGGCCGGCGGCGTCACCCTGCCCGCCGCCCTCGCCGGTCGGATCGCGCTCAACGAACTCGTCCTGCACGGCTGGGACCTGGCCCGCGCCACCGGCCAGCCCTACGCACCCGACACCGCGAGCCTCGGGGTGTCGTACGCGCTGCTCGCCCCCGCCGCCGGGGACCCGGCCCGCGGCGGCATGTTCGGCCCGGCCGTCCCCGTACCGGACGAGGCGACGCTGCTGGACCGCGTCGTGGCCCTGAGCGGCCGCCACCCGGACTGGACACCGACCGAGGGGTAGCGCGCGACGGGGTTCGGCGGCGTGCGGGTCGGTGCCGGGAGGGCGGTCGAGGTCTGACGGCGCGCGGGTCGGGGTCCGACGCACGGCCGGGGCCTGACGACCCCGTAAGGCCCGGAGCCCGGCGGTGTGCGGCTCGGTGCCGGACGGGCCCGGGCCACCGGCAGGTCCGGGTGACCGGCGGGCCCGCTGCCCGGCATCAGGCTCCGGCGCCTGCCCCGGCAGGCCACCGCACCCGCCCGGTCACGCCCCCTCCGCCCCCGCCCGAAGGCGCGTCTTCAGTACCTTTCCGCTCGCGTTGCGCGGCAGTTCCGTCACGAATTCGACCTGGCGGGGCACCTTGTAGTTGGCCATCTCGCGACGGGACCAGGCGATGAGGTCGTCGGCGGTCAGGCTCGCGCCGGAGCGGCGGACGGCGTACGCCTTGCCGACCTCGCCGAGCCGGGCGTCGGGTATCCCGACGACGGCTATCTCCGCGATGTCCGGGTGGCGGCCGAGGAGCTGCTCGATCTCGGCCGGGTAGGCGTTGAAGCCGCCGACGATGAACATGTCCTTGAGGCGGTCGGTGATGCGGAGGTTGCCCGCCGCGTCGAGGACGCCGATGTCGCCGGTGCGCAGCCAGCCGTCGGCGGTGACGGTGCGCGCGGTGGCCGCCGGGTCCTCGAAGTAGCCGGACATGACGTGGTACCCGCGGACCTGCACCTCGCCGGGGGTGCCGGGCGGCAGCGGGCGGCCGGTGGGGCCGGCGATGCGGACCTCGGTGCCGGGGACGGCCCGGCCGCTGGTCGCGGCGACGGTTTCGGGCGGATCGCCGCGGCGGCACATCGTGACGAGGCCGCCCGCCTCCGACAGGCCGTACGCCGTCAGGACGGTGGCGACGCCCAGCTCGCCGCGCAGGCGCTCGACCAGCTCCAGCGGGACGACGGCGGCGCCGGTGACCACCAGCCGCAGCGCGGACAGGTCGTGCCGGGCCCGGGCCGGGTGCTCCAGGATCTGCTGGTGGAGGGTGGGCGGGCCCGGCAGGACGGAGATCCGTTCGGCGGCGATGCGGGCGAGCGTGGCCTCGGGGTCGAAGACGGGCTGCGGCACCATCGTGGCGCCGTGCAGCAGGCAGGCGACGATGCCGGCCTTGTAGCCGAAGGTGTGGAAGAAGGGGTTGACGATGAGGTAGCGGTCGCCCTCGGTGAGACCGGCGAGGTCGCTCCAGGTGCCGTAGGCGCGGAGCGTCTGGGCGTGGGTGAGCACCGCGCCCTTGGGGAGGCCGGTGGTGCCGGAGGTGAAGAGGATGTCGGAGGGGTCGTCGGGGCGGACGGCGTCGGCGCGCTCGCGGACCGCGCCGGGCCGGATCGTGTCACCGGCGGCGAGGAAGGCCGGGCGGCTGTCGAAGTCGGCCGGGGCGTCGTCGGCGAGGACCACCACCCGCTCCAGGTCCGGCAGGCCGGGCAGCGGTCCGCTGCCCGGCCCCTCCCGGGTGGCGCGGCGCAGCGCGGCGACGTAGGAGGTGCCGAGGAAGGTGCCGGTGACGAAGAGGAGCCGGGCGCGGGTGCGGCGCAGGATGCCGGCGGCCTCGGCGCCCTTGAAACGGGTGTTGACCGGTACCAGGACGGCGCCGGCGGTGACGGCGCCGAGCGCGAAGACGATCCAGTCGGGGGTGTTGGGGGCCCAGACGGCGACGCGGTCGCCGGGGGCGACTCCGGCGGCGAGGCAGGCGGCGGCCGCGCGCTCGACGCGTTCGCCCAGCTCGGCGTAGGTGAGGCGGGTGCGGCCCCCGACCACGGCCTCGCGCGGGCCGTACCGTTCGGCGGCCTCGCGCACCAGGCGGGGCAGGGAGCCGTACCGCAGATCCGCTCGCGTTTCCAGGTCGTCGCGCATCGAGAACCGCCTCCCGCCAAAGAGCTGACTGTCCG
Organism: Streptomyces sp. NPDC000404; assembly: GCF_040300365.1. Taxonomy (NCBI): domain Bacteria; kingdom Bacillati; phylum Actinomycetota; class Actinomycetes; order Kitasatosporales; family Streptomycetaceae; genus Streptomyces; species Streptomyces sp. NPDC000404. The sequence continues at coordinate 260,171 of NZ_JBEPDN010000003.1, read as the reverse complement.
TCAGATTAGCGGTAGCCTCCTCGGCTGTCAGCACGGACGACCGACCACGGAGGTGGCCATGGGGGCGACCCTCAAGGACGCTACGGCGATAGCCGGCATCGGGCAGACTCCGTTCGCCAAGAGGCTGGAGGAATCCGAGAAGACCCTGGCCTGCCGGGCGATCCTCGCCGCACTCGACGACGCCGGGATCGCCCCCGCGGAGGTGGACGCCTTCGCCTCGTACACGATGGAGGAGACCGACGAGGTCGAGATCGCGAAAGCCATCGGCGCCGGGGACGTCACCCACTTCTCCAAGGTCGGCTACGGCGGCGGTGGTTCCTGCGCGACCGTGGCCCATCTGGCCGCCGCCATCGCCACCGGGCAGGCGCACGTCGGCGTCGCCTGGCGGTCCCGCAAACGCGGCTCGGGGCCCCGCCCGTGGAAGAACACGCAGGTCCAGCTGGCCACGCCCGGGCAGTGGACCCGGCCCTTCGGGCTGCTGCGACCCGCCGACGAGATCGGCATGCTGGCCCGCCGCTACATGCACGAATACGGCGCCACCCGCGACCACTTCTTCAACGTCGCCCTCGCCTGCCGCAACCGCGCCAACCAGAACCCGGCCGCGATGATGTACGAGCGGCCGCTGACCCGCGAGATGTACATGACCGCCCGCTGGATCAGCGAACCCCTCTGCCTCTTCGACAACTGCCTGGAGACGGACGGCGCGCTGGCCTGCGTGGTCGTCTCCGCCGCCCGCGCCCGCGACTGCCGCCGGCGGCCCGTGTACGTCCACTCCGCGGCCCAGGGGCTGCCCGCCCAGCACCACGGGATGGTCAACTACTGGAACGACGACCCGCTCAGCGGCCCCGCTTGGACCGCCGCCCGCCAGCTGTGGAAGAACGCCGATCTCGGCCCGCAGGACGTCGACGTGGCGCAGATCTACGACGCCTTCACCCCGCTGATCCCGCTCTCCCTGGAGGGCTACGGCTTCTGCGGGCGCGGCGAGGGCGCGGCCTTCACCGAGGGCGGCGCCCTGGAGACCGGCGGGCGGCTGCCGCTCAACACCGCGGGCGGCGGCCTCTCGGAGGCGTACGTGCACGGCTTCAACCTCATCACCGAAGGCGTCAAGCAGCTGCGCGGCGCCAGCACCGCGCAGGTGCCCGGCGCCGCCACCTGTCTGGTCACCGCGGGCGAGGGCGTCCCCACCTCGGCCCTGCTGCTGAGGAGTTGATCGGGAGATGCGTTCGCGTAAGGTCATGTCACAGAGCGTGACACAGCCCACTGACAATCCGGCCGACACCATCGATGACCTGCTGGTTCCCGTTCCCGACGAGGACGGCGCGCCGTTCTGGGAGTACGCGGCCCGCGGCGAACTGCGCGTCCAGACGTGCGCGGAGTGCACCGCTCCGCGCTTCCCGCCGCGGCCCTGCTGCCCGCGCTGCCAGTCCTTCGGCAGCCACTGGCGCGCGACGTCCGGCCGCGGCCGCATCTGGTCGTTCGTCGTCCCGCACCCGCCGCTGCTGCCCGCCTACGCGGCGCAGGCGCCGTACAACGCCGTCGTCGTGGAGCTGGCCGACGCGCCCCGCATCCGGCTCGTCGGCAACGTCGTCGCGGACGCCGATGCCCGTCTGGACTCCGTCGATCCGGCGCGGCTGCGCATCGGCGCCCCCGTACGGGCCGTCTTCCACACCCCGCCCGGGGGCGTGACGGTGCCCCGCTGGGTCCTGGAGCGGCCGTGAGCGTCCGCGCCGAGATCAGCGACGGCGTCGCGCTGGTCACCCTCGACCGGCCCGGCCGGCTCAACGCACTGGATCTGGCCGCCGCCACCGAACTGGCCGACCTGTGGCGGGCGTTCCGCTTCGACGCCTCCGTGCGCGCCGCGGTCGTCACCGGGGCGGGCGGCCGGGCCTTCTGCACCGGCATCGACCGCGACGTCGCCGTCCCGCAGCCGCCGTCCCCGTACTCCCTCGACGACCCCCTGCTGTACATCGGGCCGAAGGCCAACGACCTGTGGAAACCGGTGATCGCCGCGGTCGACGGCATGGCCTGCGGCGGCGCCTGCTACCTCCTGGGCGAGGCGGAGTTCATCATCGCCTCGGAGAACTCCACCTTCTTCGACCCGCACACCACCTACGGGATGGTCAGCGCCTACGAGGCGATCCTCATGGCGCAGCGGATGCCCTACGGGGAAGCCGCCCGGATGTGCCTGATGGGCACCGCGGAACGGCTGGACGCCGCCCGCGCCCACCGCACCGGTCTGGTCTCGGAGCTGACCGCCCCGGGCGAGGCGGCCGCGACCGCGCTGCGCCGCGCCGCGGTGCTGGCCGCGCAGCCCACCGACGCCGTCCAGGGCACCGTACGGGCGCTGTGGGCCGCCCACGAGGCGACCCGGGAGCGGGCCCTGGCCCAGGCGCCGCACCTGATCGCGCTGGGCAATCTGCCCCCGGAGCGGCAGGCCGAGCTGTTCGCGGCCCGCCGGCGCACCCCGGGGCGCCCGGTCACATCCGGGACTTCTCCGCCCGCGTCACCTGGCAGGTGAACCAGAAGCGGCCGATCGAGGACTGGTTGACGGTGTAGCGGGCGGTGTACGTCTCGGTGGCGCCGGGCGCCACGGTGATGCTGCGGGTGTGCCGCCCGTAGCTCGTGCCGTCCGCCGGGCGCGCCTTCATCCAGTCGATCTCCATGTCGTACGAGAAGGTGTCCGACAGGGAGGTGTTGGTGACGCTGACCCGGTAGGTGAACTCGTGCAGCGAGTTGGAGAAGTCGCAGCCGCTGCCGTGCACGTCGGAGCGGCCGTCGGGGTCGTACGTCGCCATCGTCGGGGACGGGGAGTACTCGGGCGAGTAGGCGTCGGTGGGCTCCGCGCCGTACGACGTCTCCCCGGAACCCGGGGAGTAGGTGGCGGGGACCGTGGGGCGGGTGTAGCCGAACGGGCTGAGCTTTCCGCAGCCGCCGACCGTGGCGGCTGCGGACGCCACCAGTGCGGCCGCGACCACGGCCCGTGCGCGCGTACGTGTGCGCTGCTGCATAACGCTGTCCATCCCCCGTGACACACATGATCTCGCCGGAAAAGCAGGCCGCGCCGCCCGGTCGCCGCCGGGCTTTGACGCGTGCACGGCACCCTAGCAAGGGGCGGTGACGGGCGGGGGCGGGTCGCGGGTGCCCGTCCGCCGGCCACCGCAGCTGCCGCGCGGCCCCGGGCGGGCAGGCGTAGCGTCGGGACGGAGGACATCAGGACGACGCGGAAACGAGGCGACGCCGGTGGTGCGCAACGTATTCGGCTCCCTGATCGCCCTCATCGGAGCGACGGCCGCCGTATGGAGCCCCTTCCGTCCCTGGTACGACGGCCGTCCCGCCCGCGACGTCCGCATCGAGGACCTCTTCGGCGGCATCGGCCCCGCCTCCGCGGAACTGCTCGGCTCGATCTTCCTGCCGATGGCCGTCGCCGCCCTGCTCACGCTGGTCGGCGTCGTGCTGCGCAGCCGCGCGCTGGTGGCCCTGGCCGGTCTGGTGGTGCTCGGCTTCACCGTGCTGTGGATGGTCCGGCAGGGCCAGGCGGCGGGCAGCCTGACCGCCGGCCCCCGGGGCGGGCTGGGCGACGGGGTGGCGGTCGCGTTCGGCGGCGGCCTCCTGCTGCTCCTCGCCGCCCTGGTGATGCGCGGCCGCCACATCCCGCGCGGCCGCCACGTCCGGCGGCGGTACGACGAGCGGGAGGACCGCGACGCCCGCGACCGGCCCGCACGGTACGAGGCGCCCTACGGCGAGCAGGCGTACGGCAACGGACCGGGGGCGCACGGCGTACCGCCCGCGCCCGCGCCGTGGGACCCCGGGCGCCCGCCCGCTCAGGAGTGGCGGCCGCCTCCGCCACCGCCGCCGCCCGGCCCGCCTCCGGAGGAGGGCGGCCGGCCGCAGCCCCCCACGCCACCGGTGCGGTGGGCCGAGGAGCTGCGCCGGCATCCGGGCGGCACCCCGCAGGCGGGCGCCGAGGAGCCGCACGCCCCCATGGGCGCCCATGCCGCGGAGAGCGCCCCCGGGCACGACGCCGGTCCGGCCGAGGACACGCCCCCACGCGCCGTGGGTCCCGAGCCCGTCTGGGGCGGGTCCCCCGACGCGACCGTGCCGTTCCCGCAGGTACGGCCCGGCGACCGCGGCCCGGGGACGCCGGACGGCGCGGCCGGCCCCCTGGACGAGACGGTGCAGCAGCGCGCCGTCCGCCCCGATGAGCCCCGCGAGGACGAGATGCCGGACGACGGGCCCGAAGGGCCGCGCGCACCGCGGGACCGACCGCGCCGCCCCGGGGACGACGGGCACGACGCCCCCTAGGACACCCCCAGGAACCAGGGCACCCCCAGGAACGCACCGGCGCCCCGGAACCCTCCGGTCCCGGGGCGCCCGCCGCTTTCGGTCCGGCTCAGGCCCGCCGCGCCTGCCCCGTGCCGCGCGCCGCGTCCAGCGCGTACACGCAGCGGTCCTTGCTGCAGGCGTAGACCACGCCGCCGGATGCGACCGGCGTACCGGTGATCTCGCCGCCGGTCGCCAGCTTCCAGCGGAGCTGGCCGCCCATCGCGTCGAGCGTGTAGAGGCAGTGGTCGGCGGCGCCGAAGTGGACCCGGCCCTCGGCGACGACCGGGGCGCCGATCACCTCGCCGCCCGCCTGGAACCGCCAGCGCGGGGTGCCGGTGACGGCGTCGAGGGTGTAGAGCGCCTTGCCGCTGCCCAGATGGACGGCGCCGTGGGCGACCAGCACCGGCTCGGTGGACTGCCGGGGCTCGGTCGCGATCCGCCAGCGGTCCCGGCCGTCGGCCGCGTCCAGGGCGTAGACCGTGCCGAGGTAGTCGACGAGATAGACGCCGCCCCCGGTGACGGCCGGGCCCGGGGCGAAGGCCGGCGGGCTCACGAAGACCGCGGGCGCCTCGAAGTGCCAGCGCACCTCGCCGCGGGCGATGTCCACCGCGAGCGCCCGCGCGCCCGCGACGACGTACGCCATGCCGTCCGGGGCGGGCAGCAGCCGCACCGGGACGCCGCCGCACGCCGCGGCGTCCCCGACCGGGCAGGCCCAGCGTTCGGCGCCGGTGCGGGCGTCCAGCGCCTTGAGGCGGCCGTCGGCGCAGACGAAGACCGTGCCGTCGTGGAGCACCGGGGCCGCCTCGGCGGTCTCGAAGTCGGTCTGCGCGCCGCGGATCTCCCACCGCAGCTCACCGGTGGCCGCCTCCCACGCCTGGACGCCGCCGCCCCGGGTGCTGGTGACGACCGTGCCGCGCTCCGCGGACAGCGCGTACACCCAGCCCTCGGTGTTCAGCCGCCAGCGCTCGGTGCCGTCGACGGCGTCCAGCGCGTACAGCGTGGGGCCGTCGGAGGCGTGGATGCGGCCGTCGGCGACCGCCATCGCCCAGGCCACGTCGCGGGTCTTGAACTTCCGGCGCCCGCTGGCCACGTCCAGGGCGTGCACCTCGAACGAGGTGACGTAGAGCAGGTCGCCGGCGACGGCCGGGGTGCCCCAGACGTCGTTCGACATCCGGAAGCGCCAGGGGCGCCAGCGGTTCGGCTCCGCGCCGGGCGTCTCGGCGGGCGCCGGCGGCTGCTCGGGCCGCGCCGGGGCGCCGTCCGGGAGCGCCGGGTGGCCGGGCTGCGCCTGCGCGGGCACGCCGGTGGCGCCGCCCGGGGGCCGCACCCAGTCCGTCGCCATGGCGTGGCCGCGCGGCGTCTCCCGGGCGTCGGCCACGCGCGGGCCCGGCCCTATCGGGGCGGCCGACGCCCCCAGGCGTACGGGGCCGCCGTGGCCGTCGGCCTCGGGCGCGGCCGGGGCGTCCAGGGGCGGGGCGACGCGGGCCGGGGCGGGGTCGGGGCCCGGGGCGGGCGGCGGCAGCGGGCCGGCGCCGGTGCGCGGGTCGGCGCCGCGGTGGGCGCCCGGTCCGGCGCCGATCCGGCCCGGCCAACCGGTGGCCGGGGCGGCGGCCGGGGGCGCGCCGACGGGGCGCGGGGGCGCGTCCGGCGCGGGCCGCGGGGGCTCCGGCGGGCGGGCCGGGGCGCGGTCGGCGGACCGTCCGGAGCGGCCGCCGCGGCGCCCCTCGATGAGGGCGACCGCGCCGGGCGGCAGCCAGGCGGAGGCGGTGCCGCTGTCGTCCGTACCGGAGCCGAAGAGGTGCGGGGCGAGCTGGGACTGGAGGTCGGCGGGGGACGGCCGGTGGGCCGCCTCCATCTGCATACAGGACTCCATCAGGGGCCGCAGCTCGTCCGGCAGCCCGGCGAGGTCGGGGCCCTCGCGCAGCAGCATGAAGACCGTCTCGACGGGGTTGGCGCCGTGGAACGGCGCGTGCCCGGTGGCGGCGAAGACGAGGGTGGAGCCGAGGGAGAAGACGTCGCTGGCGCCGGTGACGCTGCGGGAGTCGCGGGCCTGCTCGGGCGACATGTAGGCGGGCGTGCCGACGGCGACGTTGGTCATGGTCAGGCGGGTGTTGGAGACGCCGGAGGCGATGCCGAAGTCGATGACCCGGGGGCCGTCCTCCACGACGAGGACGTTGGAGGGCTTCAGGTCGCGGTGGACGAGACCTGCGCCGTGGATGGACTGGAGCGCCTCGGCGATGCCCGCCGCCAGCCAGCGCACCGCCTGCGCGGGCAGCGGTCCGCACTCGTTGACGATCTCCTCCAGGGAGGGCGCCGGTACGTACGCGGTCGCCAGCCACGGCACCGCGGCGCGCGGGTCGGCGTCGACCACCGCCGCGGTGTAGAAGCCGGACACCGCGCGGGCCGCCTCGACCTCGCGTGTGAAGCGGACCCGGAACAGCTGGTCCTCGGCCAGCTCCGTGCGCACCGTCTTGATCGCCACGCGCCGGCCGGACGCCGAACGCGCCAGATAGACCAGTCCCATGCCGCCGGCCCCGAGACGGCCGAGCACCTCGAACGGGCCGATCCGCCGGGGATCGTGCTGCGTCAGCTGCGTCAGCTGCTCCACCACTTGCCTGCCACCTCCCCGTGGGGCGTAAAAGAGACTCTCCAAAGCACCGCGCCGCCGAGAGCCACTGCCCCGTGCAGCGTCTCACCGCTGGCCTGAACGGCCGTATGCGTGCTGATTCTTCCTGGCGAAGGCCACGGTGGCGAACCCGGGGCCCGCGCGCGGTCGCGCCGGGCCGCCCCCGCAGGACGCGGCGACAGCGTCACCCACCGTGATCAATCCTTGTCTGACGTGCGCCGATACGTCCACCCAAAGGTGTCACCCACCGGCCGTGTACCGCTCCCGCGCGGGCCGCCGGGCCGGTACGGGCCGCTGCGGGCCGGGCCGCGGCGCGCGGTGCGGCCGGGTCGGTGCCGTCCGCCGCGCCGGGTGCGGGGCCGGGGCACGGTGTCCGAAAACGGACGGTGCGTGCCGGTCGCCGCGCGCCGCCCGTCAGACGGGGGCGACGCTCCGTGACGGGTGGGCCGCCGGTCTCCGCGCGCCGGGGCGGCGGGCCCGGGGCAGCCCCCGGGCGGGGCGGCGGTCCCGGGGGCGCAGGGCGCCGCCCGCCGGCCGTGCCGTGCCCGGTGCCACTCGCCGCGCCGTCGGTCGTGGCGCCGTCCGCGCGGCGCCCTGGCGCCACCGATCCCTGCTGGTCATGCGTTCCCCGTCGTCGCCCGCCCCGGCCCGCCTGCGGTCCCGCCGGGCGGCCCTGCCGTTCCCTCTGCCGTGCTGTTCATGCCGTACCCGTCAATTCTGCGGTCTCGCGGGCTGTTTCGGGGCCATGACACCGAACGTGGCGCCCTGATTGTCGCGGAGGACCGCGAACGGGCCCCCGCAGGAGGAGTGCGGGCCGCCCACCACGGTTCCACCGAGGGCGGTGGCGGTGCGCACCGCCTCGTCCATCGCGTCCACGAGGAAGCAGACGGTGAAGTGGGCGGGGACGCCTTCGGTCTCCGGCAGGTCCGGGTCGATGGTGACGCGGCAGCCGATCTCGCGGTCCGTGCCGGGCAGCCGCCACGGCAGCACACCGGGCCCCGCCATCGGGCTGCCGGTGGCGCCGACGAAGCCGAAGACCTTGGCGTAGAAGGCGTCGGCGGTGTGCGGGAGGCGGGTGCCCAGGCCCGTCCAGACGTAGCCGCCGGGCTCGCCGGAGATCTCGAAGCCGCGGTGCGTCCCGGCCTGCCAGGCGTTGAACACCGCGCCGCCCGGGTCGGCGGCGACCAGCAGCGTCCCGAGGTCGCCGACGGGCATCGGAGGGCAGACGATGCGGCCGCCGGAACGGAGGATCGTCTGCTCGGTGCGGGCGGCATCGGGGGTGGCGAAGGAAATGCCCCAGGAAACAGGCATCGACGGATCCGGTTGCGGCATGAGTGCGGCGGCTTTCCGGCCGTCGCGGAACGCAACGGTATAGCCGCCGAATTCGGCGGCGCCTTCGTCGAAGGTCCAGCCGAACAGCTCCCCGTAGAAACGCTTTCCGGCGTCGAGATCGGGGAGCATCGCATCCACCCAGCAGGGTGTGCCCTCCGGGAATGCCGTCATCGCCGTCATAGGTGCACGCTAGCGGTGTTCGGTCGGTGTCGCCCGACAGGAATTCGAACGTATGCCTCACCTGTGCGGACGGGCACACTCAACCGTGCGCCGGGGAAGGGGACTTACCCTGCGGTTGTCCACCGAAGTTGTCCACAGGCTGTTGATAAGAGGATTCACCGGTTCGGGTCAATCGTCGCACCCGGGGGCCGCCGGGCCGGGCCCCGGGAAGCGCCCGCACCGCCCGCGCTCCGGGGCGGCGGCTTCCGCGCACTCGTGGCACCATGCCGCGGCGGAATCAACCGGGACCGAATATCCCGAACTCCCCCATCCCCATTTGCAGGCAGCCAAATCGCGCTCCGATCCCCCCTCGGTAAGCTGACGGCATGACAGGACAAGTGCGAACCGTCGACGGCAGAGTTGCCGGCCGCCGCGGGCAGGCGACGCGGCAGAAGCTTCTCGACTGCCTCAGTGAAATGCTCAGTTCATCCCCGTACCGGGATGTGAAGGTCATTGACGTGGCCCGAAAAGCGGGCACTTCTCCCGCTACGTTCTATCAGTACTTCCCCGACGTGGAGGGCGCCGTCCTCGAAATCGCCGACGGGATGGCGAAAGAGGGCGCGGAACTCACCGATCTCGTCGCCGGGCGTTCCTGGGTCGGAAAGTCCGGCTGGGCGGCGGCGGAGGAGCTGGTGGACGGCTTCCTGTCGTTCTGGCGCCGCAACGACGCGATTTTGCGCGTCGTCGATCTGGGCGCCGCCGAGGGCGACAAGCGGTTCTACAAGATCCGCATGAAGATCCTCAATGCCGTGACGAACTCGCTCACGGAATCCATCGAGGACCTGCAGAGCCGGAACAAGGTCGACAAGGAGGTCAGCGCGGCGGCGATGGCCGGTTCGATCGTGGCCATGCTGGCGGCGGTCGCCGGACACCAGAAGGGATTCCAGAGCTGGGGCGTCAAACAGGCCGAACTGAAGCCGAATCTCGCGCTGTTGGTGCATTTCGGCGTCACCGGAAAGAAGCCCACGAAGTAATCCGGGCAACCGCCCACCGGCCGGCCCCGCTCCCCGGGCCCGCCCGCGGACGCCCGTACGGACCACCCCCCGGCGCCGATGCAGCCGCCGGGAGTGCCGCACCGGCCCGCAGCGCCCCCACGGCGCACCACCCCCACCACGGACCCACCGGCCCCACCCCGGGTCCGCCGATCCCCCCACCCATGTCCCCGCCGCCGGGCCCCCGCCCGGCGCCGTTCCCCCCCTTGCCCCGCGCCGCCGGCGATCAGCGCCGCTCCAGCCGGAAGAGCCTGATCTGCCGCTCGATCCGTGCCTGATAGGCGGCGTACGGCGGCCAGAACGCCAGGGCGTCCCGCCAGGCCCGCTCCCGCTCCGCGCCGGACAGCAGCCGGGCCCGCACCGGGATGTCCCGCCCCTGCCAGTTGACCTCCGCCTCCGGGTGCGCCAGCAGATTGCCGGTCCAGGAGGGGTGTCCCGGGCGGCCGAAGTTGCTGCCGATCAGCAGCCAGCCGCCGTCCTCCTGCTCCATGCAGGCCAGCGGCGTACGCCGGGGCAGCCCGCTGCGGGCGCCGGTCGCCGTGAGGACCACACCGGGCAGCATCCGCGCGCTCAGCAGCACCTTTCCGCCGGTCAGCCGGTGTACCGCACGGTCGAGGGCGGGGATGACGTACGGCGCGATGCGCGCGAACGTCCGGGTCGACGAGAGCCGCTGCACCAGGCTCCGGCCCCGCGCCCCGCTCACCGGGCGCCCGCCACGGCCGCCGCGCTGCCCTCGGGCGGCCCGGTCCGCCCGCGCTCCCCGGTGGCGAACAGCCCCGCCTCCTCGGCCGCCCGCTCCCGCAGCCGGTGCACGGGCCCCAGCAGCAGCTCGTCGCCGGCCGCCCGCCGCGCGTACACCGCCCCGTCGTCCCCGGGCGGCGCGACCTGGGCCGCCACCGCCCGCTGCGTCTGAAGGGCCTGGGCCAGCGCCAGCGCGCCGGCGCCCGGTTCGGCGGATCCGGCGGCGGCGTACGCGGCGGCGCGGACGGCCCGGACGGCGGCGTGCAGCTCAGCGACGCGCGCCCCGTCGCCCGCCGGGGCGCCCCCGTCGCGTACCCGGGCGGCGGCGCGGCACAGCACCGCATCGGCCGCACCTGCCGTCTCCGCCGCCAGCGCCGCGGCGGCGGCCGCCCCGACGGCGGCGAGGGCGGCCCGCTCCGGGCTCCGCCCGCCGACCGGCCCGGCCTCCTCCGCGCCGAGCAGTTCGCCCTCCACCTGACGGAGTTCGAGGCGGGCGCAGGGCCGTTCGCCGGGCGCCGTGGGCAGCGCGCTCCGCCGCAGCCCCGGCGCCTCGGCGCGGACCAGGAAGAGCCGGGTGCGGCTGCGGGCGAAGCCGCCGGTGTGCGCGGCGACCAGCAGGAGCCCGGCGGTGTGCCCGTCCGGGACCCGCGCCGCCTCGCCGTAGAGCAGCCACCGGCCGCCGTCGGCCGGGGACCGCCCGGGGCCGCCGGGTACCTTGCGCGCCTGGACGCCACCGGCGCGGCCGCCGCCCGCCCAGTCGCCGCCGTTCGGGCCGGTGAGCGCGAGCGCGGTGCCGAGCCGGCCCGCGGGGACGGCGGTGGCGCAGGTCAGCTCCCCGGCGGCGCAGCGCGGCAGCAGCGCCTCGCGCTGCGGCTCGGTGCCGAGGGCGAGCAGCAGCGGGGCGGTGAGCACGGCGGTGGCGAACAGCGGCGACGGCCGCAGCGTCCGGCCGCTCTCCTCGCAGGCGACGGCGAGCGCGACGGGCCCGCCGCCGCCTCCGCCGTACGCGGCCGGCAGGGCGGCCCCGGCCAGCCCCGCGCGCTCCGCGAGCCGCCGCCACTCGCTCCCGGGGTCGGCCCCGCCCTCCTCCGGACGGGGCCCGCCGCGCAGCTGGGCGCGCAGGGTGCGGCGGAACTCTTCCTGTTCCTCGGTGGTCGCGGCGTCCATCGGCGGGCTCCTCCCGGCCGTGCGGCAACGTCCCTCCGTACGGCGGCGGGCGCCCGGCCCTCGGGCCCGGCGCGGCCCCCGCGCACCGGCGGGCCGGCCCTCGCGGAATCTGACGGCTCGTCATGGTAAGGACGGGGTGCGGACTTTCCCAGCCCCTGTCACCAACTCCTGCGGCGACCCGAAGGGCCCGGGAGAGGGCCGGAGTTCAGCGGCACCCCCGAGCCGATCCGCCACTGCCCGGGGCGGCGTATCTGATGTACCGTCAGATTCATGACGCCGTCAGGGAACCCCTACGGGAAGCGCAAGGTCGCCGTCGCCGGAGTCGCCCTGTCCGACTGCGGGCGGGTGGACGACGCCACCGCGTACGCACTGCACGCCCAGGCCGCGCGCCGGGCGCTTGCGGACTCCGGACTCGCGCGGACGGACATCGACGGATTCGCCTCCGCCGGGCTCGGCACGCTGGCCCCGGTCGAGGTCGCGGAGTATCTGGGACTGCGTCCCACCTGGGTGGATTCGACGTCGGTGGGCGGCGCCACCTGGGAGGTGATGGCCGCCCACGCCGCCGACGCCATCGCCGCCGGCCACGCCCGCGCGGTCCTGCTGGTCTACGGCTCCACCGCCCGCGCCGATCTCAAGGCCCGGCGCCGCACCGCCAACCTCTCGTTCGGCGCCCGCGGCCCCCTCCAGTTCGAGGTCCCCTACGGGCACACCCTGATCTCCAAGTACGCCATGGCCGCCCGCCGCCACATGCACCGATACGGCACGACGCCGGAGCAGCTGGCCGAGGTCGCCGTCCAGGCGCGGGCCAACGCGGCCACCAACCCGGACGCCCTGTACCGGGACCCGATCACCGTCGACGAGGTCCTGTCCGGGCCGGTGATCGCCGACCCGTTCACCAAACTGCACTGCTGCATCCGCTCGGACGGCGGCTGCGCCGTCCTGCTGGTCGCCGAGGACCTCGCCGCGGACCTCGCCGCGCCCCCGGTGTGGGTGCTCGGCTCCGGTACCGCCGTCTCCCACTCCACGATGTCGGAGTGGGAGGACTTCACCGTCTCCCCCGCCGCGGTCTCCGGCCGCCTCGCCTTCGAGCGCGCCGGGATCCGCCCCGACGAGATCGAGATCGCCCAGCTCTACGACGCCTTCACCTATATGACCCTGGTGACGCTGGAGGACCTGGGCTTCTGCGCGAAGGGCGAGGGCGGCACGTTCGTCGGGGAGGGGCGGCTGCTGCGGGACGGTGCGCTGCCCGTCAACACCGACGGCGGCGGCCTGTCGGCCTGCCACCCCGGGATGCGCGGCCTGTTCCTGCTGGTCGAGGCCGTACGGCAACTGCGCGGCACGGCCGGGGAGGGCCGCCAGGTCCACCGGCCCGACGGCGCCGGAGGCGAGCGCCCGCCGCGGCTGGCGGCCGTCTCCGGCACCGGCGGGTGGTTCTGCTCGTCGGGGACGGTGGTGCTGGGGGCGGGCTAGCCGTGGCGGGCGCCGGGCCGGGGGCCCGGCGCCCCCGGCCTCAGCCCTTGGCGGCCGTGATCCGCTCCAGCCGTTCCTCGATCAGGTCGGCGGCGCGCGCGGCGCCGCCCTCCGCACGGGCGTCGGCGCGGAGCCCGGCCACGCGGGACGCCAGCCCCGGAGTGGCCAGCAGCTCCCGCAGCGCCGTCCGCAGCGCCCCGGCCGTCGCGTCGGCGGTGTCGAGGCGGCGGGCGACGCCCAGTTCGACGAGGCGGTCGGCGTTCGTGAACTGCTCGGCGCCCTGCGGCACCGCGATCATCGGCACCCCGCACGCCAGCGCCTCCGCGCAGCTGCCCATCCCGGCGTGCGTGACGAACGCGTCCGCCTGCTCCAGGATCGCCAACTGCGGGACCCACGAACGGACTTCGACGTTACCGGGCACCTCTCCCAGCTCCGCCGGATCGACGTACCGGCCGATCTGCAGCACCACGTGCCACCCGGGCAGCTCCCCGAACGCCGCGAGGCACTGCCGGTAGAACTCCGGCTGCCGCGTGTACGCGCTGCCCAGCGAGACCAGCAGCACCTTCTCGGCGCCGGCCGGCCGCTGCCAGCTCTCACGGTCCGCGCGCCCCCGCGAGCAGGGCCCGACGAACGTCACCCGGCCGGGGTCGACCAGATCGGCGTGCGGCTGCATGGCCCGCGGGATCAGCGCCAGCGCCTGCCGGGGCCGGCCGCTGAACTCCGCGACGTCCGTGGTGGTCGCACCGGACTCGGCCAGCCACGCCGCGAACCGCGCCGTGTACGCGTCGGCGCCCGGCAGCGCGGCGAACGCGGCGCCCATCACCTCCTCGGCGCCGTCCCAGCCGACGAAGGTCGGCGACAGCTGGAGGAGTTCCCGGCCCTGCGCCTCGGCCAGCACCCGGCCGGTGTACGCGCCGACGTCGTGGAGGTAGAGGTCCGCGGGGTCGGCGTCGTAGACGGGCCGCAGCTGCGGAAGGACCTCGATGGCCTCGTCGAGGAAGAGCGAGGCGGCGGCCACCGGGTCGTCCGGCCAGATGTTGGTGGCCACCGGCAGCACCGAGGTGTGGCGGACGAACTCGGCGCCGGTGGACCGGATCAGCTCGGCGGCGTGGTCGGAGTTGGCGTAGGTGACGCGGTGTCCGCGCGCCACCAGCTCACGGATGATCTCCAGACCGGGCAGCACATGGCTGACCATCGGCGTCCCCACCATGGCCACATGCGCCCGCCCCCGGAGCGGCGCGTCGGCCCCCGGCGGCACCAGCGCCGAGGTACGGGAAGGGGCGTGCGGGCGCGGGGTGTTGTTGTCAGGCATGACAGTCCTCTGCTTGATCTACGGGTAACGCATACGGGGTGCCGTGGACGCGATGGCGTGGACGCGATGGCGTGACGGCACGCGGACGAAGGCCCGCACCCCCGGGTACGGCGGAGCAGCCGCGGACCCGTACGCCGTCAGGCGTCCGCGGTTCCGGGCGCAACGAGACGGCCGCGGTCCCGGGCGCACGAAGGGCACGGGAGAGACGCGGCACGGACCGGCGCGAGGCCGGTGGGCCGGGGGCGGGGCGGGGGCGGGCGCAGGCGCCCGGCCGGATCAGCCGTAGATCTGGAAGAGATGCATACGAGGACGGTAAACGAACGGCGGGCGGCGGCGCCAAGGGTTTTTCCGGGGCGGGGGCGCGGGCGGTGTGCGAACGGCGGGGCCCGGGTGCGGTGTCACGGCCTGCGGTGCATCGGCCGGGTGCCGCGGCCGCCGGGGGCGATCCGCCATGCCGGCGGGATCGGCCCGCCATTGCTACCGGGGCCGGCCCGTCGCGGCCGGCGGGATCGGCCCGCCACTGCTACCGGGGCCGGCCCGCCACAACCACCGTGCCGCTCCCGTCGCTCCCGCCACGCCCTCCCGGCCGTCCCGCCGCCCGGCAGCGGCCCCGTACCCTGCCCGCCATGGCCGAAGACTCCACGCACCCGGGCCGGGACTCCGCCGCGGCCCCCGCCCCGTCGCCCGACGCCCCGCACGACGAGGCCCGCGCCTTCCGCGAGCTGCTGCGCGGGCTGCGGGTCTGGGACCATCCGCTGCCGTCGTTCGACCCGTCGCGGGCGCCGAACGCCCCGCTGCCGCTCTTCCGCCGCTGGCTGCGCGAGGCCGCCGAGGCCGGAGCGCCCGAGCCGCACACCATGACCCTGGCCACCGCCGACGCCGCCGGGAACCCCTCCGCACGCATCGTGATGCTGCACGACGCCGACGAACGGGGCTGGCACTTCGGCTCCCACCGTGGCAGCCGCAAGGGCCGCGAACTGGCGGCCCGGCCGCGCGCCGCGCTCCTCTTCTACTGGGCGGCGGTCGCCCGCCAGGTCCGGATCGAGGGGACGGTGGCCGAGGCCGGGGCCGAGGAGAGCGGCGCCGCGCTGCACCAGCGGTCCACCGGCTCCCTGGCCGCCGCGCTGGTCGGGCGGCAGAGCGAGGTGCTTCGCTCGGCCGCCGAACTGGACCGCGCCGCCGAAGCCGCCTGGGACCGCGCGGTCCGCGAACCGGACGCCCCGGTGCCCGACTGGACCCGCTACCTCCTGCGCGCCGACGCCGCCGAGTTCTTCCAGGGCGACGCCCGGCGCCGCCACGTACGCCTCACCTACCGCAAGGACGGCGACAGTTGGCGGCGGGAACTGCTCTGGCCGTAAGGACTGTCGTCACACCGCAGGGCCTGTCGTCCCGCTCCCGTCCGCCCCGTGACGCCCGGCGCGTACTCCACTCCCCCGGGCTCTCGGTCCCGCTCGGCAAGGAAGCGCTCCCCTGCCGCGGCCCGCGCTCAGGCCGTGTGACGGGCCATCGCGTCGACGAGGTCGGGCCAGAGCGGGCGCGGCCGGTCGTGGCCCATGTCGGGCACCAGCAGCAGTTCGGCGCCGGGCACCAGCTCCGCGGTGCGGCGGCCGCCGCTGGGGTCGACCAGCGTGTCGTCCAGACCGTGGATCACCAGCGTCGGCACCCGCAGGTCGCGGAGCGCGTCCGCGCGGGAGCCGTCGAGGACCATCGCGCCCATCTGCCGGCCGATCCCGCCGGGGTGGTGGCCGCGGTCGTAGCTCGCGGCGGCCAGCTGCCGCAGCTCCGCGGCGTCGCCGTACCGCTTCGAGGCCCACACCAGCTCGCGCTCGGCCGCCGCGATGTACCCCTCGCGGTCGGCGGGCCGCGGACCGAACAGCACCGCCCGGGCCTCGGGGGTGGAACGGCCGTACTCCGGCTCACCGGTCGTGGACATCATCGACGTCAGACTCAGCACCCGCTCCGGCCGGGTCAGCGCCATCCGCTGGGCGATCATGCCGCCCATGGAGGCGCCGACGACATGGGCGCGTTCGATGCCCAGCGCGGTGAGCAGCGCGAACCCGTCATCGGCCATGTCGGTGAGCCGATACGGCACCATCGCGAGAGCCGCGGTGAGGTCTCCCGCCTTGACGGTCTCGATGAACCGGGCGAGGTCGACGGGGTGGTCGTCGAACGTGGTCGACCGCCCGCAGTCGCGGTTGTCGAACCGGATCACATAGCGGCCGCGGTCCGCGAGCGCCCGGCAGAGGCCCTCGTCCCAGGAGATCATCTGCGAGGCGAGCCCCATCACGAGCAGTACCGGGGTGTCCTCGGGGTCGCCGAAGCACTCATGGGCGAGGGAGATTCCGGGCGCTACGTCGATGGTCGGCATACCGGCAGTCTGCCGGAAGGGGGGACGGGAGCGCCTCCCCCTTTCGACGTCCGATGTCTGTGCCCGATGCTCGATGCCCGATGCCCGAGACGTGAGGCCCGACGGCCGACATCCGATGTCCCACGTCCGAGACCCGATGCCCGACGTCCGACGCCCCACGTCCGAGACCCGATGCCCGACGTCCGAGACCCGAGGTCCAAGACCCGACGCCCAACACCCAACACCCGACGCCCGACGTCTCAGCCCGAGGGAGGGTCCTTCACGCCGCGAAGGTCCGGGGGCGCGCTCGTCGCCGTCCGCGGCCCGGGGCGCGTCCGCTCCCGGCGCGCCCCGCCCGCTCCCCTCCGCGTCACAGCTCCCGGAACATGATGTGCAGCCCCACGTATCCCTTGGTCGGGTGCCGGAAGCCCTCCGGGAGGGTGGTCAGGATCCGGAAGCCGAGCGAGCGCCACAGGGCCACGGCGCCGGTGTTGGTCTCCACCACCGCGTTGAACTGCATGGATCGGTACCCCTCGGCGCGCGCCCACGCGAGGACGTGCTCGCCCAGCGCCCGTCCGACGCCCCGGCCGCCGTGGGCCGGATCCACCATGAAGCTGGCGCCGGCGATGTGGTCGGCGGCGCCCATGTGGTTGGGGTTCATCTTCGCCGAGCCGAGGACCGTGCCCGCCTCGTCCACGGCGACGACGGTCCGGCCCGGCGGGCGCAGCAGCCACAGCTCCCGTGCGCTCGCCTCGTCGATGTCGCGCGGGTAGGTGTACGTCTCACCGGCGGCGACGATCGGGCGGAAGAACGCCCAGACGGCGGGCCAGTCGGCCGTGGTGGCTTCTCGGATCTGGATCTGCATCGCCACAGGATGCCCGCGCCCGCGGCCCCGCTCCACCGACTTTTCCCCCGCCGGGACTCACGGACCGGGCGACGGACCGGGCGGCAGGACGGGGCTCACGGACCGGGCGACGGACCGGGCGCTCCGCGACCCGGACACCTCAGGTCCCGGTGCCCTCCTCCGCCGGCCGGAACACCGGGATCATCACGTCCGCCCCGTCCCCGGGCCCGAGGTTCCGGAACGCGACCCGCAGCGCCATCCCGATGCGCAGCGCGGATGCCGGGCAGTCCACGATCCGGGTCATCATCCGGGGCCCCTCGGCGAGGTCCACCACGGCGGCGACGTACGGCACGCGCTCGCCGAACGGCGGCAGGTCGTTACGGTGCACCACCGACCAGGTGTAGAGCGTGGCGCGGCCGCCGGCCTGCTCCCACACCACGTCCTCGCTCCAGCAGTACGGGCAGAACTCGCGCGGATAGTGGTGCGCCGCGCCGCACCCCTCGGCCCGGCACCGGCGCACCAGCAACCGCCCGGCCGCGGCCGCCTCCCAGTACGGGCGGGTGAAAGCATCGGCCTCCGGCAGGTCGAAGCGGGCCGCGCCGCTCCCGCTCGCCGTCCCGCCCGTCACCGGAACAGCCCCAGCGCCGCGTCCAGCGACCAGGTCTGGCCGCACATCGCGAAGAGGCCGACCAGCGAGATCAGCGCCATCATGCCGTTCTGCCCCTGCTCCGCCCAGTCGTGGATCATCAGGACCAGGTAGAGGAGGTTGAGCAGCGCCCCGCAGGCCAGGGCGACCGGGGTGAGGAAGCCGAGCACCAGCCCGAGCCCGAGGGCCAGTTCCGCGTACACGACGACGTACGCCATCGTCTTCGGGTACGGCCGCACGACCACGTCGAACCCTCGTCGCACCGCGGGCCAGCGGTGCTTTTCCGCGACGTCCGCGGCCCAGGCGATGCCGGTGCCGCGCGTGAACCACGCCTTCCTGTCCTTGTGCCGCCAGCTCTCCAGCCACCACAGGCCGAGGCCGATACGGAGCACGGCGAGCCATTCGGCCCCGCCGAGCCAGATCGTCTGCATCGCGCGCATCCTCCTTCGAAGGGCCCCTTCGCCTGACGAGCGCCGCCGGGGCGCGAGCGGTGACCGGTGCCGGTTGCCGGTGAGCGGCGACCGATGACCGGTGGCCGGTGGCCAGCGCTCCGCCTCCGGCCCCGGCCACCGGTCTCCGGCCTCCGGCCTCCGCTCGCCGATCACCGGCCCCCGGCCACGGATCACCTTCGGCGGCCACCGACACCGCCCCCATCACTTCTGACGCTACGTCAGTTACGGGCCCGGCCAGTTCAGCCGATCCGGGTGCGGGCACGCAAGAGGCCGGAGCGAGGCAGGACGCCGTTCGGAACCTTTCCCGTGCAGCCCCATTCCTGACAGACCGTCAGTTCCAGTAATCTGACCGCGCGTCAGCAGGACGGCGGCGGCGAGGCGGTGCGCCCCGGCGCCGCGCCGCCGCGTCCGGCCGCGCCCCCGGAGAGCCGCCGTCACAGAGGAGCGGGCGACTGCGATGCTTGGATCGACTCACGGCACCCTCAGCACTCACTCCCGCCCGGCCCGCGTCGTGGCCTGCGGGGAGCAACCACCCCACACCGCACACGGCACGGTCGGCCCGGCCGGCGGGCACCCTGGGCCCGCGGCCGACCTCGACGTCAGCGGCCGCCCGCTGTCCGCCGCCGTACCCGACCTGGACCGCTTCTTCCGGCCCGCGTCGGTGGCGGTCGTCGGCGCGTCCGACAGCGAGGGCCGACCCAACGCCGGCATCACCCGGCAGCTGATCGCCTGGGCCGACCGCGTCGGCGCCCGGCTGCACCCGGTGAACCCCGGCCGGGCGACCGTCTTCGGCCGCCCCTGCCATCCGGCCGTCGCCGACCTCCCGGAACCGGTCGACCTGGCGGTGCTGCTCGTCGCCGACCCGGTGCCGGTCATCGAGCAACTGCCGGCGGCCGGGGTGCGGTTCGCGGTGGCGTTCGCCTCCGGCTTCGCCGAGACCGGCGCGGACGGCGCCGCCGCGCAGGACCGCCTCGCGGACGCCGTCCGGCGCTCCGGCGTACGGCTGCTCGGGCCGAACACCAACCTCAACGCCTTCGAGTCGTTCCGCGACGACCTCGACGGACCGGCCATCGCCCTGATCACCCAGTCAGGCCACCAGGGCCGTCCGGTCTTCGCCCTCCAGGAACTGGGCATCCGCCTGACGCACTGGGCCCCGACCGGCAACGAGGCCGATCTGGAGACCGCCGACTTCCTCTCCTATTTCGCCTCCCGTCCCGAGGTCGGCGCCATCGCCGCCTATGTGGAAGGGCTCAAGGACGGCCGCAGCTTCCTCCTCGCCGCCGACCACGCCGCCCGCGAGGGCGTGCCGGTCGTCGCCGTGAAGGTCGGCCGCACCGAGACCGGCGCCCGCACCGCCGCCTCCCACACCGGCAAGCTCACCGGGGCGGACGGCGTCATCGACGCGGCGATGCGGCAGTTCGGCGTCATCCGGGTGGACGGGCTGGACGAGCTGCAGGACACCGCGGCGCTGCTGGCCCGGGCCCGTAAGCCGCTCGCCGAGGGCGTCGCGGTCTATTCGATCTCCGGGGGCACCGGCGCCCACTTCGCGGACCTGGCGACCGCCGCGGGGCTGCGGCTGCCCGTCCTCTCCGACGCCAAACAGGCCGAACTGCACCAGTGGATACCCGACTACCTGAACGTCGCCAACCCGATCGACAACGGCGGCCACCCCGTCGGCGACCGGCGCGGCCCGAAGATCATCGACGCGATCCTGGACGACCCGTCCATCGGCGTGCTGATCTGCCCGATCACCGGCCCCTTCCCGCCGATGAGCGACAAGCTCGCCCGGGATCTGGTGGCCGCCGCCGAGCGCACCGACAAGCTGGTGTGCGTGGTGTGGGGTTCGCCCGTCGGCACCGAGGAGGCGTACCGCAGCACGCTGCTGGGCTCCTCGCGGGTGGCGACCTTCCGCACCTTCGGCAACTGCGTCACGGCCGTCGCCGCCTACCTCGGCCACCACCGCTTCACCGCCGGCTACCGCTCCCCCTTCGACGACGCCCCGCGCACCCTCTCGCCGTCCGCCCGCAAGGCCCGCGCCCTGCTGCGCCCGGGCAACCGGCTCAGCGAGCACGCGGCGAAGCAGCTGCTGCGGGCGTACGGCATCCGCGTACCGCGCGAGCAGCTGGTGACCAGCGCGGCGGCGGCGGTGCGGGCGGCGAGCCTGGTCGGCTACCCCGTCGTCATGAAGGCGTCCGGGCCGCAGCTGGCGCACAAGAGCGAACTCGGTCTGGTCAAGGTGGGGCTGACCTCCGCCAGCCAGGTCCGCGACGCCTATCGCGAGCTGACCGAGATCGCCCGCTGCGAGGGCGTGCCGCTGGACGGGGTGCTGGTCTGCCAGATGATCGAGCGGGGCGTCGAGATGGTCGTGGGCGTCACCCGCGACAGCCTCTTCGGGCCGACGGTGACCGTCGGGCTCGGCGGGGTGCTCGTGGAGGTGCTGCGGGACGTCGCGGTCGGCGTGCCGCCCTTCGGGGAGGAGCAGGCCCGCGCGATGCTCGGCGAACTGCGCGGCCACGCCCTGCTGTCGGGCGTCCGCGGCGCACCGCCGGCGGACGTGGACGCGCTGGTGGAGGTGGTGCTGCGGGTCCAGCGGATGGCGCTCGAACTCGACGGCGGCCTCGCCGAGCTGGACATCAACCCGCTCGTGGTGCTGCCCCGGGGCCAGGGCGCGGTGGCGCTGGACGCGCTCGCCGTCTGCCACTGACCGGCCCCGCACCGGCCCGCGCCCGGCGCCCGGCCGCGTACCGCCCGCCGGGCCCTGCGGCACCCCGCCCGCCGGCCCCGACCCAGCGCCACGGCCCGCGCCCGGGCGCCACCGGAGCAGCGCCCACACCCACCGAACCCACCCCACCAGGAGCCACGCCCCCATGACCTCCGCCCCCTTCTCCCCCGATTCCCCCGGAACCCGTGACGCGTCCGGCACGGCGGCCGGCGCCTCGGATTCCTTGATACTGCACACCACTGACAACGGCGTCGCCACGGTCACCCTCAACCGGCCCGACGCCCATAACGCCCTCACCCCTGACCAGCGCGAACGCCTCATCGACCGGCTCGCGCAGGCCTCCGCCGACCCGGCGGTGCGGGCCGTGCTGATCACCGCGCGGGGCAAGGGGTTCTGCGCCGGGGCGGACCTGCGCGCCACCCGCACGGCCGGGTCCGGGGAGCGGGTGGCCGGGGACGTGGCGCGGCTGATCCGGGGCGGTGCGCAGCGGCTCATCGGCGCGGTGCTGGACTGCGAGAAGCCGGTGCTCGCGGCCGTCAACGGCACCGCCGCCGGGCTCGGCGCGCATCTGGCGTTCGCCTGCGATCTGGTGCTCGCGGCCGAATCGGCGCGGTTCATCGAGGTGTTCGTCCGCCGCGGTCTGGTGCCGGACGGCGGCGGCGCCTATCTGCTGCCGCGGCTGATCGGACCGCAGCGGGCGAAGGAGCTGATGTTCTTCGGGGACGCGCTGCCCGCCGCGGACGCCGCGCGGCTGGGCCTGGTCAACCGGGTGGTCCCCGACGACGAACTGCCGCAGCGCGCCCGGGAGTGGGCCGACCGGCTGGCCGCCGCCCCCACCAGGGCGCTCGCCTTCACCAAACAGCTGGTCAACGCCTCCCTGGACGGCGACCGCGGCGCGGCGTTCGCGGCCGAGGCGACCGCCCAGGAGCTGATCATGACCACGGCGGACGCCCAGGAGGGCGTCGCCGCGTTCGTGGACCGCCGCACCCCCGTCTACCGGGGGCGCTGACGCACGGGGCGGGTCCGTGAAGTCCCGTCGTCGCGCAGGGCAGGCGGGACTTCGCGGACGCGCCCTACCGGGTGCGCTGGGCCGGGACCCGCGGCGCGGCGGGGCCCGGCGGCCCCTCCCCCGGCGGGCCCGGCTGAGCCGGTACCACCCGGTCGACCGCGGCCGGTGCCCCGTCGCCGTCCACCGACGACGACGCGGTGACGGCGCCCGCCGCGCCCAGCAGTCCGACGGTGAGGACCCCGGCGCCGACGGCTCCGTTGAACATGGCTCGTACCTTCATCGCTGCTCTCCCGTGCAGTGCGGACCCGGCATCCCTCATACGGCCGGGCCTCCCGATCCGTATGACACCGCCCTGGGTGAGGCGTGTCACAGCTTGCTCTCGCGCGCGGTGCACACCGGCACCTCGCGGGTGTTGCGGGTCCGCACCCCGGGCAGCCAGCCCGCCACGCCCCGCGCCGTGCTGACGCGGTACCAGCGGGTGGAGGTCAGCCCCTGTTCGTCGCGGACCATGACGCCGTCGGTGACCACGCAGCGGGCCGCCAGGACGTCGCCGTGCCAGACCCGCCCCGCGGCGTTGCCGCGGTCGGCGTAGCGCCGGTAGGGGTCCTTGGCCAGCCGCAGCGCGCACTCCAGCGTGTGGCTGCCGCGGCAGACCGGTTCGGTGTTGTAGACGGCCACCGGGACGGTCGGGGGCGCGGCCGGGCGCGGCGGCGCGGCGCCGGGGCGCACCGCCCACCACACGCCCAGCGTCACCGCCGCCACCGCCGCGGCGACCACGAACGCCGTGGCGTACGGCCGGCGGCGGCGCAGCGCGAGCGGGGCGGTGCGGCGCTCGGGCGGCGTCTCCCGGACGCGCGCCCACAGCCCCGGGGGCGTCTCGATCGCCTCGTCGGCGCGGCGCAACCGCTCCCGCAGCAGCCCCACCGCGTCCTCGCCGCCGCCGTCCGGCCCGCCCGTGCGGGCAGGCCCGCCGCCGCCCGGCCCGCCCCCGTGGGCGGCCGCGGCGGGGTCGTCGTGTCTGCGTCCCGTGCCCACCGTGCCGTTCACCTCCCCGACCGTCCCCGGTCCGATTCAACGAGGTGGGCGCGGAGCCTGTCCAGGGCGCGGGCCCGGTGCCGGGCGGCCGTTCCGCGGTGCACCTTCAAGATCTTGGCGGCCTGGTCGAGGGTGTAGCCGTCGAGGTCGACGAGGATGACGATGCCCGCCTGCCGGTGAGTGAGCAGGCCCAGCATGCGCACCGCCTCCAGCTCGGCGTGGCGGCGCTCCAGCCCGCCGTCCCACCCTCCGGGATCCGCCGGGGCGGTCTCCTCCCCGAAGCCCTCGACGGCGTCGACCAGCACCTGTCGGCCATTTTTCCGGTACGCGTCGCGGGCGATGTTGAGGGCGGTGGTGAACGCATAGGCGTACGGCTCCGGATGGGCGAGAAAGCGCTGTGGGCGTTGCACGAGCTTGAGGTAGGTCTCGTGCACCACGTCCTCCGCGGAGTGGCGCGAGCCCGCCAGCATCACCGCGCGCCGGTAGAGGCGCGGCAGCAGCCCGCAGAAGACTTCGTCGAAGGTCGGTGACGCGGCGGACGCGGATGATGACGGCATCACATCGGCCATGTACCGGAACCCTCCCCCGTTACTCGGTTACGGTCGCGGCCGGGGTGGACGCTACCCGCACGGTGGGCAGCAAATCAGGCCGTTGTCGGCCGTCGGCCGAAAATGTCCGTCGTTCGCCGTCCCGGATCCGCCAAACCACCCGTGAGGGTCAACTCCCTTTTCCGTAGCGCCTCATGACCCCCGCAACGCTTCACATCTGACGATGCGTCAGCTTCAATGAAGCCATGATGGGACATGCGGGAATGGCGGCGGCGGCCGTCCGCTATCTGCGTTCGACCGGCACCCCGGCCTCGGCCGGCGCCCCCGCCACGGCGCCCCGGCGGCCGCTGCGGGCGGTCCGTGACGGCGAGCGCGCGCCGTGCGATCCGGCCGCGTTCCGCGCCGCCCTGGGGCACTTCGCCAGCGGCGTCACGGTCGTCACCGCGCCCGCCCCGGCAAAGGGCGGCAGCGGACCGGCCGGTTTCGCCTGCCAGTCCTTCGCCTCGCTCTCCCTGGACCCGCCGCTGGTGACGTTCATGGTCGCCCGTACGTCGACGACCTGGCCGCGGATCGCCCGCGCCGGGGTCTTCTGCGTCAACGTGCTGGGCGCCGGGCAGGGCGCGCTGTGCCGGGCGTTCGCGGTCAGCGGGGCCGACAAGTTCGCCGGGGTGCGGCACACGCCCGCGCCGGCGACCGGGGCGCCCCGCCTCGACGGCGTACCGGCGTGGATCGACTGCACCGTCCACGCGGTGCACACCGGCGGCGACCATCTCCTCGTGGTCGGCCGGGTCGAGGCCCTGGGGACGGACGCGACGGCGGCGGCCGACGGGCCCCTCCTCTTCCACCGCGGGGCCTTCGGGACCTTCCGGGAGGCGTGAGCCGGAGGCGCGGGCCCGGGTGGTCCGCGCCCCCGGCGCGCCCGTCACCGCGGGAAGGTCAGCACCCCGCGCGCCACCCGCCCGTGGTGGGCGTCGTCCGCCGCCCGGGCGAAGTCCTCCACCGGGTAGGTCGCGCTGACCAGCTCGTCGAGGAGCAGCCGTCCCTCGCGGTAGAGGCGGGCGTAGAGGGCGATGTCGCGCTGCGGGCGGGCGGAGCCGTAGCGGCAGCCCAGGATCGCCTTGTCGAGATACATCGACGACACCAGGAACGACGCCTCGGCGGTGGCGGGCGGGACGCCCAGCAGGACCGCCTGGCCGTGCCGGTCGAGCAGGTCGACCGCCTGCCGGATGAGGCGGGTGGAGCCCACGCACTCGAAGGCGTGGTCGGTGCCGGTCGGCAGCAGCGCCTTCACCGCCTTGACGCTGTCGGGCACGGCGGAGGCGTCGATGAAGTGCGTGGCGCCGAACTGCCGGGCCATCGCCTCCTTCGCCGGGTTGGCGTCCACCGCGACGATCACCGAGGCGCCGGCGAGCCGGGCGCCCTGGAGGACGTTGAGGCCGACGCCGCCCGCGCCGATGACCACCACAGAGTCGCCGCGGTCCACCCTGGCGCGGTTGAGCACCGCGCCGACGCCGGTCAGCACCGAGCAGCCGATGAGCGCCGCGGACGCCGCCGGGATCTCGGGGGAGATCTTCACCGCCTGGACCGCCTTGACGACGGTGCGCTCCGCGAACGCCGAGTTCGACGCGAACTGGTACAGCGGCGCGCCCCGCCACCGGAACGGCGTGCCGGGCATCCCGATCGCCTTGCGGCACATCGTCGGCCGCCCCCGGTCGCACTCCGCGCAGGCACCGCAGTTGGCCAGCGTGGACAGCGCGACCTGGTCGCCCGGCTCGACATGGCAGACGCCCGGGCCGACCGCCTCGACCACTCCGGCGCCCTCGTGCCCGAGGACCAGCGGCGCCGGGAAGGGGATCGTGCCGTCGATGACCGAGAGGTCGCTGTGGCACAGCCCGGCCGCCCGGACGGCGACCAGCACCTCACCGGGCCCGGGGTCGCGCACCTCCAGGTCGTCGACGACCCGGGGCTTCTCACCGTCGAAGATGACGCCTCTCATCACAACCTCCGTGGATCGGCCGCCCGGACCGGGGCGGGAGACGGGCGGGACGCGCGGAACGGACGGGGCGGACGGGCACGGCCGCGGGCAGCGGGCACGGCCGTCGGCGGCGGGCGCGGCGTCCGCCGCCCGCGCGCGCCGCCCCGCCCCCGTACCGGCCTCAGCCGTTGGGCCGCTCCCCCTTGGCCGCCGCGGCCGCCATCGCCTCCAGTTGCGCCAGCATCGGCATCGGGTCCGTGCCGATGGTCGCCGGCAGGGACTCGGCCAGCTTCTCCGGGGTCCAGCCGTCGGCGCTGTAGGCGGCGCGCACCTCGCGGGGCTGGGCCCAGAGCGCGATCTTGGGCCCGGCGACGGTGTAGACCTGCCCGGTGATCTTCTGCTCCCGGGCCCGGTCGCTGAGCAGGTAGACGACGAACGCGGCGACGTCCTCGGGCTCGCCGATCTCCGTCAGCTCCATCGGCACGTTGGCCGACATCCGGGTGCGCGCGACGGGCGCCACCGCGTTGGCGGTCACCCCGTACTTGTGCAGCCCCAGCGCGGCGCTGCGCACCAGCGAGATGATGCCGCCCTTCGCCGAGGCGTAGTTGGCCTGCGCCACGCTGCCCTGGTGGTTGCCGCTGGTGAAGCCGATGAGCGTGCCGGAGCGCTGCTTGCGCATGACGGCACAGGCGGCGCGGAAGAGGGTGAAGGTGCCCTTGAGGTGGGTGGCGACCACCGGGTCCCACTCCTCCTCGGTCATGTTGAAGAGCATCCGCTCCCGCAGGATCCCGGCGACGCAGACCACGCCGTCGATCCGCCCGTAGCGCTCCAGCGCGGTGTCGACGATCCGCTGCCCGCCGGCCATCGTCGCGACGTCGTCGGCGACCGCGACCGCCTCGCCGCCCGCCGCGGTGATCTCCTTCACGACCGCCGCCGCGACCTCGCTGCTCGGCTCGCCGCCCTCGATGGAGACGCCGTAGTCGTTGACGACGACGCGGGCGCCGTGGGCGGCGCAGGCGAGGGCGACCGCCCGGCCGATGCCGCGCCCCGCCCCCGTGACGGCGATCACCTTGCCGGCCAAGAAGTTGCCCATGCCGCGACCCTCCCAAAGTTTCTGACGGATCGTTAGATTTTTGAGCAGTCCCGGGACGAACACAAGACCCCGGGCCGAACCCGCCCCGGGAGGGCCCGTTGCCGCTGCCGCAGGAATTCCACGACCTCGCCCGCCAGGTGAACAACTGGGGCCGCTGGGGCCCGGACGACGAGATCGGCACCCTCAACCTGATCACCGAGGAGACGGTCCGGGCCGCCGCCGCCTGCGTCCGCAGCGGCCACCGCGTCCCGCTCGCGCTGCCGCTGCGCCACGACGGCGTCCAGACCGGCGCGGTCCCCGGCCGGATCAACCCGCTGCACACCATGACCGCCGTCAACCACGAGCTGTTCGGCCCCGGCACCGTCGCCACCTCGGACGACGCGGTCACCATGGGGCTCCAGGCCGGCACCCACTGGGACGGGCTGACGCATGTCTCGCACTCCGGGCGGCTCTACAACGGGCGCCCCGCCGACGCCGTCACCGCCCACGCCGGGGCCACCGTCCTCGGCGTCGAGAAGCTGCCGCCCGTCGTCTCCCGCGGCGTCCTGCTGGACGTGGCCCGCGCGCACGGCACCGACCGACTGCCCGACGGCCACGCCGTGACGCCCGAAGATCTGGACGCGGCCGAGGAGTTGGCCGGCACCCGGGTGCGGGCGGGCGATGTGGTGCTGGTCCGCACCGGGCAGCTGCGGCGCTATCTGGCGGGCGAGCGGGCGGCGTACGCGTTCCCGTCGCCGGGCCTGTCGGTGCGCACGCCGCGGTGGTTCCACGAGCGGGACGTCGCGGCGGTCGCCAACGACACCCTGACGTTCGAGATCTTCCCGCCGGAGATCGAGGGGCTGTGGATGCCGGTGCATGCGCTGCACCTCGTGGAGATGGGCATGCTCCAGGGCCAGAACTGGAATCTGGAGGAGCTGTCGGAGACCTGCGCGGAGCTGGGCCGCCACGCCTTCCTGCTGTCCGCCGTCGCCGAACCCTTCACCGGCGGCGCGGGCGCCCCCGTGGCCCCCGTCGCACTGCTCTGACCGGCCCGGCACACGCCCGCACACGCACCCCCGCCCACCCGGGCCACGGCCCGTGGGCGGCCCGGCGCTCAGACGGCGTGGTGCGTGACGCGGCAGGCGGCGGACGCCGCGGAGCCCGGGCGGTACGAGGCGTCCCGGTCCTCCGGGGCGAACGGCAGCGGCTGGGCGCGGTCCACCTCGCACCAGATGCGCTTGCCGGCGCCCTCGGGCTGCCAGCCCCAGCGGTCGGCGAGCCCGTCGACCAGCTCCAGGCCGCGGCCGTGGGTGTCGTCGCCGTCGGCGTGCCGGGGGCGCGGCGGCCGGGCGCTGGCGTCGGCGACCTCCACCCGCACCGTCCCCACCACGGCGCCGGAACCGGAGAAGCACATCCGCAGCACGGCAGCGGTGCCCGTGTGGACCACGGCGTTGGTGACCAGCTCCGAGATCAGCAGGATCAGCGTCTCGGACAGCGGTTCGTCGACGCCTATACCCGACCCGGCCAGCCGCGACCTGGCCCACCGCCGGGCCCGCCCCACCTCAGCGGGGTCGGGGCGTACCTCCAACTGCACCTGAAGCACCTGCACCGCTCACACCATCCGAACCGGCGGAAACTTCGCCTTGCGCCTCCACGAGGTCACGGTGCGTGACCTCACCGACTCCCAGCATGGTTGACGTTCCGTCACGGCAACAAGCGCTTCGGGCATATTCCAGCGCAAGGGAGTATGCGTGTTGCATACTGTGCGACGCACTTTTTCGGGGAGTCGAACACGCGGAAACCGACCTCCGCGACCGGTGCGAGGGCGGCGCACTCCGTATCCCGGAGCCGTCTCACCGACGGCACCGTGATCGTTGCGCCACAGAACCACTCGCACCCGAGCGAGCGTACCCGAGCGGGCCGCCGACTCCCCCGTGTGACGAGTCACGCTCAGGACACAACCCGATATCGACGCTCCGTGACCGAATCTGCCTGCCGGAACCGACATTTCGCGCATCGGCTGCAAGAAGCTGACATCCCTTGCCCGCGCTCCGGACATCATCCGGTCAGCAGGCCGGCTGCCAGGCGTTCCTCCGTCTCCCGTGCGCCGCCCCAGCACTCCGCGCGCCACCATGCGCGCTTGAGATGGAGATGGATCTCCGCCTCCCAGGTGAACCCCATGCCGCCGTGCACTTGCAGACAGTCGCGGGCGTTACGCACCGCCGCGTCGTCGGCGAGCAGCTTCGCCGCGCAGACCTCGTCCTCGCTCTCGGTGACCGCCGCCGCGTACACCGCGGCGCGCGCCGTCTCGGCCCGTACCAGCATTCCGGCGCACAGATGCTTCACCGCCTGGAACGCGCCGATCGGCGCCCCGAACTGCTCCCGGACCCGGGCGTAGGCCACCGCCTTCTCCACCGTGCGCGCCGCGCTGCCGAGCTGCTGCGCGGCGGTGAGCAACGCCGCCTCCCGCCGCATCCGGCGCACGTCCGGTGCGGGCCCCGGCAGCGCCCGGCCGGCACCCGCGGACACCCGGGCCAGCGGCGTCAGCGGATCGACGGAGGAGGGCCGCGGGGTATCGGTCGTAGCGCCCGGGCGGAACACCCGTACGGGCCCGCCCTCGTCACCCGGAAGCACCACCAACTCCTCGCAAGTGTCCGGGTGTTCCCACAGTCCCGGACCGCCCGGCGCCTGGGTCAGGCCCACGAGGCGCTCCCCGGTGGCGACGCCGTCGAGGTGTCCGGCCAGCAGATGGCAGGCGACCAGCGGGCCGGGCAGCAGCGCCCGGCCGGTCTCCTCGAAGAGCAGCGCCGCCTCGGGCAGCCCGAGGCCGACGCCGCCGTCCGCCTCCGGCAGCCGCAGCGCGAAGAGCCCGGCGGCGCCCAGCTCCCGCCACAGCGCGCGGTCCGGGGCCGGCTTCGCGACGGCCGCGCGCAGCCGCTCCGGGCCGAACCGCCCGGCCAGCAGCGCCCGCATCCCGTCCCGCAACTCGCCCTGTTCCTTGGTGAGTTGGAAGTCCACGGCCGCGCTCACCGCCCCTTCGGCAGGCCGAGGATCCGCTCGGCGACGATGTTTTGCTGAATCTGCGAGGTCCCGGCCGCGATGGTGTACGAGAGGGACGAGAGGCGGGCGGCGACCCACTCGTGGTCCGCGTCGAGCGCCCCGGCGCCCAGCACCTCGGCCGCCGCGTCGTACAGCTCCTGACGGGCGTGGGAGTAGCGGAGCTTGAAGACGGAGGCGCCGGAGCCCGGCACCCCGCCGCCGCGCTGGGCCGCGCTGACGTTCCACTGGGTGAGCCGCCACAGCGCGGTGAACTCGGCGGCGAGCCGCCCCAGCCGGCGCCGCAGCACCGCGTCGTCCCAGCGGCCGTTCTCCCGCGCGGCGCGCGCCACCGCGCCCAGCACCCGGCGGCAGGCGACGACCTCGCCGACGAAGGCGGTGCCGCGCTCGAAGGAGAGCGTCACCATCGTCACCCGCCAGCCGTCGTTCTCCGCCCCGACCCGGTGCGCCGCCGGGATGCGGACCTCGTCCAGGAACACCTCGGCGAACTCGGTGGACCCGGCGAGGGTGCGCAGCGGCCGTACGGTCACGCCGGGCGCGTCCATCGGCATGGCGAGCCAGGTGATGCCGCGGTGGCGGGGCGCGCCCGGGTCGGTGCGGACCAGGAGTTCGCACCAGTCGGCGACCTCGGCGTGCGAGGTCCAGATCTTGCTGCCGGTCACCACGTAGTCGTCGCCGTCGCGGACCGCCCGGGTGCGCAGCGCCGCCAGGTCCGATCCGGCGTCCGGTTCGCTGAAGCCCTGGCACCAGATCTCCTCGCCGCGCAGGATCGGCGGCAGCCAGCGGGCGCGCTGCGCCGCGCTCCCCTCGGCGGCGAGCGTCGGCCCGGCGTGCAGCAGCCCGACGAAGTTCGCCCCGACGTACGGCGCCCCGGCCAGCTCGGTCTCCTCCAGGAAGATCAGGTGCTGGGTCGGGGTGGCGCCGCGCCCGCCCGCGTCGGCGGGCCAGTGCAGCCCCGCGTACCCGGCGTCGTACAGCATCCGCTGCCAGGCGGTGTCGTACGCGCGGCGGCCCGGCCAGTCGTGCGGGCCGGGGGGCGGCGGGAGCGCCGGGAGCGCCGTGGCAAGCCAGCGGCGCAGTCCGGCGCGGAACTCCTCCTCCTCGTCCGTGTAGGTGAGGTCCACGGGCGGGCCTACCGGTCCAGGTCCAGGCCGAGCATGCGGATGGCGTTGCCGCGCATCAGCTTGTACACGGTCGCGTCGTCGAGCCCCTTCACATGGTCGAGGGCGACCTCCTTGGTGTGCGGGAAGGTCGAGTCGACGTGCGGGTAGTCGGTCTCGAAGGTCGCGTTGTCGACGCCGACGGTGTCCAGCGAGGCGACGCCGTGTTTGTCGCGGAAGAAGCAGCAGAAGATCTGCCGGTAGTAGTACGTGGACGGCGGCTCGGGGATCAGATCGCGGACCCCGCCCCAGGCGCGGTGCTCCTCCCAGACGTCGTCGGCGCGCTCCAGGGCGTACGGGATCCATCCCATCTGGCCCTCGCTGTAGGCGAGTTTGAGCCGCGGGAAGCGCACCAGGACCCCGGAGAAGAGGAAGTCCATCATCGACGCCATGGCGTTGTTGAAGGAGAGCGAGGCCTGGACCGCGGGCGGTGCGTCCGGGGAGGCGGCGGGCATCTGCGACGACGACCCGATGTGCATGTTGACGACCGTCCCGGTCTCCTCGCACACCGCGAAGAACGGGTCCCAGTAGCCGGAGTGGATCGACGGCAGCCCCAGGTGGGTGGGGATCTCGGAGAACGTCACGGCCCGCACGCCGCGCGCCGCGTTCCGGCGGATCTCGGCGACGGCGAGGCCGACGTCCCACAGCGGGATCAGGCAGAGCGGGATCAGCCGCCCGCCGCTGTCGCCGCACCACTCCTCGACCATCCAGTCGTTGTACGCGCGCACACAGGCGAGGGCGACCTCCTTGTCGTGCGCCTCGGCGAAGGTCTGGCCGCAAAAGCGCGGGAAGGTCGGGAAGCAGAGCGACGCCTCGACGTGGTTGAGGTCCATGTCCGCCAGCCGCGCCGCCGGATCCCAGCAGCCGCGGCGCATCTCCTCGCGGGTGATGCCCTCCAGCGTCATGTCGTCGCGGTCGAAGCCGACGGCGGCGATGTTCCGCTTGTACGGGAACTTCAGGTCCTCGTAGAGCCACCAGTCGGTCGGCGGTCCGTCGGGGTCCATGGTGATGACGTACTTGCCGCCGGTGTACGCCAGCTCGCCGATGCCGGCGGTGTGCGGCCGGGGGCCGCGCTCGCGGTAGCGGCGCGGCAGCCAGGTCTCGAAGAGGTGCGCGGGCTCGATCACATGGTCGTCGACGCTGATGATGCGCGGTAGTTCCACCTAAATCCCCTCACCCGGACCAGCCGGATCCGCTGCCCGATCCGCCGTATCTGATGCTCCGTCAGATATGACGGTAGCCCCGGGCGCACGAGGGCGACAAGGCTTGGGGTGCGGGCGCGCGGACGCACGGCGGGCCGGGCCCCTGGGGCGGGGTCCGGCCCGTAAGAGGGTGGTGCGGCGGGTCAGCCCGGGCGGTACGAGCCCGTGGCCTGGTCGTAGAGGCGGTCGACGGTGCGGCTGCCGGACTTGGGGCCGATGACCTGGACGAGGTGGTAGCGGCCCTGGTGGATCATCGCGAGATTGCGGACGTAGACCTCGCGGCCACTGGCGTCCTTCCAGCTGAAGCCGCCCTCGGCCATCGCCGTCCGCCCCACGTCCGTCCGCCGCAGCCCGGAGGCGGACGCCCAGGAGGCGGCGCGGTACGCCGCCAGCTCCGGCTCCTTGTCCTGCTGGTAGGCCATCGGGTCGGCGCCGAACGCGGCGACGGTGTCCCGGCCCGGCACCACGACCAGCTCGTAGTCGCCGCCGGTGTAGCGGATCCGGTCGTGTCCGTCCCGGCCCCGGCGCTGCCAGTCCGCGCGGACCGCGATCTGGAAACCGGCCGGGTCCTTGCGGACCGCGAAGCCGGTGGCGAGACCGGCCGGGGTGGTGGTCTGGGGGCTGCCCGCGGGGGGCGCGCCGCGGCCGTCGTCCGGGGCGGTGGCCGAGGGCGTGGCCGTGGGGGACGGCGCGTTCGTGGCGCCGCCGCCCGGACGGCGGCGGGCCTCCTCGTCGGCCGAGGGCAGGAACAGCACGACGCACGCCACGGCGCCCGCCATCAGCAGCAGGACCAGCGCCAGCAGCAACGCGCCCAGATGGCGCGGCCCGCGCGAGCGCGGCGGCTTCGGCGCGCGGCCCGGGGCGGGCGCGGCGAGGGCGGGCGGCTCGTGCCGGTCGGCCACCGCCGCGCGGGCCTTGCGGCCGGACGGCTTCGGCGCGGGCGCGGACGGCGCGCCGGAGCGCGCCCCGCGGCCCGGCCGCCCCTTGCGGACCACCTCGCCGCGGCGCCGGACCTCCGGCAGCCGCCGCGGGTCGCGGGCGGGGAGGGTGACGAGCCCGCTGTCCAGCTCCGGTTCGGTCGCGCCGCGGGTCACCGCGCGCAGCACGCCGAGGAGGGGGCTCACCGCGGGCCGGGCGAGCGGATCCGGGCCGAGCAGCGCCTCGACGGCGGGCCGCAGCACCCCGCAGGCCCCGGCGGGCGCCGGGCGGTGCGCGCACACCATCCGGGCCAGCTCCGCCGCGTCCTCCTCCGGGTACGGCGGATGGCCCTGCACGCAGCGGAAGAGCAGCGCGCCGAGCGCCCACAGGTCGGTGCCCGTGCCCACCGCGCCCCAGGACCCGGCCCCGGCCGGTGCCGCCTGCTCCGGCGCCCACCGCTCGACGACCGGCCCGACGAGCGCCAGCCGCATCTCCCGCACCCGCCCGGCGACCAGCCCGGCACCGCCGGTGCCCGTGGGGGGCGGGTCCGCAGGGGCCGCTCCCGCAGGGCCGGGGTCGCTCGGGGACGGCCCCGCGGGGGCGGGGATCGCCGGGACGGCCGCGGGCGCACCGGCGGGCTCCGCGGCGGCGCCGGCACCGGGCACGGCGTCCGGCGCCCCGCCCGCGGCCGCCTCACCGCCGGGCGCCTCGCTCCCGGACGTCTCGCGGCCGGATGCCTCCGCCACCTCCGGCCCCCGCGTCGGGGCCGGCACCGGGGCCGGCACCGGGGCCGGCACCGGGGCCGGCAGCGGCATCGCTTCCGTGCCGCACAGCGCCTCCTGGGCCGCGCCCGCCGCCAGGCCGCTCAGCACCGCGCGTCCGTCGTCGCAGATCAAGACCGTGCGATCGGTGATGTTGCGGTGCACCCAGCCCTGCGCGTGCAGGGCGCGCAGCGCGGTGAGGACGTCCGCGCCGATCTCGGCGGCCCGCTGCGGCACCAGCGGCCCCTCGGCGAGCAGCGCGGCGAGCGGGCGGGCGGCGATCAGCTCACCGGCGATCCACAGCGCGCCGTCCGCCACGAAGACGTCGAAGACCTGGTCGAGCAGCGGATGGTCCGGCAGCTCCGCGGCGCGGGTCGCCGCCAGGAACGCCCGGCGCACCACCGGGTCCCGCGGATCGCGCGCCGCCTCCCGCGCCGCACCGGCCCGCCCGCCGCCGTACCGGCCGCCCACCGCCGCATCGGCGAACTCCGCCTCCACCACCTCGGGCAGCGGCACCTGACGCAGCAGCACCTCCTGCGAGCTGTACGTGTCGAGGGCGCGCAGCACCGCGGCGGCGCCCTCGCCCTCGGGCCGCAGCGGCAGACGGTAACGCTCCGCGAGCATCCGCCCCGCGTACCGCTCCACGACGCCTCCCCTGCGTAAGTGCCGCGCCGCCACCGCACCGGCGCCGCATCCCCCGCGGGCGCCCGCCCGGGCCGCCCGCACCGGACCCGCACCCCGCGGGCCCGAACAGCCTTGTGAATCTCACGATACGTGCCCGGAGCGGCAACCGCGGTCCGCTCCGGGCCAACACGCGCGGCCCGTCACCTCGGGGCCGACGGTCCGTCAGTCCTTGACCGCGAACGTCGCGAACGCGGTGTCCCGCAGCTTCTTGCACTCATCGCCCGACCAGGCGTCCGCCTTGCAGGTGATCATGATCGCGTAGCCGTGGCCGTCGTCCACCCGGAAGCCGCGGTTGAGCACCCGCACCTTCTCGCCGTGCGAGGTGCGGGTGAACGACCAGTCGGCGACCGTCGGGTAGTCCCGCCACTCCACGGACTTGATGGCGATCCGGTGGTAGTCGGGCGTCGAGCTGCGCACCGCCGGCTCCAGCTGACGCCAGGAGGCCGCCGCGTCCTTGCCGGGCGAGGCGTTGAAGTCGATCTGGATGCGGGGGAAGCCGTCGTCCTTGCTGAAGATCGCGCCGGAGTTCTGGCCCGCGGTGCCCGTACGGTGCCAGCCCTTGGGCATCGCCACCCGGAAGTGGAAATCGCCGTTGGTGACCTCGGCGTACCCGGCGGGCGGCGCGTCCTTCCCGCCGTCCTCGCCCTTGTCCTTGCCCTTGCCGTCGTCGCCGGCGCCGTCGTCCTTCGTGCCGCCGCCACCGGTGCCGGGCGCCGGCGGGGACTGCTCGGACGGGGTGGACTTCCCGCCGTCGGCCTTGCCGCCGCCCGGCGAGGCGTGCGTCTGCGCCGCCGTCGCCTCGATGTCCCGGCCCGCCGCGGCGCCGTTGCCGCTGTCGCCGCCGGACAGCGCGAACCCGAGGATCGCGGCCACGACGGCGAGCGCCACGACGACCGCGATGATGACCAGCGTGCGGCGCGGCACCACATCGGTGACCGACGCCCGCGGCGGCCGCCCGCCGCCCGAGCCGCCCGAGCCGGAGCGCGCCGCGGACGCCGCGGCCGACGCCGAGGAGGCGGCCGACGCGGCCGCCGCCCGCACCGTCTTCAGGGCGTCGCGCATCCGCTCCTTGGCCGCCTCGCTGTCGAAGCCCGGCCGCGCGGCGCCCGCCGCCTTCGCGGACCCGCCGCCCGCGGCACCGGACGGCTTCGCCGGCGCCGGAGCCGTGGCCGGCGCCGCCTTCGCGGCCGGCGCCCCGGAGGCGGCGGCCGCCGCACCCGCGCCCGCCTTCGGTGCCGTCTTCGGCTTCCGCTGCTTGGGCCTGGCCGCGGGCTTCGGCTTCGCCGCCGGACGCGGTGCGGCCGCCTCCTCGGGCACCACCGGCAGCGCCATCGCGCGCGTCGCGTCGAGCGGCGGCTCCTCCTTCTCGGGCGCGCTCAGCACCTTCTCCAGCAGCACCCGCGCCCCGGCGTCGTCCAACCGCGCGTCCGGGTCCTTGACCAGCAGCCCGCAGATGACGTCGGCCAGCGGCCCGGCGTGCTTCGGCGGCTCCAGCGGCTCGGTCATCACCGCCGTCAGCGTCGCGATCGCCGAGCCCTTGTCGTACGGCGGCACGCCCTCGACGCAGGCGTACAGCAGACCGCCCAGGGACCACAGGTCGGCGGGCGGGCCCGGCTTGTGGCCGCGGGCGCGCTCCGGCGAGATGTACGAGGGGGCGCCGACGAGCATGCCGGTGGACGTCACCGACGGGTCGCCCTCGACCTGGGCGATGCCGAAGTCGGTCAGCACGACCCGGCCGTCGTCCGACATCAGGACGTTCGACGGCTTCACGTCGCGGTGCAGGATGCCCTCGCGGTGCGCGGCGCGCAGCACGTCGAGGACGGCGAGGCCCACCTCGGCGGCCCGGTGCGGGGTCAGCGGACCGTCGTCGCGCACCAGTTCGGCGAGGGATCCGCCCTCGACCAGCTCCATGACGATCCACGGCCGGTCGTCCTCGTCGACCACGTCGTAGACCGTCACCGCGCCGTTGTTGCGGATCCGGGCGATCGCCTTGGCCTCCCGCAGCGTGCGGGTGATCAGGCGGCGCTTCTCGTCCTCCTCCACGCCGCCGGGGAAGCGCAGCTCCTTGACCGCGACCGTACGGCCCAGCACCTCGTCGCGCGCCCGCCAGACGGTGCCCATGCCGCCGCGGCCGAGGACTCCGGCGAGCCGGTACCGGCCGGCGAGCAGCCTGCCCTCCTTGCCGTCCATCTCGACCTCGTCGCCCACTGAATCCCCTCTGCAATCCAGCCGAGTTGGCGGCCCCGATTTCCATCGGCGCCAAACTGGCCCAACTCGGACAACCCACCCTGGCAGAGCCTTCATTCTCTCTCATCCGCGAGGGTGCGGAAGGCCCGGGGCCGTGACGTACAGTGCCGCGCGCACCCGCCGAGACGGCCCGAAGGACGGGATCCCCGATGACGACGCAACGGCCGCACCCCGCGCCCGCGGGCGTGCCCCGGCGCCCGCCCGCGCCTCCCGAGCGCCGCCGCCCGCCCGCCGCGCGCCCCCTCCTGGCGGCGCTGCTCGCGCTCTCCTGCCTGCTGCTGACCGCCTGCACCGGACGCCACTATCACCTGCTGGGGCCGTCCCCGGTGCCCCGGCCGCCCGACACCACGACACCGGCGCTGCGCGGCATGGTCGCCGCGGGCGCCCCGGGTGCCGCCGCCCTGGTCACCCGGGGCGGGCGGTACGCCGCGTCCCGCTACTCCGCCGCCGGCGTCGCCGATCTGCGCACCCGCCGCCCCATGGAGCGCGGCGACCACTTCCGCGCGGGCAGCCTGACCAAGACGCTGGTCGCCACCGTGGTCCTCCAGCTCGCCGCCGAGCGGCGGCTCACCCTGGACGGCTCCGCGGGCCGGCTCCTGACCACCGGCCACCACAGGCCGCCGGTCCTGTCCCGCGAGGACCTGGCCCCGCTCTCCCGGGTGACGGTCCGCCAGCTCCTCGACCACACCAGCGGCCTGTTCAACTACACCGACGACCCGGCCCTCCGCCTGACCGGCGCGGGCTTCGCCGCCCACCGCTACGACACCCACACCCCCGCCGAACTGCTGCGCCGCGCGCTGCGCCATCCGCCGGGCGCCGCCCCCGGCGCGCGCTACGCCTACTCCAACACCAACTACGTCGTCCTCGGCCTGATCGTCGAGGCGGTCACCGGCCGCCGCTACGCCGAGGAGATACGCCGCCGGATACTCGCCCCCGTCGGCCTGAATCAGACCAGCTTCCCCGGAACCCGCACCGCCCTGCCCCGCCCGCACGGCCGCGCGTACCTCCGCACCGGCGACCGGCGGATCGACGTCACCGACCTCAACCCCAGCTGGGCGGGGGCCGCCGGGGAGATGATCACCACCCTCGACGACCTCAACAGCTTCTTCGGCGCCCTCCTGAGCGGCCGTCTGCTGCCCCCGCGCGAGCTGGCCGAACTCCGCGACGAACGGGCCACCAAGGGCGCCTACGGCCTCGGCGTCTACGCCACCCGGCT
Organism: Streptomyces sp. NPDC000404; assembly: GCF_040300365.1. Taxonomy (NCBI): domain Bacteria; kingdom Bacillati; phylum Actinomycetota; class Actinomycetes; order Kitasatosporales; family Streptomycetaceae; genus Streptomyces; species Streptomyces sp. NPDC000404. The sequence continues at coordinate 222,094 of NZ_JBEPDN010000003.1, read as the reverse complement.
GCCCTGCGGGGTGACGGTCTGGGGCCACAACGGCGACATCCACGGCTCGTACGCCCGCACCGCCGCCTCCGCGGACGGCATGCACCTCGTCAGCTACCACGTCAACACCGACGCCCCCGAGGCCCGGCCCGACGACGACGCCGTCCTGACCGCGGAGTTCTGCCCGAAGCCGGACCGGAAACCGGATCCGGGCTCGGGCGCCGGGACCGCGAAACCGGCCACGGCGACGGACGCACCGCGGGCCGCGGCGCCCACGCCCTGAGACCGCAGGACGCCTACAGCGGGACGATGTCCGGCGCGCCCAGCCGTGCCGCATCGGCCGTCAGGTCGTCGGGCTGGCGCTGCGATTCGCGCTCCGCCTCGACCCGCTTCTCGTAGTGCGCGACCTCCTTGTCGACCTGCGCCGCGTCCCAGCCCAGCGCCGGGGCCATCAGCTCCGCCGCCTCGCGGGCGCAGCGGGTGCCGCGGTCGAAGGTCTCGATGGAGATGCGGGTGCGCCGGGTCAGCACGTCGTCGAGGTGGCGGGCGCCCTCGTGGGTGGCGGCGTAGACCACCTCGGCGCGCAGATAGTCCTCCGCGCCGGTCAGCGGCGTGCCCAGCGTCGGATCGGCCACCACCAGCTCCAGCAGCTCCTCGGTCAGCGAGCCGTAACGGTTCAGCAGATGCTCGACGCGGGCGACGTGCAGCCCGGAGCGGGCCGCGATCCGGGCCCGCGCGTTCCACATCGCCTTGTACCCCTCGGCGCCGAGCAGCGGCACGTCCTCGGTGACGCACTCCGCGACCCGCTGGTCGAGCCCGTGCACCGCCTCGTCCACCGCGTCCTTCGCCATCACCCGGTACGTCGTGTACTTGCCGCCGGCCACCACGACCAGCCCCGGCACCGGGTGCGCCACGGTGTGCTCGCGCGAGAGCTTGCTCGTCGCATCCGACTCCCCGGCCAGCAGCGGCCGCAGCCCTGCATAGACGCCCTCGACGTCGTCCCTGCTCAGCGGGGTGGCGAGGACGGAGTTCACATGCTCCAGCAGATAGTCGATGTCGGCGCTGGAGGCCGCCGGATGCGCCTTGTCGAGGTCCCAGTCGGTGTCGGTGGTGCCGATGATCCAGTGCCGGCCCCAGGGGATGACGAAGAGCACGCTCTTCTCGGTGCGCAGGATCAGCCCGGTCGTGGAGTGGATGCGGTCCTTGGGGACGACGAGGTGGATGCCCTTGGAGGCGCGGACGTGGAACTGCCCGCGCTCGTTGATCAGTCCCTGGGTGTCGTCCGTCCACACCCCGGTGGCGTTGACGATCTGCCGGGCCCGGATCTCGTACGTGCCGCCGGACTCGACGTCCTCGACCCGGGCGCCGACCACCCGCTCCCCCTCGCGCAGGAAGGCCACCACCCGCGCGCCGTTGGCGACCTGCGCGCCGTACGAGGCGGCGGTGCGGATCAGCGTCTCGGTGAACCGCGCGTCGTCCATCTGCGCGTCGTAGTACTGCAACGCCCCCACCAGCGCGTCCTTGCGCAGACAGGGCGCGACCCGCAGCGCCCTCCTGTGCGAGAGGTGCCGGTGGACGGGCAGCCCGCGGCCGTGGCCGGAGGAGAGGGACATCGCGTCGTAGAGCGCCACGCCGGAGCCGGCGTAGGCGCGCTCCCAGACGTGGTGCTGGAGCGGGTAGAGGAACGGCACCGGCTTGACCAGGTGCGGGGCCAGCCGCTCCAGCAGCAGCCCGCGCTCCTTCAGCGCCTCCCGTACCAGCGCGAAGTCCAGCATCTCCAGATACCGCAGCCCGCCGTGGATGAGCTTGCTGGAGCGGCTGGAGGTGCCCGCCGCCCAGTCGCGCGCCTCGACGAGCCCGGTGGCGAGCCCCCGGGTCGCCGCGTCCAGGACGGTTCCGGCGCCGACGACGCCGCCGCCGACCACCAGAATGTCGAGTTCCCGTTCCGCCATCCGGGCGAGCGCCTCGGCGCGCTGCACCGGTCCCAGGGTCGCTGTCTTCACCACTGCCTCCCACTGTGATCGGGACCACACCCCCGTCGGTCGATTCTGTCCGCCTCGGCTGCCGTCACTCCCCCTCCGCCACCGGCGGCAACACCCCGCCACCTTGATCCACCAATTCCCATTCTGCGCGAAATGTCGGCTTAGTCTACTTATGCGTCAATCGGAATCGCTCGGGAAGGGCGGCAGCAGCATGCCCGCAGACCTCGCCGTCATCGGCCTCGGCCACCTCGGCCTCCCCCTCGCCCAGGCCGCCACCGCGGCCGGCGTCACCACCGTCGGCTACGCACCCGATCCGCAGGCCACCACCGCCGACGGCCCGCTCTCCGCCACCGAACTGCGGCGGCTGACCGCCGCCGGATTCCGCACCACCGCCGACCCCGCCGCCCTCGGCCGGGTCCGCACCGCCGTCATCTGCGTCCCCACCCCGCTCGGCGCCGACCGCGCCCTCGACCTCACCGCCGTCGCCGACGCGGCCCGCACCCTCGCCGCCCATCTGCGCCCGCACACCACCGTCGTCCTCGAATCCGCCGCCTACCCGGGCACCACCGAGGACTTCCTGCGCCCGCTCCTGGAGGAGGGCTCCGGCCTCATCGCCGGCCGCGACTTCCACCTCGCCTGCTCCCCGCCCCGCCACGACCCCGGCAACCGCACCCACCGCTACGCCAACACCCCCAAGGTCATCGGCGGCCTCACCCCCGCCTGCACGGAGGCCGCCGCCGCCTTCTACGGCCGCCTCACCGACAAGGTCGTCCGCGCCCGCGGCCCCCGCGAGGCCGAGACCACCGGCCTGCTGGAGACCAACTACCGCCACCTCAACATCGCCCTGATGAACGAGATGGCGGTCTTCTGCCACGACATCGGCGTCGACCTCTGGGACGTCATCCGCTGCGCCGAGACCAAACCGTTCGGCTTCCAGGCCTTCCGCCCCGGCCCCGGCGTCGGCGGCCACGCCGCCCCCGTCGACCCCAACTACCTCGCCTACCAGGGCCGTTCCCTCGGCTACCCGCTGCGCATGGTGGAGCTGGCGCAGGAGGTCAACGACCGGATGCCCGGCTACGTCGCCCGGCGCTGCGCCACCCTCCTCAACGAGCACGGCAAGTCCGCCCGCGGCGCCCGCGTCCTCCTCATCGGCGTCACCTACAAGCCCGACATCGGCGACCAGGAGGGCGCCCCCGCCCGCGAGATCGCCGCCCGCCTGATGGAGCTGGGCGCCCACGTCGCGTACCACGACCCGTACGTCCCCCGCTGGAGCGTCCTCGGCCGCCCGGTCCCCCGCGCCGACTCCCTCCACGAGTCCGCCGCCGGCGCCGACCTCACGGTCCTGCTCCAGCCGCATCGCACGTACGACCTCCAGGGCCTGTCGGTCAAGGCCCAACTGCTGCTGGACACCCGCGGGGCGACACCGGCCGGCGCGGCCCACCGGCTCTGACCGGGCCCCGCGGCCGCCCCCGGACACACGAAGGGGCCCGGACCACCGTGCTGGTGATCCGGGCCCCTTCGCGCGTGGTGCGTACGGTCAGCGCCTGCCGCGCTGCGACGGGTCGACCGTCACCTCGACCCGCTGGAACTCCTTCAGCTCGGAGTAGCCGGTCGTCGCCATCGCCCGGCGCAGCGCGCCGAAGAAGTTCATCGAACCGTCGGGCGTGGTCGACGGGCCGAGCAGCACCTCCTCGGTGGTGCCGACCGCACCGAGGTCCACCCGCTTGCCGCGCGGCACGTCCTCGTGGACGGCCTCCATGCCCCAGTGGTGGCCGCGGCCGGGCGCGTCGGTCGCGCGGGCCAGCGGGGAGCCCATCATCACGGCGTCCGCACCGCAGGCGATGGCCTTCGGCAGGTCGCCGGAGAAGCCCACGCCGCCGTCGGCGATGACGTGGACGTACCGGCCGCCGGACTCGTCCATGTAGTCCCGCCGCGCCGCCGCGACATCCGCCACCGCCGTCGCCATCGGCACCTGGATGCCCAGCACGTTACGGGTGGTGTGCGCCGCGCCGCCGCCGAAGCCGACCAGCACACCGGCGGCGCCGGTCCGCATCAGGTGCAGCGCCGCGGTGTACGTGGCGCAGCCGCCGACGATCACCGGGACGTCCAGCTCGTAGATGAACTGCTTGAGGTTGAGCGGCTCGGCCGCCGACGAGACGTGCTCGGCGGAGACCGTCGTGCCGCGGATCACGAAGATGTCGACGCCGGCGTCCACCACGGCCTGCGAGAACTGCGCGGTGCGCTGCGGGGAGAGCGCGGCGGCGGTGACGACACCGGAGTCGCGCACCTCCTTGATGCGCCGGCCGATCAGCTCTTCCTTGATCGGCGCGGCGTAGATCTCCTGCATCCGCTTGGTGGCCGCGTCATCGTCCAGCTCGGCGATCTCGGCGAGCAGCGGCTCCGGGTCCTCGTAGCGGGTCCACAGGCCCTCCAGGTTGAGGACGCCGAGGCCGCCCAGCTCACCGATGCGGATGGCGGTCTGCGGGGAGACCACGGAGTCCATCGGGGCCGCCAGGAAGGGCAGCTCGAAGCGGTAGGCGTCGATCTGCCAGGCGATCGAGACCTCCTTCGGGTCGCGGGTGCGGCGACTCGGTACGACGGCGATGTCGTCGAAGGCGTACGCGCGGCGGCCGCGCTTGCCGCGCCCGATCTCGATCTCAGTCACGTTGTGGGGCCTTTCCCTCTTGGTCTGCGTGTCCCAGTATCTCCGACACGCGTGTGAGGGGCGGCTCCGGCGTACCCGGGGCCGCCCCTCACGGGTGCGGTACTACTTGCGGCTGTAGTTCGGCGCCTCGACCGTCATCTGGATGTCGTGCGGGTGGCTCTCCTTGAGGCCCGCCGAGGTGATCCGGACGAAGCGGCCCTTGGACTCCATCTCGTCGATGGAGGCGGCGCCCACGTAGCCCATCGTCTGGCGCAGACCGCCGACGAGCTGGTGCAGCACGTTGGCCAGCGGGCCGCGGTAGGGCACCTGGCCCTCGATGCCCTCGGGCACGAGCTTGTCGTCGGAGGCGACGTCGGCCTGGAAGTAGCGGTCCTTGGAGTACGAACGGCCCTGGCCACGGGACTGCATCGCCCCGAGGGAACCCATGCCGCGGTACGACTTGAACTGCTTGCCGTTGATGAACAGCAGCTCGCCCGGCGACTCCTCACAGCCGGCGAGCAGGCTGCCCAGCATCACCGTGTCGGCACCGGCGGCGAGCGCCTTGCCGATGTCGCCGGAGTACTGCAGGCCGCCGTCGCCGATGACCGGGACACCGGCCGCGCGGGCCGCGAGCGCCGCCTCGTAGATCGCGGTGACCTGCGGGACGCCGATGCCGGCGACGACGCGGGTGGTGCAGATGGAGCCGGGGCCGACGCCGACCTTGACGCCGTCGACGCCGGCGTCGATCAGGGCCTGCGCGCCGTCGCGCGTCGCGACGTTGCCGCCGATGACGTCGACGTTCACGCTGGACTTGATCTTCGCCATCCAGTTCAGCGCATTGCTGTTGTGGCCGTGCGAGGTGTCGACGATCAGGAAGTCCGCACCCGCCTCGGCCAGCGCCTGCGCGCGCTCCAGCGCCTCGGGGCTCGCACCGACGGCGGCGCCGACCAGGAGACGGCCCTCGGCGTCCTTCGCCGCGTTCGGGTACTGCTCGGCCTTGACGAAGTCCTTGACCGTGATCAGGCCCTTGAGGACGCCCGCGTCGTCGACCAGCGGAAGCTTCTCGATCTTGTGGCGGCGCAGCAGCTGCATGGCGTCGACACCGGAGATGCCGACCTTGCCGGTGACCAGCGGCATCGGCGTCATGACCTCGCGCACCTGACGGCTGCGGTCGGGCTCGAAGGCCATGTCGCGGTTGGTGACGATGCCGAGCAGCTTGCCGGCCGCGTCGGTCACCGGGACACCGCTGATGCGGAACTTCGCACACAGCGCGTCGGCCTCACCGAGCGTCGCGTCCGGGTGCACGGTGATCGGGTCGGTCACCATGCCGGACTCGGAACGCTTGACGAGGTCGACCTGGTTGACCTGGTCCTCGACCGACAGGTTGCGGTGCAGCACACCGACGCCGCCCTGCCGCGCCATGGCGATGGCCATCCGGGCCTCGGTGACCTTGTCCATCGCGGCGGAGAGCAGCGGGATGTTCACCCGGACGTTGCGGGAGATGCGGGACGAGATGTCGACCGCGTTGGGCAGCACCTCGGATGCGCCCGGCAGCAGCAGCACGTCGTCGTAGGTCAGCCCGAGTGTCGCGAATTTCTCAGGTACTCCATCGACGTTGTCGCTCATGACACCTTCCCCAATGCTCTTGCCTCGGCGCGGACGTCCATGCTAACGGCCTGAAGTCGTGTCTCATTCCACGAGGAATGAGGGCCTCATCACCCGTGCCTTCGTACGGCCACATCCGGCCATCGACGCATGGTTCACGCCACTGTGTTCATGGCGGGCCTACTGCTCGGCGAGCGCCCGCAAGCGGCTCAGCGCCCGGTGCTGCGCGACCCGCACCGCACCCGGCGACATCCCGAGCATCTGCCCGGTCTCCTCCGCCGTCAGCCCGACGGCGACCCGCAGCAACACCAGCTCCCGCTGGTTCTCCGGCAGGTTGGCCAGCAGCTTCTTCGCCCACGCGGCATCGCTGTTCAGCAGCGCCCGCTCCTCGGGCCCCAGCGAGTCGTCCGGCTGCTCGGGCATCTCGTCGGACGGCACCGCCGTGCTGCCGGGCCCGCGCATCGCGGCGCGCTGGAGATCGGCGACCTTGTGCCCGGCGATGGCGAAGACGAACGCCTCGAACGGCTTCCCGGTGTCGCGGTAGCGCGGCAGCGCGCAGAGCACCGCGACGCAGACCTCCTGCGCCAGATCCTCGACGAAGTGCCGGGCGTCCCCGGGGAGCCGGGAGAGACGGGTCCGGCAGTAGCGCAGCGCCAGCGGGTGCACATGGGCCAGGAGATCGTGCGTGGCCCGCTGATCCCCCTCGACTGCGCGTGCAACGAGATCGCCGATCTCCTGCTTGCCGTCATCGCGCATCGGTCCATGGTGCCTTGGCGCGGCACCGCTCTTGGCACCGCCCTCGTCGTTGTGCACTGAACCGTTACGAGCCGCCGCGTTAGCACGCACGTCCCACGCCTCCCCCGATCGGGTTGTGCCCATGCCGACGTCGAGTCCTCGCCGGTAGCGTGTATCCGTGCCGTGAGGCATCGGGTAAGGCTTGTCCGTCATGAGGTCTCTTCTTGGCCGAGTGAGAAGCCCCGGCCTCCGCCGGGGAGGAGTCACACGTCAAGGATGCGGCATCCCGTGACGTTTCGACGCCTAAGGGTTGCCCACACCGCCCACGGACCACCCCGGGGCGCACCACGGACCGCCGCCCGGCCCCCGGAGCCCGACGCGGCCCGCCGTCCGGAGGGCGGCGCTCCCCCGCGCGATCCGCGCCGCTCCGCCCGTCGCACCACGCGGCAAGGGGCCACAACGCTCGCCCCTCCTGCCGGAGGGAGCCGCCGTGACCCCGTTGACCCGCAGGTCAGCGCACCAGACCCCAGCGGAAGCCCAGGGCGACCGCATGGGCGCGGTCCGAGGCGCCGAGCTTCTTGAACAGCCGCCGGGCGTGGGTCTTGACCGTGTCCTCGGAGAGGAACAGCTCCCGGCCGATCTCGGCGTTGGAACGGCCGTGGCTCATCCCCTCCAGCACCTGGATCTCGCGGGCGGTGAGCGTCGGGGCGGCACCCATCTCGGCGGACCGCAGCCGGCGCGGGGCGAGCCGCCACGTCGGGTCGGCGAGCGCCTGGGTGACCGTGGCCCGCAGCTCGGCGCGCGAGGCGTCCTTGTGCAGATAGCCGCGGGCGCCGGCGGCGACCGCGAGGGCCACGCCGTCCAGATCCTCGGCCACCGTCAGCATGATGATCCGGGCGCCCGGATCGGCGGACAGCAGCCGGCGCACCGTCTCCACACCGCCCAGACCGGGCATCCGCACATCCATCAAAATCAGATCCGAGCGATCGGCACCCCAGCGGCGGAGGACTTCCTCGCCGTTGGCTGCCGTCGTCACACGCTCGACGCCGGGAACGGTCGCAACCGCGCGGCGGAGCGCCTCTCGGGCAAGCGGGGAGTCGTCGCAGACGAGGACGGAAGTCATGACTGTCCCCCGCGGCTCTCACAGCTGCTGCGCGTCACCTTGAGCCTCCAGGCTGGTACGTATCGTCACCTGTGCGCTTGACGGGCTCGGACACCTGCCCGATCACTAACTCCGCCAACCGCTTTCGCACACTCAACGACGGTCACTCGAAAGAGTTACGGGTTCGAGCATCGAATTCGGCACGCTGCGTAAGGGCCCGGATACGCAGGCGAACGGGTCCGCCGCGGGCGGCCACTCGCCCCCGAATGAACCTTATGCCCTATTTGGCTCTCTTCCTTCCATTTTCCGGCGATCTGACGCTAGATTCGCAATGAGTCATATTTACATCTACTTACACAGTAGATGTACCGTCGTCACCACCGAGCCCGATACAGCAATCGCTTCGAGGGGACACGCAATGGCAGATTTCTCCCGCCTCCCGGGCCCGAACGCAGACCTCTGGGACTGGCAGCTGCTGGCAGCCTGCCGCGGTGTGGACAGTTCGCTGTTCTTCCACCCCGAAGGGGAACGCGGCGCCGCCCGCAGCGCGCGTGAGACATCGGCGAAGGAGGTCTGCATGCGCTGCCCCGTACGGGCCGAATGCGCGGCGCATGCGCTGGCCGTCCGCGAGCCCTACGGGGTCTGGGGCGGCCTGACCGAGGACGAACGCGAGGAGCTGATGGGCCGGGCCCGGCACCGGATGGTCCCCGCGACCACGCTGGTCGGCCCCGCGGGCGCGCAGAGCGGCTGACACCGGACAGCCGGTCCGCTCAGCAGAAACGTTCCTCCATGGGCGTGGCCGCACCTCGGCAGGGGTGTGGTCATACCTCGCGACGCCCTGCACCGGCGGCGGACCGGACGCACCGGCCGCCCGCCGCAGGCCGGAGCCCGGCGTGCGCGCAGCGCGCCATCGGGTCAGCGTGCCGCGGCGCTCTCCAGCTGATCGAGCATCGCGCCGACGGCCGGGACCCGGGCGAGGTCCGGCAGGGTCAGGGCGACGATCTCGCGGTGCACCGCGGGCTCCAGCCGTACCGTCCGTGCGCCCTTGGGCCGTACCGACGCGAGGGTCAGCTCGGGGAGGGCGGCGACGCCCAGACCCGCACCGACCAGGCCGATCACGGCCGGGTAGTCGTCGGTGGCGAAGTCGATGCGCGGGGTGAACCCGGCGCGCTCGCACACCTCGACCAGATGCGTACGGCAGCGGGGACACCCGGCGATCCACGGTTCTCCGGCGAGGTCGCCGAAGGCGGCGGAGCCGGCGGTGGCCAGGCGGTGGCCCTCCGGGACCAGGCCCACCAGGCGGTCGGCGAGGACCGGGCGGACGACCAGGTCGTCCCAGTCGGAGCAGGCTTCCGGGGCGGCGGCGCGCACTTCCGGGTAGCGGAAGGCCAGCGCGATCTCGCAGTCGCCGTTGCGCAGCATCTCGATCGAGCGGGGCGGCTCGGCCTCGTCCAGGGAGACGCGGGTGCGCGGATGGGCGGCGCGCATGGCGGCCAGCGCGGCGGGCACCAGCGTCGAGCTGCCGGAGGGGAAGGACACCAGGCGTACGCGACCGGCGCGCAGCCCCGCGATGGCGGCGACCTCCTCCTCCGCGGCGGTGAGCCCGGCAAGGATGCCGACGGCGTGCCGGACCAGCGCCTCACCCGCCTGGGTGAGCCGCATCTCGCGGCCGGTGCGGATCAGCAGCGGGGTGCCCGCCGACTGCTCCAGCGCCTTCATCTGCTGACTGACGGCCGGCTGGGTGCAGCCCAGTTCCCGGGCGGCGGCGGAGAACGAGCCGGTACGGGCGACCTCGCGCAGCACGCGGAGATGGCGAGCCTCGATCATGCCTCCAGCATAAGTCAGGCTTGGGGGTATGAGGGAAATGAGGCTTTCGACTTTGATCATATTGGTGTTCACCTGTGTCCGGTTTCTGCTCGGGGTGCCGTACGGGACGACGGGCGGGTGGGTGCGCCGCGCGTCGGCCGGGTGAGGCCGGACGGGTGCGTTCATGTCATCCGGGCCGGATAGCGTGCCCGCATGACGACTGCATTGATCACGGGAGCGACCTCGGGCATCGGGGCGGCGTTCGCCCGGCGCCTCGCGCACGACGGCCACAACCTCGTCCTGGTGGCGCGCGACGAGAAGCGGCTGCACCGGCAGGCGACCGAACTGCACGACCTGCACGGCATCGAGGCGAGCGTGCTGAGCGCCGACCTGGCCACGGAGGAGGGCATCGCCGCGGTCGAGGAGCGGCTCGGCGACCGGAAGCACCCGGTGGACCTGCTGGTCAACAACGCGGGCTTCGGCAACAAGGGCGAGTACCTGGACGTGCCGATGGCCGATGAGCTGGCGATGCTGAAGGTGCACTGCGAGGCGGTGCTGCGGCTGACCACGGCGGCGGTGCGCGGGATGCGGGAGCGGCGGCGCGGCGGGGTCGTCAACGTCGCCTCCGTCGCGGCGTTCGTGCCGCGCGGCACCTACGGGGCGAGCAAGGCGTGGGTCGTGCAGTTCACGCAGGGCGCGGCGCGGGACCTGTCGGGCAGCGGGGTGCGGCTGATGGCGCTGTGCCCCGGTTTCGTGCGGACGGAGTTCCACCAGCGGGCCGGGATGGGCACGGACAACATCCCCAGCTGGCTGTGGCTGGACGCGGACAAGCTGGTCGACGCGGCGATGAAGGACCTGGCCCGCGGCCGCTCCCTCTCCATCCCCGACCCGCGCTACAAGGCCCTGATGGGCGCCGCGAAGCTGGCTCCGCGCGGGATGCTGGGGGGCTTGACGTCGCGTACGGGGCGGAAGTTCGGGCCGAAGTAACGGGCGACCGGAGCCGCCGGGTCCCGTACGGGCCGCCCGTACGGGACCTGTGAGGGCGAGGCCCGTACCCGTAGGGGCCGGGGCCGGGGCGCGGTGGCTTGCGCTCCGGCTCGGCGGGGCGGGCGCCCCGGTCCGGCCCGGCGGGTGCGTTGGCGGGCGCCCCGGTTCGGCCGGGCGGGCGCGGCGAGATGCGCCCTGGTCGGGGCCGCGCTCAAGGCATCTGCCCCGTCATGGCGTGACGAAGGCCGGTGGTCGGGAAAGTCTCAGGCGGAGAACCCGCCCCGCTTGACGGTGGAGACGAACGACGACCAGCCGTCGGCCGGGAAGACCAACGCGGGACCCTGCGGAGCCTTGGAGTCTCGGACCGGGACCAGCCCGGACACCGCGAAGGTACGAGAGATCTCGACGCACTGGCCTCCGTTGGAGCCGCTGTAGCTGGACTTGAACCAGGTCGCCCCGCTCAGATCCCCGGCTTTCCTCGCTGCCTCACCGTTCACGTGGCTCTCCCCTCGCGTACTGCTTGCCCGATACCGGCCGGGCGCATAAAGGCATCGGCCCCCGCCACGGTAGGACGAGGGCCGGTGATCGGGATCAACTCAGGCCGACAACTCACCGCGCCTGACGATGGAGACGAACGACAGTCAGCCGCCAGCAGGAAGGGCCAGAGCAGGGCCCTGCAGAGCCCCGGGGTCCCGGAGTCCCGGACGGCGACCGCCGCGTACGCGGTGCCGGTCAGGTCGGCGCCCTCCACGCACTACGACTCACCGCCTCCGCTGCAATGGGACTAAGCCCGGCCGCCGCTACGCCTCGATGTCGTATTCGAGGACGTACGCGGACGAGTCCAGGATCATCTCGTTGACCTCGACGGGACGGCCGCCGTCCGCGAAGGCGGTGCGGACGATGACGATCACGGGCGTACCGGCGCCGAGGCGCAGCCGGTCCGCCTCGTCCCGGGAGGGCATCCGGCTGCGGCTCTCCTCTCGGAAGCGCACCGGCTTGTACCCCAGTTCGGCCAGGCGGGCATAGATGCCGCCGGGGCCTGTGTCCTGCTGGACGATCGCCGAGCCAGCCACCAGAGCGGCGGGCAGATAGCTCGTGGCCAGCAGTACCGGCTTGCCATCGAGGCTGAACCGGCGGCTGCGCACGCACACCGCCTCGCGCGGAGCGATCCTGAGCACGTCGGCGACGGCCATGGGCGCGGGCTCCTCGCTGACGACAACCTGGTCGACGACCAGCTCCCGCTCCCCGGCGTCGGCCGACCTGATGGAGCGCCCCTCTCCCCACTGCTCCCGTGCGAGTCGCTGAACACCACGTCGCCGCAACGGCCGGAAGTCGCGGACGAAGACACCCACCCCCTTGCGTGCTTCCGCGACTCCTTCGTTCTGCAGGACGCCCAGTGCCTGACGTGCAGTCATTCGGGCGACTTGATGCGTGGCCATGAGGTCGTTCTCGCCCGGAAGCCGATCACCGGGACCGTACTCGCCGGCTTTGACCGCCTCCTTCAGCTCCTCAGCTATGCGCTGGTACTTCGGCTGACGGCCGTTGCCCTTGGCGGTCATACGCCCCTCCCTGATCTCCGGCCACCCTAGACCGCCTGTTCGCCCACACAGCAGGTACTCACCCTCACGGATGACATCCCTAGAGAAGCATTGTCATCTCTAGAGATCGATCGCTTCACTTGGACGCAGATGGCACCCGGCATCGGACCGACGCACCGAATCAAAACGTTCACCACTACCCAAAAAGCCCCATCGGGCGCTGTCCCGAGCCAAGGGCCTTCCACTGCACGGAGGTTGACGACATGCTTCGCATCATCCGAACGATCTTCGAATCGCTGCTGATCCGGCTGCTGCCCGCCCAGGGCTGCCACCGGGCCGCAGGCCCACGCCCCGTTGAACGCCAGGCCGGGGCGCCGACCGCGCGTCCGGCGTTTGTGTCCGTCCCCGCACCGCAAGGCGAGGACGTCCCCCTCGTACGTCCCTATGTCCTCACGCCCTCGGAACGACGGCCGGAGCACCGCGTACGGCGGCGCCAGCTCTGGTCGGCCGCGTGTGGTGCCGTCGGGGCCGACCTGCTCAGCGGGATGGCGGTGACGGCGCGATGAATGCCATGGATCACGCGCGGCTGCTGCCGTGGGCCAGCCCCGACGGGAAGCCGTGCTACCTGATCGGCGGCACCGGGACCGGGTACGTCTCGCGGCTGGCCGACCGGATGGAGGCGGAGCAGATGGAGTCGGCGGCCGTTCTCATCGGGGAGGCCCGGCGCGTTCTCGCCGCCTGTGCGTGGACGCCCGGCGAGATCCACCTGCTGGCCTACGACTTGAACGCCGCCCTGACCGAAGTGCACCGGGTGTCGGAGAGCCGGGGCGCCCGGTTGCAGCAGAGGACAGAGGGCGAGGACGACGGCGGCGGGGACGGCGCTCCGTCCGCGGCCTGACGCCGGGCACGGGCGGCGCTCCGTCCGCCGCCTGACACCGGGCACGGCCGGACACGGCCCCGGACAGGCCCCCGCACACGCCACGAGGCCCGGCCCCCCATCGGGGACCGGGCCTCGTACAGCGCGCTACCGGCGCGGCCTGCTGAAAGGCCGGGTCAGTGGGCGTGGCCGTGGCCGTGGCCGGCCTCGGCGGGCTCCTCCTCGGCGGGCTTCTCGACGACCAGGGTCTCGGTCGTGAGGAGCAGCGAGGCGATGGAGGCGGCGTTCTCCAGGGCGGAGCGGGTGACCTTCACCGGGTCGATGACGCCGGCCTTGACCAGGTCGCCGTACTCGCCGGTGGCGGCGTTGAAGCCCTGGCCCTTGTCCTGCTCGGCGACCTTCGAGGTGATGACGTAGCCCTCGAGGCCGGCGTTCTCCGCGATCCAGCGCAGCGGCTCGACGGCGGCGCGGCGGACGACGGCGACACCGGTGGCCTCGTCGCCCTCCTTGCCCAGGCCGCCCTCCAGCACCTTGGCGGCGTGGACGAGCGCGGAGCCACCACCGGAGACGATGCCCTCCTCGACCGCGGCGCGGGTCGCGGAGATGGCGTCCTCCAGGCGGTGCTTCTTCTCCTTGAGCTCGACCTCGGTGGCCGCGCCCACGCGGATGACGCAGACGCCGCCGGCGAGCTTGGCGAGGCGCTCCTGGAGCTTCTCGCGGTCCCAGTCCGAGTCGGTGGTCTCGATCTCGGCCTTGATCTGGTTGACGCGGCCGACGACGTCCTCGGAGTTGCCGCCACCGTCGACGATGGTGGTGTCGTCCTTGGTGACGGTCACGCGGCGGGCGGTGCCCAGCACGTCCAGACCGGCCTGGTCGAGCTTGAGGCCGACCTCCTCGGCGATGACGGTGGCACCGGTGAGGGTGGCCATGTCGCCGAGCATCGCCTTGCGGCGGTCGCCGAAGCCGGGCGCCTTGACGGCGACGGCGTTGAAGGTGCCGCGGATCTTGTTCACGACCAGGGTCGACAGGGCCTCGCCCTCGACGTCCTCGGCGATGATCAGCAGCGGCTTGGAGCCACCCGCCTGGATGACCTTCTCCAGCAGCGGGAGCAGGTCCTGGATCGAGGCGATCTTGCCCTGGTGGATGAGGATGTACGGGTCCTCCAGGACCGCTTCCATCCGCTCCTGGTCGGTGACCATGTAGGGCGAGAGGTAGCCCTTGTCGAAGGCCATGCCCTCGGTGAAGTCCAGCTCCAGGCCGAAGGTGTTGGACTCCTCGACGGTGATGACACCGTCCTTGCCGACCTTGTCCATCGCCTCGGCGATCAGCTCGCCGACCTGCTTGTCCTGGGCGGACAGGGCCGCGACGGCGGCGATGTCGGTCTTGTCCTCGATCGGACGCGCGGTCGCGAGCAGGTCGTCGGAGACGGCCTTGACGGCGGCGTCGATGCCCTTCTTCAGGGCGGCGGGGGAGGCGCCGGCGGCGACGTTGCGCAGACCCTCGCGGACCAGCGCCTGGGCCAGCACGGTGGCGGTGGTGGTGCCGTCACCAGCGATGTCGTTGGTCTTGGTCGCCACCTCCTTCACCAGCTGGGCGCCGAGGTTCTCGTAGGGGTCGTCGACCTCGACCTCACGCGCGATGGTGACACCGTCGTTGGTGATGGTCGGCGCGCCGAACTTCTTGTCGATGACGACGTTGCGGCCCTTGGGGCCGATCGTCACCTTGACCGTGTCGGCGAGCTTGTTGACGCCGCGCTCCAGGGCGCGACGGGCGTCCTCGTCGAACTTCAGGATCTTCGCCATGAGTTACGTGTCCTTAACGTCGTGCTCTCAACGAACTGCGCCCCTGCCCCGGTGCTTGGACGCGGGAACCAGGGGCGCAGATCACAGCAGAATGCTGGGTGACTTACTTCTCGACGATCGCGAGAACGTCGCGAGCCGAGAGGACGAGGTACTCCTCGCCGTTGTACTTCACCTCGGTGCCGCCGTACTTGCTGTAGAGCACGACGTCGCCGACGGAAACGTCGAGCGGAAGACGGTTGCCCTCCTCGAAGCGACCCGGACCGACGGCCAGGACGACGCCCTCCTGGGGCTTCTCCTTGGCAGTGTCCGGGATGACCAGGCCAGAGGCCGTGGTCTGCTCGGCGTCGAGCGGCTGGACCACAATGCGGTCCTCAAGCGGCTTGATGGCAACCTTGGTGCTGGCGGTCGTCACGATCCGACCTCCCCCTTCGGAGATCTCACGGGGTTAACTGTCTGAGGTGGCGAGCAGTTGGATCCGTCGTCGCGGGTGCCGGACCAGCCCATCGCCGTGCTTAGCACTCCCCTTCGGAGAGTGCCAACGCCGACACTATGACGCGGTTAGCACTCGGTCAAGTGGAGTGCCAGTCGAGCCGTGAACGGGTCGCCGGACACGGGCGGCCCGCGGGTGGAGACTCCGGCGGAGCCATACCCTGCACCGTCCCGGCCGGATACCGTGCCGAACCGGACACATCAGGGGCCGTCGTCGCAACCCGGCGCCCCGGGCCTCGGTCTTCCCTCAAGGTTGCCGGGCCGGCCACCGGGGCGGGCAGCTTGCGGACGACGGAGGAGACAGGTGCGAGGAGCGAGGAGTGCGGCGCGTGCCGCGCGGGAGGAGAGCGACGTCGAGCGGACGATGACGTTCGCCGCGCTCGCCCAGGCGCCGGACCGACGCCGGACCGAGGCCTGGATGCTCGCCCTCGCCGTCCTGATCACCGTCGGCGGCTACGCCTACACCGGGCTGTCGATGGAGGGGCGGCTGCCCGACGGGATGCCGTGGTTCACCGCCGCGATGGCACTGATCGCGCTCGTGCCGCATCTGGTCGTGCGCCGCGTCGCCGAGCGCGCCGACCCGCTGATCCTCCCGCTGGCCACCCTGCTCACCGGCATCGGCCTCGTCCTGCTCAACCGCCTCGACATCACCTACGAACGGCTGCCGCGGCTGCAGACCGCGCAGGCGGCCACCGGGCAGCTGGTGTGGACGGGGCTGGGGGTGACGGTCTGCGTGGGGATCCTGCTGCTGCTCCGCGACCACCGGGTGCTGCAGCGCTACGTGTATCTGACGATGGCGGTCGGGCTGGTGCTGCTGATGGCGCCGGCGTTCTTCGGCGCGGACCAGTTCGGCGCCAAGCGGTGGATTCTGCTCGGGCCGCTGTCGTTGCAGCCCGGCGAGTTCGTGAAGCTGATGATCGTGGTGTTCTTCGCCGGGTATCTGACGGTGAACCGCAATGCGCTGGCGCTGGCCGGGCGGCGGGTGATGGGCGTGCAGCTGCCGCCCGGACGCCAGCTCGGGCCGATCTTCACGATCTGGATCATCAGCCTGCTGGTGCTGGTCTTCGAACGCGATCTGGGGACGTCGCTGATCTTCTTCGGCGTCTTCGTGATCATGCTGTACATGGCCACCGAGCGGACCGGCTGGGTGGTGTGCGGCCTGCTGATGGCGGCGGTCGGCGCGGCGGTCGTGGGGTCGGCGGAGCCGCACGTCAAGGGCCGGGTGATGGCCTGGCTGCACCCGATGGACATCTTCCTGCCGCTGGAGAAGCGGCCGCCGGGGCTGATCTCGGCGCAGTCGGCGGAGTCGCTGTTCAGCTTCGGCAGCGGCGGCGTCGGCGGCACCGGTCTCGGCCAGGGCCACCCCGAACTGGTCGGGTTCGCGGGCAACAGCGACTTCATCCTCACCACCGTCGGCGAGGAGCTGGGCATGGCCGGGGTGATGGCCGTTCTGCTGCTCTACACGCTGCTCGCCCAGCGCGGATTCCGGGTCGGGGTGAGCGCCCGCGACCCGTTCGGCAAGCTGCTCGCCGTGGGGCTGTCGGGCGCGCTGGTGCTCCAGGTCTTCGTGGTCGCCGGCGGTGTGACGGGGCTGATCCCGCTGACCGGCAAGGCGCTGCCGTTCCTTGCCAAGGGCGGATCGTCGCTGGTGGCGAACTGGATGATGGTCGCCGTGCTGCTGCGGATCAGCGATGCGGCGCAGCGCCGCCGGGAGCCGGTGGGCGCCTTCGCGCGGCGCACCCGGCGGCGCGCGGCGCGGCGCGCACTGCCCGCGCCGCGCGCCGGTTCACCGAGGAGCTGACGGCCGGCGCCGGCGCGCCCCGGCCACGCCGCTGACGGATGCCCGTACGCAGCGGGCGGGCGGCGGCTCAGACGTAGTCCTCCAGACGGGCGACGGCGAAGCCCTGCTCGGTGGCGGTGCGCAGGACGTTGCGGAGCAGGTCGGGCATGGTCGCCCGCCAGTCGTCGCGGCCGCGGAAGTGGCTGAGGATGATGTCGCCGGGGTGCAGCTTCCCGTCGCCGCGGCTGTAGTCGACGCGGTCGGGGAAGAACTCCTCGGCCCACAGCGGGACGACGGAGATGCCGCAGGACGCGGCGATCTTCAGGGTCTCGTGGGTGTAGTCGCCGTAGGGCGGCCGGAAGAGCCGCGGGGTGCGGCCCATCTCGCGGGTGAGGTTCTCCTGTTGCCCGCAGATCTCCTTGCGCTGCTCGGCGTCGCTCAGGCCCGGCAGGTAGGGGTGGTGGAGCGTGTGGTTGTGCACGCCGTTGCCCTGCTGCTGGACGGTGCGGAAGAAGCCGTAGCCCTTGCCCGCCTTGGCGAGGTAGTCGCTGAGGAAGGCGCTGTAGGGGACGTTCAGCTCCTTGGCCATCCGGAGGAACTCGGGGTCCTTGTCGTAGCCGTCGTCCAGCGTCAGGAAGACGATCTTCCGGTCGGTCGGGACGCGGGAGAGGGCGACGGGGAGGTCCGGTCCGTCGCCGCGGGCGAAGACCGGCTCGGTGGCGATGCGGGGTTTGGCGGCGGGCGGCTCGGGGGGCTCCAGCGGTGCCTCGTCGAGGCCCCAGCGGGCGGCCACGGCGTCGCGGCGGGCCTGGGCCCGCTCGATCAGCTTGGCCTGGGTGAGCAGGGCTCGGGCGGCGGGGGCCACGGCGGGGCGGCCGTGGGCGGGGGCGTTGTCCTGGGGCGAGGGCGTCGCGGCGGCGGAGCAGCCGACGGCGAGCAGGCTCAGGGCGCCGAAGGCGGCCAGGGTGCGTGTCCGGCGCGCCGTCGGGCGGCCCGGTCCGGGACACCCGGAGTGCGAGAAAAGTCTGATTAGCTGCATAACGCCGGATAGTGGCAGCGCCTTCCGACGTGCCGCCGCCCGCCACGCGGCAGCGTCAACCGACCGGCCCACGCAGCCCGGCGCGCCGTCCGCCCAACGGTCCCGTCCGCCCTACGCCGAGCGGGTCAGGGCAGGTCAGGGGCTTGTCGCCGGGGCAGTGCGGGCGGCGGGTGAGCGACGTTCGGTCGGCCGCGCGTACGGCCCGGAGCCCGGAGCCCGCGGCGCGGCTCCCCGTGCCGGCTCCCCGTAGGGCCCGTACCTCGCTCCCGGCGGCCGCGAGGAATGATGGGACCGTGACCCATCCCGACTCCTTCGCCGCGCTGCTCTCCCCCGAGGGGCAGGCGCTGCTGGACGCCCTGCACGACCACGACCCGGCCGATGAACTGGCCACCGCGACCCGGCTGCGCCGTGACCATCCGGCGGAGCTGGTCTCCGCCGCGCTGGGGCAGGCGCGGCTGCGCCAGCGCGCCGCGGCGAAGTTCGGGGCGGACGCCCGGCGGATGTACTTCACGCCGAACGGCGTCGAGCAGTCCACCCGTACCGCCGTCGCGGAGCACCGCGCCGCCCGCCTCGCCGCGCTGGGCGTGCGGTCCGTCGCCGATCTGTGCGCGGGCATCGGCGGCGACGCGCTGGCGCTGGCCCGCGCCGGGATCCGGGTGCTCGCCGTCGACCGGGACCCGCTGGCCTGCGCCGCGGCGCGCGCCAACGCCGAGGCGCTCGGGCTCGCCGGGCTGATCGAGGTGCGCTGCGCCGACGTCACCGAGACGGACACCGCCGGCTACGACGCGGTCTTCGTCGACCCGGCGCGGCGCACCAAGGCGCGCGGCGGCCGGATCTTCGACCCCGAGGCGTACTCCCCGCCGCTGTCCTGGGCGATCGGCGCGGCCCGCGACGCCCGGTACGCGGCGCTGAAGATCGCGCCGGGCGTGCCGCACGAGGCGCTGCCCGCGGACGCCGAGACCGAGTGGATCTCCGACGGCGGCGACGTGAAGGAGGCGGTGCTGTGGTTCGGGCCCGCCGGTGACGCCGCGCCCGGGGCCGTCCGGCCGGGCGGCCGCCGGGCGACGCTGCTGCCCGCCGGGGACTCGTTGCTCGGCGCGGACCTGCCCGATCCGGAGCCGGGACCGGTCGGCGGCTGGCTCTACGAGCCGGACGGCGCGGTGATCCGCGCGCACCTCGTCGCGGACGTCGCCCGGCAGGTCGGCGGGCGGCTCATCGACCCGACGATCGCCTACGTCACCGCGGACGCCCTGACCCCGACGCCGTACGCCACCGCCTACGCGATCACCGACGTACTGCCCTTCAACGTCAAGAAGCTGCGGGCGCTGCTGCGGGAGCGGGAGGTGGGCGTCGCCGTGATCAAGAAGCGCGGGTCGGCGGTGGAGCCGGAGGAGCTGCGCAAGAAGCTGAAGCTCAGCGGCGCGAACAGCTGCACGGTCTTCCTCACCCGGGTCGCCGGGGCGCCCGCGATGCTGCTCGGGCACCCGGCGTCCGCGCAGGTCACGCCCGGTCGGTGAGGTCCTCGGCGTAGATCTGGGCGAGCGGCTGCGGGCCGACGTACTGCTGGCAGGCGCAGGGGCCGGCCTCGTAGCGCACCGGCCGGTGGTCGGCGTCCCAGGCGACCGGCCGCTCCACCGGCTCGTGGCACTTCCCGCTCTTGTCGTGCTTGGCGAGATGGTGGGTGCAGCCGCACACCGGCTTGGGCGGCTCCTGGGCCGCGGCCAGCTCGGCGCGCTGGGCGCGGTCGGTCTCCAGGCGCTCCATGCGGCGTTCGTGGCGGGTGCGCAGCGCGCCGCGCGCGGTGTCGGCCACCTTCGCGAACCCGCCCGCCATGAAGAAGATGAAGACCCACCAGAACCAGTCCATGCCCGCCTCCCCGCGCGCCGCCGGCCGTTCCGCCGTTGCCAGGGTAGCGAGCGGGCCGGGCGGGCCGGTCAGCCGTAGAGGTTCTCCTTGCTCAGCTCGTGGACGTGGTCGTGGTCGTGCGCGTGGGCGTGTGCGCCGGGGACGTGGGGTTCGGTCACCGGGAGGGAGGAGTCGGCGGGCAGGTCCCAGTCGGAGGCGGCGCGGCCGCGGGCCACCATCTCCGCGCCGAGCGCCGCGACCATCGCGCCGTTGTCGGTGCACAGCTTGGGGCGCGGCACCCGCAAGGTGATCCCGGCGTCCTCGCAGCGGCGGGCGGCCATCGCCCGCAGCCGGGAGTTGGCCGCGACGCCGCCGCCGATCATCAGGTGGTCGACGCCGTTGTCCTTGCAGGCACGGACGGCCTTACGGGTCAGCACGTCCACCACCGCCTCCTGGAAGGACGCCGCGACGTCCGCCACCGGCACCTCCTCGCCGGCCGCCCGCTTCGCCTCGATCCAGCGGGCCACGGCGGTCTTGAGGCCGGAGAACGAGAAGTCGTACGCGGCATCGCGCGGGCCCGTCAGGCCGCGCGGGAAGCGGATCGCCTCGGGGTCGCCCTCGCGCGCGTAGCGGTCGATGACCGGGCCGCCGGGGAAGCCGAGCTGCAGCACCCGCGCGACCTTGTCGAACGCCTCGCCCGCCGCGTCGTCGATGGTCGCGCCGAGCGGCCGGACGTCGGAGGTGATGTCGGGCGCCAGCAGCAGCGAGGAGTGGCCGCCGGAGACCAGCAGCGCCATCGTCGGCTCCGGCAGCGCGCCGTGCTCCAGCTGGTCGACGCAGATGTGGGAGGCGAGGTGGTTGACGCCGTAGAGCGGCTTGCCGAGCGCGTAGGCGTACGCCTTGGCCGCCGAGACGCCGACGAGCAGGGCGCCGGCGAGGCCGGGCCCCGCGGTGACGGCGATGCCGTCGAGGTCGCTCGCCGCGACGCCGGCGTCCTTCAGGGCGCGCTGGATGGTGGGGACCATCGCCTCCAGATGGGCGCGCGAGGCGACCTCGGGGACGACGCCGCCGAAGCGGGCGTGTTCGTCGACGCTGGAGGCGACGGCGTCGGCGAGCAGGGTGTGGCCCTGGACGATGCCGACACCGGTCTCGTCGCAGGAGGTCTCGATGCCGAGGACCAGCGGTCCACCGCGAGAGTCAGCCATGGTGATCGGATTCCTTGGAACGAGGGGCGTCGGGGGCGGGGACGGACGCAGCCGCGTCCGGATCGGGGTCCGGGGCCTCGGCGTCCGGGTCGGTCGCGGTGCGGCGCATGACCAGGGCGTCGACGTTGCCGGGCTGGTAGTAGCCGCGGCGGAAGCCGAGCGGGACGAAGCCGAAGCGTTCGTACAGGCGCTGGGCGCGGAGGTTGTCGACGCGGACCTCCAGCAGCACCTCGTGGCACTCGAAGTCGGTGGCGGCGCCCAGCAGCGCGGTCAGCAGCCGGGAGCCGAGGCCGCTGCCCCAGCACTCGCGGGCGGTCGCGATGGTCTGGATGTCACCGGTGCCGTCGACGGCGGCGAGACCGCCGTAGCCGACGATCCGCCCGCCGCTCTCGGCGACGAGGTAGCGGCGGTTGGCGGCCGGGCCGCGGGCGTACGCCAGCTCGGACCAGAACATCCCGGCCGACCAGGCGTCCTCCGGGAACAGCTCCCGCTCCAGTTCGAGCACCGCGGCCAGGTCCCACCAGCGCATCTCGCGCAGGACGGGGGCGTCCGCCGTGCCCAAGGCGGTCCGGCTCACCGGGGTGTGACCACCTTGTAGTTGGCCGGGACCTGGGCGTCGGGGCGGCGCAGGTAGAGCGGCCGGGGCTCCGGCAGCTCCTCGCCGGCGGCGAGCCGCGCGGCGGCGGCGGAGGCGAGCGCGGCGCCGGACTGGTGCTCGGGGCCGTCGCGCCGGACGCCGGTGAAGACCGTGTCGTAGAGCAGCGCGCCGGCGCCGACCGCGGGGACGCCGGCGACCTGCTCGGCGATGTCGGCGGGGCGGTCGACGGCCGGTTCGGTCAGGCGGCGGCCGTCGGCGTCGTAGCGGGCCCAGTAGACCTCCTTGCGGCGGGCGTCGGTCGCCACGAGGAAGGGGGTGTCCAGGCCGGCGGCGTGGGCGAGGCCGTCCAGGGAGCACAGGCCGTGCACCGGGATGCCGAGCGCGGCGCCGAAGGAGGCGGCGGTGACCAGGCCGACCCGCAGGCCGGTGTAGGGGCCGGGGCCGATGCCGACCACCAGATCGGTGACCGCGTCGAGCTTCACGCCCGCCTCGGCCAGCACCCGGTCGACGGCGGGCAGCAGCAGCTCGCCGTGGCGGCGCGCGTCCACCTGGCGGGACTCGGCGAGGACCCGCTCACCGTCGTGGAGGGCGACGGTGACGGCGGGCGTGGCGGTGTCTAGGGCTAGGAGCAGCACGCCCTCAAGCGTACGGCGCGCCGGACGGTGCCCTTTCCGGTGCTACGGTCGGCGTCCAGTACGTCTATCGGACCGCGAGAACGGCTCGCCCCCGCGGCGGGCACAACGGAAGCGCGCACAGCGGAAGGTGGCACAGCGATGCCGGCCAGGAGCAGCACGATCGTCACCGCGCTCACCGCGGCGGCCCTGGTCGCGGTCGGTTTCCTGGGCTACCAGGCGTCCGCGTCCGCCCCGGCCGATCTGCATCCGCCCCACAAGGGCGGCGGCGACAGCGCCGGCAAGCACCCCGCGCAGCCCGGCGCCGGCAAGAAGGAGCACCGCCCGGCGGCGCCGAAGGTCCCCGACGCGTCCGGCACCGGCAAGCGGATCGTCTACGCGCTGGGCGCCAAGCGGGTCTGGCTGGTCGGCGAGAACGACACCGCCGTGCGCACCTTCGCCGTCGCACCGAGCACGGTCTCCCCGCCGATGGGCACCTACGCGGTGACCTCGCGGTCGGTGAGCGTGACGGGGTCGGACGGCATCGCCATCGAGCACGTGGTGCGGTTCGCGAGCGTGAACGGCGTCGTCATCGGCTTCAGCGCGGCGGTCGACGGCTCGTCCCCCAACCCCGACGCCTCACAGCGGACCGGCGGCATCCGCGAGTCGCGCGCCGACGGCGCCGCGATGTGGAACTTCGCGATCAACGGCACCAAGGTGGTCGTGGTCGCCTGACGGTTCCGGCCGCCGGAACGGCGGCCGCCCGCAGGTCTTGCCGAGGCGGGCGCAGCGTTTTCCGGGGCCCGTGGATCTTGCCGGGTGTCCGTACGTCCCCGGCTGCCCGCGTCCCTCCGGTCCCCGTACGTCTCCGCGTATCTCCCCCTCCGCACCCGCACGCGACGGCCGGGCCGCGTCCCGCGCCCGGCCGGGTGCCCTTCGCCCGTACGGGCTATGCCGCGTCCCGCTCCGTGGTGGACGGCGCCGGGAGGTCCGGCTCGGCCGGGGGCACGGCGGGGGTGGCCGGGGCCTCGGGGGGTGTGGAGACGGCGGTGGCGGCGGCGCAGGACGCGAGGAGCTGGCGCATGGTGGGCGGCGCGTCGCACTCCTCGGGGTCGTGCGGTGCGGCGGAGGGCTCGTGGGCTGTCATGGTCGCCTCCCGGGCTCCTGGGGCAAGCGGCGGTCGCGAGGGAAGTTAGGCAGACCTAACCTCTTCTCCCCTCCCATGTGACCACGGCGGGTACCACGGACGCAACACGTTACCGACGGCCTGTCGGAAAAGATCGGCGCACGTCGCCCCGGGTACCGCCCGCTCGTGGCGCCGCCGGTCAGCCCGCGGTCAGCTCCGCGACGCCCGCGTCCGCCCAGCGGGCGCCGATGCCGGTGACCGTCACCGTGCGGACGTCCGCGGCGTCGCTCTCCCACCCGGCGTCCGCCGGGGCGTCCGCGCCCACCGCGCGCTCGATCACCACGTGCAGCCGGTCCTCGGACAGCTCCTCGACCTTGCCGTCGCCCCACTCCACGACCACCACCGACTCCGGCAGCGACACGTCCAGGTCCAGGTCCTCCATCTCGTCGAGACCGCCGCCGAGGCGGTAGGCGTCGACGTGGACCAGCGCGGGGCCGCCGGTCAGCGGCGGGTGCACCCGGGCGATCACGAAGGTCGGGGAGGTGACGGCGCCGCGCACGCCCAGGCCCTCGCCCAGGCCGCGGGTGAGCGTCGTCTTGCCGGCGCCCAGCTCACCGGTGAGCAGCACCAGGTCGCCGGGGCGCAGCAGCGCGGCCAGCCGGCGTCCCAACTCCTGCATCCGCTCGGGCGTTTCGACGGTGACACGGGTCTGTGTGGCGGTGGCACTCATGCCGCAAATGGTACGGGCGCGGCGGTCAGGCCCGCGCCGAGCGGCCCCTGCCACGGCCCGCCGCGGCCCGCTCGATCAACGTCACCAGCTCCTCGGTGACCAGCTCGGGCCGCTCCAGCATCACCAGGTGCCCGGAGCCGGCCACCTTCAGCAGGCGGGCGGCGGGCAGCAGTTCGGCGATGGCCTCGCTGTGGTCGGCCGGGGTGATCAGATCGCGTTCCCCGGCGAGCACCAGCGCCGCGACCGTGTCGTACGCCACCAGCGCCGCCGCCTTGTCGTGGGTGGCGAAGGCCGGGTAGAACTCCGCGACGACGTCGATGGGGGTGGCCTCGATGAGGCGCTCGGCGAAGCGGGCGACGCCCGGGTCGACGTCCTGCGGGGTGCCGAAGGAGTACCGCTTGATGATCCCGGCGAAGAGGTCGGCGGTGGCGCGGCGGCCCCGCTCGACGACGTCGCTCTGCGCGCCCAGCACCTTCAGCAGCCCGGGGGCGAGCCGGTGGAACGCCTTGACGCCGAACGACGGCAGGCCGAACGCCACCTCGCTCAGCCGCCCGGCGGACGTCCCGATCAGCGCCACGCCCGCGACCCGCTCGGCCACGAACTCCGGGTACTGGTCGGCGAGCGCCATCACCGTCATCCCGCCCATCGAGTGCCCGACCAGCACCAGCGGCCCCTCGGGCACCGCCGCGTCCAGCACCGCCTTCAGATCGCGGCCCAGCAGATCGATGGTGACCGGCTCGCCGCCGTCGCCGACCGCGCGGGAGCGGCCCGAGCGGCCGTGGCTGCGCTGGTCCCAGTGGACGGTGCGGACCGCGCCGCGCAGCGCGGCGCGCTGGAAGTGCCAGGAGTCCTGGTTGAGGCAGTAGCCGTGGCAGAAGACGACGGTGGGCGCGGGCGAGCGGCGGCGCGGCCCGGCGAGCCGTCTGCGGACCTCCGCGGCCTGCTCGGCCGCGGCCCGCTCGGCGCGGCCGGACCCGGCGGGTGCGCCCTTGGCCGCCCGGTGCCGCGGCGCCGCGGCGCCGGCCTCGTCGATCTCGAAGTACAGCGGGGTGCCGTCCTCGGCGACGGCGGTGCCCGGGGCGCCGCGCAGCGTGCCGTAGGGGCCGACGGCGTCCAGCGCGGTGCGGGCGCGGCGGCGCATCCCGCGGCCGACCGTCATCCGCTCCATCGCCACCCCGGCGGCGGCGCCCGCGGCGACGATGCCGATGGCGGCGCCGGCCAGGCCCGCGTGGCGGCCGGCCTTGGCCCAGCTGCCCGCGGCCCCGGCCGCCGCCTCGACCGCGTCCGGGCCGTCCGTCATCCGGCGCCGCCCCCTTCGCGGCTGCCCGCCGCCGCGGGCACCGTGGGCTCCTCGGGCGCGCTGTCGCGGTGGATCCGCGCCACCCGGCCGCCGACCCGGGTGACGACCTCGTACGCGATGGTGCCGGTGGCCGCGGCCCAGTCCTCGGCGGTCGGCTCGCCGTCGTCGCCGGGGCCGAAGAGCACCGCGCGGTCGCCGGGCAGCGCGGTGTCGCCCTGCAGATCGACGACGAACTGGTCCATCGCGACCCGCCCGGCGACCGTCCGCCGCTTCCCGGCGACGAGCACCGGGCCGCTGCCGGAGGCGGCCCGCGGGATGCCGTCCGCGTAGCCGAGCGGCACCAGCGCGAGCGTGGTGTCGTCCGCCGTCGTGTAGTGGTGGCCGTACGAGATGCCGTGGCCGGCCGGGGCGCTCTTGACCGAGGCGAGCGACGCCTCCAGCGTCATCGCGGGGCGCAGCCCCAGCTCCCGGGCGGTGCCGATCTCGGGGGCAGGCGAGATGCCGTAGATCCCGATGCCCGTGCGGACCAGGTCGAAGTGGGCCTCGGGGAGGGTCAGCAGCGCCGGGGTGTTGGCGATGTGGCGGACCTCGGGCCGCAGCCCCGCGGCGTCGGCGACGGCCAGCGCCGTGCGGTAGGCGGTCAGCTGGGCGGCGATCGAGGGGTGGCCCGGCTCGTCGGCGCAGGCGAAGTGGGACCAGACGCCGGTGACGGTGAGCAGCCCGGCGCGCTCGGCGTCGCGGGCGGCGGCGGTCAGCTCCGGCCAGTCGGCGGGCTGGCAGCCGCTGCGGCCCAGGCCGGTGTCGGCCTTGAGCTGGACGCGGGCGGGGCGGCCGGCGGCGCGGGCCGCATCGGTCACCTCGCGCAGCGCCCACAGTGCGCTGACGGAGACGTCGATGTCCTGCTCGACGGCGGTGCGCCAGGGGCCGCCCGGCGTCCACAGCCAGCACATCAGCCGCCCGGTGTCACCGGCCGCACGGAGCGCGAACGCCTCCTCGGGGAGGGCGGTGCCCAGCCAGCTCGCGCCGGCCGCGCGGGCAGCGCGCCCGCAGGGCACCGCGCCGTGTCCGTAACCGTCGGCCTTGAGGACGGCCATCAGCTCTGCCCCGGGCGCACGATCGCACAGCGCTCGCACATTCGACCGCACGGCGGCGAGGTCGATGACGGCGCGGGCCCGCGTTGCTGTCTCGTTCATGCCCCTCAGTGTCTCAGGCGCCGCCCGGCGGGCCCCGGGTGTGCCCGGACCGACGGGGCGCGCGGGGCCCGGCCGGGCGGCGCGGGGCGGCCCGGGGACAGCGAGGGGTGCGGGGCCCGGCCCGCCGATGCCGCTCAGCGCGCCGCTCCGGCCGGCCGCGGCTCGCGCCGTCCGACGTCCCGCCAGGCCGCCGCGAGCCGCCCGGCGACCTGCATCGCGGTGACCGGCGCCCC
This sequence comes from Streptomyces sp. NPDC000404, assembly GCF_040300365.1. NCBI lineage: Bacteria > Bacillati > Actinomycetota > Actinomycetes > Kitasatosporales > Streptomycetaceae > Streptomyces > Streptomyces sp. NPDC000404. Next base: position 194,888 of record NZ_JBEPDN010000003.1, on the reverse strand, counting down.
GTCCGGACCGGCCGCGAAGCGGGCCGCGAGGCCGTGCAGATAGGCGCCGGCCGACGCCGCGTCACGCGGTGTGAGCCCGGCGGCGAGCAGCGATCCGGTCACGCCCGACAGCACATCGCCGCTGCCCGCGGTCGCCAGCCAGCCGGTCCCGGTGGGGTTGGTCCGTACGGGACCCGTGGCGTCCGCGACCAGCGTCGTCGAGCCCTTGAGCAGCGCCGTCGCGCCGAAGCGGGCGGCCAGCTCACGGACCGCGCGCAGCCGGCCCGCCTCCACCTCGGCGCGGTCGGTGCCGAGCAGCGCGGCGGCCTCGCCCGCGTGCGGGGTCAGCAGGGTGCCCGCGGTCCGGGCCCGTACCCGCTCGGGCGTCAGGAACCGCAGCCCGTCGGCGTCCACCAGCACCGGCACCTCGGCGGCGAGGACGTCGTCCACCGCGTCCGCCTCGTCGCCGATGCCGGGGCCGATCACCCAGGCCTGGACGCGGCCCGCGCGGTGCGGCGGCCCGGCGTGCACCAGCGTCTCCGGGAAGCGGGCGAGGACCTCACCCGCGGCCGGGCCGACGTACCGGACGGCGCCCGCGCCGCCGCGCAGCGCGCCGGCGACCGCCAGCACCGCCGCACCCGGGTAGCGCGCGGAGCCGGCGACCACGCCGACCACCCCGCGCCGGTACTTGTCGCTCTCTGCCGACGGCACCGGCAGCAGCCGGGCCACCTCCGCGTGCTGGAGCGCCTCGGCGGCGGGCTCCGCGGCCGGCGCGAGGCCGATGTCGACGTGGTGCACCACCCCGGCCCGCTCCCGCGCCGGATCGATCAGCAGCCCCGGTTTGTACGCCCCGAACGTCACCGTCACATCGGCCCGGACCGCCTCGCCCGCGACCTCGCCGGTGTCCGCGTCCACGCCGCTCGGCAGGTCGACGGCGACGACGGGGGCCGACTCGGCGGCCAGCGCGGCGAGTTGGGCGGCGCGGGGCCGCAGGCCGCCGCGGCCGCCGATGCCGACGATGCCGTCGACCACCAGATCGGCGCGGGCCACGGCGCGCTCCGCACCGTCGACGACGGTGCCGCCGGCCGCCCGCAGCGCCGCGAGTCCCCGGGCGTGCGCCCGCTCCGGGCTGAGCAGCACCGCGCCGACCGCGGCGCCCCGGCGGGCCAGCCGCGCCCCGGCGTACAGCGCGTCACCGCCGTTGTCCCCGCTGCCGACCAGCAGCACCACCCGGGAGCCGTACACCCCGCGCGCCGCGCTCAGCAGCCGGACGCAGACCGCCGCGAGCCCGGCCGCGGCCCGCTGCATCAGCGCCCCTTCGGGCAGGTGCGCCATCAACTCCCGCTCCGCCGCCCGCACGTCCGCCACGCTGTACGCAGTCCTCATGGGGTCAGTCTCACACCGGGGCGGCGCGGCGGCACGGGCGGCGGAGCGGACGGGGTGGGGCCGGGGCCCGGGGGACGCGCCCCGGGCCCTGGGCCTCAGCCCTCCGCCACCACCACCGCCGACGCCACGCCCGCGTCATGGCTGAGCGAGACGTGCCAGGCGCGGACGCCCAGTTCGGCGGCGCGGGCGGCGACGGTGCCGCGGACCCGCAGCCGGGGCTGGCCGCTCGCCTCCACGTACACCTCGGCGTCCGTCCAGTGCAGCCCGCCGGGCGCACCGAGCGCCTTGGCGACCGCCTCCTTCGCAGCGAAACGGACCGCCAGCGAGGCGGTGCCGCGCCGCTCCCCGCTCGGCAGCACCAGCTCCGCGTCGATGAACAGCCGCCGCGCCAGCTCCGGCGTGCGCTCCAGCGCGGCCCCGAACCGGTCGATCTCGGCGACGTCGATCCCCACCCCGATGATCACCGGCGCACCCCGTCCCGACGGCGCGCCGGACGGCATCGCTGACGGCTGCTCACTCCACCGTCACCGACTTGGCGAGGTTGCGCGGCTGGTCGACCTCGTTGCCGCGGGCGGTCGCCAGCTCGCAGGCGAAGACCTGGAGCGGGACGGCCGAGACCAGCGGCTGGAGCAGCACCGGGGTCCGCGGGATCCGCACGAGGTGGTCGGCGTAGGGCACCACCGCCTCGTCGCCCTCCTCCGCGATGACGATGGTGCGGGCGCCGCGGGCCCGGATCTCCTGGATGTTGGAGACGATCTTGTCGTGCAGCACGGAGCGGCCGCGCGGCGACGGCACGACCACCACGACCGGCACGTCCTGCTCGATCAGCGCGATCGGACCGTGCTTCAGCTCGCCCGCCGCGAAGCCCTCGGCGTGCATGTACGCCAGCTCCTTGAGCTTGAGCGCGCCCTCCAGCGCCACCGGGTAGCCGACGTGCCGCCCCAGGAACAGCACGGTGTTCTTGTCGGCCAGGCTCCGCGCCAGCTCCCGCACCGGCTCCATCGTGCCGAGCACCTGCTCGACCTGCGTCCCGATCGCGGCCAGCTCACGGACCACGCCCTGGATCTCGTCGCCCCACTTCGTGCCGCGGACCTGGCCGAGGTAGAGCGCCACCAGGTAGCAGGCGACCAGCTGGGTCAAGAACGCCTTGGTCGAGGCGACCGCGACCTCGGGACCGGCGTGCGTGTAGAGCACCGCGTCCGACTCGCGCGGGATGGTCGAGCCGTTGGTGTTGCAGATGGCGAGGACCTTGGCGCCCTGCTCACGGGCGTGCCGCAGCGCCATCAGCGTGTCCATCGTCTCGCCGGACTGGCTGATCGCGATGACCAGCGTGCGCGGGTCCATGATCGGGTCGCGGTAGCGGAACTCGCTGGCCAGCTCGGTCTCGCAGGGGATCCGCGTCCAGTGCTCGATCGCGTACTTGGCGATCATGCCCGCGTGGTACGCCGTGCCGCAGGCGACGATGACGACCTTGTCGACCTCGCGCAGCACCTCCGGCGGGATGCGCACCTCGTCCAGCGACAGCACACCGGACGCGTCGACCCGGCCCAGCAGGGTGTCGGCGACCGCCTTGGGCTGCTCGGCGATCTCCTTGAGCATGAAGTAGTCGTAGCCGTCCTTCTCGGCGGCGGAGGCGTCCCAGTCGACGTGGTACGCGCGCACCTGCGCCGCCGCCCCGTCGAAGTCGGTGACGGTCACCCCGTCCCGGCGCACCTCCACGACCTGGTCCTGGCCCAGCTCGATCGCCTCGCGGGTGTGCGCGATGAACGCCGCCACATCGGACGCGAGGAACGCCTCGTCCTCGCCGACGCCGACCACCAGCGGGGAGTTGCGGCGCGCGCCGACGACCACGTCCGGCGCGTCCGCGTGCACCGCGACGAGGGTGAACGCGCCCTCCAGCCGGCGGCACACCTGACGCATCGCCTCGGCCAGGTCGCCGCAGGACGAGTACGCCTCGGCCAGCAGATGGGCGACGGCCTCGGTGTCCGTCTCGGACGTCAGCTCGTGGCCGCGGTCGGTCAGTTCGGCGCGGAGCGCGGCGAAGTTCTCGATGATGCCGTTGTGGACGACCGAGACCCGCCCGGCGTTGTCCAGATGGGGATGGGCGTTGGCGTCCGTGGGCCCGCCGTGGGTGGCCCACCGGGTGTGCCCGATGCCGGTCGTCCCGGCCGGCAGCGGCCGCGCCGCCAGCTCCTTCTCCAGATTGGCGAGCTTGCCGGCCTTCTTCGCCGAGGCCAGCCCGCCGTCGGCCAGCACCGCGACACCCGCCGAGTCGTACCCGCGGTACTCCAGTCGGCGCAGTCCGGCAAGCACGACGTCCAGGGCGCTCTGTCCGCCCACATAACCCACGATTCCGCACATGGGGGCAGCGTACGCGCCGGTCCCGCGCGCCCCCGCGCCCGGCAGCCGCCCGGCCGCACCGGGCGCGCCGACGGGTCCCCGCCGCACGCGCCCCGGCCTCATCCGGCGCTCAGTACCCCCGCTCCGACCGCTCCGCCGCCTGCCGGACCGTGTCCAGGAACTCCTCCTCGGCCTCCGTGTCCGTGCACGCCGGGGACTCGTACCGCTCCAGGAACCCGGCGAGGTCCTCGTCCAGGTCCAGCAGGTCCAGATCCACGTCGGGCAGCTCCTCGGCCAGCTCGGCGTGGACATGGGCGGCGAACCGCTCCCGGTCCGCCACCGCCGTCGCGCCCCGGCGCCGCCGCAGCACTCCCCTGCCCTGCCGTCCACCCATCCCGACCACCCCTCCTCGGCCCGCTCCGGGCCCTGCACCGTTCCGGGCAACCCGGTCCACGCTCGAAGACGGCGAGCGGCGGCCAACCGTTCCCACCGCGCGCGCCCTCTTCCGCGCGCCCCCTGCGGGCGCCCCGGGCGACCCGGAGGTCGCCGCCCCGGCCCGCCCGCGCACAATGAACCCGTGGCCCCGACGACCGATCCGCAGCAACGACGCCGCGCCGAGCGCTCCCCGTACGTCGATCTGACGCGTACGGAGTGGAGCGCGCTGCGGGAGAAGACCCCGTTGCCGCTCACCGCCGAAGAGGTCGAGCGGCTACGCGGTCTGGGGGACGTCATCGACCTCGACGAGGTCCGCGACGTCTACCTCCCGCTCTCCCGGCTGCTCAACCTCTACGTCGGCGCCACCAGCAATCTGCGCGGCGCGCTCAACACCTTCCTCGGCGACGCCGGCGGCGGCCACGGCGCGCAGCCGGGCACCCCGTTCGTCATAGGCGTGGCGGGCAGCGTCGCGGTCGGCAAGTCGACCACCGCGCGGCTGCTCCAGGCGCTGCTGGCGCGCTGGCCCGAGCACCCGCGCGTGGAGCTGGTCACCACCGACGGCTTCCTCCACCCCAACGCCGAGCTGCACCGCCGCGGGCTGATGTCCCGTAAGGGCTTCCCCGAGTCCTTCGACCGGCGGGCGCTGACCCGCTTCGTCGCCGATGTGAAGTCCGGCCGCGCCGAGGTCACCGCGCCCGTCTACTCGCATCTGATCTACGACATCGTCCCGGGCGAGCGGCTCACCGTGCACCGCCCGGACATCCTCATCGTGGAGGGCCTGAACGTCCTCCAGCCCGCGCTGCCCGGCAAGGACGGCCGCACCCGCCTCGGTCTCGCCGACTTCTTCGACTTCTCCGTCTACGTCGACGCGCGGACCGAGGACATCGAGAAGTGGTACCTCGGCCGCTTCCGCAAGCTGCGCCGGACCGCGTTCCAGGACCCGTCCTCGTACTTCCGCAAGTACACCCAGGTCTCCGAGGAGGAGGCGCTGGAGTACGCCCGGAAGATGTGGCGGACCATCAACAGGCCCAACCTGGAGCAGAACGTCGCCCCCACCCGCGGCCGCGCCAACCTCGTGCTGCGCAAGGGCCCCGACCACAAGGTCCAGCGGCTGTCGCTGCGGAAGCTCTGACCGGGCGCCTCCGGACGGCCCCGCCCCGCCGGCGGTCCACCGCGGCGAGCCGCCACCCTGACGGGACGCCCCCGGACGATCCCCGGCACTCCGCACACGGACGCCCCACCAGCCGGAGAGCCCTCGCCCGGCCGCTCAACTCCCGCCCCGCGCCCGTCAATTGACCGCGTCCCACGCCTTGTCGCCGACGCCGTACCCGCCCTACCGTCAGGTAACACGGTCCGTGCACGGATCTTTCCGGGCCGTGGCCCCGCACGACGTGAACCCGACGGCGCCCCGGCTCCGTACCCGCACCGCGGCTACGCCGTCCGGCGGCCGTCGCATGCCCTTGAGCGCTCCCCCTCGTTGACAGTCCGCCGGTCGCTCCGGTCCGCCGGAGCCGGTCAGCCTCTCACCAGGAGCCCCCATGACCCGTGCACCCTCCCGCCACCGGACCGCCCGCCGCCGCCCCGCGCGCCTGGCCGCGGCCGCCGCCGCGCTCGCCCTCGCCGCGGCCGCGCTCACCCTCGCCGCCCCCGCCCGCGCCACGCCCGCCCCGGCGCCGCAGGCCCCCGCGAGGACCGCCGCCCTGCCCATCGGCGACCTCTCCACCGCCGTCCACAACTTCCTCTTCAGCCCGGGCGCCGTCGCCGGCGCCAACGACTGGAACTGCAAACCGACCGCGGCCCACCCCTACCCGGTCGTCCTCGCCCACGGCACCCTCGCCAACGCCGGCGCCAACTGGGTCGCCCTCGCCCCCACCCTCGCCAACCAGGGCTACTGCGTCTACGCGTTCAACTACGGCATGAACCACCTGTCGGCGGGCCGGGTCGGCGGCCTCACCGACATCGGCGACTCCGCGAAGCAGCTCGGCGCCTTCGTCGACAAGGTGCTCGCCGCCACCGGCGCGCGGAAGGCCGACATCGTCGGCCACTCCCAGGGCGGCATGATGCCGAACTTCTACCTCAAGCGGCTGGGCGGCGCCGCGAAGGTCCGCACCCTCGTCGGCATCGCCCCCAGCAACCACGGCACCACGCTGAGCGGCCTGCTCACCCTCGGCAAGCAGATGAACGCCCTCGGCTTCACCAACGACATCCTCGACGCCACCGGGCTCACCGGCCTCAAGCAGCAGGAGGCCGGCTCCGACTTCCAGAAGGAGCTGTGGAAGGACGGCGACACCGTGCCCGGCGTCCGCTACGTCGTCATCGCCACCCGCAAGGACACGGTCATCACGCCGTACACCAACGGCTTCCTGCACGGACCCGGCGTCACCAACATCACGCTCCAGGACCAGTGCCCCGACGACGCCACCGGCCACGCCGGCCTCTTCCTCGACGGCCCCACCCTCCAGAACGTCGTCAACGCCCTCGGCCCGCAGGACCCGCACTTCACCCCGGAGTGCCGCGACTACGGCCCGGCCCTCTGACACCGGCCCGCGAAACGCCCGTGCCCCCGACCGCAGCGAGCGACCGGGGGCACGGCATGCGTGGGGGGCGGGCTCAGCCCAGCGCCGACTTCACCGCATCGGCCAGCCGCTCCGCGACCGCCCGCGCCTGCTCGATGTCGGCCGCCTCGACCATCACCCGGACCAGCGGCTCCGTACCGGACGGCCGCAGCAGCACCCGGCCGGTCCCGCCCAGCTCCTGCTCCGCCTCGGCGACCGCCGCGGTCAGCGCCGGGGAGGTCTTGACCTTCGACTTGTCGACGTCGGGGACGTTGATCAGCACCTGCGGCAGCCGCTCCATCACGGCGGCCAGCTCGTCCAGGCCCCGGCCCGTCGCGGCGACCCGCGCGGCCAGCATCAGACCGGTGAGCGTGCCGTCGCCGGTGGTCGCGTGGTCCAGCACGATGACGTGCCCGGACTGCTCACCGCCGAGCGCGAAGCCCTGGCCCTTCATCTCCTCCAGGACGTACCGGTCGCCGACCGCGGTCGCCACCATGTCGATCCCGGCCCGCTCCATCGCCAGCTTGAAGCCGAGGTTGGACATGACGGTGGCGACGACGGTGTTCTTCCGCAGCGTCCCCGCCTCGCGCATCCCGAGCGCGAGGACGGCGAGGATCTGGTCGCCGTCGATCTCGTTGCCCGCGCGGTCCACGGCCAGGCAGCGGTCCGCGTCGCCGTCGTGCGCCACACCCAGATCGGCGCCGTGCTCGACGACCGCGGCGCGCAGCAGCCCCAGATGCGTCGAGCCGCAGCCGTCGTTGATGTTGAGGCCGTCCGGGTCCGCACCGATGGTGACGACGTCCGCACCGGCGCGCGCGAACGCCTCCGGCGAGACCCGCGCCGCCGCGCCGTGCGCCCCGTCGATGACGATCTTCAGGCCGTCGAGGCGGTTGGGCAGCACGCCGACGAGGTGCGCGACGTAGTTGTCGAAGCCCTCGTCGTAGACGGTGACCCGGCCCACCCCGGCGCCGGTCGGCCGCTCCCACGGCTCACCGGAGGCGTGCGCCCGGTACGTCCGCTCGATGCGGTCCTCCAGCTCGTCGGCGAGCTTGTGGCCGCCGCGGGCGAAGAACTTGATGCCGTTGTCGGGCATCGGGTTGTGGCTCGCGGAGAGCATCACGCCGAGATCCGCGCCGAGCGAACCGGTCAGATACGCCACCGCCGGCGTCGGCAGCACGCCCACCCGCAGCACGTCCACCCCGGCGCTCGCCAGCCCGGCGACGACCGCCGCCTCCAGGAACTCACCCGAGGCCCGCGGGTCCCGCCCGACGACGGCCACCGGCCTGCGCCCCTCCAGTGGGCGACCGCTGCCCGACTCCTCCTCTGCGAGTACGTGCGCCGCAGCGACCGACAGACCGAGCGCCAGCTCCGCCGTCAGATCCGCATTGGCGACACCGCGCACCCCGTCCGTCCCGAAGAGTCGTCCCACTGGTGTCCTCCGCATAGATGAGCTTGAACCAGAGCGTTGCGTCCAGGTATACGCCCCCCGGACGCCCGAATAACGCACCGGTCCCGGATAGCCGAACGCCCCGGCTGCACGGAGAGTGCCACCGGGGCGTACGGGAAAGTGCTGCGAGCGCAGCGCGCGATTAGCGCTTGCTGTACTGCGGCGCCTTGCGGGCCTTCTTGAGACCGGCCTTCTTGCGCTCGACCGCACGGTCGTCACGCTTGAGGAACCCGGCCTTCTTCAGGGTGCCGCGGTTGTTCTCGACGTCCGCCTCGTTCAGCGCACGGGCGACGCCCAGACGCAGCGCACCGGCCTGGCCGGAGATGCCGCCGCCGGAGATGCGGGCGACCACGTCGTAGCGGTTGTCGAGCTCGAGCACCTTGAAGGGCTCGTTGACTTCCTGCTGGTGCACCTTGTTGGGGAAGTAGCCCTCAAGGGTGCGACCGTTGATCTTCCACTGACCGGTGCCCGGAACGATCCGGACGCGGGCGATGGCGTTCTTGCGACGGCCCAGGCCCGCAGCCGGCTGCGGGTCGCCGAAGCGGGAGGCGAGGGACTCGGAGGTGTACTCGCCCTCCAGCGGAACCTCGGTCTCGCTGGTGTACTGCTCGACCTCGACCTCGTCCAGCGGGGTCTCGGGGGTGGTCTCAGCCACGATGCTCCTCAGATTCTCTGTCGTCTTAGGGGGTGGCCGGACTTACTGCGCGACCTGGGTGATCTCGAACGGGACCGGCTGCTGAGCAGCGTGCGGGTGCTCGGCGCCCGCGTAGACCTTCAGCTTCGAGAGCATCTGACGGCCGAGGGTGTTCTTGGGGAGCATGCCCTTGATGGCCTTCTCGACGGCCTTCTCGGGGTTCTTGTCGAGCAGCTCGTCGTACCGGACGGAGCGCAGACCACCGGGGAAACCGGAGTGGCGGTAGGCCAGCTTCTGGCTGCGCTTGTTGCCGGACAGGTGCACCTTGTCGGCGTTGACGATGATGACGAAGTCACCCATGTCAACGTGCGGCGCGTACACCGGCTTGTGCTTGCCCCTCAGAAGGGACGCGGCCTGAGAGGCCAGACGGCCCAGGACAACGTCCTGCGCGTCAATGACGTGCCACTGGCGCTGGACATCGCCGGGCTTGGGGCTGAACGTACGCACGGTCGTAGCCTTCGCTTCTTCAGTGATGGGGTCGCCCGTGCCTCCGGAGAGGCTCAGGAGACGGGGTCCTGTACTGGCACCTCGGTCGATCGGACCGGCAGTGCGGCGCTACGGGTGACGCAACCCGATCGTCCGCCGCCGGTTCATCGGCCCGGTGGCCGGCGTAAGGGCCCCTCACGTGAGATAGAGCAAGCCAATACGCATAACGAACTGGCAGAATACCGGCCCGCCCCCGGCCGGGTCAAAACGCGGCTCGAACCGGTGGACGACTCCGGGAGCCCCGGACCGGCACCCCTACGGGCACGGGCCCGGACCCGCCGGGCGTCCGCCGGCCCCCCCTCACCGCTCCCGCGCCACCCGGCCCTCGTCCCACACCGGCTCCGTCGTCTCCCGGACCACGCCGTCCGCGCCGAAGACCAGGAAGCGGTCGAAGGCGCGGGCGAACCAGCGGTCGTGCGTCACCGCCAGCACCGTCCCGCTGTACGCCTCCAGGCCCTCCTGCAGCGCCTCGGCGCTCTCCAGGTCGAGGTTGTCGGTCGGCTCGTCCAGCAGCAGCGCCGTCGCGCCCGCCAGCTCCAGGAGCAGGATCTGCAGCCGCGCCTGCTGCCCGCCCGACAGCCGCTCGAACCGCTGCTCCGCCTGGCGCTCCAGCTCGTAGCGGCGCAGCGCGCTCATCGCGGCGCCGCGGTCCTTGGCGTGCTCCGTCCAGAGGATGTCGAGCAGCGTGCGGCCGGTCAGCTCCGGGTGGGCGTGGGTCTGCGCGAAGTACCCGGGCTCCACCCGGGCGCCCAGCTTGACCTGCCCGGAGTGTTCGACCGGCCGCTCCGCGTCCTGGGCCAGCAGCCGCAGGAAGTGCGACTTGCCGGAGCCGTTCGAGCCCAGCACCGCGACCCGCTCGCCGTAGAAGACCTCCAGCGAGAACGGCTTCATCAGCCCCGTCAGCTCCAGATCCGTGCAGGTCACGGCCCGCACGCCGGTGCGGCCGCCGCGCAGCCGCATGGTGATCTCCTGCTCCCGCGGCGGCTCCGGCGGCGGCCCGGCCTCCTCGAACTTCCGCAGCCGGGTCTGCGCCGCGTGGTAGCGCGAGGCCATGTCGTGGCTGTTCTCCGCCGCCTGCCGCAGGTTCCGCACCAGCTTCTTCAGCTGCTCGTGCTTCTCGTCCCAGCGCCGCCGCAGCTCCTCGAAGCGCGCGAACCGCTCCTTGCGCGCCGCGTGGTACGTCGCGAAGCCGCCGCCGTGCACCCAGACGTCCGACCCGGCGGGCCCCGGCTCCACGCTGACGATCTTGTCGGCGGCGCGCGCCAGCAGCTCCCGGTCGTGGCTGACGAAGAGCACCGTCTTCTTCGTCTGCCGCAGCTGCTCCTCCAGCCACCGCTTGCCCGGCACGTCCAGATAGTTGTCCGGCTCGTCCAGCAGCAGCACCTCGTCGGTGCCGCGCAGCAGCGACTCCAGCACCAGCCGCTTCTGCTCACCGCCGGAGAGCGTCCGCACCAGCCGCCACTGCGCCTTCTCGTACGGCATCCCCAGCGCGGCGGTGGTGCACATGTCCCAGACCGTCTCGGCCTCGTAGCCGCGCGCCTCCGCCCAGTCGCTGAGCGCCTGCGCGTACGCCATCTGCGCGGCCTCGTCGTCGACCGTCATCACGGCCTCCTCGGCCGCGTCCACCGCCCGCGCGGCCGTCCGCAGCCGCGGCGACGCGACGGAGACCAGCAGGTCACGCACGGTCCGCTCGTCCCGCACCGACCCCACGAACTGCGGCATCACGCCGAGGCCGCCACCGACCGTGACCGATCCGCCGTGCGGCGTCAGCTCCCCGGCGAGCAGCCGCAGCAGCGTCGTCTTGCCCGCGCCGTTGGCCCCCACCAGCGCCACCGACGAGCCCTCACCGACCCGGAACGAGACGTCCCCGAGCAGCACCCTCCCGTCCGGCAGGTAGTACTCCAGATGCCCGGCCTCCACATGTCCCATGGACCGGATTGTCGCCGCCCGGCCCCGCATTCCCCAACCGGATTACGGGCGGCAGCCGTGGCCGCGGGCACGGTCCGGGTCGTTAGGATGCGCGGCATGAGCTTTGGGCATGGGGGGCCGTTCGACGGCCCAGGGGGATCCGGTTCCACCCCGGACTGGGAGGCACTCGCCGAGCGGAGCGAGGCGGGCGCCCGGCGCAAGCGCTGGCTGATGATCGGCGGCGGCGCGCTGGCCGCCCTCGCCGTCGCGGGCATCGTCGCGACCGCCATGGTCCTCAGCGGCGGCTCCGACAACAAGCCGCCCAAGGACATCGCCGCCTCCGGCTCCACCGCCCCCGAACCGCACCCGTCCTTCTCCGACGTCTCGGTCCCCCCGCCGCCCAACCCGCGGGACTACATCACCGACCGCACGAAGGACCGCGCCCCGCTGACCACGGCCACCCTCTTCCCCGACAAGGCCATGGTCATCGGCGAGCACACCTACCCGCGCACCGCGCAGTCCGCGACGAAGGACTGCACCGCCGGTACGCAGGGCGCGCTCGGCTCCCTGCTGAAGCACAACGGCTGCGAGGCGCTGCTGCGCGCCACCTACGCCAAGGGCGGCGTCGCCGTCACCATCGGCATCGCCGCCCTGGACTCCGCCGACGCCGCCGAACGCGTCAAGGCGAAGGCCTCCGGCAACCTCGCCCCGCTCGCCGGCGGCCACGTCGGCGAGGCGTTCTGCCGCGGCACCGCCTGCCGGATGACCGCCAACGCCACCGGCCGCTACGCGTACTTCACCATCGCCGGATACCTCGACGGCAGGCGCGTCACCGAGAAGTCCGCCCCCGCCCTCCAGATCGGCCGCGACGGCGAGTCCTACGCCTTCGCCCGCATCATCCAGCGCGGCAAGGACCAGGCCGCGAAGGCCGCCCAGGCCCAGCAGCAGGGCTGACGGCACAAAGACGGAGGGCCGGGCAGCAGCCGCCCGGCCCGTCCGCCCGATCCGGCCGGGCGCCTCAGCAGCACCCCGCCCCCGGCAGCGTCCGCCGGTTGCGCGCCTCCAGATTCCGCGCCATCAGCCGGTCGTCGGCCGGATAGCCGACCTCCTCCAGCGTCAGGCCGTGCGGCCGCACCACGTGCACCGCGGAGTCCCGCACGCCCGCGGCCAGCACCTTCCCCGGCCAGTCGACCGGCCGGTGCCCGTCCCCGACGAACAGCAGCGCGCCGACCAGCGAGCGCACCATGTTGTGGCAGAACGCGTCCGCCCGCACCGTCGCCGTGACGATCCCGTCCGCGTCCCGCACCCAGCTCAGCTCCTGGAGCGTACGGATCGTCGTCGCCCCCTCGCGCCGCTTGCAGTACGCCGCGAAGTCGTGCTCGCCCAGCAGCGCCCGCGACGCCGCGTTCATCGCGTCCACGTCGAGCGCCCAGTCGTGCCACAGCACATGGCCGCGCAGCAGCGGGTCCACTCCCCCGGGGTGATCGGTGACCCGGTACGCGTACCGCCGCCAGATCGCCGAGAACCGCGCGTTGAAGCCGTACGGCGCCTCGGCCACCCGCCACACCCGGACGTCCTTCGGCAGCCGCCCGGCCAGCCGCCGCAGCAGCCGGTCGCCGTGCTCGGCCCACAGCTCCTCGGGCAGATCCACATGCGCCACCTGCCCGCGCGCGTGCACCCCGGCATCCGTCCGCCCGGCCACCGTCAGCTCGTACGTCTCGCCGGAACGGGTCACCGTCCGCAGCGCCGCCTCCAGCTCGCCCTGGACGGTGCGCCGCTCGCGCTGCTTCGCCCAGCCGGAGAACTCCGCGCCGTCGTACGAAAGATCCAGCCGCACCCGGACGAACCCGGGCTCCACCTCATCGCTCACCCGTCGATCCTCTCAGAGCACGGCAAACGGAACGGGCCCGCTCCCCGAAGGGAACGGGCCCGCCCGCGGGACTCAGCGGCCTCAGGCGTCCTTGGACTCCTCGGCCGGCGCCTCGGTCGCCTCGGCGGCGTCCTTCTTCAGCGCGTCTTCCTTGACCGCACGCTTGGTGGCGGCCTCGGCCTCACCGGTGGCCTGCTGGGCCACGGTCAGCGCCTCCACCAGCTCGATGACGGCCATGGGGGCGTTGTCGCCACGGCGCGCACCGATCTTGGTGATGCGGGTGTAACCACCCGGGCGGTTCTCGAACCGCGGGGCGATCTCGGTGAACAGCGTGTGCACGATGCTCTTGTCCGAGATCAGCTGCATGACCTGACGACGGTTGTGCAGGTCACCCTTCTTCGCCTTGGTCACGAGACGCTCGGCGTACGGGCGCAGACGGCGGGCCTTGGCCTCGGTCGTCGTGATGCGGCCGTGCTCGAAGAGCGCGGTGGCCAGGTTGCGCAGCATGAGACGCTCGTGCGCCGCGCTACCGCCCAGACGGGCACCCTTGGTGGGCTTCGGCATGGTGTTTCTCCTAGGTGTCTGCCCCGGCCGTATCAGGTACCGAGGTCAGTATCCGAGCAGACGGTCGTCTGTCGGAGATCCGGGCGCGCCCCGCGAGGGACGCGCCCGGAAGGGGCGCGGGGAACTACGCGATCAAGCGCAGCGCCCCGTACCCAAGATCCAGCAGCGAGCACCGGGCTCAGTACTGCTCGGTCTCCACGAAGCCCTGGTCCGCGTCGTCGTCCGCGCCGAAGGCGTCGGCGGCGGCGGTCGGGTCGAACCCGGGGGGCGAGTCCTTGAGCGCCAGGCCCATGCCCGCGAGCTTGGCCTTGACCTCGTCGATCGACTTCGCACCGAAGTTGCGGATGTCGAGCAGGTCCGCCTCGGAGCGGGCCACCAGCTCGCCCACCGAGTGGATGCCCTCACGCTTGAGGCAGTTGTACGACCGAACGGTGAGCTCCAGCTCCTCGATCGGCAGCGCCAGGTCGGCGGCGAGGGCGGCGTCCGTCGGGGACGGGCCCATGTCGATGCCCTCGGCGTCGATGTTCAGCTCGCGGGCGAGACCGAACAGCTCGACCAGGGTCTTACCGGCCGACGCCATGGCGTCGCGCGGGCGCATGGCCTGCTTGGTCTCGACGTCGACGATCAGCTTGTCGAAGTCGGTCCGCTGCTCGACACGGGTCGCCTCGACCTTGTAGGTGACCTTGAGGACCGGCGAGTAGATCGAGTCGACCGGAATCCGGCCGATCTCCTGGCCGACCTGCTTGTTCTGCACGGCGGAGACATAGCCGCGACCGCGCTCGACGGTCAGCTCCATCTCCAGCTTGCCCTTGGCGTTCAGGGTCGCCAGGACCAGGTCCGGGTTGTGGACCTCGACACCGGCCGGGGGCGCGATGTCGGCGGCGGTGACCAGGCCCGGGCCCTGCTTGCGCAGGTACATCACGACCGGCTCGTCGTGCTCCGAGGAGACGACCAGCTGCTTGATGTTGAGGATGAGGTCGGTGACGTCCTCCTTGACGCCCGGCACGGTGGTGAACTCGTGCAGGACACCGTCGATGCGGATCGACGTGACCGCCGCACCCGGAATCGAGGAGAGGAGCGTACGGCGGAGGGAGTTGCCGAGGGTGTAACCGAAGCCCGGCTCCAGGGGCTCGATCACGAACCGGGAGCGGTACTCGTCGACGACCTCTTCGGTCAGCGACGGACGCTGAGCGATAAGCATGTGTGTTCCTTCAGTCGTGGGCGCCCGCTATTTGACGCCCTCTGCTGACAAGGGTACGGGCGGCACGCGGTTCCGAAGAACCTGTGCCGCCCGAGCCCTGCGCCCTACTTACTTGGAGTAGAGCTCAACGATCAGCTGCTCCTGCACCTGGGTGTCGATCACCTGGCGCTCGGGCAGGCTGTGCACGAGGATCCGGAGGTTCGACGGGATCGCTTCCAGCCACGCCGGAACGGTCTTCTCGCCGGCCTCGGCCTTGGCCACCTCGAAGGGGGTCAGGTTCCGGGAGCCCTCGCGGACCTCGATGATGTCGTTCACGGAGACGCGCGCCGACGGGATGTCGGTCTTGCGGCCGTTCACGTTGATGTGTCCGTGACGCACCAGCTGACGGGCGTGGTCGCGGGACTTGGCGAAGCCGGCCCGGTAGACCACGTTGTCGAGGCGGGTCTCAAGGATGCGCAGAAGGTTCTCACCGGTCTTGCCGGTCTTCTGGTTCGCTTCCTTGTAGTAGTTCACGAACTGCTTCTCAAGGACACCGTAGATACGGCTGCACTTCTGCTTCTCACGAAGCTGGAGCAGGTACTCGCTGTCCTTGGTGCGCCCGCGACCGTGCTCACCCGGGGGGTAAGGACGGATCTCGATCGGGCACTTCGCGCTCTCGCACTTGCTCCCCTTGAGGAAGAGCTTCTGCTTCTCCCGACGGCAACGCTTGCAGTCGGCCCCGGTGTAACGCGCCATTGTCTAGTTGTCTCCTACTTCAGTGGGTCAGACGCGGCGGCGCTTGGGAGGGCGGCAGCCGTTGTGCGGGGTCGGGGTGACGTCCTGGATCGAACCCACCTCGAGGCCGGTGGCCTGGAGGGAGCGGATCGCGGTCTCACGGCCGGAGCCGGGGCCCTTGACGAACACGTCGACCTTGCGCATGCCGTGCTCCTGCGCGCGACGGGCGGCCGACTCGGCAGCCATCTGCGCGGCGAACGGAGTCGACTTACGCGAACCCTTGAAGCCCACGTGACCGGCCGAGGCCCAGGAAATCACGTTGCCGGTCGGGTCGGTGATCGAAACGATCGTGTTGTTGAACGTGCTCTTGATGTGAGCGTGCCCGTGGGCGACGTTCTTCTTCTCCTTGCGGCGCACCTTCTTGGCGCCGGCCGTACGGCCCTTCGGAGGCATGAAATTCTCCTAATGGAGGTGGTCGGTCCTACAGCGAAGACCGCTGACTTCCGCGGCCCGGGAAAACGGAACCGCAGTGCGTCCTGCTGAGGACTACTTCTTGCCCGGCTTCTTCTTGCCGGCGATCGCGCGACGCGGGCCCTTGCGGGTACGGGCGTTCGTGCTGGTGCGCTGGCCGTGGACCGGAAGGCCGCGGCGGTGACGCAGACCCTGGTAGCAGCCGATCTCGACCTTGCGGCGGATGTCGGCCTGGATCTCGCGACGGAGGTCACCCTCGGTCTTGAGGTTGTTGTCCACGTACTCGCGGATCTTGATCAGGTCTTCCTCGGCCAGGTCGCGAACCCGGGTGTTGGGGTTCACGCCGGTGGCGGCGAGGGTCTGCTGCGACAGCGTGCGCCCAATGCCGAAGACATAGGTGAGGGCGACCTCGACGCGCTTTTCGCGCGGGAGATCAACGCCTGCGAGGCGTGCCATTGATGTGGCTCCTGATGGCTATTCGGAGGTCTTCCGCAGCACCGTTCCCGTAAGACTCAGCTGAATTACGAGCCGGGCCCCGGCCTCCGAGCCGGGGGTTTCGTCCCACGCGAAAGACGCGGGGGTCGGGTGTCTGCGTATGTACGAATTACGTGCGTCGCGCGAACTGCGAAATGCAGGTGGTCGGCGTGCGTCAGCCCTGGCGCTGCTTGTGGCGCAGGTTGTCGCAGATGACCATGACCCGGCCGTGGCGGCGGATCACCTTGCACTTGTCGCAGATCTTCTTGACGCTCGGCTTGACCTTCATGGGTGTGAGGTTCTCCGGGTCAGTGCCGTCACCCCGGCGGAGCGGGGCGTCGACAAGATCTACTTGTAGCGGTAGACGATCCGGCCACGCGTCAGGTCGTACGGAGAGAGCTCCACCACGACCCGGTCATCCGGGAGGATACGGATGTAGTGCATCCGCATCTTGCCGCTGATGTGCGCGAGGACCTTGTGACCGTTCTGGAGCTCCACCTTGAACATCGCGTTCGGCAGAGACTCGATCACGGTGCCCTCGATCTCGATGGCACCTTGCTTCTTGGCCACGCTTCGCCTTTCGAATCGGCTACCTTGATCGGCTCTCCCGCGAGAGCCACCACGCCAAGGGCAGGCGGATGCACGAGAGCCGACGCGTCAGTCTACGTCAGCGCCCCCGAAAAGACGAATCCACGATTATTGCCCACCCGGGGAGATCCTTACGCCACCGGCCCGCGGGCCGTCGCACTTCCTTCGCACGGACCCCACGCGGAGCCCGCCGTCAGGCGCCGGCGAGCGGGTCCGGCGCCGCCGTGACACCCAGCTCGGCCAGCTTGGCCTTGCCGCCGTCGACCGCGGTCAGCACCAGCGGACCTTCCTCGGTCAGCGCCACCGAGTGCTCCCAGTGCGAGGACCAGCCGCCGTCGTTCGTCTTGACCGTCCAGTCGTCGTCCAGGACGTGCGTCTTGTGCGTGCCGAGGTTGACCATCGGCTCGATCGCGATGCAGAAGCCGGGCACCAGCTTCGGGCCGCGGCCGCGCTTGCGGTCGACGTAGTTCAGCAGGTGCGGGTCCATGTGCATCTGCGAGCCGATGCCGTGGCCGCCGTACTCCTCGACGATGCCGTACTTCCCGCACGCCGGGCGCGGCTGCCGCCGGATGTAGCCCTCGATCGCCTTGGAGATGTCGATCAGCCGGTTGCCCTTGGCGACCGCGGCGATCCCGGCCCACATGGACTCCTCGGTCACCCGGCTCAGCTCGACCAGCTCGGCGGAGTGCCCGGAGCCGACGAACGCGGTGTACGCGGCGTCGCCGTGCCAGCCGTCGATGATCGCGCCGCAGTCGATGGAGATGATGTCGCCGTCGGCGAGAACCGTTTCGTCGTCCGGGATGCCGTGGACGACGACGTCGTTCACCGACGTGCAGATCGTCGCGGGGAAGCCGCCGTACCCGAGGAAGTTCGACTTCGCGCCGTGCTCGGCGAGGACCTTGCGGGCCACCTCGTCCAGATCGCGGGTGGTCGCGCCCGGCACCGCCGCCTCACGGGTCGCGGCATGGATGGCGGCGACCACCAGCCCCGCCTCGCGCATCTTCGCGATCTGCTGAGGGGTCTTGATCTCCACCATGGCGGGTAACGCCTTCCTGAACCGACTGTGCCGACAACCGCGTCATTCGCACGGCCGACCGCCGCGCGGGCGCGCCCGCCCCTCCATACGATACGGCCGCGGCGCCCTGGGCAGGGCACCGCGGCCGTATCGAAGCGTACGCGGAGGTTACTCGCCGCGTCCGAGCGCGGACATCGCCCGCTGCGTGACCTCTTCGACCTTGCCGAGGGCGGGAATCGTCACGACGAGTTCCTGCGCCTTGTAGTAGTCGATGATCGGCTCGGTCTCCGAGTGGTAGACCTCCAGGCGCTTACGCACCGTGTCCTCGTGGTCGTCGTCGCGCTGGTAGAGCTCGCCGCCGCAGACGTCGCAGACGCCCTCGGTCTTCGGCTTGCTGTACTCGGCGTGGAAGACGTGCGCGGAGTTCTTCCGGCAGATCCGGCGGCCGGCGATCCGCTTGACGACCTCGTCCTCGGGGACCTCCAGGTCGAGCACCGCGTCCAGCGCGATGCCCTTGCCCTTGAGGTACGCATCGAGCGCCTCGGCCTGGCCGAGGTTGCGCGGGAACCCGTCCAGCAGGAAGCCCCCGGCCGCGTCGGCCTGCTCCATGCGGTCCTCGGCCATCCGGATGGTGACCGAGTCCGGGACGAGGTTGCCGGCGTCCATGTAGGACTTGGCCTCGACGCCGAGGGGCGTGCCCTGGCTGATGTTGGCGCGGAACAGGTCACCCGTGGAGATGTGCGGGATCTCAAGGTTCCGGGCGAGGTACGCGGCCTGCGTACCCTTACCGGCTCCCGGGGGTCCGACGAGGACGATTCGCATCAGCGGAGGAACCCTTCGTAGTTGCGCTGCTGAAGCTGGCTCTCGATCTGCTTCACGGTCTCCAGACCCACACCCACGATGATCAGGATGCTCGTCCCGCCGAACGGGAAGTTCTGGTTCGCGTTGAACAGCACCAACGCCACTGTTGGTACGAGTGCGATCAGCCCCAGGTACAGCGAGCCCGGCCACGTGATCCGGTTGAGCACGTAGCTGAGGTACTCGGCCGTCGGGCGACCAGCCCGGATACCCGGGATGAAGCCACCATACTTCTTCATGTTGTCGGCAACTTCTTCGGGGTTGAAGGAGATCGCCACGTAGAAGAAGGCGAAGAACACGATCAACAAGAAGTACGTAACGATGTAAACCGGGTGGTTTCCCTTGGTGAAGTTCGTGGAAATCCACCGGGCCCACTCCGCGTCCGAGCCGCTGAACTGCGCGATCAGGGCCGGAATGTAGAGCAACGACGACGCGAAGATGACGGGAATCACACCCGCCTGGTTCACCTTGAGCGGGATGTACGTGGACGTACCGCCATAGGAACGGCGCCCGATCATGCGCTTCGCGTACTGCACCGGAATCCGGCGCTGCGCCTGCTCGACGAAGACCACCAGGGCCACCATCGCGAGGCCGACGGCGATCACCGCGAAGAACTCGATCCAGCCGTCGGCGAGCTTGCCCGTGGTCTTGATCTGCCAGAGCGCGCCCGGGAAGCCGGCGGCGATCGAGATGAACATCAGGATCGACATGCCGTTGCCGATGCCACGGTCGGTGACCAGCTCACCGAGCCACATGACCACCGCGGTACCCGCGGTCATCGTGATGACCATGGTGATGGTGGTGAAGATCGAGTCGCTCGGCACGATCTCGCTGGCGACCGGGCAGCCGTTGAAGAGGGCGCCGCTGCGGGCCGTGGCCACCAGGCCGGTGCCCTGCAGGATCGCCAGCGCGACGGTCAGATAGCGGGTGTACTGGGTGATCTTCGCCTGGCCGGTCTGCCCCTCCTTCTTGAGGGCCTCCAGCCGGGGAATGACCACGGTCAGCAGCTGGAGGATGATGCTCGCCGTGATGTACGGCATGATCCCCAGCGCGAAGATCGTGATCTGCAGCAGCGCACCACCGCTGAACATGTTCACCAGGGCGAACAATCCGCTGTTGCCGCCGGCCTGCTTCATGCAGGTCACGACGTTCGCGTAGTTCACCCCGGGGATCGGGACATGGGCACCGATCCGGTAGAGCACCACGATGCCCAACGTGAACAGCAGCTTTTTGCGCAGGTCGGGCGTCTTGAACGCTCGGGCGAACGCGGTGAGCACGGTGCCTCCTGCGCCCCCCGCCGGACGGGCGAGAGGTGACGGTCTTGAGGATCGACGAATAAAAGCGGCCTATAAACGCCGCACGGCGGGCCGTGCGGCGGGGGTCCGGTGCTTCCCCCGTAAAAGTTGCACCGGCAGGCCACCTTACCGGCGACCGTACCCCCGTGGAACGACCAACCGGGGATGCCCCAAACGATGGGCATCCCCGGTCAGTTGAACCAACGAACTCAGAGGAGTTCGGTGACGGTGCCGCCGGCAGCGGCAATCTTCTCCTTGGCGGAGCCGGAGACGGAGTCCACCGTCACCTGCAGCGCCACGGAGATCTCGCCCTGGCCCAGGACCTTGACGAGCTCGTTCTTGCGCACCGCGCCCTTGGCGACCAGGTCGGCCACCGTGACCTCGCCACCCTGCGGGTAGAGCGCGGCCAGCTTCTCCAGGTTCACGACCTGGAACTGCTTGTGGGCGGGGTTCTTGAAGCCCTTCAGCTTCGGGAGGCGCATGTGGAGGGGCATCTGCCCACCCTCGAAGCGCTCCGGAACCTGGTAACGGGCCTTGGTGCCCTTGGTACCACGACCAGCGGTCTTACCCTTGGACGCCTCACCACGACCGACACGGGTCTTGGCGGTCTTGGCACCCGGGGCAGGACGGAGGTTGTGGACCTTCAGCGGGTTCTGCTCCGCCATGTCAGTCGACCTCCTCAACCGTCACGAGGTGACGGACGGTGTGCACCATGCCGACGACCTCGGGACGGGCCTCCCGGACGACGCTGTCGTTCAGCCGCTTGAGGCCGAGCGTACGGAGCGTGTCGCGGTGGTTCTGCTTGCTACCGATGTAGGACTTGGTCTGGGTGATCTTGATGCGCATTACGCAGTCACCCCGGCACGCGCACGCAGCAGGGCTGCGGGAGCAACGTCCTCCAGCGGCAGGCCACGACGGGCCGCGATCTCCTCGGGGCGCTGCAGGCCCTGAAGCGCGGTCACCGTGGCGTGCACGATGTTGATCGGGTTCGACGAACCGAGCGACTTGCTCAGGACGTCGTGGATGCCCGCGCACTCCAGGACGGCGCGCACCGGGCCACCGGCGATCACACCGGTACCGGGGGAAGCCGGCTTGAGCAGGACGACGCCTGCAGCCTTCTCGCCCTGGATGGGGTGCGGGATGGTGCCCTGGATACGGGGGACCTTGAAGAAGTTCTTCTTGGCCTCTTCCACGCCCTTGGCGATGGCAGCCGGAACTTCCTTGGCCTTGCCGTAACCGACACCTACGGTGCCGTCACCGTCGCCCACCACGACCAGCGCGGTGAAGCTGAAACGACGACCACCCTTGACAACCTTGGCGACACGGTTGATCGCGACAACGCGCTCAACGTATGCGGTCTTCTCGGCGGCAGCGCCACCGTCGCGACCCTTCCGGTCCCGCCGCTCGCCGCCACCGGCACCGCTGCCGCGGCGCTGGGGTCCAGCCATTGGATTTACCTCTCTCTGTTACGTCCGCTAGCTCCGGAACCGGGGCTTAGAACTTCAGCCCGGCTTCGCGGGCGGCGTCCGCCAGAGCGGCAATGCGCCCGGCGTACTGGTTGCCACCGCGGTCGAACACGACGGCCTCGACGCCGGCGGCCTTGGCGCGCTCGGCGACCAGGGAACCGACCTGCTTGGCCTGGTCGCCCTTGCTGCCCTCGCCGCCACGGATCGACGCGTCCAGGTGCGACGCCGACGCGAGCGTGTGGCCCGCGATGTCGTCGATGACCTGGGCGGTGATGCCGCGGTTGGAGCGCGTCACGACCAGACGCGGACGCTCCGGCGTACCCGAAATCCGCTTACGGATGCGGATGTGGCGCCGCTTGAGGGCGGCACCCTTGCGGGCGTTGCCCTTCGCGATCTTCACACCGTATGCCATGGCTTACTTACCAGCCTTTCCGACCTTGCGGCGGATGACCTCGCCGGCGTACTTGACGCCCTTGGCCTTGTACGGGTCAGGCTTGCGCAGCTTGCGGATGTTCGCCGCAACCTCGCCGACCTTCTGCTTGTCGATGCCCTCGACGCTGAGCTTCGTCGGGGACTCGACCTTGAAGGAGATACCTTCGGGCGCCTCGACGAGGATCGGGTGGCTGTAGCCCAGGGAGAACTCCAGGTTGGAGCCCTTGGCCTGGACGCGGTAGCCGACACCGCTGATTTCGAGCGCCTTGCTGTAGCCCGCGGTCACGCCGGTGATCATGTTCGCCACCAGCGTGCGGGACAGGCCGTGAAGGGCCTTGTTCTGACGCTCGTCGTTCGGGCGGGAGACGTTGATGACGCCGTCCTCACCCTTGGCGACCTCGATGGGCGCGGCGACGGTGTGCGAAAGGGAGCCCTTGGGACCCTTCACGTTGACCGTGCGGCCATCGATGGTGACGTCCACACCAGCGGGAACCTGGATGGGCAGCTTGCCAATGCGCGACATTAGCTCTTCCTCCGTTCCCTGATTACCAGACGTAGGCGAGGACTTCCCCACCCACGCCCTTCTTGCTGGCCTGCTGGCCGGTCAGGAGACCGTGGGACGTGGAGATGATCGCCACGCCCAGGCCGCCGAGGACCTTCGGCAGGTTGGTGGACTTTGCGTAGACCCGCAGGCCCGGCTTCGAGATGCGCTTGATGCCGGCGATCGAGCGCTCGCGGTTCGGGCCGAACTTCAGCTCGAGGATGAGGTTCTTGCCGACCTCGGCGTCCTCAACCTTCCAGCCGGTGATGTAGCCCTCCTGCTGGAGGATCTCCGCGATGTGAGACTTGATCTTGCTGTGCGGCATCACGACGGTGTCGTGGTACGCCGAGTTCGCGTTCCGCAGACGGGTCAGCATGTCTGCGATGGGATCAGTCATGGTCATGAATTGGCCTTCGGCCTCTCTCGCCGGGGTTTCCTATATGTGCCATCCCTCTCCCCGATCAGAGTCGGGACGGGTGCGGCACGGGGACCTACGGCGTAGTAAGCGACGTTATGCGGGCGAGATGCCCGCGGTCGGTCTCGGGCGGCGGGGCGCCCAACCCTTCTACCCTACGGGACGAAGGGCGGGGCGCCAGCCGAC
This sequence comes from Streptomyces sp. NPDC000404, assembly GCF_040300365.1. Lineage (NCBI taxonomy): Bacteria > Bacillati > Actinomycetota > Actinomycetes > Kitasatosporales > Streptomycetaceae > Streptomyces > Streptomyces sp. NPDC000404. The sequence goes on along the minus strand of NZ_JBEPDN010000003.1, from coordinate 171,568 downwards.
CGGATGCTTACCGAGAGCTTCCGGGTCATCCCAACTAGGGGATTACCAGGAGCTCTTGGTCACGCCCGGCAGCTCGCCGCGGTGAGCCATCTCACGAAGGCACACGCGGCAGAGGCCGAACTTGCGGTACACGGAGTGCGGGCGGCCACAGCGCTGGCAGCGGGTGTAGGCGCGCACACCGAACTTGGGCTTGCGAGCAGCCTTCGCGATCAGAGCCTTCTTCGCCATCTCGCTCACGCCTCCTTGAACGGGAAGCCGAGGTGACGCAGAAGGGCGCGGCCCTCGTCGTCGTTGGTCGCCGTGGTGACCACGGTGATGTCCATACCCCGGGTACGGTCGATCTTGTCCTGGTCGATCTCGTGGAACATGACCTGCTCCGTGAGACCGAAGGTGTAGTTACCGCGGCCGTCGAACTGCTTCGGCGACAGACCACGGAAGTCGCGGATGCGCGGCAGCGCGAGCGACAGCAGGCGGTCCAGGAACTCCCACATGCGGTCACCGCGGAGGGTGACGTGGGCACCGATCGGCTGACCCTCACGCAGCTTGAACTGCGCGATGGACTTCCGGGCCTTGGTGACGGCCGGCTTCTGGCCGGTGATCGTGGTGAGGTCCTTGATGGCACCGTCGATCAGCTTGGAGTCGCGGGCGGCGTCGCCCACACCCATGTTGACCACGATCTTGGTCAGACCGGGGATCTGCATGACGTTCTCGTACGAGAACTCGTCCTTCAGCTTCCCGGCGATCTCTTCGCGGTAGCGCTGCTTGAGACGCGGCGCGTTGGTGGTGGCAGTCATCAGATGTCCTCACCGGTCCGCTTGGCAACGCGGATCTTGTTGCCTTCGTCGTCGAAGCGGTAGCCGACGCGGGTGACGACCTTCTTGCCGTCCTTCTCCACGACGAGCTGCACGTTGCTCACGTGCACCGGGGCCTCGGTGGTGACGATGCCGCCGGTCTGCGAGCCGCGCGCGGTCTGGCCGGCCTTGGTGTGCTTCTTGACCCGGTTGACACCCTCGACCAGGACACGGTCCTCGCGGGGGAAGGCCGCGATGACCTTGCCCTGCTTGCCCTTGTCCTTACCGGTGATGACCTGGACCAGGTCGCCCTTCTTGATCTTCATCGGTTACAGCACCTCCGGCGCGAGCGAGATGATCTTCATGAACTTCTTCTCGCGCAGCTCACGGCCCACGGGGCCGAAGATACGGGTGCCGCGGGGGTCGCCATCGTTCTTGAGGATGACGGCCGCGTTCTCGTCGAAGCGGATGTACGAGCCGTCCGGACGGCGGCGCTCCTTGACGGTGCGAACGATGACGGCCTTGACGACGTCACCCTTCTTCACGTTGCCACCGGGGATCGCGTCCTTCACGGTGGCGACGATGACGTCACCGATGCCCGCGTAGCGCCGGCCCGAGCCACCGAGAACACGGATGGTGAGAATTTCCTTCGCACCCGTGTTGTCGGCGACGCGAAGCCGAGACTCCTGCTGGATCACGTCTATCTCCTGATCGTCTGCCGGTTCCCGGCGGGTCCCCGCGGTGAGGCGGGGACCCGCCGAGCCTGGCGGAACTGACCTGAGGGGGAACCCTCAGGCGGTATTTCGTGGCGTTCCCTTACGGGAACTGCCTACTTGGCCTTCTCGAGGATCTCGACGATGCGCCAGCGCTTCGAGGCGGACAGCGGCCGGGTCTCCATGAGGAGGACGCGGTCGCCGACACCCGCGGCGTTCTGCTCGTCGTGCGCCTTGAGCTTGTTGGTACGGCGGATGACCTTGCCGTACAGCGCGTGCTTGACGCGGTCCTCGACGGCGACGACGACGGTCTTGTCCATCTTGTCGCTGACGACGAGACCCTCACGGGTCTTGCGGAAGCCGCGGTCGTTCGTCTCAGTCACATTCTTCTCGCTCATCAGGCGCTCTCCACCGTCTCGATGCCCAGCTCACGCTCACGCATCAGGGTGTAGATCCGGGCGATGTCCTTACGGACGGACTTGAGCCGACCGTGGTTCTCAAGCTGTCCGGTCGCCGCCTGGAAGCGGAGGTTGAACAGCTCCTCCTTGGCCTCACGAAGCTTGGCAACGAGGTCCTCGTTGTTCAGCTCGCGCAGCTCGGTCGCCTTGGTACCGGCCGCCATCACGACTCACCTGCCTCGCGCCGCACGATGCGGCACTTCATCGGAAGCTTGTGGGCGGCGCGGGTCAGCGCCTCCTTGGCAACCTTTTCGTTCGGGAAGGACAGCTCGAACATCACCCGACCGGGCTTGACGTTCGCGACCCACCACTCGGGAGAACCCTTACCGGAACCCATGCGGGTCTCGGCCGGCTTCTTCGTGAGCGGGCGGTCCGGGTAAATGTTGATCCAGACCTTGCCGCCACGCTTGATGTGACGGGTCATGGCGATACGAGCCGACTCGATCTGACGGTTCGTCACGTACGCCGGGGTGACGGCCTGGATGCCGTACTCACCGAAGGCCAGCTCGGTGCCACCCTTGGCCATGCCGTTGCGCTTCGGGTGGTGCTGCTTACGGTGCTTGACCCTGCGAGGGATCAGCATGTCGGTCAGGCCTCCTGTCCGGTGCTCTCAGCCGGAGCAGCGGCTGCGGCCTCGGCCTTGGGGGCCTCGGCAGCGGCGTTCTGCTGCTGCGGCTTGCGGCCGCGGCCGCCACGCTCGCCACCGCGGCGCGGGCGGTCGTTGCCACCGCGGGCCGGGCGGTTACCCGCACGGGCGGCGGCGTTCTCCGCACGGACCTCGGCGATGTTCTTGACGTCGCCCTTGTAGATCCAGACCTTCACGCCGATGCGGCCGAAGGTGGTCTTGGCCTCGAAGAAGCCGTAGTCGACGTTGGCCCGGAGGGTGTGCAGGGGCACACGGCCCTCGCGGTAGAACTCCGAGCGGGACATCTCGGCACCGCCGAGACGGCCACCGCACTGGATCTTGATGCCCTTGGCGCCGGCCTTCATCGTCGACTGCATGCTCTTGCGCATGGCGCGACGGAAGGAGACGCGGGAGGACAGCTGCTCGGCGACGGCCTGGGCCACGAGCTGAGCATCGGTCTCGGGGTTCTTGACCTCGAGGATGTTCAGCTGGACCTGCTTGCCGGTCAGCTTCTCCAGTTCGCCGCGGATGCGGTCGGCCTCGGCGCCACGGCGGCCGATGACGATGCCCGGACGAGCGGTGTGGATGTCAACGCGGACGCGCTCACGGGTGCGCTCGATCTCCACCTTGGAGATACCGGCGCGCTCCATGCCCTTCGTCATCATGCGACGAATGGCGACGTCTTCCTTGACGTAGTCCTTGTACAGCTTGTCGGCGTACCAGCGGGACTTGAAGTCCGTCGTGACGCCGAGCCGGAACCCGTGCGGGTTTACCTTCTGGCCCATTACCGGGTTCCTTCCTTGCTGCTGACGACCACGGTGATGTGGCTGGTCCGCTTGCGGATCCGGTAGGCGCGGCCCTGGGCACGCGGACGGAACCGCTTCAGGGTCGGGCCTTCGTCGACATATGCCTCGGAGATGTAGAGGCTGTCGGCGTCGGTGTGGTCGTAGTTGTGCGCGGCGTTGGCAATGGCGCTGTCCAGCACCTTGCCCACCGGCACGCTCGCGGCCTGCGGGGCGAAACGCAGGACCGCCTGAGCCTCCGTGGCATCCATGCCACGGATAAGGTCCACCACGCGGCGGGCCTTCATGGGCGTGACGCGGATGTACCGCGCCTGGGCCCTGGCTTCCATGGTTGTCCCTTCGGTGTCAGTCATAGTCTTCGCACTCCGCCGATCAACGACGCCGCGACTTGCGGTCGTCCTTCTCGTGGCCGCGGAAGGTGCGGGTCGGCGCAAACTCGCCGAGCTTGTGGCCAACCATCGACTCGGTGACGAACACCGGGACGTGCTTGCGGCCGTCGTGCACCGCGATCGTGTGGCCGAGCATGGCCGGGACGATCATGGAGCGGCGGGACCAGGTCTTGATGACGTTCTTGGTGCCGGCTTCGTTCTGAACATCCACCTTCTTGGCGAGGTGGTCGTCGACGAAGGGCCCCTTCTTGAGACTGCGCGGCATCTAAACCCGCTCCTAGCGCTTCTTGTTCGTCTTGCGGCGGCGGACGATGTACTTGTTCGAAGCCTTCTTCGGCGAACGCGTACGACCCTCCTTCTGACCCCACGGCGAGACCGGGTGGCGACCACCGGAAGTCTTGCCTTCACCACCACCGTGCGGGTGGTCGACCGGGTTCATCACGACACCACGCACGGTCGGGCGGACGCCCTTCCAGCGCATGCGGCCGGCCTTGCCCCAGTTGATGTTCGACTGCTCGGCGTTGCCGACCTCGCCGACGGTGGCGCGGCAGCGGACGTCGACCAGGCGGATCTCACCGGACGGCATACGCAGGTGGGCCATCGAGCCCTCCCGCGCCAGCAGCTGCACGGAGGCACCGGCCGAGCGGGCGAACTTCGCACCGCCGCCCGGACGCAGCTCGATCGCGTGGATCGTCGTACCCACGGGGATGTGGCGCAGCGGCAGGTTGTTGCCGGGCTTGATGTCGGCGCCGGGGCCGTTCTCAATCCGGTCACCCTGCGACAGGCCACGGGGCGCGATGATGTAGCGCTTCTCGCCGTCTGCGTAGTGCAGCAGCGCGATGCGCGCGGTGCGGTTGGGGTCGTACTCGATGTGCGCGACCTTGGCCGGCACGCCGTCCTTGTCGTGACGACGGAAGTCGATCACGCGGTAGGCGCGCTTGTGGCCACCACCCTGGTGGCGAACGGTCACACGACCGGCGTTGTTACGGCCGCCCTTGCTGTGCAGCGGGCGGACCAGCGACTTCTCCGGCGTGGACCGCGTGATCTCGACAAAGTCGGCGACGCTGGAGCCACGACGGCCCGGGGTCGTCGGCTTGTACTTGCGGATACCCATTTCTCAGTCCTCGTCCGATTCCGGACGACACGACCTCCGTCAGGAGGTCGGGCCGCCGAAGATGTCGATACGGTCGCCCTCGGCGAGGGTCACGATGGCGCGCTTGGTGTCGGCACGCTTGCCGAAACCGGTGCGGGTGCGCTTGCGCTTGCCCTGGCGGTTGATCGTGTTGACCCCGGAGACCTTGACCGAGAAGACCGCCTCGACGGCCTGCTTGATCTGGGTCTTGTTGGCACGCGGGTCGACGATGAACGTGTACTTGTTCTCGTCCAGCAGCGCGTAGCTCTTCTCGGAGACCACCGGCTTGACAAGAATGTCGCGCGGGTCCGAGAAGGTCTTGCTGGTGACGACGGCCTCAGTCATCAGGCGTCGCTCCCTTCGGTCTCAGCGTTCCGGCCGGACACGAAGGACTCCAGAGCGGCCGTGGTGAAGACCACGTCGTCGGAGACGAGCACGTCGTACGTGTTCAGCTGGCCCGGCTCCAGGATGTGCACCTGGGGCAGGTTGCGGGCGGACAGCCACGCGGCCTCGTCGGAGCGCTCGGCGACCAGGAGCAGGTTCTTCCGCTCGCTGACCTTGCCGAGGAGACCCTTGGCGGCCTTGGTGGAGATCGCGCCGTCGACCACGCCGGAGACGACGTGGATACGGCTGTTGCGCGCCCGGTCGGTGAGGGCACCGCGCAGGGCGGCGGCCTTCATCTTCTTGGGCGTCCGCTGCGAGTAGTCACGCGGCACGGGACCGTGCACGACGCCACCGCCGGCGAACTGCGGCGCACGGGTCGAACCCTGGCGCGCGCGGCCGGTGCCCTTCTGGCGGTACGGCTTCTTGCCACCGCCGCGGACCTCGCCACGGGTCTTGGTCTTGTGCGTGCCCTGACGGGCCGCGGCCAGCTGCGCGACAACGACCTGGTGGATCAGCGGAACGCTGACCTTCGCGTCGAAGATCTCCGCGGGGAGCTCGACGGTCCCGGCCTTGTCGCCTGCCGGCGAAAGGATGTCAATGGTGCTCATCGGTTACCTCAGGCCCCCTTGGCCGCGGTACGGACCAGGACGAGGCCGCCGTTCGGACCAGGAACTGCGCCCTTGATGAGCAGCAGACCCTTCTCCGCGTCAACGGCATGGACGGTCAGGTTCTGGGTGGTGACCCGCTCGTTGCCCATACGACCGGCCATCCGCATGCCCTTGAACACGCGGCCCGGGGTGGCGCAGCCACCGATGGAGCCCGGCTTGCGGTGCACGCGGTGGGCACCGTGGGAAGCCTTGCCGCCGTGGAAGCCGTGACGCTTCATGACGCCGGCGAAGCCCTTGCCCTTGCTCTTGCCGGTCACGTCCACCTTGACGCCGGACTCGAAGGTCTCAGCGGTCAGCTCCTGGCCGAGGGTGTACTCACCGGCGTCGGTGGTACGGACCTCGACGAGGTGACGGCGGGGGGTGACGTCGGCCTTCGCGAAGTGGCCCTTGAGGGGCTTGTTCACCTTGCGCGGGTCGATCTCGCCGAAGGCGATCTGGACGGAGTCGTAGCCGTCCTGGTCATTGGTGCGCACCTGGGTAACGACACAGGGGCCGGCCTTCACCACGGTCACCGGAACGACACGGTTGTTGTCGTCCCAGACCTGGGTCATGCCGAGCTTCTCGCCCAGGATGCCCTTGATCTGCTTAGCCATCTCTTCCGCGCCTCTCAGAGCTTGATCTCGATGTCAACGCCGGCCGGAAGGTCCAGGCGCATCAGCGAGTCAACGGTCTTGGGCGTCGGGTCGAGGATGTCGATCAGGCGCTTGTGCGTGCGCATCTCGAAGTGCTCGCGCGAGTCCTTGTACTTGTGCGGCGACTTGATGACGCAGTACACGTTCTTCTCAGTGGGCAGCGGCACCGGGCCCGCGACCGACGCACCAGTGCGGGTCACCGTCTCGACGATCTTCTTCGCCGAGCTGTCGATGACCTCGTGGTCGTAGGCCTTGAGCCGGATGCGGATCTTCTGTCCCGCCATGGCTACTTCGTAGTCCTGTCTCTCGTAACGCTCTGGGACTCGGTGCGTACGCGTCCCGCCTCCGACCCACGCGGTCGGGCGTGTCGCACTCCCACCGGAGAAATTTCCATACGGAAATCCTTCGAGAAGGAGACGTGGGGGCGGAACACCCACCGAGCGCCTGGCTGAGGCACCCCGCTGACGCTTCCCGGAAGATTCCCGTACTTCCGCCCCTGATAAGAGACGACGAATACCTAGGACTCGCTTCCGGTCCCCCCGGCGGGAGGCGCGCAACATCGGCACTCAACCGAGCAACCTGGACAGTGTGCCACACGGCCGAGGGCCGAGGCCAATCGAGCCTTAGAGGCTATCCCACACAGCGATCACTTACACCTGCCGCCGCGCGGTCGGGCGCGTCATCCGCCCGCCGGCCGACCCGATTCCGGGCAGCGGAAAGCGCCCGCACGACCGAAGCCGTACGGGCGCTTCCGTGAGCCGAGGCTCGAATGCTCGCAGGAGCTACCGGGTTACCCCGATCAACGACTTACTTGTTGATCTTGGTGACCTGGCCGGCGCCGACGGTCCGGCCACCCTCACGGATGGCGAACTTCAGGCCCTCCTCCATGGCGACGGGCTGGATGAGCTCGACGCTCATCTCGGTGTTGTCGCCCGGCATGACCATCTCGGTGCCCTCGGGGAGGGTCACGACGCCGGTCACGTCCGTGGTGCGGAAGTAGAACTGCGGGCGGTAGTTGTTGAAGAACGGGGTGTGGCGGCCACCCTCGTCCTTCGACAGGATGTACGCCTGCGCCTCGAAGGAGGTGTGCGGCGTGACCGAGCCCGGCTTGATGATGACCTGGCCGCGCTCGACGTCCTCGCGCTTGATGCCGCGGAGCAGCAGACCGACGTTCTCACCGGCCTGGCCCTCGTCGAGCAGCTTGCGGAACATCTCGATGCCGGTGACCGTGGTGGTGGTCTTCTCCGGCTTGATGCCGATGATGTCGACGGTCTCGTTGACCTTGAGGACACCACGCTCGATACGACCGGTGACAACGGTGCCACGGCCGGTGATGGTGAAGACGTCCTCGATCGGCATCAGGAACGGCTTGTCGACGTCACGGTCCGGGGCGGGGATCGCCTCGTCGACGGCCTTCATCAGGTCCACGACGGACTTGCCCCACTCGGCGTCGCCCTCGAGCGCCTTCAGCGCCGAGACCTTGACGACCGGGACGTCGTCGCCCGGGAACTCGTACTCGGAGAGGAGCTCACGGACCTCGAGCTCGACGAGCTCCAGGATCTCCTCGTCGTCCACCATGTCGGCCTTGTTCAGGGCGACAACGATGTAGGGAACGCCGACCTGGCGGGCCAGGAGCACGTGCTCCTTGGTCTGCGGCATCGGGCCGTCGGTGGCGGCGACCACGAGGATGGCGCCGTCCATCTGCGCCGCACCCGTGATCATGTTCTTGATGTAGTCCGCGTGACCGGGGCAGTCGACGTGGGCGTAGTGACGGTTCTCCGTCTGGTACTCGACGTGCGCGATCGAGATCGTGATACCGCGCTGACGCTCCTCGGGAGCCTTGTCGATCTGGTCGAAGGCCGAGGCCTCGTTCAGGTCGGGGTACTCGTCGTGCAGCACCTTGGTAATGGCGGCCGTGAGGGTCGTCTTACCGTGGTCAATGTGACCGATGGTGCCGATGTTGACGTGCGGCTTAGTCCGCTCGAACTTCGCCTTCGCCACTGGGTCCTCCTGAAGTGGTTCTGTACGCCTTACTCATCGGCGCCAGGTGATCTTTGCTGGGATGCCGACCGCCGGGGCATTCCTCACGGATGCGGGGTTTGCCCCGGCAGACGGTGTCAAGCCTAAAGCGTGTTCCGGCTAACGGAGCTACTCGCCCTTGGCCTTCGCGATGATCTCCTCGGCGACGTTCCGGGGAACCTCGGCGTAGGAGTCGAACTGCATCGAGTAGCTTGCGCGACCCGAGGTCTTGCTGCGGAGGTCTCCGACGTAGCCGAACATCTCCGAAAGCGGAACCAGGCCCGTGACGAGCTTGGCGCCGGCGCGGTCCTCCATGGACTGGATCTGACCACGACGCGAGTTGATGTCGCCGATGACGTCACCCATGTAGTCCTCGGGCGTCGTCACCTCGACCTTCATCATCGGCTCCAGCAGGGCCGGGCTGGCCTTGCGGGCGGCCTCCTTGAAGGCCATCGAACCGGCGATCTTGAAGGCCATCTCGGAGGAGTCGACCTCGTGGAAGGCACCGTCGAGAAGGGTGACCTTGACGCCGGTCAGCGGGTAGCCGGCGAGCACGCCGAACTCCATGGCCTCCTGGCAGCCCGCGTCCACGGACGGGATGTACTCCCGCGGGATGCGGCCACCGGTGACCTTGTTCTCGAACTCGTACCCGTCGCCCTCGAGCGGGGCGATGGCGATCTGGACCTTCGCGAACTGACCGGAACCACCGGTCTGCTTCTTGTGCGTGTAGTCCAGCCGCTCCACCGGCTTGCGCAGCGTCTCGCGGTACGCGACCTGCGGCTTGCCGACGTTGGCCTCGACCCGGAACTCACGCTTCATACGGTCGACCAGCACGTCGAGGTGCAGCTCGCCCATACCCGCGATGATGGTCTGGCCGGTCTCCTCGTCGGTGTGCACCTGGAACGAGGGGTCTTCCTCGGCGAGACGCTGGATGGCGACACCCAGCTTCTCCTGGTCACCCTTGGACTTGGGCTCAATGGCGACCTGGATGACCGGAGCCGGGAACTCCATCGACTCGAGGATCACCGGGTTGGCCGCGTCGCAGAGGGTCTCACCGGTGGTGGTCTGCTTCAGACCCATGACGGCGACGATGTCACCGGCACCCACCGAGTCGATCTCCTCACGCTTGTTCGCGTGCATCCGGTAGATCTTGCCGATGCGTTCCTTCTTGCCCTTCACCGAGTTCTGCACCTGCGAGCCGGCCTCAAGGCGGCCCGAGTACACACGGATGAAGGTGAGCTTGCCCAGGTGCGGGTCGCTGGCGATCTTGAACGCCAGCGCCGCGAGCGGCTCGTCCTCGGAGGGCTTGCGGGCGACGACCGTCTCCGGGTCGTTGACCGCGTGGCCCTCGATGGCCTCGACGTCCAGCGGCGACGGCAGGTAACGGACCACGGCGTCGAGCAGGGGCTGCACGCCCTTGTTCTTGAACGCGGTACCGCAGAACACCGGGGTGACGGTGGTGTTCTCGGCCTTGCCGGCGGCGATGGTGATACGACGGATCGCGGCGTACAGCTGCTCCTCGGTGGGCTCCTGGCCCTCCAGGTACAGCTCCATGACCTCTTCGTCGTTCTCCGCGACGGCCTCGACGAGCTTGCCGCGGTACTCCTCGGCCAGCTCCAGCTTGTCGGCGGGGATGTCGAGGACGTCGTACATCTCGCCCTTGGCAGCCTCGGCGGAGTACACCAGGGCCTTCATGCGGACCAGGTCGATGACGCCCTGGAAGTCCGCCTCGGCACCGATCGGCAGCTGCATGACGATCGGCACCGCGCCCAGGCGGTCCACGATCATGTCGACGCAGCGCAGGAAGTCGGCGCCGGTGCGGTCGAGCTTGTTGACGAAGCAGATACGCGGCACGCCGTAGCGGTCCGCCTGACGCCAAACGGTCTCGGACTGGGGCTCAACGCCGGCCACACCGTCGAACACGGTCACAGCACCGTCGAGGACACGCAGGGAGCGCTCCACCTCGACGGTGAAGTCGACGTGACCCGGGGTGTCGATGATGTTGATCGTGTGGTCGACGTTTTCGAGCGGCCAGTGACAGGTGGTGGCAGCGGAGGTGATGGTGATACCACGCTCCTGCTCCTGCTCCATCCAGTCCATCGTGGCGGCGCCGTCGTGGACCTCACCGATCTTGTACGAGACACCGGTGTAGAACAGGATCCGCTCGGTGGTGGTCGTCTTGCCCGCGTCGATGTGGGCCATGATGCCGATGTTGCGCACCTTGGCCAGGTCAAGCGAAGTGGTAGCCATATCGGCTCAGTCTTCTCTCGGTCTCGATGGGGGTTGCGACTACCAGCGGTAGTGCGCGAAGGCCTTGTTGGACTCGGCCATCTTGTGCGTGTCCTCACGCTTCTTGACCGAAGCGCCGAGGCCGTTGGAGGCGTCGAGCAGTTCGTTCATGAGGCGCTCGGTCATGGTCTTCTCGCGACGGGCGCGGGAGTAGCCCACGAGCCAGCGGAGCGAGAGGGTGGCGGCGCGGCCGGGCTTGACCTCGACCGGGACCTGGTAGGTCGCGCCACCGACGCGGCGGGACTTGACCTCAAGGGTCGGCTTGATGTTCTCGAGCGCGCGCTTGAGCGTGATGACCGGGTCATTACCGGTCTTCTCGCGCAGACCCTCCATGGCGCCGTAAACGATGCGCTCAGCGGTGGAGCGCTTGCCGTTCAGCAGAACCTTGTTGATGAGGGAGGTCACCAGAGGAGAGCCGTAGACCGGGTCGATGATGACCGGGCGCTTCGGGGCGGGGCCCTTACGAGGCATTCTTACTTCTCCTTCTTGGCGCCGTAGCGGCTGCGAGCCTGCTTGCGGTTCTTGACGCCCTGCGTGTCGAGGGAGCCGCGGATGATCTTGTACCGAACACCCGGCAGGTCCTTCACACGGCCGCCACGCACGAGCACGATCGAGTGCTCCTGCAGGTTGTGGCCCTCACCCGGAATGTAAGCGGTGACCTCGATCCCGCTGGTCAGACGCACACGCGCGACCTTACGCAGGGCCGAGTTCGGCTTCTTCGGGGTGGTCGTGAACACACGCGTGCAGACGCCGCGGCGCTGGGGCGAACCCTCCAGTGCGGGCGTCTTGTTCTTCTCGACCTTGTCCTGCCGGCCCTTACGGACCAGCTGCTGGATCGTAGGCACTACTTCTCCGGTTTCTGTGTGCCGATCACGGTAAAGCTAACCTGGAACACGCACCGACCCACGAGGTCGGGTGTGTCGAACACTGCAGCACTTTCCGCGAGGCGGAAGACGGGCGCAGATTGCGGCGCGGCCGGTAGTGGCTTGCCCTACGGTTGAAGACACGCATGGCAGCCAGGGCACACCCCAGGCACAAGGTCTGAGCGTACCTACCTCACCGACTCCGGTCAAAACAAATGCCCCGCGCCCGACACGCCGGGTGCAACCGGACGGAGTGCTCATGCATCGTCACCCGAACGGTCGAATGGACGTCACCCGGACGTCACCCCGGCGGCCCACACGGACCGCCGCGACGGGTCAGCCGCCGTGGGAGACCAGCGCCACCATCATCATCAGGATGAACAGCGCCCAGCCGCCGATGCCCAGCCAGCCCAGGACCACGCCGGTCAGTGCCTGGCCCTCACCGCGCTCGCCGGTGCGGCGGATCTCCGCGCGCGCCTTGTGGCCGAGGATCACCGCGGGGATCGCGGTCACGCCCCACGTCACCGGCGTCAGGATGCCGCAGACCAGCGCGGCGGTGGCGGAGCTGTTGGTCTGCGGGATCACCGGCATCGGTGCGACCGGCATGAACGTCGCCGGCACCGGCCGCGGCTCGAACTGCGACTGCGCCACCGGGCCGGTCGGCAGATCGGCCACCAGCATCTGCAGCTCGGCATGGGTCTGCGCCTGGTAGGCCCGGCCGATCCGCTGCTCGTACTCCCCCTGCGCGAGCCGCCCCTCGGCGAACCCGGCCTTCAGCACGTCGACCGTACGCTCACGGTCGGCGTGCGAGGCGCGCATCGCCGGTGTCTGATGCGGCTGAGCGGGTTGCCCACCCTGCCAGGGCTGGAATGCCATGTGCGATCCTCCCCCGCTCGACAGTTGATCCCCATCTTCTCATCACAGACGCAGCAATGGGAGCGCGAGTTCCCCGGTCGGCGGCGTATCCGCCGGCAACGCCGCAGGGCGGCCACCCCTTACGGGATGACCGCCCTGCCGACGTCGTGCGAACCGGACCCTTACTGGTTGTACGGGCCGTAGTCGTAGTCCTCCAGCGGGACCGCCTGGCCGGAGCCGGTGCCGAAGGGCGAGTAGTCGATGTCGTCGTAACCGACGGCCGAGTACATCGCGGCCTTGGCCTCCTCGGTGGGCTCCACCCGGATGTTGCGGTAGCGGGACAGGCCCGTACCGGCCGGGATGAGCTTACCGATGATGACGTTCTCCTTGAGGCCGATGAGGCTGTCGGACTTGGCGTTGATCGCCGCATCCGTCAGGACTCGGGTCGTCTCCTGGAAGGAGGCGGCCGACAGCCAGGACTCCGTCGCCAGCGAGGCCTTGGTGATACCCATCAGCTGGGGACGGCCGGAGGCCGGGTGGCCGCCTTCCTTCACCACGCGACGGTTCTCGCCCTCGAACTTCGAGCGCTCCACCAGCTCGCCCGGCAGCAGCTCCGCGTCGCCGGACTCGATGATCGTCACGCGGCGCAGCATCTGCCGGATGATGATCTCGATGTGCTTGTCGTGGATCGCCACGCCCTGGCTGTTGTAGACCTTCTGGACCTCGCCGACGAGGTGGACCTGGACGGCACGCTGGCCGAGGATCCGCAGCACGTCATGCGGGTTGATCGCACCCAGGGTCAGCGGCTGGCCGACCTCGACGTGGTCGCCCTCGCCCACCAGCAGACGGGCGCGCTTGGAGACGCCGTACGCCGTCTCGTCGCTGCCGTCGTCCGGGGTGACGACAACCTTCTTGGTCTTCTCGGTCTCCTCGATGCGGACGCGGCCGGCCGCCTCCGAGATCGGGGCGACACCCTTGGGCGTACGGGCCTCGAAGAGCTCGACGACTCGCGGCAGACCCAGGGTGATGTCGTCACCGGCCACACCACCGGTGTGGAAGGTACGCATCGTCAGCTGGGTGCCGGGCTCACCGATGGACTGGGCGGCGATGATGCCGACCGCCTCACCGATGTCGACCAGCTTGCCGGTGGCCAGCGAACGGCCGTAGCAGTAGGCGCAGGTGCCGACCGCCGACTCACAGGTCAGGACCGAGCGGGTCTTGACCTCCTCGACGCCGTGCGCGACCAGCTGGTCGATGAGCACGTCGCCGAGGTCGACGTTGGCGGAGGCGATGACCTTGCCGTCGACGACGACGTCCTCGGCCAGCATCCGGGCGTAGACGCTCGACTCGACGTCGTCCGTCTTGCGCAGGCTGCCGTCGGCGCCGCGGGTCGCGATCTTCAGCTTGAGGCCGCGCTCGGTGCCGCAGTCCTCCTCGCGGATGATCACGTCCTGCGAGACGTCCACCAGACGACGGGTGAGGTAACCCGAGTCGGCGGTACGCAGGGCGGTGTCCGCCAGACCCTTACGGGCACCGTGCGTGGAGATGAAGTACTCCAGCACGGACAGACCCTCGCGGAACGAGGCCTTGATGGGACGCGGGATGGTCTCGTTCTTCGCGTTCGACACCAGACCACGCATACCGGCGATCTGCCGCATCTGCATCATGTTTCCTCGGGCACCCGAGTCAACCATCATGAAGATGGGGTTCGTCTTGGGGAAGTTCTCGTTCATCGCCTCGGCGACCTCGTTGGTCGCCTTAGTCCAGATGTTGATCAGTTCCTGAGTGCGCTCGTCCTTGGTGATCAGACCGCGCTCGTACTGCTTCTGGACCTTCTCGTCCTGGGCCTCGTAGCCCGCGACGATGCCCTTCTTGGCCTCCGGGACGACGATGTCCGAGACGGCGACGGTGACGCCGGAACGGGTCGCCCAGTGGAAGCCGGCCGCCTTCAGGTTGTCGAGCGTCGCCGCCACGATGACCTTGGGGTAGCGCTCGGCGAGGTCGTTGACGATCGCGGAGAGCTGCTTCTTGCCCACCGAGTAGTCGACGAACGGGTAGTCCTCGGGCAGCAGCTCGTTGAAGAGCGCGCGGCCCAGGGTCGTCCGCAGACGGAACGAGTCACCCTGCTGCCACTCCGGCTCGCCCTCCTCGGCGACCGGCGGGACGAAGCCCCGCGGCGGGATGGTGCCGATCGGGAAGCGGATGTCGACCTTCGCCTGGAGCGACAGCTCCTTGGCGTCGAACGCCATGATCGCCTCGGCGACCGAACCGAACGCCCGGCCCTCACCGATGACCTTGCGCTCCTCCTCGTCGGTGGTGAGGAAGAACAGGCCCAGCACCATGTCCTGGGTCGGCATGGTGACCGGACGGCCGTCGGCCGGCTTGAGGATGTTGTTCGAGGACAGCATCAGGATGCGGGCCTCGGCCTGCGCCTCCGCGGAGAGCGGCAGGTGGACGGCCATCTGGTCACCGTCGAAGTCCGCGTTGAACGCGGTGCAGACGAGCGGGTGGATCTGAATGGCCTTGCCCTCGACCAGCTGCGGCTCGAAGGCCTGGATGCCGAGGCGGTGCAGGGTGGGCGCACGGTTCAGCAGCACCGGGTGCTCGGCGATGACCTCTTCGAGGACGTCGTACACGACCGTGCGGCCGCGCTCGACCATCCGCTTCGCCGACTTGATGTTCTGCGCGTGGTTCAGGTCGACCAGGCGCTTCATCACGAACGGCTTGAAGAGCTCCAGCGCCATGGCCTTCGGCAGACCGCACTGGTGCAGCTTGAGCTGCGGGCCGACGACGATGACGGAACGCGCGGAGTAGTCCACGCGCTTACCGAGCAGGTTCTGACGGAAGCGGCCCTGCTTGCCCTTGAGCATGTCGGACAGCGACTTCAGCGGGCGGTTGCCGGGGCCCGTGACCGGGCGACCACGACGGCCGTTGTCGAAGAGCGCGTCGACGGCCTCCTGGAGCATGCGCTTCTCGTTGTTCACGATGATCTCGGGCGCACCGAGGTCGAGAAGCCGCTTCAGGCGGTTGTTGCGGTTGATCACACGGCGGTACAGGTCGTTGAGGTCGGAGGTCGCGAAGCGGCCACCGTCCAGCTGCACCATCGGACGCAGGTCCGGCGGGATGACCGGGATGCAGTCCAGCACCATGCCCTTGGGGCTGTTGCGGGTCTGCAGGAAGGCGGAGACGACCTTGAGGCGCTTGAGCGCACGGGTCTTCTTCTGGCCCTTGCCGGTACGGATGATCTCGCGGAGGCGCTCGGCCTCCTCGTCGAGGTCGAAGGTCTCCAGGCGCTTCTGCAGCGAGGCGGCGCCCATGGAACCGTCGAAGTACGTGCCGAAGCGGTCACGCAGCTCGCGGTAGAGCAGCTCGTCGCCCTCCAGGTCCTGGACCTTGAGGTTCTTGAAGCGGTTCCAGACCTCGTCGAGACGGTCGATCTCGCGCTGCGCACGGTCGCGCAGCTGCTTCATCTCACGCTCGGCGCCCTCGCGCACCTTGCGGCGCACGTCGGCCTTGGCGCCCTCGGCCTCCAGCTCGGCCAGGTCGGTCTCGAGCTTCTTGGCGCGGGCCTCCAGGTCGGAGTCGCGGCGCTGCTCGATCTGCTGACGCTCGACGGAGACGTGCGCCTCCAGCGAGGGCAGGTCGCGCGTACGGCGCTCCTCGTCGACCCAGGTGATCATGTAGGCGGCGAAGTAGATGACCTTTTCGAGGTCCTTCGGCGCGAGGTCCAGCAGGTAGCCCAGCCGGCTCGGCACGCCCTTGAAGTACCAGATGTGGGTCACGGGGGCGGCCAGCTCGATGTGGCCCATCCGCTCACGACGCACCTTGGCGCGAGTGACCTCGACGCCGCAGCGCTCGCAGATGATGCCCTTGAAGCGGACGCGCTTGTACTTACCGCAGTAGCACTCCCAGTCCCGGGTCGGACCGAAGATCTTCTCGCAGAAGAGTCCGTCCTTTTCGGGCTTGAGGGTGCGGTAGTTGATGGTCTCCGGCTTCTTGACCTCACCGTGCGACCACTGACGGATGTCGTCAGCGGTGGCGAGGCCGATCCGCAGCTCGTCGAAGAAGTTGACGTCGAGCACTGTCGTCAATCCCACCTTCGGGGGTTGCCCCGACAATTGTTGCTGTCAGGGACGAGTCTCAATCTTGGTCTGACGGGGTCCGGGGTTGGCCGGGGCCTCGCAGGGAGGCCCCGGCCAGACCCGTCAGACCTCTTCGACGCTGCTCGGCTCGCGCCGGGACAGGTCGATACCGAGCTCTTCCGCCGCGCGGAAGACGTCCTCGTCGGTGTCGCGCATCTCGATGGACATACCGTCCGAGGACAGCACCTCCACGTTCAGGCAGAGCGACTGCATTTCCTTGATGAGCACCTTGAAGGACTCGGGAATGCCGGGCTCGGGGATGTTCTCGCCCTTGACGATGGCCTCGTAGACCTTCACGCGGCCGGTGACGTCGTCGGACTTGATCGTGAGCAGCTCCTGGAGGGCGTATGCGGCGCCGTAAGCCTCCAGCGCCCACACCTCCATCTCACCGAAGCGCTGGCCACCGAACTGGGCCTTACCACCGAGCGGCTGCTGGGTGATCATCGAGTACGGACCGGTCGACCGGGCGTGCAGCTTGTCGTCGACCAGGTGGTGGAGCTTGAGGATGTACATGTACCCGACCGAGATCGGGTCCGGGAACGGCTCGCCGGAGCGGCCGTCGAACAGCTGGGCCTTGCCGGAGGACTTGACCATCCGCTCGCCGTCGCGGTTGGGGAGCGTCGAGTCGAAGAGACCCGCCAGCTCGTCCTCGCGCGCACCGTCGAAGACCGGGGTGGCGACGTTGGTGCGCGGCGCGACGTCGTCGGCGCCGATCGCCTGCAGCCGCTGCTGCCAGTCCTCGGAACCCTCGACCTTCCAGCCCTGGCTGGCGAGCCAGCCGAGGTGGATCTCCAGGACCTGTCCCGGGTTCATTCGGGACGGGACACCCAGCGGGTTGAGGATGATGTCGACCGGGGTGCCGTCCTCCAGGAACGGCATGTCCTCGACCGGCAGGATCTTCGAGATGACGCCCTTGTTGCCGTGACGGCCGGCGAGCTTGTCACCGTCGGTGATCTTGCGCTTCTGCGCGACGTAGACGCGGACCAGCTGGTTCACGCCCGGGGGCAGCTCGTCGCCCTCTTCGCGGTCGAAGACGCGGACGCCGATGACCTTGCCGATCTCACCGTGGGGCACCTTCAGCGAGGTGTCACGGACCTCGCGCGCCTTCTCACCGAAGATCGCGCGGAGCAGACGCTCCTCGGGGGTCAGCTCGGTCTCACCCTTGGGCGTGACCTTGCCGACGAGGATGTCGCCGGCGACGACCTCGGCACCGATGCGGATGATGCCGCGCTCGTCGAGGTCGGAGAGGACCTCTTCGGAGACGTTCGGGATGTCCCGGGTGATCTCCTCCGGGCCGAGCTTGGTGTCACGGGCGTCGACCTCGTGCTCCTCGATGTGGATCGAGGAGAGGACGTCGTCCTGCACGAGGCGCTGCGACAGGATGATCGCGTCCTCGTAGTTGTGACCCTCCCACGGCATGAACGCCACGAGCAGGTTCTTGCCGAGGGCCATCTCGCCCTCTTCGGTGGACGGACCGTCGGCGAGGACCTGGCCCTCGATCACCCGCGCGCCCTCGTCCACGACGACCTTCTGGTTGAAGGAGGTGCCCTGGTTGGAGCGGGTGAACTTGGCGACGCGGTACGTGGTGTACGTGCCGTCGTCGTTGGCGACGGTGATGTAGTCCGCGGAGACCTCCTGGACCACACCGTCCTTCTCCGCCTTGATGACGTCGCCGGCGTCGACCGCGCAGCGGTACTCCATGCCGGTGCCGACCAGCGGCGACTCCGCCTTGATCAGCGGAACGGCCTGGCGCATCATGTTCGATCCCATGAGCGCGCGGTTGGCGTCGTCGTGCTCCAGGAACGGAATCATGGCGGTCGCGGCCGACACCATCTGGCGCGGCGAGACGTCCATGAAGTCCACCTCGTCGGCGGGGACGAGGTCGACCTCGCCGCCACGGCGGCGGACCAGGACACGCTGCTCGGCGAAGCGCATGTCGTCGGTCAGCTTCGCGTTGGCCTGGGCGATCAGGAAGCGGTCCTCCTCATCCGCGGTGAGGTAGTCCACCTCCTCCGTGACCTGGCCGTCGACGACCTTGCGGTACGGCGTCTCGATGAAGCCGAAGACGTTGACCCGGCCGTACGAGGCGAGCGAACCGATCAGACCGATGTTCGGGCCTTCGGGCGTCTCGATCGGGCACATGCGGCCGTAGTGCGAGGGGTGCACGTCACGGACGTCCAGACCGGCCCGCTCACGGGAGAGACCGCCGGGGCCCAGCGCGGACAGACGGCGCTTGTGGGTCAGGCCCGACAGCGGGTTCGTCTGGTCCATGAACTGCGACAGCTGGCTGGTGCCGAAGAACTCCTTGATGGAGGCGACGACCGGCCGGATGTTGATCAGGGTCTGCGGCGTGATCGCCTCGACGTCCTGGGTGGTCATGCGCTCACGCACGACGCGCTCCATACGGGCGAGACCCGTACGGACCTGGTTCTGGATCAGCTCGCCGACGTTGCGCAGACGGCGGTTGCCGAAGTGGTCGATGTCGTCGGTCTCGACGACGATCGTCCGGCCCGACTCGCCCATCGTCTCGGTCTCACCGGCGTGCAGCTTCACCAGGTACTTGATCGTGGCGATGATGTCGTCGGTGGTCAGCACGCCGGCGTCGAGCGGCTCGTCGCCACCGAGCTTCTTGTTGACCTTGTAGCGGCCGACCTTCGCGAGGTCGTAGCGCTTGGGGTTGAAGTAGAGGTTCTCCAGCAGCGTCTGCGCGGCCTCACGGGTCGGCGGCTCGCCCGGACGCAGCTTGCGGTAGATGTCGAGCAGCGCGTCGTCCTGGCCCTGGGTGTGGTCCTTCTCCAGGGTGGCGCGCATGGACTCGTACTCGCCGAACTCCTCAAGGATCTGCTCGGTCGTCCAACCGAGGGCCTTGAGCAGCACGGTCACGGACTGCTTGCGCTTGCGGTCGATGCGCACACCGACCATGTCGCGCTTGTCGATCTCCAGCTCCAGCCAGGCACCACGGGAGGGGATGACCTTGGCGGAGAAGATGTCCTTGTCGGACGTCTTGTCGATGGAGCTGTCGAAGTAGACGCCCGGCGAGCGGACCAGCTGCGAGACGACGACACGCTCGGTGCCGTTGATGCAGAAGGTGCCCTTGTTGGTCATGAGCGGGAAGTCGCCCATGAAGACCGTCTGGGACTTGATCTCGCCGGTCTCGTTGTTGGTGAACTCGGCGGTGACGAAGAGCGGAGCCGCGTACGTGAAGTCGCGCTCCTTGCACTCGTCGATGCTGTTCTTCGGGGGCTCGAAGCGGTGGTCGCGGAACGTCAGCGACATCGACCCGGAGAAGTCCTCGATCGGGGAGATCTCTTCGAAGATCTCTTCCAGACCGGACTTGGTGGGAACTTCCTGCCCACTCTCCAGCGCAGCCTCGACGCGACCCTTCCATGCGGCGTTGCCGAGCAGCCAGTCGAAGCTTTCGGTCTGCAGCGCAAGGAGGTTCGGAACCCCGAGGGGCTCCTTGATCTTCGCAAAGGAGATGCGCAGCGGGGCGGTGCTGTCGCCGTTGTTCGTATTGGCAGTCGAGGCGTTGCGCGAGGCGGCCAAGAGGGGGTCCTTCCGAGGGCTCGGACTCACTACGCGCGTACCGGCCCCGAGAGGAACAGACTGAGGGAAAGCCCAGGTCAGGGCCGCTCAATCAGTGATGTTCGACTTCGGGTATGCCCCTGGTGACGGGCAGGGAGCAGCTAACAGGCAGCGCAAAGGGTCAGTGTAGCCACTTGGCCCACTGATGTCCAGAGCGAGTTTCCGGAAGACCGGTTCAACGCCGTGATACCGCTCTTCTCCCTCCGGGAGGTGGCACCTCCGCACCGGAGGAGCTCCTCGTTGTTCTGCTGTGCGTTCAATGCCCTGCGCCTGCCGAAAGCCCCGCGCCTGTGGCGCACCTCGATGCTTCCCTCTTCGCCTGCGATCCATGCCTCGGAGCCAGGACCGCTTCTGCATCGCGTCCCGAGAATTGCGCGCCGCGTGCGGTTCGTCAAGGCCCCCCGCCCCGGCGGGAACGTCACACGGCCGACGTCCGGACAACGAAGATCACCATACTCGCACGTCGCGCGGGGCGCCGCAGCCGTGGCGAGCACGCCGAAGGGCGACCACCCGCTTGGGTGATCGCCCTTCGCTGGTCCAGCTACGCCGCAGGGGCGCTCAGGACGTGAGTCGGAGACTCAGTGAGGTCACTTGACCTCGACCGAGGCGCCGGCGCCCTTGAGGGCCTCGGCGGCCTTGTCGGCGGCAGCCTTGTCGACCTTCTCCAGGACCGGCTTCGGGGTGCCGTCCACGAGGTCCTTGGCCTCCTTCAGACCCAGGGAGGTCAGCTCACGCACGACCTTGATGACCTGGATCTTCTTGTCGCCGGCACCGGTGAGGATGACGTCGAACTCGTCCTGCTCCTCGGCGGCGGCAGCGTCGCCACCGGCGGCGGCGCCACCGGCAACGACGACCGGCGCGGCAGCGGCGGCGGTGACGTCGAACTTCTCCTCGAACGCCTTCACGAACTCGGAGAGCTCGATGAGGGTCATCTCCTCGAACTGCGCGAGCAGGTCTTCCTGGCTGAGCTTCGCCATGGTGGCGGTCCTTCCACTAATTCGGCTGGTGCCGGATGTACATGTGAGGCGGGCGTACGTCGGGCCCGCTGTGGCCGCTTCGCCTAGGCACGCCTAGACGGAAGCCGCCAATGTGCGAGCCGAATTACTCGGCACCGCCCTGCTCGGCCTGCTGGGCACGGAGCGCGTCCACGGTGCGGACGAGCTTCGACGGCAGCGCCTGGAAGACAGAGGCAGCCTGCGACTGCTTGCCCTTCATGGCACCGGCCAGCTTGCTGAGCAGAACCTCGCGGGACTCGAGGTCCGCAAGCTTCTTGATGTCATCGGCGGACAGTGCCTTCCCTTCGAAGACACCACCCTTGATGACGAGGTTCTGGTTCTCCTTGGCGAAGTCACGAAGACCCTTCGCCGCCTCGACCGGGTCACCGGTGACGAAGGCGACGGCCGTCGAGCCCTGAAGGTGCTCGTCCAGCACGGAGATCCCGGCCTCGTGGGCCGCGATCTTGGTCAGCGTGTTCTTCACCACACGGTACTGAGCGTTGTCACCGAGCGAACGGCGCAGATCCTTGATCTGCGCGACGGTAAGTCCGGTGTACGCGGTGACGACAGCAGCGTTGGAGTTGCGGAACTTGTCCGTGATCTCCTCGACAGCTACGACCTTGTCGGGACTTGCCATGAGCCTCGGCCTCCTTCCGGGTGATGAGGACCGCGCAGAAGGGGCTGGGCAAAACAAACGCCCCGGCGCAGGCGCACGGGGCGTGACTCGACCGGACGACGGAGCGTTCGGGAGTTCATCCACACATACCTGCGCAGGCCGTCCGCAGCTAGCGGATCCTTCGGCCACCACGCGCCCCGGAAAGGACGCGCAGAGACAACCAGCGGTCTTTGGCTTCCTGGGTACGGTACGCGAACGGCCCACGCTCAGGCAAATCCGCCGCGAGGGGCGCCGCAACGCCCCTCGCCTGCGGTTCCGCTCCTCGGTCAGACGCCGGGAGCGGTCATCGTCTGGCTCGCCGGCGGCGGCTCGACGGAGACCTTGGTGCCGTAGTCGGAGTAGAACGCCGTCGCGTCGGTGGGCATCTTGCCGGCGACGTGCTCCTCCTTCTTCACCAGGAGGTTGTCGCCGTCGATCCAGAGGTCGAGCTTCTCGCTCTTCGCGCCGCCCTGCTCCAGCTGCTTCTGGACGGCGTCGCGGATCTCCTTGCCGAGGTTCTTGCTCAGGTCGGCCATGGAGACGGTGCCGGTGTAGTGCGTCGCCTCGACGCCGTTGATCTTCTCCTTGCCGACGACCTTGGCCGTGCCGGAGGCGATCAGGACCTCGATCGGCTGGCTCGGGTTGGCGTTGTCGAGGACGTCCTTGACCGCCGTGCCGGACGCGCCCATCTGCTTCGACAGCGCCTCGTAGGAGTACTTGACCCAGGGCTTGCCGCCGGCGCCGGGCATCGCGGAGCCCATGTTCATGTAGACGGCGTCCTGGGTGTAGAGCGCCTTTACCGGCTTGCCGCCGGCGGGGCTCTTGGCGCCGGTCAGGGTGTTCTCGACGTTCATCTGCATGCCCTGCGACCAGTCGAGACCGCCCTTGGTGGTCTGCTTGAACCGGCCGCTGGCGGTGGTGGTCTCCGTCGAGCCGTCGAACTTCGCGGAGTTCTTGGCCGCGGTGGCCTCCTTGGCCGCCTTCAGGGCGTCCATCGGGCTCTGGGCCGCCTTGTCACCGCCCGCCGCGTCACCGCCTCCGCCGCCGCTGGACGCCTTCGAGCCGTCGTTACAGGCGCTGAGACCGCCCACCAGCAGAACAACCCCCGCCACCGCGGCGGTGATTCGCGTGCTACGCATCTGAGGCTCCCCCTTGGATCGCTGTGCGAGTGCGGTGGTGACTCTAATGCAGCCCACCGACACCCGACGCAACAGGCCCCGTCGTCCGGATTCCGGACGACGGGGCCTGCGTCATGCTGCGCGCGCTAGAGCACGTCGATCACCGAGATCAGACGGCCTCTTCCTCGACGAGGAGGTTGCGGGTGCGGTTGGCGTCCAGCGGGATGCCGGGGCCCATCGTGGTGGTGATGGTCGCCTTCTTGATGTAGCGGCCCTTCGCGGCGGACGGCTTGAGACGGTTGATCTCCTCAAGCGCCGCGGCGTAGTTCTCCACCAGCTTGGTCTCGTCGAAGGAGACCTTGCCGATGATGAAGTGGAGGTTCGCGTGCTTGTCCACGCGGAACTCGATCTTGCCGCCCTTGATGTCGGTGACAGCCTTGGCGACGTCCGGGGTGACGGTGCCGGTCTTCGGGTTCGGCATCAGACCACGGGGACCGAGCACACGGCCGAGGCGGCCGACCTTGCCCATGAGGTCCGGGGTGGCGACGACGGCGTCGAAGTCCAGACGGCCCTTGGAGACCTCGTCGATCAGTTCGTCGGAGCCGACGATGTCGGCGCCCGCGGCTTCCGCGGCCGCAGCACGGTCGCCGGTCGCGAAGACCAGGACCCGGGCGGTCTTACCGGTGCCGTGCGGAAGGTTCACGGTGCCGCGGACCATCTGGTCGGCCTTGCGCGGGTCAACGCCCAGACGCATGGCGACCTCGACGGTCGCGTCGAACTTGGCGGACGAGGTGTCCTTGGCGAGACGGACGGCCTCGAGCGGGGCGTACAGACGCTCCCGGTCGATCTTCGCGTCCGCGTTGCGAAGAGTCTTGCTGCGCTTCACTGCTGCTCCTGAACAGGTGCGACCGTGCGGCTTTCACCGCGCGGAGGATGGAGTCGTGGTGCGGGCCAGCGCCTGGCCCTGCCACGGGTGGCGACTACGCCGGTACGAGCTGGTCAGCCCTCGACGGTGACGCCCATGGACCGGGCGGTGCCCGCGATGATCTTCGCGGCGGCGTCCAGGTCGTTGGCGTTGAGGTCGGGCATCTTGGTCGTGGCGATCTCGCGCACCTGGGCGTCGGTGATCTTCGCGACCTTCTTGGTGTGGGGCTCGCCGGAGCCCTTGTCCACACCGGCGGCCTTGAGGATCAGCTTCGCGGCCGGCGGGGTCTTGGTCACGAAGGTGAAGGAACGGTCTTCGTAGACCGTGATCTCCACCGGCACGACCATGCCGCGCTGCGACTCGGTCGCGGCGTTGTAGGCCTTGCAGAACTCCATGATGTTCACGCCGTGCTGACCCAGCGCGGGGCCGACCGGCGGAGCCGGGTTCGCGGCACCGGCCTGGATCTGGAGCTTGATGAGCCCCGTGACCTTCTTCTTCTTGGGAGGCATGCTCTCTCCGGGTCCTAGTGAGAGGTTTCGCCATGCCATCCGGTCATCCGGATGGAGGCATACCGCACCACGATAACGGGTAGGGTCGTGCGGCCAAAAACCGAGCAGGTCAGACCGGCTGCGACAGCCGGCCTGACCTGTTCGGAAGCGTGTGTCCGGAAGAGTGTCAGTTCTTCTGGATCTGGTCGAAGCTCAGCTCGACCGGGGTCTCGCGACCGAAGATCTCGACGAGGCCCTTGACCTTCTTCGAGTCGGCGTTGATCTCGTTGATCGTCGCCTGGAGCGTCGCGAACGGGCCGTCGGTGACGGTGACGGAGTCGCCCACCTCGAAGTCCAGCACCTGGACCTCGACCTTGCGCTGCGGCGCGGGCTTGCCCTCGGCCGCGGCGGCCTCCTTGGCGGCCTTCTCCTCGGCCTCCGGGGCGAGCATCTTGACGATCTCGTCCAGCGTCAGCGGGTACGGGTCGTAGGCGTTGCCGACGAAGCCGGTGACACCGGGGGTGTTGCGGACGACGCCCCAGGACTCGTTCGTCAGATCCATGCGCACGAGCACGTAGCCCGGGAGCTTGTTCTGGCGGACGTTCTTGCGCTCGCCGTTCTTGATCTGGACGATCTCTTCCTCGGGGACCTCGGCCTGGTAGATGAAGTCCTCGACGTTGAGCGAGACGGCGCGCTGCTCCAGGTTGGCCTTCACGCGCTTCTCGTAGCCCGCGTAGGTGTGGATGACGTACCACTCACCGGGCAGACCGCGCAGCTCGTCGCGGAGGGCGGCGATCGGGTCGACCGGCTCCTCGTCGGCCTCGGCCTCCTCGGCGTCGGACTCCTCGGCCTCGTCCTCGACGTGCACGGCGGCGGCCTCGGCGGGCTCGCCGGCCTCGGTGTCCTCGGCGTCGATCTCGTCGGCGCCGTCGGCGTTCTCGACGATGTCGACGGCGCCCTCGCCATCGGAGACGGCGGCAGCGTCGCCCTCGACCTCGGCCGGGACGGCCGCGTCCACGTCGGCCTCAGCGGCCGTGACGGGCTCGGCGGCGTCGTTCAGGTTCGGGTCAGACACGTGGCTGCTTCTTCCTGGCTTCAAGGGGTTGAACATGCGAAAGGGCACCCCGCTGAGGTGCCCTCCGCGGGATCAGCCGAAGACGTACCCGACGACTCGGTTGATTCCCAAGTCAATCACGGTTACGAGACCGATGATGATGACGACGAAGACGATCACCACGGTGGTGTACGTCGACAGCTGGCTGCGGGTGGGCCAGACGACCTTGCGGAGCTCCGCGACGACCTGGCGGTAGAAGAGCGCCATACGCGCGAGCGGGCCCTTCTTGCCGCGCTTACCGCCGCGACGGGGCTTCTTCTTGGATTCCGCGGTGTCGTCCTCGGAACGACCACGCTCAGGCATGTCGATGGAGCCCAGGGCGTCCG
Source organism: Streptomyces sp. NPDC000404 (assembly GCF_040300365.1). Classification (NCBI taxonomy): domain Bacteria; kingdom Bacillati; phylum Actinomycetota; class Actinomycetes; order Kitasatosporales; family Streptomycetaceae; genus Streptomyces; species Streptomyces sp. NPDC000404. The sequence continues at coordinate 145,599 of NZ_JBEPDN010000003.1, read as the reverse complement.
TCACTCGTCCTCACCTGAATCCGGGTCGTGGCCGTACAGCGTCCGGCCCGGCCGCACGGCGGTGCATTTCAGTACGTACGCGTGCACGCACTGCGGTGAAGAAGTGCGTGTAGCAGGGCCGGAGGGACTTGAACCCCCAACCGCTGGTTTTGGAGACCAGTGCTCTACCAATTGAGCTACGACCCTTTGTGCGTCCCCCAACCTACCTCATGTGTCCGGCGCACCAAGTGCGTGGAACGCGCTGCCCGGTTGGGAGCCAACGGTCAGCGAGTGTACGTGTTCCGAGGCCGGGCGTCGAACAGAAACGTCCCGAGCGGCGCCGACGGAGTCCCGCGCCGGGCCGCCGGAGGTCTGCGACGATGCCGTCATGAGCGCGCTCTCCCCCTCAGAACCGACCGGCGCCGCGGGCGGAATCCGCCGCGTGTCCGCCCGTGTCGGGGCCATCTCCGAGTCCGCCACGCTCGCCGTCGACGCCAAGGCCAAGGCCCTGCGGGCCGCCGGCCGCCCGGTGATCGGGTTCGGCGCCGGGGAGCCCGATTTCCCCACGCCCGACTACATCGTGGAGGCGGCCGTCGCCGCCTGCCGCACGCCGAAGTACCACCGCTACAGCCCGGCCGGCGGGCTGCCCGAGCTGAAGTCGGCGATCATCGCGAAGACCCGCCGCGACTCCGGATACGAGGTGGAACCGTCCGAGGTCCTGGTCACCAACGGCGGCAAGCAGGCGATCTATGAGGCGTTCGCCGCGCTGCTGGACCCGGGCGACGAGGTGATCGTCCCGGCGCCGTACTGGACGACGTACCCGGAGTCGATCCGGCTGGCCGGGGGCGTGCCCGTACCGGTGGTCGCCGATGAGACGACCGGGTACCGGGTGGGCGTCGAGCAGTTGGAAGCCGCGGTGACCGGGCGGACCAAGGTGCTGGTGTTCGTCTCGCCGTCGAACCCGACCGGTGCGGTCTACCCGCGCGAGCAGGTCGAGGCGATCGGCCGGTGGGCGGCGCGGCGCGGGCTGTGGGTGCTGACGGACGAGATCTACGAGCATCTGGTCTACGGCGACGCGGAGTTCTGCTCGCTGCCGGTGGCCGTGCCGGAGCTGCGGGACCGGTGCGTCGTGGTCAACGGCGTGGCGAAGACGTACGCCATGACCGGCTGGCGGGTGGGGTGGATGCTCGGGCCGAAGGACGTCGTCAAGGCGGCGACCAACCTCCAGTCGCACGCCACGTCCAACGTCGCGAACGTCTCGCAGGCGGCGGCGGTGGCCGCGCTGAGCGGCGATCTGACGGCCGTCGACGCGATGCGGACCGCCTTCGACCGGCGGCGCCGCACCATCGTGCGGATGCTGAACGAGATCGACGGCGTGGTCTGCCCGGAGCCGGAGGGGGCCTTCTACGCGTATCCGTCGGTGAAGGGGCTGCTGGGCAAAGAGATCCGCGGGCGGCGGCCGGGCAGCAGCACGGAGCTGGCGGAGCTGATCCTGGAGGAGGCAGAGGTCGCCGTCGTCCCTGGTGAGGCGTTCGGTACGCCCGGCTATCTGCGGCTTTCGTACGCGCTCGGCGACGACGAGCTGGCCGAGGGCGTGGCCCGGATCCAGCGGCTGCTGGCCGAGGCCCGGTAGCCGCGCGCGGACCGCCCGTACGGGCCATCGGGGCTTCCCGGTGGCCCGTACGCGTTTTCCCCGGTCAGCTCGTTCGGGGACCGGGCTACCGGCGTGGCGGGTGTGTGCGGCAAGATCGGTGAATGGAGAGCGTTCGTGACGTGCGTCAGCTGCCGAAGGCCCATCTGCACCTGCACTTCACGGGGTCGATGCGGAGCACGACCCTGCTGGAGCTGGCCGACAAGTACGGCGTCCATCTGCCCGAGGCGCTGCGCGGCGGGGAGCCGCCCAGGCTGCGGGCGACGGACGAACGCGGCTGGTTCCGCTTCCAGCGGCTGTACGACATCGCCCGGTCGTGTCTGCGGGCCCCCGAGGACATCCAGCGGCTGGTCCGGGAGGCGGCGCAGGAGGACGTCGCCGACGGCTCGGGCTGGCTGGAGATCCAGGTCGACCCGACGTCGTACGCGCCCCGGCTGGGCGGGCTGATCCCGGCGCTGGAGATCATCCTGGACGCGGTGCGCGCCGCCTCGCAGGAGACCGGTCTGGGAATGCGGGTGGTGATCGCGGCCAACCGCATGAAGCATCCGCTGGACGCCCGCACGCTGGCCCGGCTCGCGGTGCGCTACGCCGATCGGGGCGTCATCGGGTTCGGGCTGTCCAACGACGAACGCCGGGGCTTCGCGCGGGACTTCGACCGGGCCTTCGCCATCGCGCGCGAGGGCGGGCTGCTGGCGGCGCCGCACGGCGGGGAGCTGGCGGGCCCGGCGAGCGTGCGGGACTGCCTGGACGATCTGCACGCCGGGCGGGTCGGCCACGGGGTGCGCGCCGCGGAGGACCCGGCGCTGCTGCGGCGGCTGGCGGAGCGCGGGGTGACGTGCGAGGTGTGCCCGGCGTCCAATGTGGCGCTCGGGGTGTACGAGAAGCAGGAGGACGTGCCGCTGCGGACGCTCTTCGCGGCCGGGGTGCCGGTGGCGCTGGGCGCCGACGACCCGCTGCTGTTCGGCTCGCGGCTGGCGGCGCAGTACGACATCGCGCGGCGCGCGCACGGCTTCTCGGACGCGGAGCTGGCGGAGCTGGCCCGGCAGTCGGTCCGCGGCTCGCGGGCGCCGCAGCCGGAGCGGGAGCGGCTGCTGGCGGGGATCGACGCCTGGCTGGCGGGCCCGGGCGACGGCTCGGCCCCGGGGCGCGGCTGAGTCGGGGCGGGCGCCCGAGGTCCGGCGGCCCCGGGTGCCCGGGGCCGCCGGCGGCCGGCTCAGAGGCTGACGCCGACCGTCACCGGCTCGTTGACGAGGGTGACGCCGAAGGCCGCGTGGACGCCGTCGCGGACCTCGCGGGCGAGGGCGAGCAGGTCCTCGGTGGTGGCCTCGCCGCGGTTGGTGAGGGCGAGGGTGTGCTTGGTGGAGATGCGGGCGGGGCCGGTGCCGTAGCCCTTGGGGAAGCCGGCCTTGTCGATCAGCCAGGCCGCGGAGGTCTTCACCAGGCCGTCGCCGGCGGGGAAGGCGGGCGGGGCGGTGTCCGGGCCGAGGCGGTCGTGGACGCGGGCGACGAACGCGGCGTGCTCGGCCTCGGTCAGGACGGGGTTGGTGAAGAAGGAACCGGCGGACCAGGTGTCGTGGTCGTCCGCGTCCAGGACCATGCCCTTGCCGGCGCGCAGGGCGAGGACGGTGGCCCGGGCGGTGGCCGCGGGCACGCGCTGACCGGCCTCGACGCCGAGGACCCGGGCCGTCTCGGGGTACTTCAGCGGCGCGGAGAGCCCGCCCGCGTCCTCCAGGGCGAAGCGGACGCGCAGGACGACGTAGCGGTCCGGCTCCGCCTTGAAGCGGCTGTGGCGGTAGGAGAAGGCGCACTCGGCGCCGGTGAGGGTGACCGTCTCCTCGGCGCGCCGGTCGTAGGCGACGACCTCGGTGATCGTCGCCGAGACCTCCTGGCCGTACGCGCCGACGTTCTGGATCGGGGTGGCGCCGGCCGAGCCGGGGATGCCGGCGAGGCATTCGATCCCGGCGAGTCCGGCCTCGACGGTGCGGGCGACGGCGTCGGACCAGTTCTCACCGGCGGCCAGCTCCAGGCGGGTGCCGTCGAGGGCGAAGCCGCGGGTGGCGATGCGCAGGGCGGTGCCGTCGAAGCCCTTGTCGCCGATGACGAGGTTGGAGCCGCCGCCGATGATCAGCAGCGGGGTCCCGGTGGCGTCGGCCTCCCGGACGGCGGCGATCACCTCGTCGTCCGTGACGGCCGTGATCAGTCGGTTCGCCGGGCCGCCGAGCCGGAAGGTGGTCAGCGGGGCGAGCGGGGCTTGGTGTTCCTCGTGGCGTTCCTGCACGCGCCCAAGGGTACGGGGGCGGCCCGGCGGCGGCCGCCCCCGGAGGTGTCCGCTCAGGCCAGGCGGACCACGGCGCGGGACATGCCCAGCACCTTCTGGCCGCCGCTGGTGGCGGTGAGGTCGACGCGGACGGTGCGGGCCTCGTCGTCGAGCTTGGCCGCGACCTTGCCGCTGACCTCGATGACCGCGCCGGTGTCGTCGTTGGGGACGACGACGGGCTTGGTGAAGCGGACGCCGTACTCGGCGACGGCCGCCGGGTCACCTGCCCAGTCGGTGACGACGCGGGCGGCCTCGGCCATGGTGAACATGCCGTGCGCGATGACGTCCGGCAGCCCGACCTCCTTGGCGAACTTCTCGTTCCAGTGGATCGGGTTGAAGTCGCCGGAGGCGCCCGCGTAGCGGACGAGGGTGGCGCGGGTCACCGGGAAGGACTGCGCCGGCAGTTCGGTGCCGACCTCGACGTCGTCGTAGGAGATCTTCGCGGTCATGTCAGGCCTCCTCGACGGCGCGGGCGACGAGCTTGGTGGTGGCGGTCACGACGAGCGCGCCGGTCTCGTCGCGGACGTCGCCGCGGATGTCGATGATGTCGTTCCCGGCCATCGACTTGATCGCCTCGATGGTGGAGGTGACGGTGAGGCGGTCGCCGGCGCGCACGGGGCGGGTGTAGGCGAATTTCTGGTCGCCGTGCACCACGCGGCTGTAGTCCAGACCGAGTTGCGGATCCTCGACCACTTGCCCCGCGGCCTGGAAAGTGATCGCGAACACAAAGGTCGGCGGGGCGATCACCTCGGGGTGGCCGAGCGCCTTGGCCGCTTCGGTGTCGGTGTACACGGGATTCGGATCACCGATCGCCTCGGCGAATTCCCGGATCTTTTCCCGGCCGACCTCATACGGGTCGGTGGGCGGGTACGTACGACCGATGAATGACGGATCGAGCGCCATTGGCTCGCAACCTCCCTGACTACTGGGGTGATAACGCCGTAAGGCCGCCCCCATTATCTGGGGACGGCCTCACGTACGAGCCTGAGTTATCGCGTCTCGCGGTGCGCGGTGTGCGAGTTGCAACGGGGGCAGTGCTTCTTCATCTCAAGACGGTCCGGGTCGTTACGCCGGTTCTTCTTGGTGATGTAGTTCCGCTCCTTGCACTCCACGCAGGCCAGCGTGATCTTCGGGCGGACGTCGGTGGCAGCCACGTGAGTGCTCCTTGACGGACGGACGGACGGACGGATGAACGCATAAAAGAGTAGCCGATCGAAGGACCGACCCCACAATCGGCTACTGTCAGTAGCGGTGACCGGACTTGAACCGGTGACACAGCGATTATGAGCCGCTTGCTCTACCGACTGAGCTACACCGCTGCGATGCGAAGGGAACCTCGCCCGAAGGCGAGGAAACCTCACACCAGAGCCCCAATACGGAATCGAACCGTAGACCTTCTCCTTACCATGGAGACGCTCTGCCGACTGAGCTATTGGGGCGAGCGATGAAGACATTACACGGCCCGCCGCCAAACGTGAAATCCGTATCCGGGTGATGCCCGCCGTGGCGGTTCCGCACCACGCCGGTACGACTATTCCGCGCCTGCGCGGGCCGCCCCGGGCCGCGGCCTAGGCTCGGGGCAGGCTGCGTGATCTTGCACGCCCGTGGCTTCGAGGAGCGCGATGTCCGACAGCAGTTCACCGCAGCCGTCCCCGCGGCCGGGCAAGCCGGACGGCGGCTCCGATGCGGGCTCCCTGGCGCTGTGCGGCGCGCGGCTGGCCGACGGCCGCGCGGTGGACGTACGGCTCGGCGGTGGCCGGATCGAGGCGGTCGGGACGGCCGGGGCGCTGGCCCCGCAGGGCGCCCGGGTCGACCTCTCCGGCTATCTGCTGCTCCCGGCGCCCGCCGAACCGCACGCGCACTGCGACACGGCGCTCACCGCGGACGCCGCGGGCCCGGCGTCCGACTCCCCCGACGACGTCCAGCGGCGCACCACGGAGGCGGCGTTGCTCCAGCTCGGGCACGGTGCGACCGCCTCGCGCACCCATGTGCGGGTCGGCGGGGTGCGGGGGCTGCGGGCGCTGGAGGCGGTGCTCAAGGCGCGGCGGTCGCTGCGGGGGCTGGCGGATCTGTCGGCGGTGGCGGTGCCGCGGGTGCTGACCGGGGTGGCGGGCGCGGACGGGCTGGCGATGCTGCGGGACGCGGTGGCGATGGGCGCGTCGGTGGTCGGCGGCTGTCCGGATCTGGACCCGGACCCGGCCGGCCACGTCGAGGCGGTGCTGGCGGTGGCGGCGGAGCACGGCGCTCCGGTGGACCTGCACACGGACGGGGACGATCCGGCGCGGCTGGCCCGGCTGGCGGCGATGGCCGGCGGGCTGCGGCCCGGGGTGGCGATCGGGCCGTGCGCCGGGATGGCCCGGATGCCGCGGAGCGTGGCGGGCCGGGTCGCCGAGCAGCTCGCGGCGGCGGAGGTCACCGTCGTCTGCCTGCCGCAGGGCGACTGCGCGGCGCTGGAGCGGTACGGGTCCCGGGTGGCCCGGCCCGCGCCGGTACGGCTGCTGCGGGCCGCGGGCGTACGGGTGGCGGCGGGCAGCGGCGCGCTGCGGGACGCGGCGAACCCGGTGGGCCGCGGCGATCCCCTGGAGGCGGCGTATCTGCTGGCGTCCCTGGGCGAGGCCACACCGGAGGCCGCGTACGAGGCGGTGAGCGGCGCTGCGCGGGCGGTGCAGGGGCTGCCGGAGGTCCGCGTCGAGGCGGGCTTCCCGGCGGAGCTGCTGGCGGTGCGGGGCGAGCGGATCGCGGGGGTGCTGTCGCTGGCGTACAGCCGGGTGGTGATCCACCGGGGCCGGGTGGTGGCGCGGACCAGCGCGGTGCGCGAGTACTGCGACGCGGCGGTCGCGGTTGCGCTGGAACTGCCGCGGCAGTCGCAGCGGTGAGGGGCTTGGGGGGAAAGCCTTCCTGACGGTTGGGGGAGCCCGTCCTGGCGGTTGGGGGGAGGCCTTCCTGACGGGTGCTCAGCCGAGGCACATGCTCAGGAAGCCTCGCTGATGGCTGCCGGGTCGGGGCGGGCGTTCAGGAAGGCTTCCTGAGGGATGCCTGGCCGGGGCGGGCGTTCAGGAAGGCTCCCTGAAGGTTGCCGGCGGGCTGTACGGCAGCGGTGTCGGCCGTGCGGGCCCGGGATGGGCATGGGGGCGTCGCGGCGGGCGGGTTTCGGGGCGGGGTCGTCTACGGTCGGCGGCATGCGCATTGTCATCGCAGGTGGACATGGTCAGATCGCGCTGCGGCTGGAGCGGTTGCTCGCCGGGCGCGGGGACGAGGTTGCCGGGATCATCCGGCGGCCGGAGCAGGCGGGCGACCTGCTGGCGGCGGGTGCCGAGCCGGTGGTGTGCGATCTGGAGTCGGCGACGGTGGGGGATCTGGCGCGGCATCTGGAGGACGCGGACGCCGCGGTGTTCGCCGCCGGCGCGGGGCCCGGCAGCGGCGCGGCCCGTAAGGACACCGTGGACCGCGGTGCGGCGGCGCTGTTCGCCGATGCGGCGGAGGCGGCGGGCGTCCAGCGGTTCGTGGTGGTGTCGTCGATGGGCGCGGACCGGGAGCCTCCGGAGGGCACCGATCCGGTGTTCGCCGCGTATCTGCGGGCCAAGGGCGCCGCCGACGCGGACGTACGGGCGCGGGCCGGGCTCGACTGGACGATCCTGCGCCCCGGACGGCTGACGGACGACGCGGGGACGGGTCTGGTGACGCTGGCGGAGTCGACGGGCCGGGCGGAGGTGACCCGTGACGATGTCGCGGCGACGCTGCTGGCCCTGCTGGACACGCCGGGCACCGCACACCGCACGCTGGAACTGATCAACGGCGGGACGCCGGTCGTGGAGGCGGTTCGGGCGGTGGCCGGGGACTGATCCGGTCGCCTCCGGCGGGCCCGGCCGACGCCCGGGGCCCCGCCGGGCGCGCCGGACCGCCTCGGGGGCGTTCCACCGGGGCCGGCCCTCGGTCCGGGCGTCTCCGGGGGACCGTCCTGGCCGGTCAGGACGCCTGTCTGTCGCACCGATGGCCTGGGCCGAGCGCCGCCGGGGCCTCGCCGGGACCTGTCCGTCGTACCGGCAGCCTGGCCCGAGCGCCCCTGTGGCCCAGCCGGGCCCTGGCCGTCGTACCGGCAGCCCGGGCCGGAATCCAATCGGCCCCGGCCCCGGCCGAGGCCCCTCCCCCGCCGGGTCAGGCCCCCGGGTGGATCTGTATCTTCCGGCCCGTTCCGGACCGGAAGGTGGCCAGGGCGGTGGCGAAGTCGGCGAGGCCGAAGCGGTGGGTGAGCATCGTGTCGGCGTCGATGACGCCCTTGGCCATGAGGTCGACGGCGCGGCCGAAGCTGTGCAGGACGGCCATCGAGCCGACGATGGTGATCTCGTCGTTGTAGACCTGGAAGGGCGAGAACGACGCCTTGGCCGCCGATGGTGCGACCCCGAACTGCTGGAACGTGCCGCCGCGGCGCACCCGGGTGAGGCCGTCCTCGATGGCGGGGACCGCGCCGGTGCAGTCGATGACCGTCTCCCAGCCACCGGGGCGCTCCAGCGCGGCGGCGTCGGTGGCGGTGGCGTCGGCGCCGAGGCGGGCGGCGACGGCGAGCCGGCCCTCGTTGACGTCGACCACCGAGAGGGAGGCGGCTCCGGCGGCGCGGGCGAGTTGGAGCATCATCAGGCCCATCGTCCCGGCGCCGTAGATGAGGTAGTGATCGCCGAGGCGGCGCGGCAGGACGTCGAAGCCGCGGACCGCGCAGGACAGCGGCTCGATGAGGGTGCCCTGGACGGTGTCGACGTTCTCGGGGAGCCGGTAGCAGTTGGCGGCGGGCACCGTGACGTACTCGGCCATCGCGCCGTCGACGGTGTCGCCGATGGCGCCCCAGCGCTCGCAGAGGTTGCCGCGGCCGATCGCGCAGAAGCGGCAGGCGCCGCAGAACAGCGAGGGGTCGACGGCGACCCGGGTGCCCGGGGGCAGTCCCGTCACCCCCTCCCCCAGGGCGACGACCTCGCCGGTGAACTCGTGGCCGGGGATGATCGGGTACGGCGTGGGTGCGAACTCGCCCTCGACGATGTGCACATCGGTCCCGCAGATGCCGACGGCCGCGGGCGCCACGACGACCTCGCCGGGCCCGGGCGTCGGGTCGTCGACGGTGGCGAGGGTGTGGGTACCGGGCGTTTCGACGACGACGGCGCGCATGGGTCGGCCTCTCTGGTGACGGGTGCGGTGGTGCAGCGGTGGCGGGTGCGGCGCGGCCCTTTCAGCTCGGCGCGGGCCTTTCAGCTCGGCGCGGGCCTTTCAGCTCGGTGCGGGCCTTTCAGCTCGGTGCGGGCCTCTCAGGTCGGTGGGGCGGCGGGGGTGACGGTGCGGACCTCGACGCCGAGGTCGCGGACGGCGCGCAGCTCGTCGGCGGGCGCGCGGTCGTCGGTGACCAGCAGGTCGTACCCGCCGACGTCGCCGTAGCCGTAGGTGGCGGTGCGGCCGAACTTGCGGTGGCCGACGGCGAGTACGGCCCGGTCGGCGGCGTGGAGGTAGGCGCGCTTGTTGTCGGCGTACTCCCGGACCGGGTGGTAGAGCCGTCCGGCGCTGATCGAGGTGGCGGTGACGAAGGCGACGGCGGCGCGCAGACCGCGCAGCTCGCGCCGGCAGCGGGGGCCCGCGCAGGACTCGAAGTCCTCGTGGAACCGGCCGCCCAGCAGGGTGACTTCGGTGGACGAGCCGGTCAAGAGGTGGGCGATGCGCAGGGAGTTGGTGATGACGTGCAGGCCCTCGACGGCGGCCAGGCGACGGGCGAGCGGGAAGAGCGTGGAGCCGCAGTCGACGAGGACCGTGCTGCCCGGGGCGACCTCCTCGACCAGCGCGTCGGCGAGCGCCGTCTTGGTGTCGAGATCGGCGTGCTCACGGAAGCGGACGGCGCTCTCCATGGTGACGACGGGGAAGGCGGTGGCCACCCCGCGGCCCTTGTGGAGGAGTTGGCGTTCGGTGAGGTTGTCGAGATCGCGGTGCATCGTCATCACGCTGACGCCGAGGCGCTCGGCGAGATCGGCTATCCGTATCTCGCCCTCATCGGCGACCTGGCGCAGCACCGTCCGGCGGCGCTCTTCCACCTCTGCCTCTGACCCACGGCTCGGTCGCATGGCCGGCCGCCCCCCTTCGCTGGCTCGACGCGTTCCCCCGGAACGTCGCTCACGGCTGCCTTCGACGATAAGGCGCTGCCCGCGAAAGTCACACACTTTATGTGAAGTTCAGGGAAGTCTCGGGGTTCTCCCCGAAGGGTTGCGGCCTGCTGGTGAGGGGCTCGTCCGGGGCGGGCGGCGGGGCTCGGCCATCGGTGGTGTGATGGAAGGGAAAGACGGCACGAGAGGGGCGGAGGGGAGCCGCTCCGGGAGCGCCGCCGGGGATTGTCGCGGTGCTCCGCCACCCGGAAGGAGACTGTCATGCCCGGCACACGCGACGCGGCCGGTCCGCTGCGCGCCCAGGACATCATGACCGGCGGGGCGCACTGCGTCGGCGCCCACGAGACGCTGCGCGACGCGGCACGGATGATGCGCGACATGAACGTCGGCTGCCTGCCCATCTGCGGCGACAACAACCGCCTCACCGGCATGATCACCGACCGCGACATCGTCATACAGTGCTGCGCCGACGGCATCGACCCGGCGACGGTACAAGCCGGGTCGATGGCGGGTCCGGTCCACTGGATCGACGCGGCGGCGAGCGCCAGGGAAGTCCTCGACAGCATGGAGAAGCACCAGGTCAAGCGCCTCCCGGTGATCGACGTCCGGGCAGGTCACCAGCTGGTCGGCATGATCACCGAGGCGGACCTCGCCAAGAAGCTCAGCAAGACCCAGGTGGGCGAGTTCGCGGAGCAGGTGTACGCGACCGCGTGAGGCGCGGGCGCCGGCCGCGGTGCCCGCGCGGCCGCCCTGATCTGCGCGGCGCGGGCGGGATGCGACCCGGGTCCGGGACGACGCCGGGACGGCTCGGGGCCTTGCGCGCCTGCGCCCGGGTCCCGCAGCCCCCAGGAATGCCCGCCCGGGCACCGCTCCGGACCCCCACCACCCCGCCCCGGAATCGCATGGCGGCGCCCTCCGGCCCGCCGTACCATCCGGCCATGAGCACACCGGACTTCACCCGCCGATGCGCCGAAATCGCCCGGCAGACCACGCAGTTGAGGCAGCTCGTCGAGACCGCCGACGCGCTCACCCCCGTCCCCACCTGCCCCGGCTGGCACCTGGGGCAGCTGGTACGGCACGTCGGGGGCGCGCACCGCTGGGCCGAGGAGATCGTCCGGACCACCCGAGAGGTCCCGGACGACCTGGTGAACGCGGTCGCGCCGCGCCGGGCCGAGGACATGGCCGCCCTGGGCGCCTGGCTGGACGAGGGCGCCGAACGCCTGGTGGAGCAGCTGCACACGGCCGGTCCCCATGCCCGGGTGTGGACGGTGCTGCCCGATGAGACTTCCCCGGAGTTCTGGGCCCGGCGGATGGCGGGCGAGACGCTCGTCCACCGCGCGGACGCGGCGCTCGCCGTCGGCGCGGAGTTCACCGCCACCGACGAGGCGGCCCGCGACGCGATCGACGAGTGGCTGTCCTTCTGCGACCACCCGGAGGCCTACGCTCCGCTCCCGGACGCCCCCGCCGTCCTCGGCCCGGGCCGCCTCCTCGCGTTCGACACGACCGCGGACGCACCGGGCACGCCGGGCGACGGCCCCGCCACCGGCAGCGGGCCCCCGGCCGACGCGCCCACGGCCGGCAGCGCGGCCGCACCGGCCGTCCCCGCCCGCTGGCTGATCGACCTGACCGGCGACACACCCGTCCTCCACCGCACCGCGGCACCGGCCGCCGTCACCGTCCGCGCCGCCCCGGCCGCCCTCCTGCTCTTCCTCTACGGGCGCCCGGTCCCCGACGGCGCCCTGGAGATCACCGGCGACCGGGACCTGCTCGCCCTGTGGCGGGAGCGGGCGGCGTTCTGGCTGACCTGACGGGCCCGCCGGGTGCGGCTCAAGCCGGCCGCGGCAGGTAGGCCATTCCGTGGGCGCCGGCCTCTCCGTGGCGCGGCAGGTCGAGCCGGGCCAGCCGCTCCAGCGACGCCAGATCGACGAGGTCGACGGTGGAGGAGCCGGTGGCCGCCACGTAGCCGATCCGGCCGTCGGGCGAGGAGGTGATGGTCAGCGGCAGCCGCCCCACCTCCAGCCCGCCCAGCCGGCGGTGGTCACCGGCGGCGAAGACGGTGAGGCGGCCCGGTGCCTGCCCTCCCCCGGCCCCGGGCTCCCGGCGGGTCTCCCCGACGAGCAGCGTCCCGTCCGCCGTGGTGTGCACCGGCAGGACGACGTCCTCGGTCGGCAGGGTGCCGGTCACCCGCAGCGTACGGGTGTCGATCACCCGGATCCCGGGCTCCGGCCGCGCCGCCCCGGGCGCAGGGGGCGCGCCGAACGAGCCGTAGGGCGCGGCGACGTAGAGAAGCGCCCCATCGGGCGAGAGCGCCAGCCCCTCGCTCCCCGGCACCTCGATCCGGGCGGTGAGCGCACCGGCGGAGAGGTCGACGACGGAGACGAACGGCGCCTCCTTGTTGGTCGCGTAACCGGTCGTGCCGTCCGGGGAGAGGACGAACCAGTGCGGGCCGGGCGCGCCGGTGTCGATGCGCCCGAGGGGGCGCCGGGTCGCGGTGTCGATCACCACGACGCCGCCCGGCCGGTCCGCGGCGCCCTCGACGCTGACGTAGAGCCGCCCGCGCGCCGCGTCCAGCGCCAGGCCGTGCGGCCCGTGCTCCGGCGCGAGGTCGACGGTCTCGACGACGCGGCGGGTGTCGGCGTCGAGGACGATCACCTCGGTCCGCCGGCCGGTGTGGGCGTGGTAGGCGCCGGAGAGGTACGGGGTGGTGCACCACAGCAGGCGCTGTACGGGGTCGAAGCACAGTTCGTGCGGTTCGGCGGCGAGTTCGGTCGTCCCGAGGTGCCGGTCGGTGGCGGCGTCGTGGAACGAGACGGTGGGGCCGGTCTGGCTGACGACGGCCAGGACGTCGCCTTCACGACCGGCACGGGCGGGCTGCGGCACGGCGCGCTCCTTGGTGGCGGGGTGTCCCCGCGGACGCGGCGACGTCCTCACTCTCGGCGCGGGCCGCCTTGCCCGGCAATGCAAAGATGGGCACACAATCCTTGCCGGAAGCGGCAAAAATGCAGGTCAGTAAGGTTCTGGGGAAGGAAATCCGGGGGGATGGACCTCAATCTGCTGCACACGCTCCACGCGCTGCTCCAGGAGAACAGCGTGACCCGGGCCGCCGAACGGCTCGGCACCTCGCCCGCCGCGGTCAGCCGCACCCTGGCGCGGTTGCGGCGGACCGTCGGCGATCCGCTGCTGGTCCGCGCCGGGCAGACGATGGTGCCGACGCCGCGCGCCCTGGAGCTGCGGGACCAGGTCGGCGGCGTGCTGGCCGACTGCGAGCGGCTGTTCCGTCCGTCGGCGCCGTTCCGCGCCGCCGCCCTGGAGCGCACCTTCACGCTGCAGGCGAGCGACATCCTGCTGGCGGGGCTGGCCGGCCCGCTGACCGACCGGCTGCGCGCGGCCGCCCCGCGCGTCGACCTCGTCTTCCTGCCCGAGGCGGTGGAGGACGGCCCGGCACTCCGCCAGGGCCGGGTCGACGTGGAGCTGGGCGTCCTCGACCATCTGGACCCGGAGACCCGTACGGAGCAGCTCGCCCGGGTGTCGCTGGTCGGCGTCGCCCGCGTCGGCCATCCGCTCTTCGACGGGCCGCTCGACACTCGCCGGTTCGCCGCCGCGGACCACATCGGCATCTCCCGGCGCGGCAGACGCCTCGGCCCCATCGACCGGGCGCTGTCGGAGCTGGGGCTGCGGCGCCGCGTCGCCGCCGTCGTCCCCAGCCACCTGAGCGCGATGCAACTGGCCCGCGGCACCGACCTCGTCGCCCTCACGCTCCCCGGCTGGCTCCCGGACACCACCAAGGCCCTGGGCCTGCGGACGTTCCCCGTCCCGCTCGACCTGCCGCCGCTCGACCTCGGCATGGCCTGGCATCCGCGCCACTCCGCCGACCCGGCGCACCGCTGGTTCCGCGCCCAGGTGAAGGCGGTGGGGCCACAGCCGTCGGCCGGGTGAGGGGACCCCCTTCGGGTGGCACCGCGGGCACGAGCGCGACAGCGGTCCGCTTCAGACAACGAAAACGGCCCGTGATCGCGTTTCCGCTGATCACGGGCCGTTCCCCAACTGTGGCGGCGCCAGGATTCGAACCTGGGAAGGCGAAGCCGGCAGATTTACAGTCTGCTCCCTTTGGCCGCTCGGGCACACCGCCAGGGTTTGCTGCCGGGAGATCCGCTTTCCGCGGCGCTCGGTGGCAACGACGTAAACCATACCTGATGGCAGGGGGTGCTCCGCCACTCGGTTCCCGCGGCCGGGGTCGTGGGCGGCGCGGTCGCCTCCTCTAGGCTGGCGGGGCGGTCCGGGACGGGCCGTTTCCCTGACGGACCTATCCACGAGGAGCCAACTCACCATGGCCGACTCCAGTTTCGACATCGTCTCGAAGGTCGAGCGGGTGGAGGTCGACAACGCCCTCACCCAGACCGCCAAGGAGATCTCGCAGCGCTACGACTTCAAGGGCGTGGGCGCGTCGATCGAGTGGTCGGGCGAGAAGATCGAGATGCGCGCCGACTCCGAAGGCCGGGCGGCGGCCGTCCTCGACATCTTCCAGACCAAGCTGGTCAAGCGCGGGGTCTCGCTGAAGGCGCTGGACGCGGGCGAGCCGCAGCTCTCCGGCAAGATGTACAAGATCTTCGCCTCCATCCAGGAGGGCATCTCGCAGGAGAACGCCAAGAAGGTCGCCAAGATGATCCGCGACGAGGGCCCGAAGGGCGTCAAGGCGCAGGTCCAGGGCGACGAGCTGCGGGTCAGCTCGAAGAGCCGCGACGACCTCCAGGCCGTCCAGGCGCTGCTGAAGGGCAAGGACCTGGACTTCGCGATCCAGTTCGTGAACTACCGGTAGTCACCCGCGTACGACGGCACGGGCCCGCGGGCCGGGGCGTTCCGTCGGCGGAGAGATGCAGCAACCGGGTGGGGCGGCGGGCCGTGGGCGCGCCGCCCCACCGGTGTGATCAGCGGGCGGCGAACGGCTCGTCCGTGGGGACGATCTCGCGGCCGAGGGGCATCAGGGAGATCGGGATCATCTTGAAGTTGGCGATGCCGAACGGGATGCCGATGATCGTGACGCAGAGCGCGATGCCCGTGCAGATGTGGCCCAGCGCCAGCCACCAGCCCGCGAAGATGATCCAGATGACGTTGCCGATCGTGGATCCGGCGCCCGCGTCCCGCCGTTCGACGGTGGTGCGGCCGAAGGGCCAGAGCGCGTAGCCCGCGATGCGGAAGGACGCTATGCCGAACGGGATCGTGACGATCAGGACGCAGCAGATGATGCCCGCGAGGACATAACCGAGCGCCAGCCAGAAGCCGCTGAGGACCAACCAGATGACGTTGAGGATGAGCTTCATGATCGACAGCCTTCCACGGCGGGGCGACAGGGGTACGCCCAGGTAGACGCGGCGGCCGGTGGGGAACGTTGCGACGCGGGCCCGGTGTGCGGCCCGGCCGCGGCGTCATATGTGGGGCCCGGCCATCCGCTCCAGACGGTCGATGCGCTCGCGCATCGGCGGGTGGGTGGCGAAGAAGCGGGACATGCCCTCCCCCGCGCGGAACGGGTTGGCGATCATCATGTGTCCCGCGGTCTCCAGCCGGGGCTCCGGGGGCAGCGGCAGCTGCTGGGTGCCTCTCTCCAGCTTACGGAGCGCGGAGGCCAGGGCGAGGGGATCACCGGTGAGCCGGGCGCCCGACGCATCGGCCTGGTACTCCCGGGAGCGGCTGACGGCGAGCTGGATCAGGGAGGCGGCGAGCGGTCCCAGAATCATGATCAGCAGCATGCCGAGCACTCCGGGGCGGTCGTCGTCGTCCGAGCGGCCGACCGGGATCAGCCAGGCGAAATTCACCAGGAACATCACCACGGAGGCCAGCGCCCCGGCCACCGAGGAGATGAGGATGTCGCGGTTGTGGACATGGCTCAGCTCATGGCCGATCACCCCGCGCAGCTCCCGTTCGTCCAGCAGCTGGAGGATGCCGTCGGTGCAGCAGACCGCGGCGTTACGGGGATTGCGGCCCGTGGCGAAGGCGTTGGGCGCCTGGGTCGGGGAGAGGTAGAGGCGCGGCATCGGCTGGCGGGCGGCGGTCGACAGCTCACGGACCATGCGGTACAGGCCGGGCGCCTCGAATTCGCTCACCGGGCGGGCGCGCATGGCCCGCAGCGCGAGCTTGTCGCTGTTCCAGTACGCGTAGGCGTTCGTCCCCACCGCGACGAGCACGGCGACGAGCAGGCCCGTGCGGCCGAAGAAGCCGCCGATGACGATGATGAGGGCGGACAGACCACCGAGGAGTACGGCGGTTCTGAGCCCGTTGTGCCGGCGGTGCACCGTACGCCCTCCAAGCGATCCGGCAGGGGAACCCGCTGCTGCGACGTCCACTCTTCAGTGGACCCTTACTCACTGGTCAACGCGAGATGAGCAGGGCAGGTTCCCTCACCCTCCGCACCCGGGGAGGGCCGGTTACGGCGTCCGGGCGTCCGCGGGCGACGACGGCGGAGCGCCGCGTTCCGGCGCGGGGCGCCGCCCCGCGCCGGACCTACAGGAGGGCGCCCGCGGCGAAGCGCAGGACCAGCTGCGGGGCGCCGGAGAGGGCCACGCCGAGGACGGTGGCCAGGGTGAGCGCGGCGGCGAGCGGGACGGGGATCCGGGCGGCGGCCGCGCCCCCGGCGGTCACCGCCGTCACGTCCGCGGATCCCGCGTCGGGCGCGTCCTGCGGGGCGCGCTGGAAGAGCACGGCCGTCCAGCGGAGGTAGTAGTAGAGCGCGATCACCACGTTGATCGCCATGACCACGGCGAGCCAGCCCAGGCCCACGTCGACGGCCGAGGCGAAGACCGTGACCTTGGCGAACAGGCCGATGACGCCCGGCGGCAGCCCGGCCAGGCAGAGCAGGAAGAAGCCGAGGACCGGCGCCACCAGGGGGCGGCGGGTGACGAGACCGCGGTAGTCGGTGAGGCGGTTGGCCGGGCTGGTACGGGCCACCAGGGCGGCGACCGCGAAGGCGCCGAGGTTCACCGCGGCGTACATCAGGGCGTACGCGACGGTGGAGCCGATGGCGCGCCCCGGGACGTCGGCGTACGCGGCGGCGGCGATCGGCACCAGGAGGTACCCGGCCTGGCCGACGGAGGACCACGCCAGCAGCCGGACGGCGCTGTGGGCGCGGCCGGGGTCCTGGCGCAGCGCCGCGACGTTGCCGACGGTCATGGTCAGCGCGGCCAGCACCGCCAGCACCGGGCCCCAGACGTGCGCATACGCGGGGAAGCCCTTGACCGTGACGAGGATCAGGCCGGAGAAGCCGACGGCCTTGCCGATGACGGAGAGGTACGCGGCGATGGGCAGCGGGGCGCCGACGTAGGTGTCGGGCACCCAGAAGTGGAACGGCGCGGCGGCGGTCTTGAAGGCGAAGCCGACGAGGGTGAGGGCGACGCCGGCGCTCGCGAGGGTGGCCAGCCGCGGGTCCGGGAGATGGGCGAGCCCATGGGCGACGCGGGTCAGGTGGAGGCTCCCGGTGGCGGCGTACAGGAAGCTCACGCCCAGGAGCATCACGGCCGTGGCGGCCACCGAGGAGAGGAAGAACTTCAGGGCCGCCTCGGAGGAGAGCCGGTCGCCGCGGCGCAGGCCGACCAGCGCGAAGGCGGGCAGCGAGGCCACCTCCAGGGCGAGGACCAGGGTCGCCAGGTCGCGGGAGGCGGGCAGCAGGGCGGCGCCGGAGGCCGAGGAGAGCAGCAGGAACCAGTACTCGCCCGCGGGCAGGCCGCCGTCCTTGACGGTGTCGATGGACAGCAGCGCGGTCAGCAGCGCGCCGGCCAGCACCAGGAACTGGATGACCAGGGCGAACGGGTCCGCGACATAGCTGCAGACGTCCCCGCCGCCGACGCAGAAGGTGCGGCGGTCGCCGCCCAGCAGGGGCAGCAGGGAGAGCCCGGCCAGGGCGAGGCCCCCGGTGGCGAGCCATCCCAGGAGCGGCTTGCGGGCCACCGGGAGGAACAGGTCCGCGACGAGCACCACGAGGGCCACGACGGCGGTGAGGAGGGGCGGCGCCAGGGCGATCCAGTCGACGGACTGCACCAGGGAGGCCGCTCCGCTCGCGGCCGTCGGGATCATCGGGCTGGTCACTTGCCGCCTCCGAGGAGCTGCTGGACGGCCGGGTCGGTGAGGCCGAGGAGGGCCGCGGGCCACAGTCCGGCGAGGACGGTGAGGGCGGCCAGGGGGGTCCAGGCCGCGTATTCGTGGCGCGCGATGTCGGGGAGGACGGGCGCCGCCGGGCCCCCGGTGGCGGGCCGGTTCCGCGGCGCCTTCGGGGCGATGTCGTGCGCGGCCTCGTCCGGGGAGGCGGTGCCCTCCTCGACCGCGGCGGCGGGCTCGGGGGCCTCGGGGGTGGCGCCCATGCAGACCCGGCGGACGACGAGCAGCAGATACGCCGCGGTCAGCAGGGTGCCGAGGCCGGCCAGCGCCATGAAGGTGAGGAAGGCGGCACGGCTGAGGCCCGGGGCCGGGTGGAACGCGCCGAACATCGCGAGCATCTCGCCCCAGAAACCGGCGAGCCCGGGGATGCCCAGGGAGGCGACGGCGGCGAAGGCGAGGAGGGCGCCGAAGCGGGGCGCGCGGCCGTAGAGCGCGGCGCCGGTGGTACCGGCGAGGGTGTCGAGGTCCGTGGTACCGGTGCGGTCCTTGAGGGCGCCGACCAGGAAGAAGAGCAGGCCGGTGATGAGGCCGTGGGCGATGTTGGCGAAGAGCGCGCCGTTGACGCCGGTGGGCGTCATGGAGGCGATGCCGAGCAGCACGAAGCCCATGTGCCCGACGGAGCTGTACGCGATCAGCCGCTTCAGATCGCCCTTGGCGCCCTCGCGGACCAGCGCGAGGCAGGCGAGCGAGCCGTAGACGATGCCGATGGCGGCGAGGGCGGCGAGGTAGGGCGCGAAGGTGTGCATGCCCTCGGGCGCGATCGGCAGCGCGATCCGCACGAAGCCGTACGTGCCCATCTTCAGCAGGACACCGGCGAGCAGCACCGAGCCGACGGTGGGGGCGGCGGTGTGGGCGTCCGGCAGCCAGCTGTGCAGCGGCCACAGCGGCGACTTGATGGCCAGTCCGATGCCGATCGCCACTACGGCGACGAGCTGAACGGTGTGGCTGAGCTGGGACTTCGGACCGTTGTCGGCGGCGAGTGCAACCATGTCGAACGTGCCGGTTTTTACTCCTACGAGAAGGAGGCCGAGCAGCATGACGACGGAGCCGAGCAGCGTGTAGAGGATGAACTTCCAGGCGGCCGCCTGCCGGCCGCCCGGCTCCCGGCCGGACGGGGCGCCGGACGCCGCGCCGCCGGAATCGCCGCCCCAGCGGGCGATGAGGAAGTACATCGGGATGAGCACCATCTCGAACGCGAGGAAGAACAGCACGAGATCGAGGACGGCGAAGGTGGCGAGGGTGCCGGATTCCAGCAGGAGCAGCAGGGCGACGAAGGCCTTCGGGGACGGCCCCTTGGGCATCGAGAAGTAGCTGTAGAGCGCGCAGAGGAAGGTCAGCAGCGCGGTCAGGACGACGAGGGGGAGCGAAATGCCGTCGATGCCGAGGTGGACGCGGATGTCCAGCGCGGGGATCCAGCTGAGGTCGGTGGTGGCCTGCATCCGGGCCGGGTGGCCGTGGTCGAAGCCGATGGCGAGGGCCACGGTCGCCGCGAGGACGACGCCGGTGACGGTCACGCCGTGGCGCAGTACGGCCTGGTCGGGACCGCGGCCGCGGAGACCGGGCGGGGCCGGGAGCAGCGCGCCGGCGGCGCCCAGCAGCGGGAGCACGACGACGGCCGCGAGGAGCAGCTGCATAGCGGTGTGATTCATGGTCAGGCTCCGGTGCCCGTGGCGACGAGGACGGCGGCGACGGCCAGGACGAGTGCGCCCGCGAGCAGCGCGCCGAGGTAGGTCTGCACGTTGCCGGTCTGGGCGCGGCGGACGGCGGCGCCCAGCCAGCGGGGGCCGGTTCCGGCGGCGCGGACGTAGGTGTCGACGACCTCACGGTCGAGGAAGCGGACGAGGACCGCGGCGGCGCGGACGGGCCGGACGAACAGCGCGGTGTAGACGGCGTCGAGGTGGAAGCCGGCGGCCGCGGGGCGGTACAGCGGTCCGAGCAGCACCCGGCCGGGGTCGGTGGCGGCGCCGTCCGCCACGGTGCGGGTGGCCGGGGCGGTGGTGTGGCGCCAGGTCGCGTAGGTGACGAGGCCGCCGACGAGGGCGATGCCGGTGCCCAGGACGGAGGTGGTGAGGGTCGGGGTGAGGGAGCGTCCGTCGAACCAGTCGGCCAGGAAGGGAGCGGTCAGGCCGAAGGCGGCGGTGGGGACGAAGAGGACCCACAGCACGGCCTTCATGGAGAGCGGCTGCGGGCCGTGGTCGGGGGCCTCGGGGCCGCTGCCGCGGAAGGCGAGCAGCCACAGCCGGGCGGCGTACCCGGCGGTGAGGAGGGCGGCGATCAGCCCGGAGATCAGGACGGTCCAGCCGGCCGCGCCGGGGACGCCCGCGGCCCCGCCGGTGGCGGCGTGCTCGGCGGCGCTGAGGACGGCTTCCTTGGAGAAGAAGCCGGAGAACGGCGGGATGGCGGCGAGCACGAGGAGCGCGACGGTGACGGTCCAGAAGGCGTCGGGGACGCGCCGGGCGAGCCCGCTCATCCGGGACATGGCGGAGAGCGAGTTGGTGCCGGCGGCGTGGATGAGCGCCCCGGCGCCCAGGAAGAGGAGGGCCTTGAAGGCACCGTGGGAGAGGAGGTGGAAGACGGCCGCGCCGCGGTCGCCGACGGCCAGCGCGCCGGTCATGTAGCCGAGCTGACCGATGGTCGAGTACGCGAGGACGCGTTTGACGTCGTCCTGGGCGAGCGCGGCCAGACCGGATCCGATCATGGTGACCGCGGCCATGACGGCGAGGACGACCAGCGCCGCGGCGGAGGCGGCGAAGACGGGGAGGAGCCGGGCGACGACATAGACACCGGCGGCGACCATCGTCGCGGCGTGGATGAGCGCCGAGACGGGGGTGGGGCCGGCCATGGCGTCGGGGAGCCAGGTGTGCAGCGGGAACTGCGCGGACTTGCCGGCCACACCGGCGAGCAGCAGCAGCGCGATCAGCGTCGGGTGGTCGAGACCGTCGCGGGCGATCGAGCCGAGGATGCCGGTGATGCGGAAGGTGCCGGTGTCGGCGGCCAGCGCGAAGATGCCGAAGAGAAAGGGGACGTCGCCGAGCTTGGTGACGAGGAACGCCTTGAGGGAGGCGGCGCGGGCGGCCTCGGTCTCCCAGTAGTGGCCGACGAGGAAGTACGAGCAGATGCCCATGACTTCCCAGCCGACGAGCAGCACCATCAGGTCACCGGTGTAGACGACGAGCAGCATCGCGGAGGTGAAGAGCGAGACCAGCGCGGCGTACGAGGGGTAGCGCGGGTCGTCGCGCAGATAGCCGGTGGAGTAGATCTGCACGCAGGTCGCGACCACGCCGACCAGCACGGCGATCAGCACGGCGAAGCCGTCGAGGTGCAGGGCCAGGTCGATGGGGACGGAGCCGGTCGGGGTGAGCCGGGTGGCGACGTCGGTGGCGGGCCCGGTGCCCACTCCGGCGGCGGTGACGACGGCGAGCACGGCGGCGGCGAACGTGGGCAGCACGGCGAGCGGCCGGACGAAGCCGGGGGCACGGCGGCCCAGGAGGAATCCCGCGACCGCGCCGAGGAACGGCAGGAGGGGGACGAGGACGGCGGTGGTCGTGGGTGTCACGCGGTGGCCTCCGCCTTGGTGTCCGGCTGCAGGTCCGTGGTGTCGGCGTCCGGGGTGCCCGGCGTGTCGGCGAGGTCGCGCAGCCGGTCGATGTGGGAGGTGCCGCGGTGGCGGTGGACGAGCAGCACGATCGCCAGACCGATACCGATCTCGGCGGCGGCGACGGCGATGGTGAAGAGGGTCAGTGCCTGCCCGGCGTGGAGGGTGTCGCGCAGCCAGGCGTCGAAGGCGACGAGGTTGAGGTTGACGGCGTTGAGCATCAGCTCGACGGACATCAGCACCAGGATCACGTTGCGGCGGGCGAGCACGCCGTACAGACCGGTGCAGAAGAGGAGGGCGGCGAGGACGGCCGGATAGACGAGATGCATCAGCGCTGTTCCTCCCGCGAGGCGGGGCCGGGGGCGTTCGCCGCGCCGGAGGGGGCCGCCGGGGCCGTGCCGGCCGGGGCACCCGCCGGGCCGGGTGCCGGGATGCGGGCCGTGCCGCCCCCGTCGGACCCGGCCGCCGTGTCGGTGCCCTTGCGGGAGAGGACGATCGCGCCGACCAGGGCGGCGAGCAGCAGGACGGAGAGGGCTTCGAAGGGGAGGACCCAGTACTGGAAGAGGCTGCGGCCGGTGGTTTCGGTGGTGCCCTGCGGGGTGCCGAGTTCGATCCAGGTGGCGCGGAAGGCGTCGACGACGACCCACACCAGGGCGGCGGCGGAGGCTGCGGCCACGGCGACGGCGGCCCAGCGGTTGCCGGAGTCGGCGTCGGGTGACCGGCCGATGGGCGCCTTGGTGAGCATCAGCCCGAAGAGCAGGAGGACGACGACGGAGCCGACGTAGATCAGGACCTGCACCCAGGCGATGAATTCCGCGGTCAGCAGCAGGTATTCGACGGCGGTGCCGCCGAGGGCGACGACCAGCCAGAGCGCGGCGTGGACCAGCTGCCGGGTGGTGACGGTGACGATCGCCGCGCCGAGGGTGACGAGGCCGACGAGGAGAAAGGCGATCTCGACGCCGGAGGGGGTGAGGAAGCCGTGGCTTGCGGCGGCGAGCGTCACGCGTCCTCCCCGGAGTTCTCGGCGTCGGCGGCGGCCTGCTGGGCGGCGAGTTTGTCGGCCGTCCTACGGGCGGCGGCGATCTCCTTGGGTTCCTCGGCGGCGGGGTCGAGGGCGGGCGGTTCGGGCACGGTCCACATCCACTCGCGGAGTTTGTCGCGCTCGTGGGTCAGCTCGCGGATGTCGGTCTCGGCGTACTCGAACTCCGGCGACCAGAAGAGCGCGTCGAAGGGACAGACCTCGATGCAGATACCGCAGTACATGCAGAGGGAGAAGTCGATGGCGAAGCGGTCGAGGACGTTACGGCTGCGCTCGCGGCCGCCGGGGGCGGCGGGCGGCACCGTCTCCTTGTGGGAGTCGATGTAGATGCACCAGTCGGGGCATTCACGGGCGCAGAGCATGCAGACCGTGCAGTTCTCCTCGAACAGCCCGATGACGCCGCGGGTGCGCGGCGCCAGATCGGGCTGGACGTCGGGGTACTGCGCGGTGGTGCTGCGCTTCGTCATCGTCCGGAGGGTGACGGCGAGGCCCTTGGCGAGCCCGGAGCCGGGGAAGCCGGACGGCTTGGACTTCTTGTCCGTGGCCATCTCAGGAGGTCACCACCTTGACGACGCCGGTGAGGGCGATCTGGACGAGGGCGAGCGGGATGAGGACGGTCCAGGCGAGCTTCTGCAGCTGGTCCTCGCGCAGCCGCGGATAGGTGACCCGCAGCCAGATGATGACGAAGGCGAGGACGGCGGTCTTCAGCAGCGTCCACAGCCAGCCGAGGCCGTCGGCGCCGAACGGTCCGTGCCAGCCGCCCAGGAAGAGGACGGAGGTCAGCGCGCAGAGCACGACGATGCCCGCGTACTCGGCGAGCAGGAAGAGCGCGAAGCGCAGACCGGTGTACTCGGTGTACGCGCCGAAGATGATCTCGGAGTCGGCGACCGGCATGTCGAACGGCGGCCGTTGCAGCTCGGCGAGGCCGGCCACGAAGAAGACCACCGCGCCGATGAGCTGCCACGGCACCCACCACCAGTGGAAGGAGTCGAGGATCCCGGGCAGCGAGAGGGTGCCGGCGGCCATCGCGACGGAGGCGGCGGCGAGCAGCATCGGCAGCTCGTAGGCGAGCAGCTGGGCGGCCGTGCGCAAGCCGCCGAGCAGCGAGAACTTGTTGGCCGACGCCCAGCCCGCCATGATCGAACCGAGGACGCCGACGCCCATCACCGCGAGGACGAAGAAGAGCCCCGCGTCCAGGCTCTGGCCGACCGCGTTGCGCGGGCCGATCGGGATGGCGGCGAGGACCAGCAGATACGGCAGCAGTCCTACGGCGGGCGCGAGCTGGAAGACCCGCCGGTCGGCTCCGGCCGGGACGATGTCCTCCTTCTGCGCGAACTTCACCCCGTCCGCGACGAGCTGCGCCCAGCCATGGAAACCGCCCGCGTACATCGGTCCGAGGCGGCCCTGCATATGGGCCATGACCTTGTGTTCGGTCTGCCCGACGACCAGCGGGAGGACGAGGAAGGCGACGAAGACGGCGAGCAGGCGCACCACGATGTCGAGAGCGTCGCTCATGGGGTGTCGCCTCCTGCCGGGTCCTGGTGGGGAGTGGCCTTGCCGGTGCCGGCGTCCTGGCCGGGGCCGGATTCGTCGCCGGTGCCGGTGGTCTTGCCGGGGCCGGGTTTCTCGTCCGGGCCGGATTCCTTACCGGGGTCGGTGCCCTTACCGGGGTCGGTCCCGTCGTCCGTACCGGTGCCGGTGCCGGTGGGAGCCTCATCCGCCGGGGCGGGCTCGGGTTCCTCGAAGGCCGGGCGGGCGTGGTGCCAGGGGGCGTCCGAGGAGGTGGCGGCGGGCCTGGCCGGGCGGGAAGCCGCGCCTCGGTCCGACGCCGCGGGCCCGGCCGGCGCTTCCGGCTCCGCCGTCTCCTCAGACTTGGCGGACGCATCCGGCTTGGCGGACGCACCCGGTCCGGTCGGCGCCTCGGGCTTCGCCACCGCCTCGGGCTTCGTCGACGCTTCGGGCTCGTCAGCCTTCTCGGGCTTCGCCGCGGTCTCAGGCTTAGCGGCCGCCTCGGGCTTCGCCGCGTTCTCGGGCTTGGCGGCGGGCCCAGACTTGGCGGCCGTCTCAGGCTTGGCGGAGGCCTCCGGCTTGGCGGCCGCCTCCGGCGTGGCCGAAGCCGCAGATGCGGCAGGTCCGGCCGGTGCGGCCGGGATCTCGGCCCCCGTGGACGCCGCATCCGCGGTCGAGGCCGGGCGCTGGCTGGCTGAGCCCGCGCCGGCCGAGCGGGTGCGGCGGGCCGGGCGTTCGCCCGCGGCCGGGCGCTCCGCTGCGGCTCCGGCACCGGCCGTCCGTCCGGCGCCGGCGGCCCGGGCGCCGCCGGCCGCGCGGGCGCCGCGTGCCGGGCGGGCCGGGGCCGGGGGCAACTGGCCCTTGAGCGGGCCCCATTCGTTCGGGTCGGGGACGCCGGGCGGCAGCATCTGGCGGCGCTTCGGTCCGCCGTGCTCGGACTCGCCCGGTTCCTTGGCGCCCGGCCACGCCTTGGCGACCCGCGCGGCGAGGACGAAGTCCTTGCGCAGCGGGTGGCCCTCGAAGTTCTCCGGGAGCAGCAGCGGCACGAGGTGCGGGTGGCCGGTGAAGTCCACGCCGAACATCTCGTACGTCTCGCGCTCGTGCCAGGCGGCGCCCGCGTAGACGCCGGTGGCGGTGGGCAGCGCCGGTGCGTCGTGCGGCACGGTCGTGCGCACGAGCAACCGCCGGACGGTGCCGGGGCGGGAGACGTCGGCGAGGTGAGCGCAGATCCGGAAGCCGGTGCCGGGCTCGTCGACGGCGCTCAGCCAGTCGAAGAAGGTGCAGTTCAGGGCGGTGCGGGCGGCGGTCAGCGCCTCGATCCAGCGGTCGGCCGGTACGTCGACGGTCAGCAGGTCGTAGGCGGCTTCCGCGGTGGCACCCGCGCCGAAGAGGGCGCTCGCCGGGCCGGGCAGCCAGCCGACGACGGGCTCGGCCGCCTCGTCCGCAACCTCCGCGGCGCCGTCCACCGGCTGCTTCGTCGGCTCGTCCACGGGCTCGTTCGTGGGCTCGTTCGTCGGCTCGCTCATCGGGGCTCCTCCCCCGGGCCGCCGGGCTCCGCCGTGCTGGACGTACCGGGCTGCGGGGGCGCCACCAGGCCGCTGCGCAGCGCGTTCGCCGAGGGGCCGGCGGCCGGGCCGGTCGCGTACCGCTCGCCCAGCGACTCGCGGGCGATCTTCTCCTGGAGCTTGAGGATGCCCTGCAGCAGCGCCTCCGGGCGGGGCGGGCAGCCCGGTACGTACACGTCCACCGGAATGATCTGGTCGACGCCCTTGGTCACGGAGTACGAGTCCCAGTAGGGGCCGCCGCAGTTGGAGCAGGCGCCGAAGGAGATGACGTACTTCGGCTCGGGCATCTGCTCGTAGAGGCGCTTGACGGCCGGGGCCATCTTGTCGGTGACCGTGCCGGAGACGATCATCAGGTCGGCCTGGCGCGGGCCCGGCGCGAACGGGATGACGCCGAGCCGGATGAAGTCGTGGCGCGCCATGGACGCGGCGATGAACTCGATGGCGCAGCAGGCGAGGCCGAAGTTGAAGACCCACAGGCTGTAGCGGCGACCCCAGTTGAGGATCACCTTCATCGGTTCGGGCGCGAGCCGGGAGAGCGTGCCCAGGCGGCGCGGCATCGGCAGATCGGTGCGGCCGGAGCCCTCGGCCGCTGCCGACGCGCCGTCGGGGGCGGGGGTCACGTCCATTCCAGGACGCCCTTCTTCCATGCGTAGAGCAGGCCGACGGTGAGGAAGCCGAGGAAGACGAACATCTCCACCAGCGTGACGCCGCCGAAGCCGGGGGCGGCGAAGACCGTCGCCCAGGGGAACAGGAAGATCGAGTCGACGGCGAAGATCACGTAGAGGAACGCGTAGACGTAGTAGCGGACCTGGGTGTGCGCCCAGCCCTCGCCGACCGGGTCCACGCCGCATTCGTACGTCAGCAGCTTCTCGGGCGTCGGCACCACGGGCCGCAGCAACCGCCCGGCGCCGAAGGCCACGGCCACGAAGAGGACACCGACGACGGCGACCAGGCCGACGAACGAATACCCCTGGAAGTACTCCGCGGCGCTGGTGATGGTGCGCACGGTCGTGTCGTCCGGCACGTCCGCCCCTCGCTCCCTGACTGCGCTTGTTCAACGACTTCGACGATCTGTACCCACGGAGTCTAGGCCCTGCCCTCCCCCCGCTGAGCAGCCGCGTCTCGCAGACGGTGGCGTTGACCCCACTTCGTCCCGGCTCTGCAACCGGCTGCCGGACGGTGCTGCCCGGCATGCGGACGGGCCGGGGCCGCGCCGGAGGTCAGGTTCCGGCGCCGTCCGGGCGGGGCAGCGGGCCGCCGTCGAAGGGGCTGCGGTCGTCCGGCGGGGCATCGAACGGGCTCCGCTCCACGCCCGGAGGCGGTGCCTGGGGATGCCGGGTGGCCCGCAGGGGCTCCGGGGCCTGGGGAGGAGCGGGGGTGGGCTGGGGCTGGTGTGCCGGCTGCCTGTACGGATTCGTCTGGGTGTGCTGTGCCGGGAGCGTCTGCTTGGTGGCGTACGGCGGGTGGGGCTGCATG
Organism: Streptomyces sp. NPDC000404; assembly: GCF_040300365.1. NCBI lineage: Bacteria > Bacillati > Actinomycetota > Actinomycetes > Kitasatosporales > Streptomycetaceae > Streptomyces > Streptomyces sp. NPDC000404. The sequence continues at coordinate 118,195 of NZ_JBEPDN010000003.1, read as the reverse complement.
TACGGGTTGGTGTGTGGGGACACGGGTGCCTGAGGAGATGGAGGAGATGTGGGAGGCGTGGCGGATATCTGCGGAGACAGGTGCTGCGGCGGAAGGTGATGTGGCTGCGCTGCCTGGCCTGGCTGTGCCGTCTGCCCTGGCTGAGGTACCTGGGGTACCTGAAGTGTCTGGGATGCCTGGGGTGCCTGCGGTGCCTGGGGTTGATACGGCGACTGGTTCTGCTGCGGAGGTAGGGGCTGCTGGTGGGACTGGCTCGGGTGGTTGATCTGCTGTGAGAGCTGTCCTTGGTGCGGGGACTGTCCTTGGTGCGGGGGCTGCCCCTGGGGCTGTTGCGGCGACTGCGGGCCCAGCGGTGCGTGGGGCTGCATCTGCTGCTGAGGCTGCATCTGCTGCTGGGGCTGTGGCTGGGGCTGTGCCTGCGGGGCGAGCGGTGGTTGCGGTCCGGACGGTGGGTGGGGCTGCGGCCCTGCGGCGGGGAGCGGTCCGGCGCCGGGGGCGGTCGGCCCGGCGCCGGGGGCGGCGGCCGGCCCCGCAGGGATGACCGTGGCCGGTCCGGGGGCGGGCGTGGCCGGCCCGGCTGCGGGTGCGGCCGGACCCGCGGCCCCGGGGACGACCGTCGGGGCCGCATCCGGGGTCGGCCGCGGGTGCGCGGTCGTGGCTGCGGCGGGGCGGACGACGCCATGGGCGACGTATCGTTCGCCGCCGCGTGCGGTGTGGTCGGACGGGCGGCGGCCGGGTTCCCGGGAGACCGCGCGGTCCATCACCTCGGCGGCGATCCGGGCGGCGGCCGCCAGCGTCCGCTCGCCCAGCAGATCGGTACGGATCGCGCCGCCCGCGGCCAGATGCCGGTCGTAGGGCAGCGGCAGCACCGCCGCGCCGCCCGCGCCGAGGTGGGCGACGGCCGTGCGGGCGTCGACGCCGGTGTCGGGCGCCAGGTGGGTGAGGACCACGACGGTGGTCGGCAGCAGCCCGGGGTGCAGGCCGCCGACCCAGTCCAGTACGGAGCGGGTGGCCGCGACGCCTTCCGGGGTGGCCGGGGTGACCAGCACCCGGGCCTGCGTGGTGACCAGCGCGGTGCGGGCCACCTCGGCGGGCAGGGTCTCGCAGTCGACGACGGTGGCGGCGAAGTGACGGCGCAGCGAGGTCATGACGATGCGGTACGTGTCGAGGTCCAGCCGGGTGCCGATCGCGCCCTGGCTGCCGGGGAGCAGCCAGCCGCCGCCCGCGAACGGCAGCAGATAGCCGGTCAGGTCGGTGATCAGCATCGACGGGTCGACGATCTCCGCCAGATCGCTGCCCGACCAGCGCACCTCACGCGCGCCCAGCCGGTGCGGGAGGGTGCCGAGCGCCGGGTCGGCCTCGACGGCGAGCACCGGATCGGGCCGGTAGTGGGCGTAGGTCAGGGCGAGCAGCGCCGCGACGGTGGACTTGCCCGCGCCGCCCCGGATGCTGGAGACCGCGATCTGCCGCCCGGTGACGACCGGCTGCTGAATGGCGCGCGCCGCCTCCGTGACCGCCGCCGTCTCGGTGGCGGGCGACGAGGCGAACACCTTCCGCAACGCCCGCCCGGCCCGCCGCCCCAGCGGGTCACCGCGCCGCGGCTTGGGCTGCCCGTCGGCCAGCTCGGGCGGCAGCAGCGGTACGGACACGGGCGTACGCGCCGGAAGCCCGGGACGGTTGTACCGGGCGGGAACGGCCTGTGCCGGGCCGGGGGCGGCGGGGGCGGCCGGGTGCGTAACTGCGGGTGCGACCGGGCCCGTAGCCGTGGGTGCAGTCGCGCCCTGAACCGTGGGTGCGGCCGATCCCTGAGCCGGGCCGGGACCGGCGGAGACAGCCGGACCCTGAGCCCCACCCGAAGCCCCAGGCCCGGCCGGAGCCGAACCCGTAGCCGCGGGCGCGACCGCCCCCTGAACCGGACTGGAAACAGCGGCAGCGGCCGGAGCCGAGCGCAGGTCACCGGGCACGGCCGCCCCCGCCCCCTGAGACGCAGACACAGGCGCAGGCGCAGGCAGCGCCCCGCCCGGTACCGGCGCCGACGGAGCGCCTGCCGACGTGCCCGGCCCCGGCACCGGCGACGTGCCCGGCCCCGCTCCCGGCTGAGGACCCGTCCCCGCCACCGGCATCGGCCCCGCCGGAGCGCCCGGCCCCGGCCCCGTACCCGACACCGCGTCCGCCACGGTCCCCGGCTCGCCCGTCGCGCCCCCGGCGCGCGCCGCCTGCTCGGGCGCCCCCGGTGTCGTCGCGGGCGCCCCTGAGACACCCCCTCCGGGTATCCCCGGGACACCGGCCCCGGGCGTCCCGGGCGCGCCGCCCGCTCCGTCCTGTGTCTGCTTCCGCTGCTGCGCCTCCACGGCCCGCCGCCCCTCTTCCCCGAGTGCTAGTGCTCCCGGTGCCTCCGGCCGGACCGGCCGCTCCGTTGCCCCCGGCCGTTTCTCCGGCCCCGTCCGCTGCGACCGCTCGGGAACCGCCATTGGTTCCGACCCCTCGGGGACCGCCGCTGGTTCCGACCGCTCGGAAACCGCCGTTGGTTCCGACCGCTCGGGCGCCGCCGGCGGTTCCGAGCCGCCGGGTGCCGCCGGGGCCGCCGCCCCCGTGACCGCCGGCCGCGGGTCCGGGGCTGCCCGTTCCGTACCGTTCATCCGCTCGTCCGTCTCCCCGCCGCTCCGCGTCAGAACGCGTCCCGCAGCAGGGCGCAGACGCCGAAGACGCCCGCCGTCACCGGGATCAGGGCCACGACCGCCGCCTGCTCGGCGCGGGCGGCGGCGCGTCGCACGGCGGGCGACGGCGGGCGCGTGGTGCGCAGGGCGAGGAGGGCGGCCGGGAGGGCGGCCAGGAGGCAGAGGAGCGTGCCCGCGGCGGCGGGGGCCGGGCCGTGTGCGGCCCAGCGCAGCACCGGGTGCAGGCAGGCCGCGCACCCGGCGGCGGCGACCGCGGCGACCTGCACGGCCAGCGGATAGGCGCGGGCCCGGGCGCACAGCACCAGGCCCAGCAGCAGCGCGGCGGCGACCGCCCAGCCGTCTCCCTGGCCCGCCGCGAGCCAGCCACCGGCGCCCGTCGAGACGGCGACGGCCACGGTGGCCGGGGCGAGCGTCCGGTGGGTGGCGCCGAGGGCCGCGGCCACCCGGTGGCGGCTGACCGGGGTGGCGCCCGCGCGCCGGTCGTCGAGGCCGGTCAGTCCGGCCGACGTCAGGGCGTGGCGGGGCAGTTGGCCCAGGACGAGGACGCCCACGAGGCCGAGGACCGCGCCCGTCCGGGCGGGCGTCGTCAGCGCCAGTCCGGCCTCCCACACACCCAGGCAGACGAGGACCGCGGCGGCCCCCAGGTGCGCCGCGCGCCGCCAGGGGGCGCACAGCCCGAAGAGGCCGAGGAGGGCGGCGGCGGTCCCGCCCAGGGCGGCGAGGCGGGCCGCGCCGCCCGGTGTCGCGTACCAGGCGGCGTACGCCCCGAGGGTGCCGCCGAGGAGCAACAGGGCGGCACCGGGCGCGCGTTGCGCGGCCCGCGTCGCGGCCAGGGCGGCGCCGGCGCCGGCGAGCAGGACCGCGGCGACGCCGAGCCACAGCGCGGCCGCGCCGCCGTACCAGCGGTCGGCCCCGGTGCCCGCGACGGCGCCGAGCAGGACGCCCGCCGCGCCCGCGGCCGGTGCGGCGGCCCGCGCGCCCCAGCCCCGGCCGCGTATCTCCAGCGGCGCGGCGGCCACGGCGTCGAGGCCGCCGCCGGGGCGGGTGCCGGGCGTGAACGGGCCCTGGACTAGGTGGAGTTCGGCGCCGTCCGGCAGGCGGGCGGCGGCGAGGGAGTCGTGCGGCGCGAGGACCGTGCCGTCGGCGGTGACCAGCTGTTGCGCGCCCGGCCCGGACGGTCGCTCGCCGCGCAGCCGCAGCAGCTCCGGCAGGAGCGCCCCTACGGGTTCCCCGGACGGGACGACGAGTTCGGTTCGGCTCCCCGCCCCGGTGACGAGGGTGACCCGGCTCAGGGTGGTGCGCCGCTCCTCGGGGGCGCCCACGGTCGCGCTCACGCCGGTGCCCCCGTCCGGCGGAAGCTTTCTGCCCAACGGCTGCCGTACGCCGGGTTTTTGACCCCGTACGCAGGGGTGTGCCGGGTTTGCCGTCGCCGCGTGGGGTCCGCCCCCGGCGACCGGCCTCCGTCGTCCCGTGCCATCGCCCCTCGCCCCTCCCCTGTACGCACGGCGACACCCTACGGCGATTTTCGCTCCCGCGGTCCACCCAAAGCGCCGAGGGAACCGGCAAAAGGGCAGGTCAGAGCAGGTACCGGGGCGAGCACCCCCGCACAGGGGCAAGTCGGCCCGAGGGGTGCGCCGGTGGCCTCCCCGGGGGCGTACGGGAGCAGCAGCGCCCGGGGGACGGCCGGGGTGGGGACAACCCCACCCCCACCCGGCCCGTGCACCCCATGGCAGACGGCGAGGCGTCCGGGCAGGCTTGCCGTATGACGCAGACAGTGACCCCGGCCGGCGCGCACGAGGACGAGGGGGCGCCACCGCCCCGCCCGCGCGCCGCCCTCTCCCCCGAGACCTGGCGGGAGATCGGGTACCTGCTGGCCAGTCTGCCGCTGGGGGTGCTCGCCTTCGAGGTGACGCTGATGTGGCTGTCGCTGGGGCTGGGGCTGTCGATCACGGTGATCGGGCTGCCGCTGCTGGCGGTGGGCATGGCGGCGTTCCGGTGGTACGGGCGGCTGGAGCGGGCGCGGGCCCGTGCGCTGCTGGGCCTGCGGGTGCCGGAGCCGTCGCCGCTGCGCACCCGCGAGCCGGGGCTCTTCCCCCGGCTGTGGGCGCGGCTGACGGACCCGGTGGGGTGGCGGCACGCGCTGTTCGCGCTGGTCCGGCTGCCGTGGGTGGTGGTGACCTTCGGCCTCACCCTCGTCCTGCTCGTCGTGGGCTGGCCGCTGCTGCCCTGGGCGGCGCGGTGGCTGACCGACGTCGACCGGGCCATGGTGCGCGGGCTGCTGTCGCCGTCGGACGCGCTGGAGCGGCGGATCGCCGAACTGGAGGCGGACCGCGAGAAGGTGACCGACACCGCCGCGGCGGATCTGCGCCGTATCGAGCGGGATCTGCACGACGGCGCGCAGGCCCGTCTGGTGGCGCTCGCGATGGGGCTCGGGCTGGCGAAGGAGAAGCTGACGGAGGATCCGCGGGCGGCCGCCGCGATGGTGGACGAGGCGCACGGCGAGGTGAAGCTGGCCCTCCAGGAGCTGCGGGACCTGGCCCGCGGCATCCATCCGGCGATCCTCACCGACCGCGGCCTCGGCCCGGCCCTGACGTCGCTGGCGGGGCGCTGCACGGCCCCGGTGTCGGTCTCCGTGGAGCTGGCGGAGCGCCCGGTGCCGGCGATCGAGGGCATCGTCTACTTCACCGTCTCCGAGCTGCTGCAGAACGTCTCCAAGCACGCCGGGGCGCGGTCCGCCGCCGTCGCGGTGCGGCGGCACGGCGGGCGGCTGCTGGTGACGGTCACGGACGACGGCCGCGGCGGCGCCCGGAAGGTGCCGGGCGGCGGCATGGCGGGGCTCGCCGACCGGCTGGCGTCGGTGGACGGCGCCTTCACCCTGGACTCGCCGGCGGGCGGCCCCACCCGGATCACCGCCGCCCTGCCCTGGCGCGGCCGCACCGCGGACTGACCCCGCCGCGGCCGGCGGACCCGCGCCACCACTCCTTCTCCGGACGCCCGGACCGCCCCCCCGGGGCGCGTCCGGCGGATCAGCCATCCCGAAAACCGGCGCCCCCCGCCACCACGACTCCCGGCACCACACCTCCCGGCACCACGACTTCAGCCACACCAACAGGCAACAGGACGGACGGCATGACGATGGCCACGGCTTCCGAGCGGCGGGCGGGCGCCCCCCGCGTACTTCTGGCGCTGTGCGCCCCCTTCTCGGGGCGTACCTGGCGCGCGTTCCTCTACCTCCTCAGCAGCCTCCCGGTGGCCGTCGCGCTGTTCGCGTACGCGACGACGATGACCTCCCTGAGCGCGGGACTGCTGGTCACGATCGCGGGCGTCCCGCTCTTCGCGGCGACGCTGGCGGGGGCGCGGGGGCTGGGCGCCCTGGAGCGGGCGCGGGCCCGCGCGCTCCTGGGGACGGCGGTGGCGGCGCCGCCTCCGGTGAAGCCCACTGGGAACGGCGTGGTCCGGTGGACCGCCGCGCTGCTGCGCAACGGCGCGGCCTGGCGGCAGCTGCTCTTCTGCGCCCTGCGCTTCCCCTGGGCGATCGCCGCCTTCGTCTGCGCGGTGACGTACTGGCTGCTCGCCTGGTCGCTGCTGACGTACCCGCTGTGGCGGTGGACTTTCCCGCGCTATCTGGACCGGCCGGGCATCCAGCTGTGGAAGCCGGGCGCGGTCCCCGGCGACGTCTCCGGATACGTCGACACCCCGGCCGAGATCGCCGTCGCCGCCGCCCTGGGCCTGCTGCTCGTCCTCGCCCTGCCCCATGTGACGTACGCGCTGACCGCGCCGGACCGGGCCCTGGTCCGCGTGCTGCTCGGCCCCTGGCCGGGGACCGCGCCGGAGTCCGGGACGGGCGCTTGGCCCGGTGCGGCGGGCGCCCCGTACGGCGGCGCCCCGGAGGGCGCACGGGACGCGGCGCTCCGGGACGGCCCGGCGCCCCGGGAGAGCTGACCGCCCCGGGAGCCCCACACTCCTCTTCCGCCCCGCTCACCCGTTTCTGCCCCGCCGCGTCCGGATGCTGGGATGCTGAGGTGGTGCGCCGGGTGGGCGGGGCGGCGGTGCGTGGCGGCCGCGGGAAGAGACGGGTGACGTGGAGGACAGGGTGCGGGTGGTCATCGCCGAGGATTCGGTGCTGCTGCGGGAGGGGCTGACGCGGCTGCTGACCGACCGCGGGCACGACGTGGTGGCCGGCGTCGGCGACGGCGACGCGCTGGTCGCGGCGGTCGGCGAACTGGCCGCCGCCGGCACCCCGCCCGATGTGGTGGTGGCCGACGTACGGATGCCGCCGACCCACACCGACGAGGGCGTACGGGCCGCCCTTGCGCTGCGGCGGGCGCATCCGGAGGTCGGGGTGCTGGTGCTGTCGCAGTACGTCGAGGAGCAGTACGCGACCGAGCTGCTGGCCGGCTCGACCCGCGGCATCGGCTATCTGCTCAAGGACCGGGTCGCCGAGGTGCGGGAGTTCGTCGACGCGGTGGTGCGGGTCGCGGGCGGCGGCACCGCGCTCGACCCCGAGGTGGTGGCCCAACTGCTGGGCCGCAGCCGCCGCCAGGAGGCGCTGGACCGGCTGACACCGCGGGAGCGGGAGGTGCTGGCCCTGATGGCGGAGGGCCGGACCAACGCGGCCGTCGCCCGGGAGCTGGTGATCAGCCACGGCGCGGTGGAGAAGCACATCGGCAACATCTTCCTGAAGCTGGGCCTGACCCCGAGTGACGGGGATCACCGCCGGGTGCTCGCCGTCCTCACCCACCTCCGCGCATGACGTCCCCGCCGCCCGGCCCGGACCAGGCACGCTCCGCGCGCCCCCGGCGCCGTAGGTCCGGGGTCCTACCACCATTGTCGGAGCGTCACCGCGGCCCGGAGCGCCCTCGGCGAGGGGGGACGGAACCAGTGTTTTCATGACAATTCACCAGCAGCCGCCATCTCACGGCCACGTCCACCATGTGATCGACCCAGGGAAGGCGACCCTTACCCCCGTACGATGGTGAGGGGACCGTCCGGTCGGCACGACACGTCCCGAGCCCGCCCTCCGGCGGGGAGCCGTACCCCTCTAGGGAGGTCCGAAGCAGTGACCAGCCAGGTCAGCAGCACAGCCGAACAGGCCGACGGAGCGCACGTCGGGGAGCAGCGCTCCCTGGGTGACGGGGGCACAGACAAGGAGATCCGGCGTCTGGACCGGGTGATCATCCGCTTCGCGGGTGACTCCGGTGACGGCATGCAGCTCACGGGGGACCGGTTCACCTCGGAGACCGCGTCCTTCGGCAACGACCTGTCGACGCTGCCGAATTTCCCCGCCGAGATCCGCGCCCCCGCCGGCACCCTGCCCGGTGTTTCCAGTTTCCAGCTGCATTTCGCCGATCACGACATCCTCACGCCCGGGGACGCCCCCGACGTCCTGGTGGCGATGAATCCGGCGGCCCTCAAGGCGAATCTGGCGGATGTCCCGCACGGCGCGGAGATCATCGTCAACACCGATGAATTCACCAAGCGCCCGATGGCCAAGGTCGGCTATGCCACCAGCCCGCTGGAGGACGGCTCGCTGGAGGCGTACCGCGTCCATCCGGTGCCGCTGACGACGCTGACGATCGAGGCGCTGAAGGACTTCGGGCTCTCCCGCAAGGAGGCCGAGCGCAGCAAGAACATGTTCGCGCTGGGCCTGCTGTCGTGGATGTACCACCGGCCGACGGAGGGCACGGAGAAGTTCCTGGCGGCGAAGTTCGCCAAGAAGCCGGATATCGCGAAGGCGAATGTCGCGGCCTTCCGGGCGGGCTGGAATTTCGGCGAGACGACGGAGGATTTCGCCGTCTCGTACGAGGTCGCCCCCGCGACGAAGGCATTTCCGACGGGCACCTACCGCAATATCTCCGGAAATCTTGCGCTGTCCTACGGACTGGTCGCCGCGGGCCGCCAGGCGGATCTGCCGGTCTATCTCGGCTCGTATCCGATCACCCCGGCCTCCGACATCCTGCACGAATTGTCCAAGCACAAGAATTTCGGGGTGCGGACGTTCCAGGCGGAGGACGAGATCGCCGGTATCGGTGCCGCGCTCGGCGCCGCCTTCGGCGGTTCGCTCGCGGTGACGACGACCTCCGGCCCGGGTGTGGCGCTGAAGTCCGAGACCATCGGTCTGGCCGTCAGCCTCGAACTCCCGCTGCTGATCGTGGACATCCAGCGCGGCGGCCCCTCCACGGGCCTGCCGACCAAGACCGAGCAGGCCGATCTGCTCCAGGCGATGTACGGCCGCAACGGCGAGGCGCCGGTGCCGATCGTGGCGCCGAAGACCCCCGCGGACTGCTTCGACGCGGCCCTGGACGCCGCCCGGATCGCGCTGACCTACCGCACCCCGGTCTTCCTGCTCTCCGACGGCTACCTCGCCAACGGCTCCGAGCCCTGGCGCATCCCCGAGGTCGGGGAACTGCCCGACCTGCGCGTGCAGTTCGCCACCGGCCCCAACCACACCCTGGCCGACGGCACCGAGGTGTTCTGGCCCTACAAGCGCGACGAGCAGACCCTCGCGCGCCCGTGGGCGGTGCCGGGCACGCCGGGCCTGGAGCACCGGATCGGCGGCATCGAGAAGCAGGACGGCACGGGCAACATCTCCTACGACCCGGCCAACCACGACTTCATGGTCCGCACCCGCCAGGCCAAGGTGGCCGGCATCGAGGTCCCGGACCTGGAGGTCGACGACCCGGCCGGCGCGGACACCCTGGTCCTGGGCTGGGGTTCGACGTACGGCCCGATCACCGCCGCGGTGCGGCGCGTCCGCGGGGCGGGGCAGCGCATCGCCCAGGCCCATCTGCGCCACCTCAACCCCTTCCCGAAGAACCTGGGCGAGGTCCTGGCGCGCTACGACAAGGTGATCGTGCCGGAGATGAACCTCGGCCAGCTCGCCACCTTGCTGCGCGCCGAGTTCCTGGTCGACGCGCGCTCGTACAACCAGGTCAGCGGAATGCCGTTCAAGGCCGAGCAGCTCGCCGAGGTCTTCAAGGAGGCCATCAATGACTGAGACGATCGCGGGGCCGGCGGCCGGACCGCAGGCGCTGGCGCTGGTGCCCAAGGCCGAGGCCAAGCAGTCCATGAAGGACTTCAAGTCGGACCAGGAGGTCCGCTGGTGCCCCGGCTGCGGTGACTACGCCGTCCTCGCCGCCGTCCAGGGCTTCATGCCCGATCTGGGGCTGGCGAAGGAGAACATCGTCTTCGTCTCCGGCATCGGCTGCTCCTCCCGCTTCCCGTACTACATGAACACCTACGGGATGCACTCGATCCACGGCCGCGCCCCGTCGATCGCCACGGGCCTGGCCTCCTCCCGCCGCGATCTGTCCGTCTGGGTCGTCACCGGCGACGGCGACGCGCTCTCCATCGGCGGCAACCACCTCATCCACGCGCTGCGCCGCAACGTCAACCTCAAGATCCTGCTGTTCAACAACCGGATCTACGGTCTGACCAAGGGCCAGTACTCCCCCACCTCCGAGGTCGGCAAGATCACCAAGTCGACGCCGATGGGGTCGCTGGACGCGCCGTTCAACCCGGTCTCGCTGGCGCTCGGCGCGGAGGCGTCGTTCGTCGCCCGCACCGTCGACTCCGACCGCAAGCACCTCACCTCGGTGCTGCGCGCCGCCGCCGACCACCCGGGCACCGCGCTGGTGGAGATCTACCAGAACTGCAACATCTTCAACGACGGCGCCTTCGAGGTCCTCAAGGACAAGGACCAGGCCCAGGAGGCCGTGATCCGGCTGGAGCACGGGCAGCCGATCCGCTTCGGCGCCCCGGCCGAGGACGGCCTCGGCTCCAAGGGCGTCGTCCGCGATGTGGCCACCGGCGATCTGAAGGTCGTCGACGTGGCGGAGGCGGGCACCGACGCCGTCCTGGTGCACGACGCGCACAGCCCGTCGCCCACCACCGCGTTCGCCCTCTCCCGCCTCGCCGACCCGGACACCCTGCACCACACCCCCATCGGTGTGCTGCGCGACGTCGAGCGTCCGGTCTACGACACCCTGATGGCCGAACAGCTCGACGCCGCCGTCGAGCGGCAGGGCAAGGGCGACCTCGGCGCCCTGCTCGCCGGCAACGACACCTGGACGGTAGTCGGCTGACCCCCGCGCGTGCGCACGGTGCCCCCATCCGGCTCGTCCGGTGGGGGCACCGGCGCGTTCCGGGCCCGCGACCAGGGCGTTTCGGCAGCGGCGGGCGGAGGACCGGCACGCGCCCATGGTCATGACCGTATGTCGATACGCACATGACAGGCGGGCGGTGCGGCGTTACCGTCAAGGGTCGGCGCCGCACGTCCGGGGCGGCCGAGCAGCCTCGGGAGGGTCCTTTGGAGTCCGGTAACACGCAGCGCACGGGGCTCGCCTACGGCCTCACCGCGTACGGCATGTGGGGGCTGCTGCCGCTCTACTGGCATCTGCTGGACGCCGCGTCGCCGGCCGAGATCCTCGCGCACCGCATGGCGTGGTCGCTGCCGGTCGCCGTGCTCATCCTGGCGGCGCTGCGCCGCTGGTCATGGGTGCGCCCGCTGCTGCGGCAGCCGCGCCGGCTGGCGCTGGTCGCGGCGTGCGCGGCGGTCATCTCCGTCAACTGGTTCCTGTACATCTGGGCGGTGAACGCCGGGCACGTCCTGGAGGCGTCGCTCGGATACTTCATCAATCCGCTGGTCAGCATCGCCTTCGGGGTGCTGGTGCTGCGGGAGCGGCTGCGGCCGATGCAGTGGACGGCGGTGGGCGTGGGCACCCTCGCGGTGCTGGTGATGGCCGTCGCCTACGGCCGGGTGCCGTGGATCTCGCTGGTGCTGGCCTTCTCGTTCGCGACGTACGGCCTGCTGAAGAAGGGCATCAAGCTCGACGGCGTGGACGGCTTCGCCGCGGAGACGGCGATGCAGTTCGTGCCGGCGGTGGGCTTCCTGGTCTACCTCGGCGTGCGCGGCGACTCGGTGTTCGTGAGCGGCGGCACCGGCACGGCGCTGCTGCTCGCGGGGTGCGGGGTGGCGACGGCGCTGCCGCTGATCTGCTTCGGCGCCGCGGCGGTCCGGCTGCCGCTGACGACGATCGGGATGCTGCAGTATCTGGCGCCGACGTTCCAGTTCGCGCTGGGCCTGCTGGTCTTCCACGAGTCGATGCCGCCGGAGCGGTGGGCCGGCTTCGCGCTGGTGTGGCTGGCGCTGGCGCTGCTGACCTGGGACGCGCTGCGGACCGCCCGCACCGCGCGGGCAGCGGTGGCGGCCGCCGGGCGACGCGCCGGAACGGCGGTCGCCAAGGGCGCCGCCTCGGTGGCCGCGGACGGCGCCGACCGGAAGACCGGGGCGACGCTCCCGGCAGCGGCGGAGGAGCCGTCGGCCTAGGGCCGCCCGTACGGGCACGGGCCGCGGCGCCCAGGGTTTCTCGCGGCCCCCTACAGGCGCCCCGTACGGCCTCGGGGACGCGCCGCGCCGCGCGCCCCCGAGGCCGAAGGATCTACTTGGCGGCCTTGGCGCCGTGAGCCGCGTTCGCCGTCCTCACGAGGGTCTGCTGGTCGACGGCGCCGGCGTAGACCGTGCCGTCGTCGGTCAGCAGGGCGTTGACCAGGCGGGTACGGAAGACATGGCCGGAGCCGAAGTCGCCGTGGACCTTCTCGCCGAGGGTGTCGAAGAGGGCGGCCGCACCGCCCTTGCCGGTCGGCAGGGAGCCGTCGCCCTTGAGCACGGCGACGCCCGTCCAGCCCTTGCCGAGGACCGTGACCCCGTGCGGGCCCGCGGCGTTCCGCCCGCCCTGCTCGCCCCGGAACTCCTTGAAGCCCTCGAAGCCCTTGCCGCCGTGCGGCCCCTGGATTCCGCGCGCGCCGTCGACGATCTTCGCGCCGCTGGGCGGGGCGAACGACGAGGCGGCCGGGCGGGCGAAGTCGACGGTGGTGAAGCCCGCGTCGACCACCGCGTCGCCCCCGCTCCGGGGCAGCAGCGAGAACTTCAGCGGCACGCCGTTGGCGGCGTCCACCGCGATCCGGACCGACCCGACCGTCGAGCCGGCCTGCTTGGGCGTCAGGACCAGCTGGTACGCGTCCCGCCCGGCGACCTTCGCGGTGTCGCCGACGGTGACGGAGGTGGTGTCGCCCGCGGCCTTCAGCGCCTGCCGGGCCAGCTCCTGCGGGGTGGCCCCGGCCAGATCCCGCGGCAGCCCCGCCCCGGCCCGCGGGCCGTGCGCCGCGCCCTTGGGCTGCTGGGAGCGGACGGCGGTGTTGCTGCCGCCGTCGTACGCCCAGCTGCGGTCGCCGTCGTGGATCAGGCTGTACTCGGCACGGCCGTCGACGAAGGTGACGGCCTGCCTGCCGGGCCCGTCGGCCGCGACGCGCAGGGTGTGGGCGCCGGATGCCAGCTCCATCAGCTTGTTCCGCGGCGACCGCGGGGCGCCGCCGTCGCCCGCACCGGAGCCGCCCGCGTCGCCGAGGCCCGGCAGCGCACCGCCCGCGCCCGGCAGCGACGGCAGGCCCAGGTCCGTGGTGACCCGGACGGTGCCGGACAGCTGCTGGGTGTCGGAGGCGGCCATCTTCGCGAGGAGCTGCTGCGCCGTGATCTTCGGCAGGTCGGGCGAGCCGGATCCGGCGAACGCGGGGACCAGCCCGACCGTCGCCGCCACCACCCCCGCCACCGCGACGGGGACGCCGTACCGGACGGCCTTGCGGCGCTTCACCGGGATGTCGCCCTCCGGGGCCGGGCGGCCCGCGGTGGCGTCTGTCGGTTCGTTCCGTGGCATGTGCCTACCTCCGGTCATGAGCGGCGGGCCCGCGCTGCGCACCGGTCCCCCGGGCTCCTTCGTGGCCGCGTTGCCGCGTTGTGGTGATCTCATCCCACCAAAACGACCGGAACACCGCGTCAACCCACGGAGCCAACCGTCCTCCTGCTGGGGTATGACATCCGGTCAGCGCACGGCGGCTCACCTACACCGGGAGGGTGACACGGCCCCTGAGACCGGGGCAACGGGAGGTGGACCGTCCGGTCCCGGGGACCGGCCCCGGCCCACCCGATCCGGTCAGCCGGCCCGGTGCACCACGGCGTCGCAGAGGCTCTCCAGCGCCGTCTTCGCCGTGCACTGCGGCAGCGGCGCCAGCACGGCGCGGGCCTCCTGGGCGTGGCGGACGGTGTCGCGGCGGGCCTGCTCCAGCGCGGGGTGGGCGCGGAGCGCGGCGAGCGCCTCGGCGTGCCGGGCGTCGTCGGTGAGGTCACCGGCGAGCAGCTCGCACAGGGCGCGGTCCTCGGCGGTGCCGGACGGGCCCTCGGCGCGCGACCGCAGATGCAGCACCGGCAGCGTGGCGACGCCTTCCCGCAGGTCGGTGCCGGGCGTCTTGCCGGACTCGTGGGAGTCGCTGGCGATGTCGAGCACGTCGTCGGCGAGCTGGAAGGCGGTGCCCAGCCGCTCGCCGTACTGGGTGAGGATGTCGACCGTGCTCTCGTCGGCGCCGGACATCATCGCGCCGAAGCGGCAGGCCACGGCGACCAGCGAACCGGTCTTCCCGGCGAGGACGTCGAGGTAGTGGTCGACCGGGTCCCGCCCGTCGCGCGGCCCCGCGGTCTCCAGGATCTGGCCGGTCACCAGCCGCTCGAACGCCTCGGCCTGGATCCGGACCGCCTCGGGCCCGAGGTCGGCGAGGATGTGCGAGGCCCGCGCGAAGAGGAAGTCGCCGGTCAGGACGGCGAGGGAGTTGCCCCAGCGGGCGTTGGCGCTGGCCACGCCGCGGCGCACGTCCGCCTCGTCCATCACGTCGTCGTGGTACAGCGTCGCCAGATGCGTCAGCTCCACGACGACGGCCGAGGGCACCACCCCGGGCGCGTACGGATCGCCGAACTGCGCGGCGAGCGTGACGAGCAGCGGCCGGAACCGCTTGCCGCCCGCGCGGACGAGATGCTGTGCGGACTCGGTGATGAACGGCACGTCGCTTTTGGTGGCCTCCAGCAGGCCCTCCTCGACAGCCGCCAACCCGGCCTGGACATCGGCCTCAAGAGCCTGGTCCCGCACGCTCAGCCCGAAGGGCCCGACGACGGTCACGAGGGGTACTCCTGTCTGCTGACGATCAAACGGAATGTCGATCTGTCGCTGTCTCCACCGCCTGCCAGCGTATCCGGTCCCAGTTCGATCACCGTGAGCGCCCGCCCCCCGAACCCCATCGGCAGCCGACCAGCCCTGTGCCCGGTATGTTCCAGGGCCCCTTTTTCCCCTGTATGACGCGAATGGTGCGGGCTGTGACCACCCGGCGGACGGGCCCGGGGCAGACGGGACGCCCGGGCCCGGCGGAAGTGCGGAACCGCACATCCGCCCAGCTCCGGACCGGTGCGGGCAGCGCGCCTGCGGACCCGACCGCCCACCGTCCGCCCCCGCCCCGCTTCCCCCGCCCGGCCGGGCGTCCGGGGAGTTGTCCACAGGGCCCACGGCGGGCGCGGGGCGGGCCGTAGTCTGCTGATCGACCCCACGGCCACCGGCCGGGCGGGCCAGGCCACCGCGCCGCGCCCGCCGGTGACGACGAACGCGAGGAGCTGTCATGTCCGAGCAGAGCCCGTTCGACCTCCCCGAAGGCGATCCCTTCGGCCCGCACACCCTGCCCTACGGCGTGTTCAGCACCGCCCAGGCACCCGCGGTGCGCCGCCTCGGCGTCCGCTTCGGCCGGTACGTCCTCGATCTGAGCGCGCTGCCCGAGCCGCTGCGCCCCGCCCACGCCGAGGTGCTGGCCGCGCCGACCCTCAACCCCCTGCTGGCCGCCGGCCGCCCGGTGTGGGCGCAGGTCCGGGCCGCCGTCCGCACCGCGCTGACCGACCCCGCGCACCGCTCCGCCGTCGCCCCCCTGCTGCACCCCCTCGACGACGTCACCCTCCACCTCCCCTTCGACGTCGCCGACTACGTCGACTTCTACGCCAGCGAGCACCACGCCACCAACGTCGGCAAGATCTTCCGCCCGGACGGCGCCGCCCTCCCGCCGAACTGGAAGCATCTGCCGATCGGCTACCACGGCCGGGCCGGCACGGTCGTGGTGTCGGGCACCCCCGTCGTCCGCCCCCGCGGCCAGCGCAAGGCGCCCGCCGACACGGCGCCGACGTTCGGCCCCTCCGGCCGTCTCGACATAGAGGCAGAGGTCGGCTTCGTCGTCGGCGCCCCCTCCACGCTCCACGAGCCGGTCGCCCTGGAGTCCTTCCGCGAGCACGTCTTCGGCGTCTGCCTCGTCAACGACTGGTCCGCCCGCGACATCCAGGCCTGGGAGTACGTCCCGCTCGGCCCGTTCCTGGGCAAGTCCTTCGCCACCTCCGTCTCCGCGTGGATCACCCCGCTCGACGCCTTCGACGACGCCCGCACCGCCCCGCCCGCCCGCGACTTCCCGCTGCTGCCCTATCTCGACGACGCGGACGCCGAGCCGGGCGGCATCGATCTGCGCATCGAGGTGCGGATCAACGGCGAGACGGTCTCCCGGCCGCCGTTCGCCTCGATGTACTGGACGGCCGCCCAGCAGCTGGCCCATATGACCGTCAACGGCGCCTCGCTGCGCACCGGCGATCTCTACGCCTCCGGTACGGTCTCCGGCCCCGAGCCGGACCAGCGCGGCTGCCTCCTCGAACTCACCGAGGGCAAGGGCCCGTTCCTCCAGGACGGCGACGAGGTCACCCTGACCGCCTGGGCCCCCGGCCCGAACGGCGCCCGCATCGGCCTGGGCGAGGTCACCGGCCGCATCCTCCCCGCACCGGCCACGCCCTGACCCCGCGTCGCCCTCCGCGCAGGCGACGACAGCGGGAGAGCGGTGGCGGGTACACGATCGTCACCTCGCCTCCACACCCCTCCTGCTAGCCTCGCGGCTTCCCAACTCACCACCGAACGAGGAGACGTAGGTGCGCAAGGCAGCGCAGATCGCCGGAGCGGCCGCCCTCGCCGCGATGCTGCTCAGCGGCTGCGGCAGCAGCGGCAGCAGCTCCGAGGACAAGCCGGCCAAGGAGACGGCCTCGCCGTCGGCGCCCGACGCGGGCGGCAAGCCCGCCGAGGGCGCGGCGGTGGAGGGCGCCTGGGAGGCGAAGGAGGGCGGCGAGCCGCTCATCCTGGTGTTCAAGAACGGCACGGCCGCCCTCAGCCGGGGCCACAAGGCCGGGTGCCTGGGCAAGGTCCAGCAAATGGCCGGGGTGTCGATGGTCGCGCTGAAGTGCACCGACGGCGACGACAGCCGCACGATGGGCCGACTCAAGCCCGGTGCGGACGGCAAGAGCCTGACCGTCAGCTGGGAGGGCGGTCCCACGGAGAAGTACCAGCGCTCCGAGGACGGCAAGGTGAAGATCCCCGAGCTGCCGGAGCTGCCCAGCGGCGCCCCGAACGGCGGCTGAGCCCGGTCCGTACGAACGGCCGCCGCCCGGCCCCTGCGGAAGGGACCGGGCGGCGGCCGGGTGCGTGACGGGAGCGGTCGCGGCGCCGGGCCGCGGCCGGCGGATCAGCGGACGAAGGTGCCCGCCTGCCCCGCGAGATCGAGGAAGTACTGCGGCGCCAGGCCGAGCACCAGCGTGACCACGACGCCGAGCGCGATGGCGGTCGTGGTGAGCGGGCTGGGCACCGCGACGGTCGGGCCGTCCGCCTTCGGCTCGTGGAAGAACATCAGCACGATCACCCGGATGTAGAAGAACGCGGCGATGGCCGACGACAGCACACCGATGACGACGAGCCAGCCCGCGCCGCTCTGCGCCGCCGCCTTGAAGACGGCGAACTTCCCGGCGAACCCGGAGGTCAGCGGGATACCGGCGAAGGCCAGCAGGAACACCGCGAAGACCGCCGCGACCAGCGGCGAACGGCGGCCGAGCCCGGCCCACTTGGACAGCTGCGTCGCCTCTCCCCCGGCGTCGCGGACGAGCGTGACGACGGCGAACGCGCCGAGCGTCACGAACGAGTACGCGGCGAGGTAGAAGAGGACGGACGAGATGCCGTCCCGGCTGGTCGCGAGGACACCGGCCAGGATGAACCCGGCGTGGGCGATCGAGGAGTACGCCAGCAGCCGCTTGATGTCGGTCTGGGTGATGGCGACGATCGCACCGCCCAGCATCGTGACGATGGCGACGCCCCACATCACCGGCCGCCAGTCCCACCGCATCCCGGGCAGCACGACGTACAGCAGCCGCAGCAGCGCGCCGAAGGCGGCGACCTTGGTGGCGGCGGCCATGAAGCCGGTGACCGGGGTCGGGGCGCCCTGGTAGACGTCCGGCGTCCACATGTGGAAGGGGACGGCGCCGACCTTGAAGAGCAGCCCCATCAAGGCGAGCGCGCCGCCGATGAGCAGCAGCGCGTCGTTGCCCATCGTGCCGGCGAGGGCCGGGTCGATCTGCTTGGTGCCGTCCGCGACGACCTCGGCGATGCCCGCGTAGGTGACGGTGCCGGCGTAGCCGTAGAGCAGGGCGATGCCGAAGAGCAGGAACGCCGAGGAGAACGCGCCGAGGAGGAAGTACTTGAGGGCGGCTTCCTGGGAGAGCAGGCGCTGGCGGCGGGCGAGCGCGCAGAGGATGTAGAGCGGGAGGGAGAAGACCTCCAGCGCGACGAAGAGGGTCAGCAGGTCGTTGGCGGCGGGGAAGATCAGCATGCCGCCGACGGCGAACAGCAGGATCGGGAAGACCTCGGTGGTGGTGAACCCGGCCTTGACCGCCGCCTGTTCGGCCGCGCCGCCCGGGACGGCGGCCGGCTGCGCGGCGAACGAGTCGACGCGATTGCCGTGCGCCGCCGGGTCGAGGCGGCGCTCCGCGAAGGTGAAGACCGCGACCAGCGAGACCAGCAGGATGGTGCCCTGGAGGAAGAGCGCGGGGCCGTCGACCGCGAGGGCGCCCATCGCCGCGAGATGCGCCTTGGTGGTGGCGAAGCCGCCCGCGGCGAGGCCGATGACCGCGGCGAAGCCGGCGGCCAGCGCCAGCACGGAGAGCAGCAGCTGCGCGGTGTAGCGGTTGCGGCGGGGCAGGAACGCCTCGATGAGGACGCCGACGATCGCCGCGCCGAAGACGATCAGTGACGGGGAGAGCTGGGCGTACTCGATGTGCGGCGCCGGGATCCTCCCGGGCGCCTCGGCCGCCGTTGTCCACAGGGTGTGGATGTCTGTCACGGGGTTCACTTCGCGGCCTCCGCATCGTGGTGGTGCGCGGGCTGACCTGCCCCGTGGCGCCCGGGCACCGCGTCCACCCGCACCGCGGGCTCGGGGTCCTGCTTGTCCACGACGGAGAGGGTGTGGTCGACCGCGGGGTTGACGAGATCGGTCAGCGGCTTGGGGTACACGCCGAGGAAGAGCAGCAGGGCGATCAGCGGGCCGACGACGACCAGCTCACGGACGCGCAGGTCCGGGAGGGCGCGGACCGTGTCGTCCTTCGGCGGGCCCGTCATCGTCCGTTGGTAGAGGACGAGGACGTAGAGCGCGGCGAGGACGATGCCGGCGGTGGCGATGATGCCGATGACCGGATAGCGGCTGAACGTGCCGACGAGGACGAGGAATTCGCTGACGAACGGGGCGAGGCCCGGCAGCGACAGGGTGGCCAGGCCGCCGACGAGGAAGGTCCCGGCGAGCAGCGGCGCGGCCTTCTGCACCCCGCCGTAGTCCGCGATCAGGCGCGAGCCGCGGCGGCTGATGAGGAAGCCGGCGACCAGCATCAGCGCGGCGGTGGAGATGCCGTGGTTGACCATGTAGAGGGTGGCGCCGCCCTGGCCCTGGGAGGTCATGGCGAAGATGCCCAGGATGATGAAGCCGAAGTGGGAGATCGAGGCGTACGCGATCAGGCGCTTGATGTCCCGCTGGGCGACGGCGAGCAGCGCGCCGTAGAGGATGCTGATCAGGGCCAGGACGAGGATGACCGGGGTGGCCCAGCTGCTGGCCTCGGGGAAGAGCTGGAGGCAGAAGCGGAGCATCGCGAAGGTGCCGACCTTGTCGACCACCGCGGTGATCAGCACGGCGACGGGTGACGTCGACTCGCCCATCGCGCCCGGCAGCCAGGTGTGCAGCGGCCACAGCGGCGCCTTGACCGCGAAGGCGAAGAAGAAGCCGAGGAAGAGCAGGCGTTCGGTGCCGGTGCCGAGGGTGAGATGGCCCGAGGCGCGCGCCTCGACGATCTGCTGGAGCGAGAAGGTACCGGCGCCGAGCTGATCGGCGGTGACGGCGTAGAGGCCGATGACCGCGGCGAGCATGATGAGGCCGCCGGCGAGGTTGTAGAGCAGGAACTTCACCGCGGCGCCCGCCCGCCGGGCCGCCGCCTCGCCCTCGTCCGCGCCGCTCGCGCCGTCGCCGAAGCCGCCGATGAGGAAGTACATCGGGATGAGCATGGCTTCGAAGAAGAGGTAGAAGAGGAAGACGTCGGTGGCCTCGAAGGAGAGGATCACCATCGCCTCGACGGCGAGGATCAGCGCGAAGAAGCCCTGGGTGGGGCGCCAGCGGCGGTTGGGCCGGGCCTCCTCCAGCGTGTCGGCGTCGTGCCAGCCCGCGAGGATGACGAACGGGATGAGCAGCGCCGTCAGGGCGATCAGGGCGACGGCGATGCCGTCCACGCCGAGTTCGTAGCGGACGCCGAAGTCGGCGATCCAGGCATGGGACTCGGTGAGCTGGAACGGGCCCTTGGCGCCGGGGTCGAAGCGGAACGCGATGACCAGGGCCAGCGCGAAGGTGGCGAGGGAGAAGAGCAGCGCGACCCATTTGGCGGCGGTGCGCCTGGCCGCGGGGATCGCGGCGGTGGCGACGGCGCCGACCGCCGGGAGCGCCGCGGCGCAGGTCAGCAGTGGGAACGAGAGATCTGCCACGGTTCAGACACCCCTCATCAGCAGGGTCACGGCGACGAGGACGGCGGCCCCGCCGACCATTTGGGCGGCGTAGGAACGGACGAAGCCGTTCTGCAGACGGCGCAGGAGCCCGGAGAGTCCGCCCATGGCGACGGCCGTGCCGGTGACGGCGCCGTCGACGAGGGTGTGGTCGAGGCGGACGAGGGTGTCGGTCAGGTGGGTGCCGCCGCGGACCAGGACGACGTGGTTGAAGTCGTCCTGGAGGAGGTCGCGGCGGGCGGCGCGGGTGAGCACCGAGCCGCGGGGCGCGGTGACCGGCACGGTCTTGCGGCCGTACATCAGCCAGGCGGTGGCGACGCCGAGGAGGAGGACGACGACGGTGGCGGTGGTGGTGACCGTCGCGCCGAACGGCGGGTGGCCGTGGGCGAGGGAGGTGACCGGCTCCAGCCAGGTGACGAAGGTTTCGTTGATGCTGAACAGGCCGCCGGCGAAGACCGATCCGAAGGCGAGGACGATCATCGGGATGGTCATGGTCTTCGGGGATTCGTGCGGATGGACCTCGTTCGGATCCCAGCGCTTCTCGCCGAAGAAGGTCATCAGCATCACGCGGGTCATGTAGAACGCGGTGATCGCGGCGCCGAGGAGGGCCGCGCCGCCGAGGATCCAGCCCTCGGTGCCGCCCTTGGCGAACGCCGCCTCGATGATCTTGTCCTTGGAGAAGAAGCCGGAGAGGCCGGGGAAGCCGATGATGGCGAGATAGCCCAGGCCGAAGGTGATGAAGGTGACCGGCATGTGCTTGCGCAGTCCGCCGTAGCGCCGCATGTCGACCTCGTCGTTCATGCCGTGCATCACGGAACCGGCGCCGAGGAAGAGCCCGGCCTTGAAGAAGCCGTGGGTGACCAGGTGCATGATCGCGAAGGCGTAGCCGATCGGGCCGAGCCCGGCGGCCAGGATCATGTAGCCGATCTGCGACATCGTGGACCCGGCGAGGGCCTTCTTGATGTCGTCCTTGGCGCAACCGACGATCGCACCGAAGAGGAGCGTGACGGCGCCGACCGCGACGACGGCGGTCTGGGCCGCGGGCGCGGCGTCGAAGAGCGCCCCGGAGCGGGTGATGAGGTAGACGCCCGCGGTGACCATGGTGGCGGCGTGGATCAGGGCGGAGACCGGGGTCGGGCCCTCCATCGCGTCCCCGAGCCAGGACTGCAGCGGCACCTGGGCCGACTTGCCGCAGGCGGCCAGCAGCAGCATCAGGGCGATGGCGGTGACCTTGCCCTCGCCCGCCGAGCCCGCCGTGCCCGCGGCGTCGAGAACCGGGGCGAACGCGAAGGTGCCGAAGGTGGTGAACAGCAGCATGATCGCGATGGAGAGGCCGACGTCGCCGACGCGGTTGACGATGAAGGCCTTCTTGGCGGCGGTGGCCGCGCTGGGCTTGTGCTGCCAGAAGCCGATGAGGAGGTACGAGGCGAGGCCGACGCCCTCCCAGCCGACGTAGAGCAACAGGTAGTTGTCGGCGAGGACGAGCAGCAGCATCGCCGCGAGGAAGAGATTGAGATAGCCGAAGAAGCGGCGGCGCCGTTCGTCGTGCGCCATGTAGCCGACCGAGTAGAGGTGGATCAGCGAACCGACCCCGGTGATCAGCAGGACGAAGGTCATCGACAACTGGTCGAGCTGGAAGGCGACATCGGCGCGGAATCCGCCGACCGGGATCCAGGTGAACAGGTGCTGGTGCAGGGCGCGGTCATCGGCCGCCTTGCCGAGCATGCCGGTGAAGAGGACGGCGGCGACGGCGAACGAGGCGACCGCGAGAAGCGTGCCGATCCAGTGGCCGGCGCGGTCGAGGCGTTTTCCGCCGCACAGCAGCAGGGCCGCACCGACCAGCGGTGCCGCGATGAGCAGCGCGATCAAGTTCTCCACTTTGTGCGACCCCTTACAGCTTCATCAGGCTGGCGTCGTCGACCGAGGCCGTATGACGGGTGCGGAAGATCGTCACGATGATCGCCAGCCCGACGACGACCTCGGCTGCGGCGACGACCATCGTGAAGAAGGCGATGATCTGGCCGTCGAGATTGCCGTGCAGGCGGGAGAAGGTGACGAAGGCGAGGTTGCAGGCGTTGAGCATCAGCTCGATGCACATGAACACCACGATGGCGTTCCGCCTGATCAGCACGCCGGCCGCGCCGATGGTGAACAGCAGGGCGGCGAGGTAGAGGTAGTGGACCGGGTTCATTTTCCGGCTTCCTCCTTCGGTGCCGCCGGTGTGGTGGCCGGGGCGGCCGGGGGCTCGGAGCCGCCGCGGCCGAGCCACTCCTGCGACCGCTGTTCCAGGGCCTTCAGCTCGGCGAGGGATTCCTGGGAGACGTCACGGATCTGCCCGCGCTCGCGGAGCGTCGGATTGACGGTCAGCTCGGACGGGGTGCCGTCGGGCAGCAGGCCCGGGATGTCGACGGCGTTGTGGCGGGCATAGACACCGGGGGCCGGCAGCGGCGTGACCTGCTTGCCCTCGCGGATACGGGCCAGCGACTGCTCCCGCTGGGACGGCGTGCGCTCGGTGCGCTCGCGGTGGGTGAGGACCATCGCGCCGACGGCCGCGGTGATGAGCAGGGCGCCGGTGACCTCGAAGGCGAAGACGTACTTGGTGAAGATCAGGGCGGCCAGCCCCTGGATGTTCCCGCCGGCGTTGGCGTCGCCGAGGCCGTTGAACTCCTTCAGGGAGGCGTTGCCGATGCCGGCGATCAGGAGGATGCCGAAGCCGAGCCCCAGCGCGGCGGCGAGCCAGCGCTGGCCCTTGAGCGTCTCCTTGAGCGAGTCGGCGGCGGTGACACCGACGAGCATCACGACGAAGAGGAAGAGCATCATGATCGCGCCGGTGTAGACGACGATCTGGACGACGCCGAGGAAGTAGGCGCCGTTGGCGAGGTAGAACACCGCCAGGACGATCATGGTGCCGGCGAGCGAGAGGGCGCTGTGGACGGCGCGCTTCATCAAGATCGTGCAGAGCGCGCCGACGACGGCGACGGTGCCCAGGATCCAGAATTGCACGGCCTCGCCGGTGGAGGCCGCGGCGGCGAGGGAGTTCATCGTTCGATCACCTCCGGGGCGGCCGGTTCGTTCTCCCCGGTGGTGTGGGCCGCTTCCTGCGGCATCTCGCCCTTGCTGTGGGCGGTCTGACGGACCGTGCCGGGGGCGGCCTCGGTGACGAGGCCCCTGTAGTAGTCCTTCTCCGTCATGCCGGGGAAGATCGCGTGCGGGGTGTCGACCATGGTGTCCTCCAGGCCCGCGAGCAGCTCCTCCTTGGTGTAGATGAGCGATTCGCGGGACCTGTCGGCCAGCTCGTACTCATTCGTCATGGTCAGCGCGCGGGTCGGGCACGCCTCCACGCACAGGCCGCACAGGATGCAGCGCAGGTAGTTGATCTGATAGACGCGGCCGTAGCGCTCACCCGGGGAGTAGCGCTCCTCGTCGGTGTTGTCGGCGCCCTCGACGTAGATGGCGTCGGCGGGGCAGGCCCAGGCGCACAGCTCGCAGCCGATGCACTTCTCCAGGCCGTCCGGGTGGCGGTTGAGCTGATGGCGGCCGTGGAAGCGGGGCGCCGTCGGCTTCTTCTCCTCCGGGTACTGCTCGGTCAGCCGCTTCTTGAACATGGCCTTGAAGGTCACGCCGAAGCCGGCCACAGGATTCTGGAACTCAGGCACCGTC
Source organism: Streptomyces sp. NPDC000404 (assembly GCF_040300365.1). NCBI lineage: Bacteria > Bacillati > Actinomycetota > Actinomycetes > Kitasatosporales > Streptomycetaceae > Streptomyces > Streptomyces sp. NPDC000404. The sequence continues at coordinate 94,107 of NZ_JBEPDN010000003.1, read as the reverse complement.
GCCCCCCTTTCCGTCCGCTCCCTCAACGTCACTGACAGTGTCCACCCGACCACTGACAATCAACTCGCGCTCATGGCGCGGCCGTCGGCGCGGCACCGGCGGCACCTCCTGTCCGGGCAGCGGCGGGACGGGGAAACCGCCCGCCATCGGGTCGAAGGCGCCGTCCTCCGCGCCGTCCGGCTCCTTGCCGTCCGGCTCGGCGCCGCGCCGGAAGAAGTCGGCGACCAGGGAGATCAGCAGCAGGGCGACCGCGGCTCCGGCGACGTACAGGACGATCTGCTGGAAGTCGTGGCCCTCGTTCTTCAGGGCGCGGACGGTGGCGACGAGCATCAGCCACAGCAGCGAGACCGGGATGAGGACCTTCCAGCCCAGCTTCATGAACTGGTCGTAGCGGACCCGGGGCAGCGTGCCGCGCAGCCAGATGAAGAAGAACAGCAGCAGCTGCACCTTGAGGGTGAACCACAGCAGCGGCCACCAGCCGTGGTTGGCGCCCTCCCAGAACGTGGAGATCGGCCACGGGGCGCGCCAGCCGCCGAGGAAGAGGGTGATGGCCACGGCGGAGACGGTGACCATGTTGATGTACTCGGCGAGCATGAACATCGCGAACTTGATGGACGAGTACTCGGTGTTGAAGCCGCCGACGAGGTCGCCCTCGGACTCCGGCATGTCGAACGGCGCGCGGTTGGTCTCGCCGACCATCGCGACGATGTAGATGATGAAGGAGACCGGCAGCAGCAGCACGTACCAGCGGCTCTGCTGCGCCTCCACGATCGTCGACGTCGACATCGAGCCGGAGTAGAGGAAGACCGCCGCGAACGACATGCCCATCGCGATCTCGTACGAGATCATCTGCGCGCACGAGCGGAGCCCGCCGAGCAGCGGATACGTCGAGCCGGACGACCAGCCGGCGAGGACGATGCCGTAGATGCCGACCGAGGCGGTGGCGAGGATGTAGAGGATGCCGATCGGCAGGTCGGTCAGCTGCATCGGGGTGCGGTGGCCGAAGATCGAGATCTCGTTGCCCGCGGGGCCGAAGGGGATCACCGCGATGGCCATGAAGGCGGGGATCGCGGCGACCACGGGCGCGAGGACGTAGACCGCCTTGTCGGCGCGCTTGACGACCAGATCCTCCTTGAGCATCAGCTTGATGCCGTCGGCGAGGGACTGGAGCATGCCCCACGGACCGTGGCGGTTGGGGCCGATGCGCAGCTGCATCCAGGCGACGACCTTGCGCTCCCAGACGATGGAGAACAGCACGGTCAGCATCAGGAAGGCGAAGCAGAAGACCGCCTTGAGGAGGATCAGCCACCACGGGTCGCGGCCGAACATCGACAGGTCTTCCTGGGCCAGCGCCGTGCTGCCGAGGGCGAGTTGCGGCATCATGCGTCCACCTCCTCGGCCGTCGCCGGGGTACCGGGGACGGCGGCGATCGTGACCAGTTCACCGGGGCGCGCGCCGGTGTCGGCCGCCACGCCGCCACCGGTGGAGTTCAGCGGCAGCCAGACGACCCGGTCGGGCATCGGCGTGATGTGCAGCGGCAGTTCGACGGTGCCCGATGGGCCGGTGACGGCCAGCAGTTCGCCGTCGGCGACGCCGGTCTCCCGGGCGGTGGCGGCGGAGAGCCGCGCCTCGGCCGGATGGCGGGTGCCGGTCAGCGCCTCGTCGCCGTCCTGGAGTTTGCCCTGGTCGAGCAGGAGACGGTGCCCGGCGAGCACCGCCTCGCCCGGCTCGGGGCGCGGCACCGGGCGGCCGGTCGCCAGCGGGTCGGCGGCGTACGGGCCGCGGCGCCCGCCGAAGCGGTCCAGCTCCCGGCGGACGGCGTGCACATCGGGCAGCCCCAGCGGCGTGCCGAGGGCATCGGCGAGCATGTGCAGGACCCGGGCGTCGGCCTGGAGGTGGCGCCGGGTCATCTGGTCCGGTTTGAGCGCCGCCTCGAACATCCGGGCCCGGCCCTCCCAGTTGAGGAAGGTGCCGGGCTTCTCGACGACGGCGGCCACGGGGAGGACGACGTCGGCGCGGTCGGTGACGGCGGACGGCCGCAGCTCCAGGCTGACCAGGAAGCCGACGGCGTCGAGGGCGGCGGTGGCGCGGGCCGGGTCCGGCAGGTCGGCGATCTCGACGCCGCCGACGAGCAGGGCGCCCAGCTCGCCGGCGGCGGCGGCCTCGACGATCTCGCCGGTGGCGCGGCCGTGGCCGGCCGGCAGCTCGTCGACGCCCCAGATCGCGGCGGTCTCCTCGCGGGCCCGCGGGTCGGTGGCGGGGCGGCCGCCGGGCAGCAGCCCGGGCAGGGCGCCCGCCTCGACGGCGCCGCGCTCCCCGGCGCGCCGCGGGATCCACACCAGGCGGGCGCCGGTGGCGGTGGCCAGCCGGATCGCGGCGGTCAGGGCGCCGGGCACGGTGGCCAGGCGTTCGCCGACGACGAGGACGGCGCCCGCGGCCCGCAGCGCCTCGGCCGCCTCCCGCCCGTCGCCGTCGAGGCCGACGCCGCCGGCGAGCGCGTCCAGCCATTCGGTCTCGGTGCCGGGGGCGGCGGGCAGCAGCGTCCCGCCGGTCTTGATCAGCCCGCGGGTGGCGTACGGGGCGAGGCCGTAGGTGCGCCCGCCGCGTTTGCGGTTGGCCTTGCGCAGCCTCAGGAAGACGCCGGGCGCCTCCTCCTCCGCCTCGATCCCGGCGAGGAGGACGGCGGGCGCCTGCTCCAGCGCGGTGTACGTGACGCCGCTGCCGTCGAGGTCCAGGCCGCGCCCCGCGACGCGAGCGGCGAGGAAGTCGGCCTCCTCGGCGCTGTGCGGGCGGGCCCGGAAGTCGACGTCGTGGGTGCCGAGGACGGTCCGGGCGAACTTGGCGTAGGCGTAGGCGTCCTCGACGGTGAGGCGGCCGCCGGTCAGCACGCCGGTGCGGCCATGGGCCGCGGCGAGTCCGCGGGCGGCGGCGGCCAGCGCCTCCGGCCAGCTCGCCGGCTCCAGCTCACCGGTGTCGGCGTTGCGGACGAAGGGGCTCTCCAGCCGGTCGCGCTGCTGCGCGTAGCGGAAGGCGAAGCGGCCCTTGTCGCAGATCCACTCCTCGTTGACCTCGGGGTCGTCGGCGGCCAGCCGGCGCATGACCTTGCCGCGGCGGTGGTCGGTGCGGGTGGCGCAGCCCCCGGCGCAGTGCTCGCAGACGCTCGGCGACGACACCAGGTCGAAGGGGCGGGAGCGGAAGCGGTAGGCGGCGGAGGTGAGGGCGCCGACCGGGCAGATCTGGATGGTGTTGCCGGAGAAGTAGGAGACGAACGGGTCGCCGTCGCCGGTGCCGACCTGCTGGAGGGCGCCGCGGTCGATCAGCTCGATCATCGGGTCGCCGGCGATCTGGTTGCTGAAGCGGGTGCAGCGGGCGCACAGCACGCAGCGTTCCCGGTCGAGCAGGACCTGCGTGGAGATGGCGACGGGCTTCTCGTACGTCCGCTTGCGGCCCTCGAAGCGGCTCTCCGGGTCGCCGACCTGCATCGCCTGGTTCTGCAGCGGGCACTCGCCGCCCTTGTCGCAGACCGGGCAGTCCAGCGGGTGGTTGATGAGCAGCAGCTCCATGACGCCGCGCTGGGCCTTCTCGGCGACCGGCGAGGTCAGCTGCGTCTTGACGACCATGCCCTCGGTGCAGGTGATGGTGCAGGAGGCCATCGGCTTGCGCTGGCCCTCGACCTCGACGATGCACTGGCGGCAGGCGCCCGCCGGGTCGAGCAGCGGGTGGTCACAGAAGCGCGGGATCTCGATGCCGAGGAGTTCGGCGGCGCGGATGACCAGGGTCCCCTTGGGGACGGAGAGCTGCACGCCGTCGATCGTCAGCGTGACGAGGTCCTCGGGCGGCTTCGCCGCCTCGCCGCCCCCGTCGTGGGGGGCGTTCGTGGTGACGGTCATGCGTTCACCCCCAGGTGAGCGTCGTTGTCGGCCCAGGCGGTCGACCTGGCGGGATCGAAGGGGCAGCCCCTGCCGTTCAGGTGCTGCTCGTACTCCTCGCGGAAGTACTTGAGGGAGGAGAAGATCGGCGAGGCGGCGCCGTCGCCGAGGGCGCAGAACGACTTGCCGTTGATGTTGTCGGCGATGTCGTTCAGCTTGTCGAGGTCGCCGGGGCGGCCCTTGCCCGCCTCGATGTCGCGGAGCAGCTGGACGAGCCAGTAGGTGCCCTCGCGGCAGGGGGTGCACTTGCCGCAGGACTCGTGGGCGTAGAACTCCGTCCAGCGGGTGACGGCGCGGACCACGCAGGTGGTCTCGTCGAAGCACTGGAGGGCCTTGGTGCCGAGCATCGATCCGGCGGCGCCGACGCCCTCGTAGTCGAGGGGGACGTCGAGGTGTTCCTCGGTGAACATCGGGGTGGAGGAGCCGCCCGGGGTCCAGAACTTCAGGCGGTGGCCCGGGCGCATCCCGCCGCTCATGTCGAGGAGCTGACGCAGCGTGATGCCGAGCGGCGCCTCGTACTGGCCGGGGCTCGCGACGTGGCCGCTGAGGGAGTAGAGCGTGAAGCCGGGCGACTTCTCGCTGCCCATGGAGCGGAACCAGTCCTTGCCGCGGTGCAGGATGGCGGGAACCGACGCGATGGACTCGACGTTGTTCACCACGGTGGGGCAGGCGTAGAGGCCTTCCACCGCGGGGAAGGGCGGGCGCAGCCGGGGCTGTCCGCGGCGGCCCTCCAGCGAGTCGAGCAGCGCGGTCTCCTCACCGCAGATGTACGCGCCGGCGCCGGCGTGCACGGTGACGTCCAGGTCGAGGCCGGAGCCGAGGATGTTCTTCCCGAGGAAGCCCGCCGCGTACGCCTCGCGCACCGCCTCGTGCAGCCGGCGCAGGACGGGGACGACCTCGCCGCGCAGATAGATGAAGGCGCGGTCCGAGCGGATCGCGTGGCAGGCGATCACGATGCCCTCGATGAGGGAGTGCGGGTTGGCGAAGAGGAGGGGGATGTCCTTGCAGGTGCCGGGCTCGGATTCGTCGGCGTTGACGACGAGGTAGTGCGGTTTGCCGTCGCCCTGCGGGATGAACTGCCATTTCATGCCGGTGGGGAAGCCGGCGCCGCCGCGTCCGCGCAGCCCGGCGTCCTTGACGTACGCGATGACGTCGTCGGGGGCCATGGCGAGGGCCTTGCGGAGGCCTTCGTAGCCGTCGTGGCGGCGGTAGGTGTCCAGGGTCCAGGAGCCGGGCTGGTCCCAGAAGGCGGAGAGCACCGGCGCGAGGAGTTTCTGCGGGCTGGTTTCGTCGACCTCGGCTGCCACCGTCATCACTTCCCCTCCTCGGCTTCGGGCCCGGCCGGGTGCTGCTCGTCGGAGGCCGAGGTCTTCCGGGGCGCGTCGTGGGAGCTGGGGTGCACCGGGGAGGCCTGCTCGCCCGGGTCGCCCGACGGCGGTTCGCCCGGCGGGGGTTCGGCGGTGGCGCGCGGGGCGATGACGTGGTCGGCGCCGCGGCCCGGTGCGGCCTCGCCCTTCGCGAGGCGGAGGCCGACGAGGGAGGCGTGTCCGGCGCCGCCGGTGGCCTCGACGGCGCCGGGGCGCGCGTCGGGGAAGCCGGCGAGGATCCGGGAGGTCTCCTTGAAGGTGCACAGCGGGGCGCCGCGGGTGGGTTCGACGGTGCGTCCGGCGCGCAGGTCGTCGACGAGGCGCTTGGCGGACTGCGGGGTCTGGTTGTCGAAGAACTCCCAGTTCACCATCACGACGGGCGCGTAGTCGCAGGCGGCGTTGCACTCGATGTGTTCGAGGGTGACGGCGCCGTCCTCGGTGGTCTCGCCGTTGCCGATGCCGAGGTGTTCCTGGAGCTGCTCGAAGATGGCGTCGCCGCCCATCACCGCGCAGAGCGTGTTGGTGCAGACGCCGACCTGGTAGTCGCCGCCGTCCGTGCGCCGGTACATGGAGTAGAAGGTGGCGACGGCGGTGACCTCGGCGGTGGTCAGGCCGAGGCGGTCGGCGCAGAAGCGGATGCCGGTGCGGGTGATGTGCCCTTCCTCGGCCTGGACGAGGTGGAGCAGCGGCAGCAGCGCGGAGCGGGAGCCGGGGTAGCGGGCGATCACCTCGGCGGCGTCGGCCTCCAGCCGGGCGCGGACGTCGTCCGGGTAGTCGGGGGCGGGGAGCGAGGGCATGCCCAGGCTCGTCGCAGTGTTCTCGGTCACCGGTCGACGCCTCCCATCACGGGGTCGATGGATGCGACGGCGACGATGACGTCGGCGACCTGGCCGCCTTCGCACATGGCCGCCATGGCCTGCAGGTTGGTGAAGGACGGATCGCGGAAGTGCACGCGGTAGGGGCGGGTGCCGCCGTCGCTGACGGCGTGCACGCCCAGTTCGCCCTTGGGGGACTCCACGGCGGTGTACGCCTGGCCCGGGGGGACCCGGAAGCCCTCGGTGACCAGCTTGAAGTGGTGGATGAGGGCTTCCATCGAGGTGCCCATGATCTTCTTGATGTGGTCGAGGCTGTTGCCGAGGCCGTCCGGTCCGAGGGCGAGCTGCGCGGGCCAGGCGATCTTCTTGTCGGCGACCATCACCGGTCCGGGCTCCAGCCGGTCCAGGCACTGCTCGACGATCCGCAGCGACTGGCGCATCTCCTCCAGCCGGATCAGGAAGCGGCCGTAGGCGTCGCAGGTGTCGGCGGTCGGCACCTCGAAGTCGTAGGTCTCGTAGCCGCAGTACGGCTGGGTCTTGCGCAGGTCGTGCGGGAGGCCGGCGGCGCGGAGGATGGGGCCGGTGGCGCCGGTGGCGAGGCAGCCGGCCAGATCGAGGTAGCCGATGCCCTCCATGCGGCCCTTGAACACCGGGTTGCCGCTGGCGAGCTTGTCGTACTCGGGGAGGTTCTTCCGCATCTTCTTGACGAACTCGCGGACCTGGTCGACGGCGCCGGGCGGGAGGTCCTGGGCGAGGCCGCCGGGGCGGATGTACGCGTGGTTCATCCGCAGGCCGGTGATCAGCTCGTAGAGGTCGAGGACGAGTTCCCGGTCGCGGAAGCCGTAGATCATGATGGTGGTGGCGCCCAGCTCCATGCCGCCGGTGGCGATGGCCACGAGGTGGGAGGAGAGGCGGTTCAGCTCCATCAGCATGACGCGGATGACGGTGGCCCGGTCGGGGATCTGGTCGGTGATGCCGAGGAGTTTCTCCACCGCCAGGCAGTACGCCGTCTCGTTGAAGAACGGCGTCAGGTAGTCCATGCGCGTGACGAACGTCGTGCCCTGGGTCCAGGTCCGGTATTCGAGGTTCTTCTCGATGCCGGTGTGGAGGTAGCCGATGCCGCAGCGGGCCTCGGTGACGGTCTCGCCGTCGATCTCCAGGATGAGCCGCAGCACGCCGTGCGTGGAGGGGTGCTGGGGGCCCATGTTGACGATGAGGCGTTCGTCGTCGGACTTCGCGGCGGCCGCCGCGATCTCGTCCCAGTCGCCGCCGGTGACGGTGTAGACGGCGCCCTCGGTCGTCTCGCGCGGCCCGGGGGCGGCGGACGCTTCTGCGGGGGAAGGGGAAGGAGTCATCAGCTGTACGACCTCCGCTGGTCGGGAGCCGGGATCTGGGCGCCCTTGTACTCGACGGGGATGCCGCCGAGCGGGTAGTCCTTGCGCTGCGGGAAGCCCTGCCAGTCGTCGGGCATCATGATCCGGGTGAGCGCCGGGTGGCCGTCGAAGATGAGGCCGAAGAAGTCGTACGCCTCGCGCTCGTGCCAGTCGTTGGTCGGGTAGACGTCGACGACCGACGGGAGGTGCGGGTCGGCGTCGGGGACCGAGACCTCCACCCGGATCAGCCGGTTGTGGGTGAGCGAGCGCAGGTGGTAGACGGCGTGCAGCTCGCGGCCCTTGTCGTCGGGGAAGTGGACGGCGCTGACGCCGGTGCACAGTTCGAAGCGGAGCGCGGGGTCGTCGCGGAGGGTGCGGGCGACGGCCGGGAGGTATTCCCGCTCGATGTGGAAGGTCAGCTCGTCGCGGTCGACGACGGTCTTGTCGATGACGTTCTCGGGGACCAGGCCCTGTTCCTCCAGGGCGCCCTCCAGCTCGTCGGCGACCTCGTCGAACCAGCCGCCGTAGGGCCGGGCGCTCGCGCCGGGCAGCCGTACGGTGCGCACGAGGCCGCCGTAGCCGGAGGTGTCGCCGCCGTTCGCGGCGCCGAACATGCCGCGGCGGGTGGCGATGAGGTCGCCGGTGTCGTCGCGCTGGGCCGGGACGTTCTGGCCGGGTGCGTTGGGGTCGTCCTGCTCGCTCACCGCAGCAGTCCCTTCATCTCGATCGTCGGGAGTGCCTGGAGCGCGGCTTCCTCCGCCTCGCGGGCCGCCTGCCGCTGATTGACGCCGAGCTTGGACTCCTGGATCTTCTGGTGGAGCTTGAGGATGGAATCCATCAGCATCTCGGGGCGCGGCGGGCATCCCGGCAAATAGATGTCAACGGGGACGATGTGGTCGACACCCTGAACGATGGCGTAGTTGTTGAACATCCCGCCCGACGATGCGCAAACCCCCATGGAGATCACCCACTTCGGGTTCGGCATCTGGTCGTAGACCTGCCGCAGCACCGGCGCCATCTTCTGGCTGACCCGCCCGGCCACGATCATCAGATCGGCCTGGCGCGGGGAGCCGCGGAAGACCTCCATGCCGAAGCGGGCCAGGTCGTAGCGGCCGGCGCCGGTCGTCATCATCTCGATGGCGCAGCAGGCGAGCCCGAAGGTGGCGGGGAAGACGGAGGATTTGCGTACCCAGCCCGCGGCCTGTTCGACGGTGGTCAGCAGAAAGCCGCTGGGCAGCTTCTCTTCAAGTCCCATGGGTGACCCCTAGTCCCATTCCAGGCCGCCGCGACGCCACACATAGGCGTAGGCGACGAAGACGGTGAGCGCGAAGAGGAGCATCTCGACGAGCCCGAACAGCCCCAGGGCGTCGAAGGTGACGGCCCAGGGGTAGAGGAAGACGATCTCGATGTCGAAGACGATGAAGAGCATCGCCGTCAGGTAGTACTTGATCGGGAAGCGACCGCCGCCGGCCGGCTGCGGAGTCGGCTCGATCCCGCATTCGTACGCTTCGAGCTTGGCCCGGTTGTAGCGCCTGGGTCCCACGAGCGTGGCCATCACGACGGAGAAGATCGCAAAGCCTGCCCCGAGGGCTCCCAGTACGAGGATGGGCGCATAGGCGTTCACCGTCCTCGCTCCCTTCAGTCGACGATGACTGGATGGCGGTCCGCCCGGGCTCGCCCCACAGAGATCGTGCGCATGTGAGGCAGTTCACAAGCCCGGACCGCCTGCATCCTATGCCCGTCCTCCTGTGATCTGCGACACGGGGTACGCCAACGCCTTTGTGATCTCCACCACCTGACGAAGGATCATGAAGTCGGATGAGCGGTGATCTACGCACGTGAAGCGTGCGAGTGATCACGAGAGGTGACATTCATACGGGTTACCGCTGGTCAAAGCGGCTGCGTCACTATCAAGACATGGGCCGCACAAGCAAATTGGCGCTGGACGCGGCCAACTGCTATAGGGCGTCCGGCCGGTGACGTGGACACCCCGTGAAGCTCCCGTGATCACTCGCGCGTGCACGCCTTCACGAGCGCCGGGCGCGCGGGCGGATCACGGGAACATAACGGGCACTCACGAGTGACCTATCCCACGCGCTTTCGCGCCATAACTCCTTGACTGCCGGGAAGCCTTGGCGTGGCGCCCGCAGAGGTGATAGGCGCCCTGGCGCGCCCGGATCGGCCGTAAAAGCCGTGCGTAGGTGCATGATCGCGATTTTCGGACACCGTTCGAGCGATCTTGCGCGCGGCGATAAGTCCGCTTTGTTCACCATGAACGCGTCAAGTGTGGCGCAGGCCACCTTTGTTGGCAGCAACCTGTGACTCTTGATAGCCGTGGTGCCATGTCCCCGAACGCACTCATACCCAGCCACCGGAAGCCCCGCCGTTCCGCGTCCTCGCGGGCCCTGCGTGCGGGCGTGACCGGTGGCTTCCTCACCCTCGCGGTGACCGGCGCCGCCGTTCCGGCCAACGCCGCCGACAAGCCGGTGGCCGAGACGCAGGAGCTGCCGACCATCACGACGGCGCTCACCGTCGACCTCGCCGAGAGCGCCGACGCGACCCAGCAGGTCGCCGAGGTGTACGAGCGTCAGGCCGCGCAGGACAAGGCGGCGTCCACCGCCGCCAAGGCCGCGAAGAAGGACAAGGCCGAGGCCGAGCAGAAGGCCGCCGAGGCCAAGAAGAAGGCGGCCGAGGCCAAGAAGAAGGCCGCCGAGGCCCTGGAGACGCGGGCCTCCCGCTCCGCCGACCGCACCGACCTGACGGGCGGCGGCTCCGCGGACTCCGGCTCCGACGCCTCCACGCCGTCCACCGGCGCCACCGGCTCCACCGCCACGCTGCTCTCCTTCCTCCGCGCCCAGGTCGGCAAGGCGTACGTCATGGGCGCCACCGGCCCCTCCGCGTACGACTGCTCCGGCCTCACCCAGGCCGCGTTCCGGCAGATCGGCATCGAGCTGCCGCGCGTCTCGCAGTCGCAGTCGACCGCCGGTACCCAGGTCGGCCTGAGCAACCTCCAGGTCGGCGACATCCTCTACTGGGGCGGCGCGGGCAGCGCCTACCACGTGGGCGTCTACGTCGGTAACGGCAACTTCATCGGCGCGCAGAACTCCAGCACCGGCGTGGTCGAGCGCCCGCTCAGCTACGACATGCCGACCGGCGCCGTCCGCGTCCTCTGAGACCGGCACCCGCAACGGAGCACGCCCCGTCCGCGACCCGCACCGGCATCCCCTCCCGCCGGTGCGCCCCCGTCGCCCTTCCTGACGGGCCGGCCGCTCCGTAGCGCGCCTTTTCGGGCCGCTCCTCCCACCGCTCGGGAGGGGCGGCCCTTCGGCGTTCGGCGGCCGGCGTCCCCGCTCGTACGGCGCCCTCCCCTCGTACGGGCCGCCGGATTCCGGCCGTGTTCCGCCGCATCAGGTGATGCGGCGTCGGCGGCGCGCCGCCCGTTCGGCCCACCGGCGCCCCTCCCCCGCACCGCTCCGCGTGCGCACCGGACGCACCTCGGCTGACATGGCTACGGAAGCGGGCCCGGCGCACCGATGGTGTGCGGGGCCCGGGCGCCCGACCGGGCGCTCCCCGACGCCGTCCCAGGAGGACCCGCATGTCCCGCGCCGCGCGCACCCTGGCCGCCTCCGCGCTCGGCGCGGCCGCCGTCGCCCTCACCGCCCCGGCGGCCCCGGCCGCGCCCGCGCGGCCCATAGCCGCCGGCGCCGCCATATCCCTGGCGGCCGCCTCCGCCGACGGGCCGTCCGCCTCCGTCAGCCCGGCGACCGTGCACCGCGGCCGGTCCGTCACCCTGGCGGTGACCTGCGCGGTACGCGACGAGGAGCGGATGCCGCGGAACATCAGCGGCGAGGGGCGGGTGCTGCGGGACGGCACCGTCACCCTGGAGCGCCAGGGATCCACCGGCACCTACCGGGGCACGGCGCAGACCGCTCCCCGGGTGCCGCTGGGTCTCGGGCCGATCGACGAGGCCGCCGCCGCGCGGGCCGACGCCCGGGCGGCCTGGGCGATCGAGGGCGTCTGCCCGGACAGCGCGCCCTGGAGCGTCACCGTACGGACCACCGTCGCGGACCCCGCCCCGTCCGCCGCGCCGCACACCGCCCCGTCCGGTCCGCCCGCCGGGAACGCCCCGGCGCCCGGCCGCCCGCACCGTGAACTCCCGCGCCCCGAGGGCCCGCACGCGAAGAAGCCGGGCCCGGACGGCCCGGCCTCCGAGGGCCCGCGCACGGCGCGCCCCGGCACCTCACGCCCCGGCGCCCCGCACGGACCGGTGGCCGCCGGTGGCGGCGGCGCGGCGCAGCACCGCCCCACGACCGAGGTCCGGTTCGCGGAGCTGGCGCGGATCACCGCCGGGGACCGGAGCGCCGCCACGCTGCTCGCGGCGGGCGGCGCCGTCCTCGCGGCGACCGCGGCCGGCGGATATCTGCTGACCCGCCGCCGGGAGCGCGGCACGGCCGGACACCCCGAGGGCGGGGCCGCGCGGCCCTGACGGACCGTCCCCGGACGCCACGTTCCGGCTCACGGGGCGCTCCCGGGGGCGACGGCCCGGCTCACCGAGCGTTCCCGGCGACGGCCCGGCTCACCGGGCGCCGTCCCGCACCGCGCCCCGGCTCACCGGGCGCTCCCCCGGAGCCGCGGCCGGGCACGCCGGCACCGCGCCCGCGTTCACGGGGCGCTGCCCGCGCCCTGCCGGTTCCGCTCGTACGTGCTGTGCATCGCGCAGCGGCGGAGGACGGCGGCGAGCTGCCGTGCCACGTCCGGGGCGCAGCGCCCCAGCTCCACCAGCGGCCGGGGGTCCTCGCCGGCGACCGACGCGGCGTCGAGCCGCAGGGTGGGCAGGACGACACCGACCCCCAGCAGCGCGGCCCGCAGCTCGTCGCGCGCTCCCTCGGCATCCCTGATCATCGCGTCCAACTCATGACCTCACACTCCACGGGCGAATGAATCCCCTCCGTACTCCCCCCGCCCCGTGCGGACCATGCGTGACCTGCTCGGAAGAGGACGCTCTCGGGGTGACGCGTACCCGGTGAGGTGACGCGGGTGCCGGGCGACGCCCGGTGGTTCACGCCTTCGGGGCGGGCTTGGTTCCACCGAGGTGACCATCGGAAGAGAAACTTCCTACCACCGGTGGTACGTCTTAGGTATGAGCAGTCACGTGGCACCCCAGGCCGTCGAGCGGGCCGGCAAGAGATCCGTGTCGCTCGCCCAGTCGTTGATCAAGGAAGTCGAGGAACGCGCCGGCAAGAGCGGGTTCTCCTCCGTCGTGGCCGAAGCCCTGGAGGAATGGCTCGCCGCGCAGAAGCTCCGCGAGGTCGTGGCCGCCGACCGCAAGGCGTTCGGCCCCGTTTCCGCCGAAGCACGGCGACAGGCGGAGCAGGAGTGGTAAGCAAGCGCCTCAAGATCAAGGCGAAGAGCGAGGGCACTCTCGTCCTGGACGCCCAAGGACTTTCCCTGCACGTCGACGGTGACGAGGGGATGCGCGCGCATCGAGGTCGCTCAGCAGAGCGGCCGACGTGTGGCGCTGTCCGCGCTGACACCCTTGGAGGTGCGTCGAACAGGGGAAGCCGCCAAGCGGCTCCAGTTCCTGCTGTCCCGATTCGATGTGAAACCGGTCAACGACGCCGTGACGGACGCCGCAACAAAGCTGCTGGACGCCTCGGGCCTTGACGGACACGAGTGCCTCGTGGACGCCCTGGTCGTCGCCACGGCCGCGCTCTGCACTCCCCCCGTACTACTCGTCACTTCTGACAGGTCGCACATCCCAGCGCTGTGCAAGGCCGCCGAGGAGCTTCCCGGCTCGCCAAAGGTGAAGATCGTCAACGTGTGACGGCCGAACACCAGGAGCCGGGCCGCTCGTTCCCACGAGCGGCCCGGCGTTGAACCATCAAGCTTTCGGGGCCACCTTGCTCAACCCGTTGATGATGCGGTCCATCGCGTCGCCGCCCGTGGGGTCGGTGAGGTTGGCGAGCATCTTGAGGGTGAAGCGCATCAGCAGCGGGTGGGTCAGGCCGCGCTGGGTGGCGATCTGCATGACCTTCGGGTTGCCGATGAGCTTCACGAACGCGCGGCCCATCGAGTAGTAGCCGCCGTAGGTCTCCTTGAGGACCTTCGGGTAGCGCTCCAGGGCGCGTTCGCGCTGGAGGTAGGTGGCGCGGGCGTGGGCCTGCACGATGACCTCGGCGGCCAGCGCGCCGGACTCCATGGCGTACGCGATGCCCTCGCCGTTGAACGGGTTGACCAGCCCGCCCGCATCGCCGACCAGCAGCAGGCCGCGGGTGTAGTGCGGCTGGCGGTTGAAGGCCATCGGCAGGGCCGCGCCGCGGATCGTCGTCGTCATGTTCTCGGGGGTGTAGCCCCACTCCTCGGGCATGGAGGCGCACCACGCCTTGAGGATCTCGCGCCAGTCCAGCTCCTTGAAGGCGGAGGAGGAGTTGAGGATGCCGAGGCCGACGTTGCTGGTGCCGTCGCCCATGCCGAAGATCCAGCCGTAGCCGGGCAGCAGCCGGTCCTGGGCGCCGCGGCGGTCCCACAGCTCCAGCCAGGACTCCAGGTAGTCGTCGTCGTGGCGCGGCGAAGTGAAGTACGTGCGGACCGCGACGCCCATCGGGCGGTCGTCGCGGCGGTGCAGGCCCATCGCGACGGAGAGGCGGGTGGAGTTGCCGTCCGCGGCGACGACCAGCGGGGCGTGGAAGGTGACCGGCGTCTTCTCCTCGCCGAGCTTGGCGTGCACGCCGGTGATGCGGCCGGTCAGTTCGTGGACGATCGGGGCGCCGACGTTGCAGCGCTCGTACAGCCGGGCGCCGGCCTTCTGCGCCTGGCGGGCGAGCTGCTCGTCGAAGTCGTCGCGCTTGCGGACGAGGCCGTAGTCGGGGAAGGAGGCGAGGTCGGGCCAGTCGAGCTGGAGGCGGGAGCCGCCGCCGATGATCCGCAGGCCCTTGTTGCGCAGCCAGCCCGCCTCCTCGGAGATGTCGATGCCCATCGCGACGAGCTGCTTGACGGCGCGCGGCGTCAGACCGTCGCCGCAGACCTTCTCGCGGGGGAACGCCGTCTTCTCCAGGAGGAGGACGTCGAGCCCGGCCTGGGCGAGGTGGTAGGCGGTCGCGGAGCCGGCCGGACCGGCGCCGACGACGATCACATCCGCGCTGTGCTCTGAGCGCCGCTCGGCGGCGGGCGCGGACTCGGTCACGGGCGCGGACTCGGTCACGGGGGATCTCCAGGGAAGTCGATATCTGGATTTCTGCATATCCGGGTGCCGAACGGCACCGGGCATGGGCAGTCTATGGGGGCCTTGGTGATCAGAACCTGAAGGGTTGGCCATGCAGCCGATGACGAAGACGAGCACGGACGGCGCGCCCCCCGCCGTCGAACTGCGGGTACCCACCGAGGAGGACGCCTGGAACTGGCACCACGTCTTCGCCCACCCCGACGTCATGGAGTTCTTCGGCGGTGAGCCCTACGAACTCTCCGTCTACGACGAGCTGACCGCCCGCCAGCGCCGCCACCACGCCGAACGCGGCTACTGCCTCTACACCCTGCTCGACCCGGACGGCACGGTCCTCGGCTTCGCCGGCGCCCAGCCGTGGCCGCAGTCGTGGGGCCCGGCCGGTGAGATCGAGATCGGCTGGCGGCTGGGGCGCGAGCACTGGGGCAAGGGGTATGCGACGGCCGCGGCGCGCGCGGCGCTGGCGGACGTCCGGGCGGCCGGCGTCCCCGAGGTCGTCGCAATGATCAACTCCCGCAACGCCCGGTCGATCGCGGTCGCCGAACGGCTCGGCATGCGGCGGGCGGAGACGTACAAGAAGCCGGGGGACGAGGGCGTCACGGCGTACTGCTACCGGCTGACGCCGTGAGGCGGCGGGGATGAGCCGTGGCCGGGGCGGTGCGCCGCCCCGGCCACACCGCGTCAGTGCGCGGGTCGGATGCCGCGGTGCAGGGCGACGATGCCGCCGGTGAGGTTGCGCCAGGCCACCTTCGACCAGCCGACGCCCTGGAGTCGGGCGGCGAGCGCGGGCTGGTTGGGCCAGCTGCGGATCGACTCGGCGAGGTAGACGTACGCGTCCGGGTTGCTGCTGACCGCGCGGGCGACCGGCGGCAGCGCCCGCATCAGGTACTCGGTGTAGACGGTGCGGAACGGGCCCCACGTCGGCTCGCTGAACTCGCAGATCACCACGCGGCCGCCGGGCTTGGTGACGCGGTACAGCTCGGCGAGGGCGGCGTCGGTGTCCTGGATGTTGCGCAGGCCGAAGGAGATGGTGACGGCGTCGAACACCTCGTCCGCGAAGGGCAGCTTCGTGCCGTCACCGGCGGTGAACGGCAGCCACGGGTGGCGCTTCTTGCCCTCGCGGAGCATGCCGACGGAGAAGTCGCACGGCACGACGTGGGCGCCGGTGCGGGCGAAGGGCAGCGAGGACGTACCGGTGCCGGCGGCGAGGTCGAGGATGCGCTCGGCGGGCCGGGCGGCGACCGCCCGGTCCACCTCCTTGCGCCACAGCCGGGCCTGGCCCAGGGAGAGCACGTCGTTGGTGAGGTCGTAGCGCGCCGCCACGTCGTCGAACATCGCGGCGACTTCGTGCGGCTGCTTGTCCAGGGATGCTCGGGTCACCCGGCCATTGTCCACCGTCGCCCGGCCGCCCCCGGCACCGGGCACGCATCGGGACGGAAGGGGCGCCGGGCCGGGCGCCGCGGCGGTCAGCGGCGGCGGTGGACCAGCCGGCCGCCGACGACCGTGGCGACGCAGGTGGCGGCCCCGAGCCTGACCAGGGCGGCCCGGTCCGGCACGTCGAACACGGCGAACCGGGCGGGCCCGCCCGCCGTCAGCGGCGGCAGCAGGATCAGCGGGGACGGCGAGAAGGACGCCGGGCCCGGCAGGTTCTCCGAGCGCTGCCCGACCGCGAGCTGGGCCCGGCGCACCGCGTCCACGACGGCCCGGTGCCGCAGCTCACCGGCGATCGCGACGGTGCCGTGCGCCAGCATCCGCTGGATCCCGCGCCGGGCACTGGCGCCGCGCCGCGCCGGATCGGCGCGGAAGAGGGCCTGCGCCCGCTCCCCGGTGATCGGTTCGGTGCCGAACTCGTCGGCCTCGCGCGGGTCCGGGTGGTAGGCGCCTTCGAGCAGCTCGGGCCCGTAGGGGTTGAGCAGCCCCGGGGTGAGGATGCCCGGCCACCGCCGCACCCGCGCGGCGGGGCGGGCGGCGGCCAGCTCCTCGTACGGGCCGACGGCGGCGAGCGACGCGCCCTCGACCAGGACCGCGGCCTCGGGGGAGGACTCGGCGACGTGAAGCGTCAGCACCGCGGGCTCAGTTGGTCTCGACGAGCTTCAGCTCGGGGTGGGCCGTGCCGCCCTCGATCGCCGTGGACGAGATGTGCGACATGACGCGCTCGTCGACCGGGTCGTTCGCCGGGTCGTCGTGCACGGCGAGGTGCTCGTAGGTGGTGGCGCGCTGCGCGGGGACGCGGCCGGCCTTGCGGATCAGGTCGATGATCTCCTGGCGGTTGGAGCGGTGCTTGGCACCGGCGGAGGAGACGACGTTCTCCTCCAGCATGATCGAACCGAGGTCGTCGGCGCCGTAGTGCAGCGACAGCTGGCCGATCTCCTTGCCGGTGGTCAGCCAGGAGCCCTGGATGTGCGCGACGTTGTCGAGGAAGATCCGCGCGATGGCGATCATCCGCAGGTACTCGAAGAGCGTCGCCTGCGTCCGGCCCTTCAGGTGGTTGTTCTCCGGCTGGTAGGTGTACGGGATGAAGGCGCGGAAGCCGCCCGTACGGTCCTGGACGTCCCGGATCATCCGCAGGTGCTCGATCCGCTCGGCGTTGGTCTCGCCGGTGCCCATCAGCATGGTGGAGGTGGACTCCACGCCGAGGTTGTGGGCGATCTCCATGATCTCCAGCCAGCGCTCGCCGGACTCCTTCAGCGGCGCGATGGCCTTACGGGGCCGCTCGGGCAGCAGCTCGGCGCCGGCGCCGGCGAACGAGTCGAGGCCGGCGGCGTGGATCCGGCGGATCGCCTCCTCGACCGGCACCTGGGAGATCCGGGCCATGTGCTCGATCTCGGAGGCGCCCAGGGAGTGGATGACCAGCTGCGGGAACGCCTTCTTGATCGCCGAGAAGTGCTCCTCGTAGTACTCGACGCCGTAGTCCGGGTGGTGGCCGCCCTGGAACATGATCTGGGTGCCGCCCAGCTCGACGGTCTCCGCGCAGCGGCGCAGGATGTCGTCGAGGTCGCGGCTCCAGCCCTTCTTCGTGTCCTTCGGCGCCGCGTAGAACGCGCAGAACTTGCAGGCCGTCACGCAGACGTTGGTGTAGTTGATGTTCCGCTCGATGATGTACGTCGCGATGTGCTCGGTGCCGGCGTAGCGGCGGCGGCGTACGGCGTCGGCGGCCCGGCCGAGGGCGTGCAGCGGCGCGGAACGGTAGAGGTCGAGCGCCTCCTCCGGCGTGATGCGGCCGCCCTCGGCGGCGCGGTCGAGTACGGACTGGAGGTCGGCGTTCTCGGTCACCGGAGCGTCCCTTTCGGAGGGGTATTGACGGACCGGCCCAGCCTACGCCAGCGCTTCCGGGCGGCCCGGGGGCCTCCCGCCGGGGCGGCGGCGGGAGGCGGGCCGGGCGCGGACGGCCGGGCGGACGTCAGGGTCGCGTGCCGCGGGCGTCAGGGGCGCGCCGCGGTGATGTCAGGGGCGCGCGGCGGTGCGGCGCGCGCCGGCGGGCCGGGCGGTCAGCGGCCCAGCAGGTCCACCGCCACATCGGCGGGGAAGCCGGTGGTCGGGCCGACCCGGCGGGCGAACTCGGTGACGCCGCGCAACTGGTCGGGGCCGAAGCGGAAGTCCAGCGTCGTGAAGTACTTCTCCAGCACCGTCTCGTCGAACGACTCCCAGCGGGCGGCCTGCTCGGCGACCTTGGTGACCTCCTCCAGCGACACGTCCCGGGAGGCGAGGAACGCCTCGTGGACCTTCTCCACGACCTCCGGCTCACGCGCCAGGTAGTCGCGGCGGGTGGCCCAGACGGCGAAGACGAACGGCAGGCCCGTCCAGTCCTTCCACATCTGCCCCAGGTCGTGGACCTGGAGGCCGAGCCGGGGACCGTCGTGGAGGTTGGCGCGGAGCGCGGCGTCCCCGATCAGGACGGCGGCGTCCGCCTCCTGCATCATCAGGCCCAGGTCCGGCGGGCAGGTGAAGTAGTCCGGCTTGACGCCGATCCGCTCGGCGAGGAGCAGCTGCGCCAGCCGCACCGAGGTGCGCGACGTCGACCCGAGGGCGACGCGGGCGCCGTCCAGCTGCTCCAGCGGCTTCTGCGAGACGATCACGCAGGACATCACCGGGCCGTCGCAGCCGACCGCGAGGTCCGGGAAGGCCACGAGGTCGTCGGCGGCGCGCAGGAACTCGACCAGGGTGACCGGCGCGATGTCCAGCTCCCCCCGGACCAGCTGTTCGCTGAGCTTCTCCGGGGTGTCCTTGGTCAGCTCCAGATCGAGCAGGGTGCCCGTACGGGCGAGGCCCCAATAAAGGGGCAGGCAGTTCAGGAACTGGATGTGGCCCACCCGCGGCCGGCTGCGACGGGCCTCGGCGTCGGCTTCGGCGGGGGCGTCTCCAAAGGTTGAATTGTCCACATGCGGAGGCTAGACCCGTCGGTCGGGAACCGGCACGGCGGGGGCGCATATGGCTCGCCGGGCGCCGGATGGGCGGCCCTGACCCCTTCGGGTAAACGTGATCTTTGGCTCTTCCACCGCACGAGCGCACCATGCTACGCTCAGCGCAAGTTGCAGTTTGGTTTCCCTTGCAGTACAGAGCCTGCGGAGCATGTAACCCGCAGGCTTTTGTCGTTTTCAGACTTGTTTGCAGGTTCTGGAGCAGGGCAACCCTTTGGCCCAAGGAGGGCTTATGGCTACCGGAACCGTCAAGTGGTTCAACGCTGAAAAGGGCTTCGGCTTCATCGCCCAGGACGGCGGCGGCCCGGATGTCTTCGTCCACTACTCCGCGATCAACGCCTCTGGTTTCCGCTCCCTGGAGGAGAACCAGCAGGTGACCTTCGACGTCACGCAGGGCCCGAAGGGCCCGCAGGCGGAGAACGTCACCCCGGCCTAAGTTGCCCGGGTCGGCCGGTAACGGCCATTGGTAGGAGTTCTCAAGAGCAGTACCCAAGGAGCCCCGCTCCGCCACTTCGGCGAGTGGGGCTCCTGCTTTTTTCGGTTTTTCCGCCGGCCGGGACGGGATTTCCGATTCCCCGCACCGAAGCATCGACATACGGCACACAAACCGGGCATGTACCGGACGGAAACAGCCGGGGAATCGGGCGCGGAAACGGATCTGCGGCCGGCGGACGGACGGCGGAGGATTTCCTGACTCGCGAGTCAGCCGACGCCCGCGTCCACCGGAATTCCCGGGAGTTCCCGGGATCTGTTCCGCGTTCCGCGGAATCCTGCGGGCGGGCCGCTCCGCCGCAGTTCTTCCGCCGGGCCTTTCCGCCAGGGTTCCGTCACGCTGTCAGGGTTCCGTCATGATTCCCGGCGCCCCGCGCCACCGGCCGGGCGCCCGCGGGCGGGCCGCGCGGACCACGCCGGGCGGACGCCCCGGGGCGGAGCCGTCACGCGGCCCGGGGCGGAGCCGTCACGCGCCTCCGGCCGGGGTCCGCGCCCCGCTCACGCCGTCACACCGTCACGCCGGCTGCTGCTGCACGGCCGGCTTGCGCGTCGCCAGGATGAGGGCGATCACCCAGCCCACCAGAGAGCCGCCGAGCAGCACATTGATCGCCAGCACCAGCCAGCGGTTCTCCGACTTGCGGTGGAAGGCCACATACGTCGGCAGCAGGTAGACCACCAACGCCAGCACCGCGAGCACGATGGCCACGACGGGCGTCAGAGCCTGCAGATAATCGGTCACTTGCCTCACACTTCCTGGTCGTTCCGTCCGCCCTGGGCGGGGGCGCACCGTACCGGGTCGGCGTCCGCAACGGCTGCCGCACCGTACGCAGTTTCCTCACGCGCCTGGGGGGTCATGCGGTTCCCGTCGCCCGGCGCCCGTTCCCCCAGCTCCGGTCTCCGCGCCGTCAAAGGCCTCTCCGGAAAGGGCCGTTGGCCGCCGGGTCCGGGATGCGTGCGGAGCGCGGGCCGGCGCCCGCGCACGCGGTCACGCCGTCAGACCGTCACGCCGCCTGCTGCTGCGCGGCCGGCTTGCGCGTCGCCAGGATGAGGGCGATCACCCAGCCCAGGACCGTGCCGCCGAACACCACGTTGATCGCCAGCACCAGCCAGCGGTTCTCCACCTTGCGGGAGAACGCCACATACGTCGGTATGAAGAAGACCGCCAGCGCCACCAGCACGACCAGCACTTCCACAACCGAGAGTCCGAACACCTGCACCGCTGCACCACACTTCCTGATCGTTCTTTACCCGCTCTTGACGGGCCCGCACCGTACCCGACCTGTATTAACACCGGCTTCCCCGCCGCCCGGAGATCCCCCGCGCGCCGGCCCGTCAGCGATCCGCAAGGGCCGGGCCGCCCGCCGTCAAGGACGCGTCAGGACAGGGACGTTGGGCGCCGCGCCCGGGGATACGTTCGATGCGCCCCGGCGACCTCCCCGCGTCCGGGGCCACCCGACTCCCCGGAGGACCGACGCATGTGCCTGCACTCGTACGACGACGACGCCGAGCCGCACGAACCGTCCCCGGCCGGACTGCTCTGCGTACCCGTCCGGCCGGGAGAAACCGGGCCCGCGCTCCGCCTGTTCCGCACCCCGCTGGGCGCCCGGACCGCCGTCGGCTTCACCAGCCCCGCCCGGCTGGCCGCCACCCTCGGCGCGGCCCAGCCCTGGATCCGGCTGTCCGAGGCCGCGCTGCGCGCCCTCGCCGCCCCGTCGGGCGCCCCGCGGCTGACCGTCGACCCGACGTTCACCGCGCCCCGCGCCCTCCCGCGCGCCCGCGCGAGCGTCCCGCCGCAGCCCGCCCGCCGCGCCGCCCGGACCGTCTGAGAGCCGCCGCCATGACCACCGCGGTCCGCCCCCTCCTCCCCGCCGACGCCGACGATCTGTCCGTCTGGCCGTCCTCCACCACCCGCCTGCCCGACGGCGACCTCGCCGTCGGCGGCGTCCCCCTCACCGAGGCGGCCCGCCGCTTCGGCACCCCCGTCTACCTCCTCGACGAGGCGGAGGTCCGGGCCCGCTGCCGCGCCTACCGCGACGCGTTCCCCGACGCCGACGTCCACTACGCCGCCAAGGCGTTCCTCTGCCGCGCCCTGGTCCGCTGGATCGACGAGGAAGGGCTCGGCCTGGACGTCTGCTCGGCCGGTGAGCTGGAACTCGCCGTCGCCGCCGGCTTCGACCCGCGCCGCATCCTGCTGCACGGCAACGCCAAATCGCCCCGCGACCTCGACAGCGCGCTGCGGCTCGGCGTCGGCCGGATCGTCATCGACAGCCCGTCCGAGATCGCCCGCCTCGCCGCCCTCGTCGGCCCTCACGGACGCCAGAAGGTGATGGTGCGGGTCGTCCCCGGTGTCTCCGCCGGCGGCCACGAGAAGATCCGTACGGGAACCGACGGCCAGAAGTTCGGCCTCTCCCTCACCGACGGCTCCGCCCAGCACGCCATCGCCCGCATCCTCGGCCAGCCGCAGCTCGAACTGACCGGCCTGCACTGCCACATCGGCTCCCAGATCACCGGCGTCCGGCCCTACCTCGCGGCGCTGCGCCGCGTCGTCGGGCTGATGGCCAGGGTCCGCGACGCGCACGGCGTGGCCCTGCCGGAGCTGGACATGGGCGGCGGCCACGGCATCGCCTACCGCCCCGGCGACCCGGCGCTCGACCTCACCACGCTGGCCCGGCGGCTGCGCGCCGAACTCGTCGAGAGCTGCGCCGTCGCCGGACTGACCGTGCCCCGCCTGCTCATCGAGCCGGGCCGGGCCGTCGCCGGGCCCGCGGGCGTCGCGCTCTACCGGGTCCTCGCCGTCAAGGACACCGGCGGCCGGACCTTCGTCGCCGTCGACGGCGGCATGAGCGACAACCCGCGCCCGGCGCTGTACGGGGTGCGGTACGCGCCGCGCCTGGTGGGCCGCCGCCCCGACGCCGCCGTACGCCCCACCACCGTCGTCGGACGGCACTGCGAGGCGGGCGACATCCTCGCCGACGGCGTTCCGCTGCCCGCCGACATCCGCCCCGGCGACCTGCTGGCCGTGCCCGTCGCCGGCGCGTACCAGCTGTCGATGGCCTCCGGGTACAACCTGGTGGGACGGCCCCCGGTGGCCGCGGTGCGCGAAGGCGAGGCCCGGCTGCTGGTGCGGCGGGAGTCCCTGGAGGACGTGCAGCGGAGGGATGTGGGGGTGTAGTCGCGAACGCCGGGAGCGGCTTCCCCGCGGCACGAGGGCGGCTCCCCCACGCCCGGGGGAGCCGCCGTTCGCCGTTCGTCTCCTTGGTCCGGCCGGACTCAGGAGCAGTACCGGACGCAGAAGGTCGTACCGGACTCAGGAGTAGTAGATGACCATGCTGCCGGGGCCGGCGTCCTCGCAGTGGTCGATGGTGACGTGGTGCCCCACCGCCCGGTCCAGTTCCTGCTGGGTCTGGTCGGTGTGGCAGTCCGTCTGGTAGTTGCCCTGCGTTTCCATGGTCTGGAGATCGGCGGCCTGCGCGGCTCCCGCGGCGAAGCCGGACAGGGCCAGGAGACCGGCGGCGACGACTGCGGTGCGCTGGAACTTGCGCATGTCTTCTCTCCTCGTGTGCATATGCGTTGCGTGCACGCTCGACGGCGTGTGGATCCACGCTCCGGGACGCGTCTCTCGTTCCCGGACGGCAGCCAGCTTCGAAGATCAAGGTGACGTTCCACTAACAGGTGACTAATGCGCCGGTCCGGCGCCGCTCCCGTTGGGTCGCCAGGCCCCCGGCCTCCCCTAATCGCTGTCCCGGATCTCCCGCACCCACCCCGTCAGCCCCGCCAGGAATCCGGCGCGCTCCTCGGGGGTGAGGGCGTCGAGGGCGCGTAGGAGGGGTTCGGAGCGGCGGGCGACGAACGTTTCGAGGGGCGGGCGGTAGGCGTCGGCGAGGGACACGAGGATGCGGCGGCGGTTGGCCGGGTCCTCGGTGCGGGTGACCATTCCGGCGCGGTTGAGGGCGCCGACCAGTTCGCTGGCGGTCGGCAGGGAGACATGCAGCCGCCGGGCGATCTCGCCGACGGTCAGCGGGCCGCCGGACAGCAGCTGCGGCAGCACCGCGCCGTGCCGGGCGGTCAGCCCGTTCGCCTCCATCGCCTCGCGCATCTTCTCCGGCATCTGGCCGCGCACCGCCCCGACTCGGAAGAACGGCTCCAACAGGGGGACGAGGCCGATGACTTCGAGTTCCGCGGGGGTCGGCACCCGGGGGCTCTTCCCCGGCTCGTGCGTATGAGGCATACTCCGATCCTAGACGCTTCGGATATCCAAACTGTTCGCTGATCCGAAGCGTATAGGAACGTCCACGCGCACCCCACCACCCAGAACGGGGAGACCATGCCGTCGATCGGATACCACGACGCCCTCAACGACGCCCTGGAGCGGATGGACGACCTCGGCTACGAACGCGGGCAGGGCGTCGACCTCGCCTCCCACGGCCCGATGGGCGCCGAGGCGCTGGCCGCGCTCGGCCACGAGGACGACGTCGCCCGCTGGGTCGGCCGCTACCGCAGCGCCCTCGACCACCACGCCCCGCCCGCCGCCCGCTTCCCCCTCGACCCCGCCGACCCGTCGTCCTGGCGCCCCGCCCTCGGCGCCTTCGACCGGGCCGGCGACTGGGAGGCCCTCTTCGCCCGGGAACTCGCCGACGCCCCCTGGCGCGACGTCCTCGTCCGCTGGTGGCCGCGGCTGCTCCCCGGCCTGTTCGCGGGCCTGACCCACGGCCTGATCCGCACCGCCCACGCCGTCCGCGGCCTGCACGCGGCCGGCACCGGCGCCACCGGCCTCCAGCGCACCGAACTCGCCCGCGGCCTCGCCTACTGGGCTGCCCGCTACACCGAACTCCCCGGCACGCCCCGCCTGCGCGGCGCCCACACCCTGCCGTCCGCCGTCGCCGCGCTCCCCCGCGACCCGCAGGACGGCGGCCTCACCCCGGGCACGGTCCTGCGCCGCCTCGACGCGCTCACCGACCACCCCGGCTACCACGAGAGCCTGGGCCGCCTCGCCCCCGAGCACGCGCCGCGCCTGCTCGGCGACATGACGCTCCAGTTCACCGACGTCTACCTCGGCCACCCCGAGGTCCCGCCGGTCCCCCTCATCCACGGCGTCACCGCCCCCGCCGCCGTCCGCCTCGTCCTGCCCCACCTCCCGTACGAGCTGTACGAACCGACGCTGGCCCGGCTGTGGCAGATCCACACCGCGTTCCTGCTCGCGTTCACCACCGACCGGCGCGGCGAGGGCACCGACGCCTGGCGCGACGAGGTCCCCGACCTGCCGCCCCTCGCCGACCAGGCCGGCCGCGCCGCCGACCACGGCGACGAACACGTCATCAAGTTCACCGAGGCCTGCCTGCGCGAGTACGCGCTCCGCCCCGACCCCCGCTACCGGGCCGCGGCGCACGCCGCCCAGCAGCGCATCCCCCGGCTCGACGCGGGGGGCGCGGTCGGCGCCATCGTCCGGCGGGCCGGCTGAGGCGACGGCCCGGCCGTCACAGCTCCCCGGCCACCAGCACATCCACCACGTACCGCTCCTCCACCACCCCATCGGGGAAATCCGCACGCAACCGCTCGCGCTCCGCGTCGAGGAAGGCGCGGCGCGCGGCCGGTTCGAGGACGAGGAGGGCCGAGCGGCTGCCGACGTTGGCGAGATGGGTGCCCAGGGGGACGGCCCGCCCCCAGGGGAGCAGCCGCCGGGCGACGCGCAGCCCGGTAAGGCCCGCCAGCCGGATCGCCTGTGCGTCGTCCGGGCGGGTCACGGGCCGCGGCGCCACCCCGCAGTGGCGTGCGATCCGCTCGTGCTGCGCGCGCAACCACGGCACGCCGAAGGCAGTGGTGTTCCACCACACCGCCAGTGCCCCGCCCGCCCGCACCACCCGCCGCGCCTCCGGCACGGAGCGCGCGGTGTCGGTCCACTGCCAGGACTGCGCATACGTAACGAGGTCGCAGGAGGCGTCGGCGAGCGGCAGCGCATTGCCGTCGCCCCGAACCAGCGGTACGTCCGGAAGCGCCCGGCGCAGCTGCGCCGCCATCGCCGCCCCGGGCTCCACCGCGATCACCTCGGCGCCGTGCTCCCGCAGCAGCGCGGTCGCGATCCCGGTGCCCGCCCCGACATCGGCGACGCGGGCGCCCGCCAAAGGACGCCCCAGACACGCGGCCACGAAGTCGAGAAGCGCAGGTGGGTAGGAGGGCCGGCTCTCCGCATAGTGGGCGGCAGCCGCATCGAACGCCTGGGAACGCACACCGTCGGTCACGTCGTTCATCGCCCCAGCATCACCCGCCGCCCGGCGACGCGGGCCCGAAACGCCCACACGGCGCACCCGCCCGTCCCGCGCCCCGTCCGCTCACGCCCCCGCCGCGGCCGCCTCCCGGCACCGCGCGCACCGGTCCGTACCGTCCCACCGGCCCCAGCCGAAGTCGGCGGGCGCGAGCGGCTGCCCCTCCAGCTCCTCGCGTACGGCGACGCGGTAGGCCCACACCGCGCCGATGTAGGGGTGGTGGGCGTCGTGGAAGGCGGCCGAGTCCGTCCCCGCGCCGCCCGCCACCGCGCGCTGCAGCGCCCGCAACCGCTCGAACATCGCCTGCCCGGCACCGGCCACCCCGGTGGTCGCCTCCAAAAACAGCCGCTCCCGCGCCTCGTAGATCCCCGCCTCGCTCAGCGCCGCCCGGCCGGCCGCCTCCCGATCGGCGGCGCTGGCATCCTTGGCGAGCGCCCGCAACCGCGTATGGCACGCCTCCGCCGCCGTGATGAACTCCAGATACACGATCCGTCGCCGCTCCCCGGTCCCGCGATCGGCCTCGTACCGATGCCGCAACCGATCGGCGAGCACGGTCCCCGCCATCGCCAACGCCCCACCACTGACCGCCCCTGCGAGCGTGCCCCAGTCCATACCGCCCCCCGTGATCATCAGATGCCCGGCCGAATCTACTGAGGGCCGCCCGGCCCCGGAAGGCCCGCGGTGACGGAGCGGCTGCGCAGCGGGCAGGCCAGCTCACTCCGCGCCCGGTTCGGTCCGGTCCTGCACCGAGGCGAACCGCGGTGCGTACGAGGCGAGTTGCCCGGCCGGCCAGGCCGCCGTTTTCCGTGGCGGGACGTGTGGCCGGGCCTGTGAGCAGCAGCTTTACCTGTGAAGGTGCCGTTTCTGCGGGAGTAGGACCGGAGCCCGGAAACCCGGGCCCCGGTGGGCCGGGCGGCGGTGCAACCGGCGGCAAAAGAGCAAAGAACTCTAGGAAAGAACCTTCCAAAACCAACTAAACCCCGTGTACGTCACTCATGGGGGTGAACGGAATCAACTCAGCTGGCGCGAGGGCAGGTTGGGCGGGCAGTCTCGCCCATGCCAACAACCGTAGAAATGCGTTGGCCCCCGCCGGGACTGCCATCCCAGTGCGAGGGCCTGACCGCCGAGGAAGCTAGAACCTTCCCGGTGGCTGACCACAAGGAAGCAAGACCTTCCCGATGGCTGAACAGAAGACTAGCGCCGCCGCGCGCCCGCAGCACCGTGTTCGACTAACCACCACCCGCACCGGTGTCACTCACATCAGGGCGCACCAGCCCGACCGGTACACGATCATCGGCAATCACCTCGCTCAGCACCGTGAGTTGTCGCTCGTTGCGATCGGGGTGGCCACGCACATTCTGTCGCTGCCCGAGGGCGCGGCGGTCGACATCCGCACCCTTGCGGAACGCTTTCCCGAGGGGCGGGACCGGATCGCCTTCGCCCTGCGGGAGTTGGAGGCCCACGGTTACGTCGAGCGGGTACGGGAGCGTGTGCCGGGTGGCCGCTTCGTCACGAGGACGTATGCCTTTCATGCGCCTGACCTGGGAGGGGACGCTGACGGCGAGCCGGACCGCGTAGGGGAGTCCCCGGAGGAGAAGCATTCGCCGCCCGCCCTGGCCGAGCCTCGCCCCGTACGGCCCGCGCCTCCCGCCCCGCAGGTGCCGTCCCCCGCAGCGGAGGCGTCCGGCGGCGAGCGGCACGGTCCCGGCGGCGCGCGCCACGCCGCCGCCACCGCTCTCCTAGTGGGTCTGCGGCGGGCCGATGACCGGCTCACGCTGCCCGGGCGGGAGGTGCGGCGGCTCGTTCCGGCGGTTCTTGCCTGGCTCGACAACGGCGCCACCGCCGCAGCCGTCCACCGCGCCCTGACCGCGGATCTTCCGGCGGAGCTGACGTATCCGGCCGGGCTGCTCGCGCATCGGTTGCGGGAGCTGTTGCCGCCGCCCCTTCCGGTGGTGTCCGGGTCCGGCGCGGGTGAGCCTCCCGATGCCGGCCCACCGCCGTTCCAGACCTGTGACGGCTGTGAGCGGGCCTTCCGCGGGCGGGCGCCGGGGCTCTGCCGGGACTGCCGCGAGGAGCGGGACCGCGGGGGCGGGCCCGTGGTTCGGGGCGCTGCATGAGGGGCGGCCGCGGCCCGACGTCGCGTCGGCAAAGGCAGTGGTGGGGCGGGCGTAGCGTGGACGGTATGACGAAGTACGGAACCTTCCCCGGCGCGCGGCCCCGGCGGCTGCGGACCACCCCCGCCATGCGGCGGATGGTTGCCGAACACCGTTTGCACCCGGCCGATCTGATCCTCCCGGCGTTCGTCCGCGAGGGGATCTCGGAGCCGGTGCCGATCTCGGCGATGCCCGGGGTCGTCCAGCACACCCGGGACACGCTCCGTAAGGCGGCGGTCGAGGCGGCGGAGGCGGGTGTCTCCGGGATCATGCTGTTCGGCGTGCCCGAGGAGGCGAAGAAGGACGCGGCGGGCACCGTCGGCACCGACCCGGACGGCATCCTCCAGGTCGCGCTGCGGGACGTGCGCGCCGAGGTCGGGGACGACCTGGTGGTCATGTCGGACCTGTGCCTGGACGAGTTCACCGACCACGGCCACTGTGGGGTGCTGGACGGCGCCGGGCGGGTCGACAACGACGCGACGCTGGAGCGGTACGCCGAGATGGCGCAGGTCCAAGCGGACGCGGGCGCCCATGTGGTGGCGCCCAGCGGCATGATGGACGGCCAGGTCGGCGTCATCCGGGACGCGCTGGACCAGACCGGCCACGAGGACGTGTCGGTCCTCGCGTACACCGCGAAGTACTCGTCGGCGTTCTACGGGCCGTTCCGCGAGGCGGTCGGCTCGTCGCTGCAGGGCGACCGCAAGACCTACCAGCAGGACCCGGCGAACCTCCGCGAGTCGATGCGGGAGCTGGCGCTCGACCTGGAGGAGGGCGCCGACATGGTGATGGTCAAGCCGGCGCTGCCCTATCTGGACGTGCTGGCGAAGGTCGCGGACGCGGTGGACGTGCCGGTCGCGGCGTACCAGATCTCCGGTGAGCTGGCGATGATCGAGGCGGCGGCGGAGAAGGGCTGGATCGACCGGGACAAGGCGATCCTGGAGACGCTGACCGGCATCAAGAGGGCGGGCGCCGACCTGATCCTCACGTACTGGGCGACGGAGGTCGCGCGCGGCCTGTGAGCGGGGCGCGCTCCGTTGCGGGTGTACGGCGTCCGGTGACCGTGGAGACGGTCACCGGACGCCGTCGTCGTTCCCGGCGGCGGTGGCGGCGTCCAGGAACTCCCGGAGCAGCGGGCGGCGGCCGCCGGCGGTGAGGTGGGCGAGGCGGACGGGGAGGACGGGGGCGCCGGTGAGGGGGACGAAGCGGAGGCCGGAGTGGGTGACGCGGCGGGCGGCCAGCGCCGGGACGACGCCGACCCCGCGGTCGGCGGCCACGGTCTCCAGCCATTCGTCGTAATTGGCGCACGGAATGACGGTTTTCGGGGCGGCGTCGGGGGGCCAGGAATCGGGGGTGGTGGTGCCGGTGACGGTATTCACCACGAGCGGCCACCGGTGGAATTCCGACCAGTCGATGCTTTCGCGGTCGGCGAGAAAGGAAGAGGCCGCCACCGCGGCGATGCGTTCCTCGTCGAAGAGCGGATGGACGGTCAGCCCGCCAGGCGCGGCGGGGCCGCGGAAGACGGCGATGTCGACCGTGGCCGAGGCGAGGGCGGTGGCCGGATCGTCGACGCGGACGAGGTCGACCGTCGCGCCGGTGGCCCGCTCGAAACGGGCGAGGGTGCGCTGCGCCCACGGGTCGGGCAGCAGCCAGCTGAAGCCGAGGCGGAGCGTGCGGTGGACCCGCAGGTCGCGGACGGCCCGGTCGAGGTCGCCGAGGACGCGGCGGGCGGGGCCGAGGAATTCCCGGCCCGCGGGGGTGAGGGCGACATGCCGGGACGAGCGGTCGACGAGGCGGACGCCGACCACCGCCTCCAGCTGCTGGATCGTGCGGGAGAGCGCGGGCTGGGTGAGGTGGGAGGCGGCCGCGGCACGGGTGTAGGAGCCGTGGTCCGCGAGCGCGGTGAAGGCCCGCAGATGCCGCAGTTCCAGATCCATGTCCGCGAAGCATAGTTCAGCGGCGAGAAGCATTTCCCGGCGCTTCGGCGGCTCCGTAAGGTGGCGGGCGGACGGGTTTTCCGGCGGATTTCCGCTCGCGGGCCGTTCCCGCATTCCGGCGGGCGCGTTCCGCATGGCCCGCGCATTTCCGGGCCGCCCGGCCGCGCCAGCTCTGCTACCGCACCGAAGGAGCCACCGTGTTCGACCTGTCCCAGTTGCGCATTCCGCTCGTGCAGGCGCCGATGGCCGGCGGGCCGGGCTCCGTGGCGCTGGCGGTCGCCGTCAGCCGGGCCGGTGGCCTCGGCACCCTCGCGGCCGGCTACAAGACGCCCGCGCAGCTCGCCGAGCAGATCGCCGGGGTGCGGGCCAAGGCCGACGCCGCGTTCGGGGTGAACGTCTTCGTCCCGCAGGAGGTCCCGGCCCCGGACGCCGTCGCCCCGTACCGCGCGGAGCTGGCCGCGGAGGCGGAGCGGTGGGGCGTGACGCTGCCCGAGCCCGACCGGGGCGACACCGACTTCTGGGACGAGAAGATCGCGCTGCTGACGGCGGACCCGGTGCCGGTGGTGTCGTTCACCTTCGGCGCGCCGCCCGCCGAGACCGTCGAGGCGCTGCGGCGGGCGGGTAGCCGGGTGATCGTGACGGTCACCACGGTCGCCGAGGCGCGGGAGGCGGAGGCGCTGGGTGTCGATGCGCTCTGTGTGCAGGGCCCGGAGGCGGGCGGGCACCGCGGCACCTTCGACCCGTACGCCGAGCCGGACCCGACGCCGCTGGCCGAGCTGCTGCCGGCCGTCGCGGCCGCCACCCGGCTGCCGCTGATCGCCACCGGCGGCCTGGCGAGCGGCGCGGACATCGCGGGCGTGCTGCGCGCCGGGGCGACGGCCGCGCAGCTGGGCACCGCCTATCTGCGCACCCCGGAGGCCGGTACCGCCGCGGCGTACCGGGAGGCGCTGACCCGGCCGGAGTTCGAGGCCACGGTCGTCACCCGGGCGTTCTCCGGCCGCTACGCGCGCGGGCTGCGCAACCGCTTCATCGAGGAGCACGACGCCTCCGCGCCGGTCGGCTACCCCCTCGTCAACCAGCTCACCAAGCCGCTGCGGGCCGCCGCCGCGGCGGCGGGCGACGCCCACGGTCTGAGCCTGTGGGCGGGCGTCAACCACCGGAAGGCGGAGCGCGTTCCGGCGGGGGAGCTGACGGAGCGGCTGTGGGCGGAGGCGGCTGCGGCGCTGCACCGGGCTTCCTGAGGGCGGGCCCGGTGCGGCAACGGCCCGCGCCCCGGCCGGAACGGCGTCACGGCCGGGACGCGGGCCGCGGGGGGTCACGTAAACACCAAAATCCCTCCCAACGACAGTGCCCCCGCCAACACCGTGGACGCGGCCCCCAGCGCGACCGGCCGGGCTCCCGTCCGGATCAGCGACATCAGGTGTACCGAGGTGCCGAGTCCGAAGAGCGCGCCCGCCAGCAGCAGGGTGGTCAGGGTCTGGGCGGCCGTCAGGACGGGCGCGGGCAGTACGCCGGAGCTGCGGACGGCGACCATCGCGATGAAGCCGAGGACGAAGAGCGGGACCAGCGGCGGGCGCTTGCCGGTGGCGTCGGCGGTGCCCTTGCGGCGGCGGACGATGCTGTAGCCGGCGATGAGCGGGGCGAGCAGCACGACGCGGGTCAGCTTGACGACGGTGGCGACGGCGAGCGCGGCGGGACCGGCGACCGAGGCGGTGGCGACGACCTGCGCCACCTCGTGGACGCTCGCGCCGGACCAGACGCCGAAGGCGGTGTCGGACAGGCCCAGCGGGTGCTGGAGCAGCGGGAGCAGGACGATCGCCAGGCTGCCGAAGATCGTCACCAGTGCGACGCCGGTGGCGAGGTCCTCCTCGTCGCTGTCGCTGACCGCGTCCATCGCGGCGGCGGCCGAGGCGCCGCAGATGGAGAAGCCGGTCGAGACGAGGAGGGTGGTGCCGGGTCGGATGCCCATCAGGCGGCCGAGCCACATCGTCCCGGCGAACGTCCCGGCGACGGTCACCGCGACCACCAGCAGGACGCCGGGGTCGAGCTGGAGCACCTGGGAGAGCGCGAGCTGGAGTCCCAGCAGGACGACGCCGGTGCGCAGCAGCTTCTTCGTGGCAAGCTTCGCGCCGGGCAGCACGCGGTCGCCGAGCAGCCCGGTGTTCCGGGCCAGCGCGCCCAGCAGCACCGCGATCGTCAGGGCGCTGACCGCCGGGACGAGACGGTTGAGGCCGTACGAGACGGCGACGCCGACGACGACCACGGCGAGACCGGGGCCGTGGTGGGCCAGCCAGCCCGGGCCGCTGCCGCCGTCACCGGGCGCGGGCGGACCGGCGGAGGGCGGCGCGGCGCTCTCCGCGGGGGCGTCCCCGGTGGTGCTGGGGAGGGCGGTGGCGGCCGGTTCCGGGTCGCTTCGGCGGTCGGGGCGGGCGGTCCCGTCAAGTGAGGGCATGTCCCGATCGTCCGATCGAGGGACAGTTCGCGGTAGCCACCAACCCCCTATGCACCCATAGACTTGTGCTATGGACGGCCAATACGCTATGAGGACGGACCTGCGGTCGCTGGAGATGCTGCTCGCGGTCGTCGACCAGGGCAGCATCGGCGGCGCGGCGCGGGCCCTGCAGGTCGCGCAGCCCTCGGTCACCAACCGCATCAAACGGCTGGAGCGGCATCTCGGGCTGACCCTGGTCGTCCGCTCGCCGCGCGGCTGCCGGCTCACCGACGAAGGTGTCGCGGTCGCCGACTGGGCGCGCGAAGTCCTCGGCGCCTCGGACCAGTTGGAGACCGGCGTCGCCGCACTGCGCCGCAGCCACGACTCCCAGCTCAGCGTGTCCGCGAGCCTGACCGTCGCGGAGTACCTGCTGCCGCGCTGGCTCGCCGATCTGCGGCTGCGCTCGCCGGAGACGGGCGTGGCGCTGCGGATGTGCAACTCCGAGCAGGCGGCCCAGGACGTGCTGCACGGCGCCGCCGACCTCGGCTTCATCGAGGGCCCGCGCACCACCAGCGGGCTGCACGCCCGGGTCGTCGCCGTCGACGACCTGGTCATCGTCGTGGCGCCCGGCCACCCCTGGTCGCGGCGACGCCGCCCGCTGACCGTCACGGAGCTGGCCGCCACCGCGCTCATCGCCCGCGAGAAGGGCTCCGGCACCCGCGACACCCTCGACCACGCGCTCGCCCGCGCCGGTGCGGAGGGCGCCGCCGCGCCCCGCCTCGAACTGGCCTCGACCGCCGCGATCCGCACGGCGGTGCTGACCGGGCAGGGCGTCGGCGTCCTCAGCCGGTTCGCGATCAGCGACGACATCCGGGGCGGGCGGCTGCGCGAGGTCGCCGTCGCGGACGTCGATCTGCGCCGCCGGCTGCGGGCCATCTGGCGCGCCGGCTCCCAGCTCTCCGGCCCCGCCGCCGACCTCACCAACTGCGCCCTGCAGTCGAGTTGGGGCCGCCCGGCCCAGGGACGTACGCACCGCCCGGCCCGTAAGAAGACGGAGACGGCGGCCGGCTGAGCCCGGCCCCGGACACGGGAACGGCCCGGACACGCGAACGGCCCCGGCGGGAGAGCCGGGGCCGTTCGGTGCGCCGGGGCGGGCGCGGGGCGGATCAGAGGCGCTCGGGGGTGCGGATGCCCAGCAGCGCCATGCCCTGGTGGAGGGTGCGGGCGGTCAGGTCGCAGAGGAAGAGGCGGTTCTCGACCTGCTCGGGCGTCTCGGCCTTCAGGACCGGGCACTGGTCGTAGAAGGTCGTGTAGAGCGACGCGAGCTGGTAGAGGTACGCGGTCACCTTGTGCGGCGCGTACTCGGCGGCGGCGTCCGCGACCGTCTCCGCGAACTGGTCCAGGTGCAGACCGAGCGCCCGCTCCGCCGGGGCCAGCGCCAGCTCCGGGTGGGCGACCGGCCGCGCCTCGCCCGCCTTGCGCAGGATCGACTTGATCCGGGCGTGCGCGTACTGGATGTAGACCGAGGTGTCGCCGTGCAGCGAGACCATCTGGTCCAGATCGAACTTGTAGTCGCGGCTGGCGGACGTGGAGAGGTCCGCGTACTTCACCGCGCCGATGCCGACCTGGCCGCCGCGCTCGGTGATCTCCGCCTCGGTGAGGTCCTGGGCCTTCTCCCGGACCACGGACGCCGCCCGGTCGATCGCCTCGTCGAGGAGGTCGACCAGCCGCACCGTCTCGCCCGCGCGGGTCTTGAACGGCTTGCCGTCCGCGCCGAGCACCGTGCCGAACGCCAGCTGCTGGGCGGTGGTGCCGTCCGTCAGCCAGCCCGCCCGGCGCGCCGTCTCGAAGACCATCTTGAAGTGCAGCGACTGCCGGGCGTCGACGACGTACAGCAGGGTGTCGGCGCCGAGGTTGCCGACGCGGTCGCGGATGGCGGAGAGGTCGGTGGCGGCGTAGCCGAAGCCGCCGTCGGACTTCTGGACGATCAGCGGGGTCGGGTTGCCGTCCGGGCCCTTGATGTCGTCGAAGAAGACGCAGAGCGCGCCGTTGGAGCGGACCGCGACGCCCGACTCCTCCAGCAGGCGGCAGGTCTCGGTGAGCATGTCGTTGTAGCCCGACTCACCGACCACATCGGCGTCGTGGATCTCCATGTCGAGCTTGTTGAAGACGGAGTAGAAGTAGATCTTCGACTCGTCCACGAACTTCTGCCACAGCGCGAGGGTCTCCGCGTCGCCCGCCTGGAGGTCGACGACCCGGCGGCGGGCCCGGTCCTTGAACTCCTCGTCGGAGTCGAAGAGCGCCCGGGACGCCTTGTAGAGGCGGTTGAGGTTGGACATCGCCGCCTCACCGGCCTGCTGCGACACCTCCTCGGGCGCCGCGCCCGCCTGGTGGTCCAGCTCCTGCGGGTGCTCGATGAGGTACTGGATGAGCATGCCGAACTGGGTGCCCCAGTCGCCGATGTGGTGGCGGCGGATCACCTTCTCGCCGGTGAACTCCAGGATCTGCACGACGGCGTCGCCGATCACCGCGGACCGCAGGTGGCCGACGTGCATCTCCTTGGCGACGTTCGGCTGCGCGTAGTCGATCACCGTCGTGCCGGGCCGCTCGGCGTACGGGACGCCCAGCCGGTCGTCGGCGGCGCGGGCGGCCAGCGTCGTCACGATCGCCTCGTCGCTGAGCGTGATGTTGAGGAAGCCGGGGCCGGAGACCTCGATGTCCTTGATCACCTCGGGCGCGGAGATCTCCCCGACGACCTTCTGGGCCAGCTCCCGCGGGTTGCCCTTCAGCTTCTTCGCGAGCGCCAGCATGCCGTTGGCCTGGAAGTCGGCCCGGTCGCTACGTCGCAGCAGCGGGTCGGCGGCGCCGGCCTCCGGCAGGGCTGCCGAGAGGGCGTCCGCGACGCGCTGGTGGACCGTAGCTGCGAGGGAAGGGACCGAAGCCATGGGGTGCTGCCGTTCCGTTGGAGGCGATCAGGGAAGTTGATCTGACGGTAAAGGGTTTGCCGGTCAGTATCCCACGGCGGTTCCATCGGTTTTCCGTCTGGGAGAATGGGAGCGCCGGGGTGTGCCCGGCAGAGCAACCGTGAGCGATCAAGCGCAGTGCCTGCGCGAAGAGCGCCGTGAGCGCAGAAAAGGAAGGGCCGACCGTGGCTCAGAGCACCGAGACAGCCGACTGGGTCTCCCGTTACGCGGATGAGGTCATCGCCGAGTCGGAGCGTCGCGCGCCTGGCAAACCGGTCGTCGTCGCCTCCGGCCTCTCGCCCTCCGGCCCGATCCACCTCGGCAACCTCCGCGAGGTCATGACCCCGCACCTGGTCGCCGACGAGATCCGCCGCCGCGGCCACCAGGTGCGGCACCTGATCTCCTGGGACGACTACGACCGCTACCGCAAGGTCCCCGCGGGCGTCGACGGCGTCGACGAGTCCTGGGCCGAGCACATCGGCAAGCCGCTGACCTCCGTCCCGGCGCCGAAGGGCTCCACGTACCCGAACTGGGCCGAGCACTTCAAGGCCGCGATGACCGCCGCCCTCGCCGAGCTGGGTGTGGAGTACGACGGCATCAGCCAGACCGCGCAGTACACCTCGGGCGTCTACCGCGAGCAGATCCTGCACGCGATGAAGCACCGCGGCGACATCGACGCGATCCTCGCGCAGTACCGCACCAAGAAGGCGCCCGCCAAGAAGTCGCAGAAGCCCGTCGACGAGGCGGAGCTGGAGGCGGCCGAGGGCTCCGGCGCCGCCGGTGAGGACGACGGCAGCGCCGGCAGCGCCGGCTACTTCCCGTACAAGCCGTACTGCGGCGCGTGCGGCAAGGACCTCACCACCGTCACCGCCTACGACGACGCCACCACCGAGCTGACGTACGGCTGCGTCTGCGGCCACGGCGAAACGGTCAAGCTCAGCGAGTTCAACCGCGGCAAGCTGGTCTGGAAGGTCGACTGGCCGATGCGCTGGGCCTACGAGGGCGTGATCTTCGAGCCGAGCGGCGTCGATCACTCCTCGCCGGGCTCGTCGTTCCAGGTCGGCGGCCAGATCGTCGGGATCTTCGACGGTGCGCAGCCGATCGGCCCGATGTACGCCTTCGTCGGCATCAGCGGCATGGCCAAGATGTCGTCGTCGAAGGGCGGCGTGCCGACCCCGGGCGACGCGCTGAAGATCATGGAGCCGCAGCTGCTGCGCTGGCTCTACGCCCGCCGCCGTCCCAACCAGTCCTTCAAGATCGCCTTCGACCAGGAGATCCAGCGGCTGTACGACGAGTGGGACCGCCTCGGCGCCAAGGTCGCCGACGGCTCCGTGCTTCCCGCGGACGCCGCCGCCTACGCCCGCGCCGTCGGCACCGCCGCCGGTGAGCTGCCGAAGACGCCGCGCCCGCTGCCGTACCGCACGCTCGCCTCGGTCGCCGACATCACCGCCGGCCACGACGAGCAGACCCGCCGCATCCTCAGCGACCTGGACCCGGCCAACCCGGTCACCTCGCTCGACGAGGTCCGGCCCCGTCTGGACCGCGCCGAGCACTGGATCACCAGCCAGGTCCCGGCCGATCAGCGCACCGTCGTCCGCGCCGAGCCGGACGCCGAGCTGCTGGGCTCGCTGGACGACGCGGCGCGCGCCTCGCTGCGGCTGCTGCTCGACGGGCTCGACGATCACTGGTCGCTGGACGGCCTGACGCACCTGGTGTACGGCGTGCCGAAGGTGCAGGCCGGGTTCGCGGCGGACGCCACGCCGAAGGAGCTGCCGCCGGAGATCAAGGTCGCCCAGCGGACGTTCTTCGCGCTTCTGTACCACCTGCTGGTCGGCAAGGACACCGGCCCGCGGCTGCCCACCCTGCTGCTCGCGGTCGGCGCCGACCGCGTCCGGGCGCTGCTGGGCGGCTGACGCCGGACCGTCCGCGGTACGCACACGACTGCGCCCGCCGTCCCCGAGGGGGCGGCGGGCGCAGTCGCGTACCGGACCGGTACCGGATCAGCTCTTGGCGTCCTTGGAATCCTTGGAGTCCTTGCCGTCCTTCGCGTCGGACGCGCCGTCCTTCTTGTCGTCCTTCTTGGCCTCGTCGGTCGCCTTGCCGGTGGCGCTCTGCGAGGCGTCCGGGGCGGCCGCCTCGACGGCTTCCTTCACGGCCTTCTCGGCGTCCTTCAGCAGATCGCTGCTGTCGGGGGTGTCGCCGCCCGCGAGACCCGCGCCGTTGTAGTTCAGCGTCACCACGATGTTGTCGGCGCGGACCACGACCGTCTGGTTGCGGTAGTCGTTGCCCTTGCTCTTCAGGTTGTACGTGACCCAGGTCGCGGCATCGCCCACGCCGTCGACCGCGCCGGACTTCACCTTCGTGGCGTCCTTGGTGGCCTTCGCCAGGTCGACCTGCTTCGCGTAGAACTGCTCGGCGCGCTTCTCGCCGGTGGCGTTCACCGCCGCCTCGGAGTCGTACCGCTTGAAGCTGACGTCCAGCCAGCGGAACTGGCTGCCGTCCACGCCCTCGGACTTCGAGCTGTACCAGGAGCAGGTGGCGCTGGCGTTCGGGTCGGAGGTCTTGCCCTTCTCGCCGGCGTCGTTCTTCGGCTTGGGCAGCAGCTGCTTGAGGGTGCCGTTGGCGAACACCGTGCACGGGTCGGGCAGCTTCGCGTACTTCGCCGGGGCCAGGCTCGGCGACGGCTTCGCGGCGGAGGAGGCGGGCGCCGCGGAGTCCGAGGCGTCGGCGGCGTCCTTCGAGCCGGATTCGGAGCAACCGGCGACGAGCATCACCGGTACGGCCGCGCAGGCGAGAATGCTGGCGAGTCGCTTGGATGAACGGTGCATGGTTCCTTCGCTGTTCGTCGTTGTTCCGGCACATCAGGGCCGTTCCGGTGCGCCGGAACGTACGGCACCGGCGCTGTCCGGACCAGGGCGTACGGCGACAGACCCTACGCGGCGCGCGGAGGGTTCGTCCCGGAGATCACCGGCAGAAACGGACTGTTCGGTGACAATCCGACAGAAGGATCATTAACCGTAAAAGGCGCATTACTCGCTGAGGGAGTCGGCCAGCTCCTCGGCCAGCGCATGCGCCTTGTCCTGCAGTTCCTGGCTTTCCGGCACCCGCGTCTTGTCGGTCGACCACTGGTCGTAGGTGACCGTCACGACCACGTTCGACGTGCGAAACACCACAGTGATGTCGCGGTGCACACCGGAGTCCGCGGTGGCCAGCGCGTCCCGGAGGAAACCGGCGTCGCCGAGGTCGTCCAAGATGTGCGCGGTGGTGCCGGCCGACGGCGCATCGCTCGGGGTGCCGGCCCTGCCGCCCTTGCCGCCGTCCTTGCCCTTCCCGCCGGCCCCGCCGTCCGTCACCGCGGCGTCCGCGCCGTCGCCCGCCGCCTTCCGCGCCTCGGTCTCCCCGGCGCCGTCCGCCTTCTTGCCCTTGGCGTCCTTGCCGGACGTGCCGCCCTTCCCGGGCTTCGCGGACGGGCTCGGCGCCTCGCTCGGCGGCGCGGACTCCGTGCCCTCCTGCGGCACGCCCGCGGCCTGCGCCTTCTCCCCGTAGATCTCCCGCGCCCGGTCCTCGTCGCTGACCTTCGTGTCGTACGAGACGACCCGCTGGATGTCGAGGGTCAGATGCCGGGTGCCGGCGGTGGTCTCGCGCTTCCAGCGGCAGCCGACGCGGCGGTCGGTGTCGTAGGTGACATCGGCCTGCCCGCCGTAGACCTGCGACGCCTCCTCGCCCGAGAGGCGCTTGCCGTCACCGGGGAGCATGCCGCGCACGGTCGACCTGGCGGGCAGCCGGCACGCGTCCGGGAGCGAGGAGTAGCGGCCCGGCTCGCCGGACTGCGACAGCGCCGCCGGGTCGCCGCCCTTCGCGTCACCGGCGCCCGTGGCGGAGGAGCCGCCCGAGCAGCCGGCGAGGCCGACGGTCAGCGCCGCGGCGGCCGCCAAGGCGGCCGTGGGGACGAACGACCTGCGCTGCATCGTCGGGGTTCCTTCCTGCGAATGCCCGGGAAATCCGGTTGCCGCCGGGAGGCGGGCGATGGACACAATGTCTACCGCACGTTCTGCCGCACACGCCGGTCGACCGTCCAGCATCACATGGATGGTCCGCGTTTTGCGTTCTATGTCTTTTCGGGGGAATGAGGAAGGTATGTCGTACACCGAGCTGCCCGGTGCGCAGGTCCCGATCCGGATGTGGGCGGATCCGTCCACCGTCGAGGACGTCGCGATGCGGCAGCTCCGCAACGTCGCCACCCTGCCGTGGATCAAGGGCCTGGCCGTGATGCCCGACGTCCACTACGGCAAGGGCGCCACCGTCGGCTCCGTGATCGCCATGCACGGCGCGGTCTGCCCCGCCGCCGTCGGCGTCGACATCGGCTGCGGCATGTCCGCCGTCAAGACCTCCCTCACCGCCGCCGACCTGCCCGAGGACCTCTCCCGCCTGCGCTCCCGGATCGAGCAGGCCATCCCCGTCGGCCGCGGGATGCACGACGACCCGGTCGACCCCGGCGCCCTGCACGGCTACCCCACGGCGGGCTGGGACGACTTCTGGTCCCGCTTCGACGGCGTCGCCGAGGCCGTCCACTTCCGCCAGGACCGCGCCACCAAGCAGATGGGCTCCCTCGGCTCCGGCAACCACTTCATCGAGTGCTGCCTCGACGAGGACGGCGCCGTCTGGCTGATGCTCCACTCCGGCTCCCGCAACATCGGCAAGGAGCTGGCCGACTTCCACATCGGCCAGGCCCAGAAGCTCCCGCACAACCAGGGCCTTGTCGACCGCGACCTCGCCGTCTTCATCGCCGAGACCCCGCAGATGGCCGCCTACCGCCACGACCTCTTCTGGGCCCAGGAGTACGCCAAGCACAACCGCGCCGTGATGATGGCCCTCTTCCAGGACGTCATCCGCAAGGAGTTCCGCAAGGCCCGCCCGGTCTTCGAGCCGGTGATCAGCTGCCACCACAACTACGTCAGCGAGGAGCGCTACGAGGGGATGGACCTGCTCGTGACCCGTAAGGGCGCGATCAGTGCCCGTGGCGGCGAGTACGGCATCATCCCCGGCTCCATGGGCACCGAGTCCTACATCGTCCGTGGCCTGGGCAACGAGAAGTCCTTCAACTCCGCCTCGCACGGCGCCGGCCGCCGGATGAGCCGGAACGCCGCGAAGAAGCGCTTCTCGACGAAGGATCTTGAGCAGCAGACGGCTGGTGTCGAGTGCCGCAAGGACTCCGGCGTCGTGGACGAGATCCCGGGCGCGTACAAGCCGATCGGCCAGGTCATCGAGCAGCAGCGGGATCTGGTGGAGGTCGTCGCCAAGCTGAAGCAGGTTGTCTGCGTGAAGGGGTGAGGGGGCCGCTTCGCGCGGCGAACAGCCCCTGACCTGGGGAAATTCAGGTCGGGGGCCTTCGGTGTTCCTGGTTTCGGTGTGCCCGTGAGTGACCGTTCTCGGCCGCGTTTCACCGCTCCATCCGGCACGGATCTGGCACGCGGAGGGGCTGCCTTTGGGTCCGTTCGAACCTGAAGCCAGGCAGTCACGAAGCGCAACGGCCCCGCCCGGTGGCCGCGTGGGCACTCGGGCGGGGCCGCAGTGGTGCTACTTACCGCACACGAGGCACGGGCTCATGTGCTGGGCCATGCAGTTGCCGTCGTCGTCGTACACGTAGAGGACGGGCTTTCGCCCCGGGCATCCCGGGGTCTCAGTGCAGCCGATGGCTCCGTCTTCCTGATGGCCCATAGCGAAACTCCTCCAGTTGTTCGCCGGCCGGTTTCCATGTGCGCTTGCAGGACCCGCACCACCAGAACCAGTGGTCTTCACCGCTGGCGGTGGTGCTGGTGTCCTTCCACAACACCGCGCCGTTACAGCGGGGGTCGGGGCATGAGGGAGGCTGCCGCACGCCATTACTCCTCGTGTTCTCTTGAATGCAGACAGGCATCGTGGCGTGCGGTGCTGGTCGGCACAACTGGTGCTGGTCAGCGCGCCTGCGGGTGACCGGGCAAGGGATGCGGACCGCCTTCCATGACGGCGGAGGGCGCTCTCCGGCAGGCTCACCGGTCGGTTTGCTACGGGGCCGCCCCACCTATTGCCCTGTGGGCGGGGCGGCCCCGCTCCCGCCGGGATGACCCGGCCCGGCGGCCTTTCCGTGCCGTCAATTCGGGGGCGACGGCCGGAAAGGGGATGGGGGCGTCAGGCAGTCCGGGCAGTTGACCGCCCGCAGCCATTCGGTGATGCGCTCGCCGTCGCCGGCGCCGCACCGGGGGCGCGGGGTTTCGGTGTCGGTGAGTTCGTGAACGCTGGTGTCGTCTTCGCCGACGGTTCCGGCGCGGGGCGTCGTCTCGGGGGCGAGGTGGGGGTGCATGGATACCTCCATGGGGTGGTCATCCGCCGAGGGCGGTGGTCCCCCTGCCCGGACTCGAACCGGGGTCTCCCGCTAGGCACGGTCCTGTCATCAATACGTGCGTCGCCGGGTGCTCTTCCTGACTGAGCTACCAGGGGTGGGGTCCGCCCCCACCGTGGCGGGGGAGCCGGATTGATGACCGGCGGGGGCGGAGTCTTCGGGGCTACGCCCCGTCGGGCCGACGGTGGCGTCCGGCACGGGGTGTCGGCGCGAACGGGGCTCGTTCTGGACGCGGCGGCAGATCAGGGGCGGGGTCGGTCGCGTGCAGAATCAGCGTCACCCCGTGCTCGTCGCACCGGTAGACGGTCTCGCTTTGCTGCTTCAGGTCGTGCGACGACATGGGGCACAGGATGCCTGGGTCGTCGGTCTCGACCACGGGTGCGGAAGGCTCGCCGTCGTGGGCGTCGGCGAGGAGCCGCAGCATCACCCTCAGCACGGCCGTCCCTGTCCGTCGCTCTTCTTCCCGCCGTTGCTGCCGTGCGACCGCTTGTTCCGCTCGGCGTTCTTGTCGCTCAGATCCTCGGTGCTACCGCTCATCGCCGTGCCGCCTCCCTGGCTCTCCGTAACCGTTCCGCTACCGGGGTGCCTCAGCGTGGACTAGAGTCGGAGCGCCCATCAACTAGGGAATCCCGATTGATGAGTTGAGGTTGACCATGGTGAATCGCAAGGAATTGAACCCCGAAGCCTCACTCGCAGCCCGCTTCGGAGATCGTTTACGCAGGCTACGAGACGAACGGGGGTGGAATCAGGATGAGTTGGGTGAGCGCATCGGGTGCACCGGATCGCACGTCTCCGCCGTCGAAACTGGCCGGAGACCACCAACTCGACCGTTCGCGATGAGTGCCGACCGGGCCCTTGGAACCGGAGACCTGTTCGCACGCGAGTGGCACGAGATCAAACACGGCAACCTGCTGGAGGGATTCCCGGAGTACGTCAAACACGAAAAGACGGCCGCAGAGATCCGGCTGTTTGAATCTGGCCTGGTGCCTGGCCCGCTCCAGACACAGGCGTATGCACAAGCGCTGGCCGATAGCTCCGTCAAGCGAGGAGTCATCACGCGCGAACAGGCCGAGGAACGCGTCTCGTCCCTCATGAAGCGGCAGGCTGCAC
Source organism: Streptomyces sp. NPDC000404 (assembly GCF_040300365.1). Taxonomy (NCBI): domain Bacteria; kingdom Bacillati; phylum Actinomycetota; class Actinomycetes; order Kitasatosporales; family Streptomycetaceae; genus Streptomyces; species Streptomyces sp. NPDC000404. Next base: position 51,264 of record NZ_JBEPDN010000003.1, on the reverse strand, counting down.
TAGCACGCCGTGAACCGCCTTTGGTGATAGTGGTGCTAGACGAAAGCTGCGTCCGTCGCCCTATCGGCGGCGCGGCCGTGATGGCCGAGCAGCTACAGAGCCTGGTGCAGTTCGCAGAGCAACCGAACACCATGCTCCAGGTCGCGCCCTACGCCATCGGTGAGGACCGCACCCTTGACCGGTTGGTAAACCTGCTGACGCTGCCAGACCGGTCAGTGATCTCCTACGTAGAGTCCCAAACGCAAGGGCAGTTGGACCGGGTACTCACTTCCGTACTGCCGCTGGTGAAGGCCTACCATCAACTACAGGCCGTCTCTCTGTCGCAGGCAGAGTCTGTAGACATGATCAACCAGCTATGAAGAGGTACGCCGTGATGACTGATCCCGTGACCCTACGTTGGGTCAAATCCTCCTACAGCAACAACGGCGGTTCCTGCGTCGAGTGGGCCCCGGAGTATGCGGCCGCCACCGGTGAGGTCCTGGTCCGGGACAGCAAGGTGCCGGACGGACCGAACCTCACTCTGACTGCCGATGCGTGGGCCGGTCTGGTAGCTGTCGCCAAGTCCCACAGCTGACAGGCGCCCAAGAGCACGTACGGAAGCCCCGCCCACTTCTTCCCCTGCGGAGTGGCGGGGCTTCTGCGTAGGAAGGGCGGGCTACGAAGCGGTGCAGGGTGAGGGCCGTGGTGCGGAGTGCCCTGCGTCGGATGGGTGTGCTGATCGGAGGGGCCGGCTGAAGCCGCTTCGGTCCACCACCAGGCGCCAACCGTCGGCCCGGAGGGCCTTGGCCTCCTCCAGGCCCGGGGCGTTGTCCGGGGCGAGGCCCGCGGCCTCACCCCGCCCGTTTGACCCACTGCTGTTCCTGGTCTCCGAAGGCGCAGTCGACCAGGCCCGCCGGTGCGTCGAGCCGGGTGGCCGCGAGGCATTTGTGCTGGGCGGAGCTGCGGTAGACCCACCGGTTGTCGCCCACCTGGATCTCCTGCCAGTGCGATACGCCGCCACTGCTCTCGCAGTCCTGCATGGAGACGTCGGCGATGCCGTTGAACACGGTGGCGGCGCACAGCTCCCGCCCGCCGATCCGCTGTCTGAGCTGAACGGGGTTGCCCTTCTCGGGGCTCACGTCCCAGAGCTGGTTGGGTCCGCCGTTGCGCCGGTAGGTCAGGACGGCCGAGTCCGCCCCGCCGCCGGCGTCGTTGTCGAGGACGTATCCCGGGTTGGCGACGTTCTCCAGCACTTGCCCGGACTGCGCCGCCGCCTGGCCCGGCAGGGTGCTCGCGAGGACGAACCCGGCGGAGACCAGGACGGCGGCCCTGGCTCTCGTGTTCTTCTTCATGGTTGGCTCCCGCACTCTCTTCGGCCGGGGACCGGGACCGACGGCCGGACGCCCGTGCCCTCCGGATGCGTGCGCCAGTCTCGCTGCGGAACGGGCCGATACCGGCGATTTGGCCGCTGCTGTCGCTGGAGCGGATCAACACGTCCACCGGTCCGCGGGCCTGCTCGCTCCTGCGAAGCGGCGCAGGCCCCGTTCCCGTACGTCTGCACGGAAACAGGGCCTGGTCCTGAGCGTCGTTCAGGGCGAGACCGCCCGGGAGGGCGCGTCCGCCGCCCGGTCACCGTCGTGGTGCTCCGCCGCGGACTCGGAGGTGTCCGGCCCGGGCCGGGTGCGCCCGGTGCGGAGCAGGGTGGCGATGAGGACGGCCGCCCCGGCCATCAGGACGGCGCTGACCACCGAGGCGATCCGGGCCTCCTGGGCGAAGGCGTCGAAGGCCGCGTTCCGCAGGGACTCGGCGGTGCCCTCCGGGAGGGCGGAGGCGGTCTCGACCGCGCCGCCGAGGGTGCTCTGCGCGGCCTCCAGTTCCTTGGGCGTGAGGGCGCCGGGAGCCGTGGTGGCCAGTTCCGAGCGGTAGACGGTGGTGCCGATGCTGCCCAGGATCGCGATGCCCAGCGCGCCGCCGAATTCGGCCGAGGTCTCGGCCATGGCGGAGGCCGCCCCGGCCCGCTCCGGTGGTGCGGCGGACAGGATCACCTCGGTGACGACGGCGGAGACGGCGCCGATGCCGATCGAGACGACGGCCATTCCGACGACGAGGTGGACGATGCCCGAATCGGCCTGGAGCAGGGTCAGCAGGACGTAGCCGGCGGTCGCCACGAGCAGCCCGGCGGCGATCACGTTCCGCTTGCCGATCCGGGGCGCGAGCGCGGTGGCCAGCGCGATCCCCAGGGGCATCACGAGGAAGGTCGGCAGGGACCACAGGGCCGACTCCAGCGGGCCCATCCCCAGGACGAGCTGCATGAACTGCCAGTTGAACAGGGAGAAGCCGACCAGCCCGAACGTCGCCAGCGCGTCGATGAACAGCGGCACGGTGAACCGGCGGGTGCGGAACAGCTTCATGTCGATCATCGGGTGCGCGGCCCTGTGCTGGCGGCGGAGGAACGCCGCCCCCACGGCGAGCCCGGCGACGCAGCACGCCACGGGAAGCCACCCGGGGCCGTGCTCGGCCATCGCCTTGATGCCGTAGATGATGCTGAGCACGGAGACGAGGGACAGGGCGGCGCCGAGCAGGTCGAAACGGCCGGGCTCGGGGTCGCGGTGCTCGGTGAGCAGCAGCGGGCCGAGGACCAGCAGCAGGACCATCACCGGCACGTTGATCAGAAAGACCGATCCCCACCAGAAGTGCTCCAGGAGCAGGCCGCCGATGATCGGGCCGAGCACGGCGCCGCCGGCGAATCCGGCCGTCCAGATGCCGACCGCGGTGGCCCGCTGCGCGGCGTGGTGGAACATGCTCCGGATCAGGGAGAGCGTGGACGGCGCCAGCGTGGCTCCGGCGACGCCGAGGAGCATGCGGGCCGCGATGAGCGTCCCGGGGCTGGTCGAGAAGGCCGCCAGGACGGAGGCGACGCCGAAGGCCGCGGCGCCTGCGAGCAGCACCCGCCGCCGTCCGAAGCGGTCACCGAGCGTGCCCATGGTGATGAGCAGTCCGGCCAGGAGGAACCCGTACGAGTCCATGATCCACAGCTGCTCGGAACCGCTCGGGCCGAGGTCGGCCGCCAGGGACGGGAGTGTGATGAACATGACGGACATGTCCATGGACGCCAGCAGGCAGGGCAGTACCAGGACGGCGAGACCGGCCCACTCCCTCGCGCCGGCTCGTGCTTCCTGTTCGGTCATGCCCTCTCCCGATTCACGCAAGATTCCGGCTGGTCGTGATGACCAAGATGGATGCGTACGTCGTACGCGTCGATGATGCCAGGCAGCGTACGAAGGTGCGCGCGGGCAGGGCAATCGTTTTTTGACCTGCTGATTTGGGGTGAGTGGATGCGCGCACGCCGCTGGCGGGCTAGGATTTCGTCACACGTTCGAGTGTGACGAAAAGGGGAGTGATGATGTCCGTGCAGCCGACATGCGCGTCGTGCGGAGAGGCGCTGGAGCCCGCGGGGCGGGGGCGGCCGAGGACCTACTGCTCCCGTGCGTGCCAGGCGAGGGCCTACCGGACGCGCAAGGAGGAGGCGCCGTCTCGCGTGCCGGAGGGCGACGACGGCGGACGGCATCTGACCGTCGAGCGCATCGTGCGGGCCGGGATCGCCGTCGCGGACGCGGAGGGGCTCGACGCGCTGTCGATGCGCCGGGTCGCCATGGAGCTGGGCACCGGCACGATGTCCCTGTACCGGCATGTGGCGTCCAAGGACGATCTGGTGGCCTTGATGGTGGAAGCCGCGATGGCCGAAGTGCCGTTGCCCGACTCGCCACCGCGCAACTGGCGTCACGGCCTCGAACGCGCCGCCCATCGCGACTGGGACCTGTACCACCGCCACCCGTGGATCCTGCCGAGAGTCATGGTGACGACCCGCGCGTACTTCAGCCCGGCGCTCGCGGCGGACAGCGAAAGCGCCCTCTCCGCGTTCGACGGGCTCGACCTCGAACCGGCCGATGCCTTCCGGTACATGTTCCTGTTCGCCTCCTACGTACAAGGTGTGGCGCTGACCCTCGTGGGCGACGCGGAGGCGGAGCGGCAGTCGAAGGCGGCCACGGGAGAGGGTGCGAAGGACCTGGACCACGCACAGGACCCGCTGTACGAACCGGGGGCGTATCCCCGGCTGGCCCGCGCCATGCGCGCCGGCGCCGATCCCTGGGATCTCGACGCCCTGTTCGTCTCGGGTCTCGCCGGTGTCCTGGACGGCATCGCCGCCGATCTGGCGCGACGGGGGAAAGGCGCCTGAGCCTTCGGCCGCCCGCCCCGGCCGGTGCGCTCCGCGCGATACCGGAGGCGTTCCTCTACATCTCTGTAGTAAAAAGTGACGAGAGCATCTGGCGCCGCGTCAGCCCACCGGGCATTCCGTACGGCTGACGCGGCGTCGCGCTGCTCGCAACGAGGGAACGCACCACTACAGGGGAGAAGTCATGACAGACCGGATGCGGCGTACGCGGTTCGCGGCGAGCGCCATGGTGGGCTGTGTGTCGCTGCTGGCGCTGGCCACCTCGCCGGCCGCCGCTTCGGCGAAGGGGTGCACCGGCAATCCCGGTTCCACCGACGGTTCGGGTTCCGTCTGCCTCGACGTCACGGGGACCAAGCTCAAGGTCAACAAATTCACCCTCGACAAGAAGTCGAACAACCGCGCCTGGAAGGACAAGCCGGTCGTCACCGCGGGGAAATGGAAGTGGACGGGTGCCACCGTCAGCGCCCGCCGCGTCGAGAACAAGACGGTCACCAAAACCATCAACAAGAGCTTCCCGAACAACACCGTGATGTGCGGTTACTGGAGCAAGTACCCGGGCACCAAGGCGTGCATCAAGATTCACAAATGAGCACGATTCGCGGATGAGCCGGCGCTTCTGAGCCGGTGCTTCTGACCGGAATGTGATCCGGTAGTCTTGCCCGGCGGTGGGTGGGCCGCATCCACCGCCGGGCGGCTTCCGCCCATGCGCCGCCAGGCGCCCGGAGCAGGTGACACGAGGAGGGCAGATGCTGACAGCCCGGAAGAGCGCGACGCCGACGACGCAGCCCCGGGAGGCCAAGCGAAAAAGCAGCCGTCTCCTCCTCCCGCTCGGTCTCGCCCTGTTCGCGGCGTGGATCGCCGTCGTGGTCGTCGGCATCGCGAAGGAGCCCGACCCCGGCGCGGAATCGCCGCAGCGGCTCGCCTCCGGCGTCGCGGAATATCTGCACAAGGGCGATGCGGAAAGCCTGGCCCGTTATGTCAATGGCGACGGCGCCGATGCTTATGCGAAATCCCTGGTCGAAAAGGTGAAGGACGCCGGGCGCGCCCGGGACGTCTCCGTTTCCCGGCTGGGTGAAAAGCAGGTGCAGCTGCACGCCCCGCATCTCTGTATGACCTGGGATATCGCAAAGAGCGACGGGCGGCTTTTCCTGGATCCCGTTCCGCCGCTGACCCCGGCCGCGTGCCCCGCATCGTGAGACGCTGAACGGAATTTCCGCACAGCGCGCCACACAAGGAATTCCGCCGCCCGTTCCGCCCCTCCCCGCCCCGATATCGGCTCCTCCCGGTCCGGTAGCGGCTCCTCGCCAAGCGCGGGCGCCGGGCCCGGGCACACAATGGAGGGGAGGCGTGCGGCAGGCGCGTCTCGGGGCAGCAGCGACGTCGAGGCGGCCCGAACGGGGGCGGGCGGCGGGGAGTGTGCCGATGCGGTACGTCACCGTGACCGCGCTGAGCCACACGGGGCTGGTCCGTGAGCAGAACGAGGACTCTCTGGTCGCCGGCCCGTGGACGCTCTGCGGAACCGTCACCGAGAACCCGCAGACCCTGGTCTTCCCGCTCGGCCATCCGCTGGTCGTGGCGGTCGCCGACGGCATCGGCGGCCAACCGGGCGGCGAGGTCGCCAGCGAGCTGACCGTCCGCCAACTCTCCCTGGCCTGCGCCTCGCTGACCTCCGAAGAGGCGCTGCGCGACGCACTCGCCGTCTGCAACCGCGCGGTCTACGACGCCGCCGACCGCAACCGCGCACTGGCCACCATGGGCACCACCGTCGCCGGCGTGGTCGCCCTGGCGGACTCCGTCCTCGCCTTCAACGTCGGCGACAGCCGGGTGATCGACGCCGGACCGGACGGGCCGCGGCGGCTCAGCGTCGACGACAACCCGCCGCTGTCCCACGGGCGCCGCACCACCTCGCTCCTCACCCAGTCCCTGGGCGGCGGCCTGCGCTTCACCCCCGTCGTCCCGCATGTCACCGCCATCCCCCACACCCCGGACGCCCGCTACCTGATCTGCACCGACGGCCTCACCGACCCCGTACCGGAGGACGAGATCGACGAGGTGCTGCGCCGGTACGCGGACGACAACAGCAAGGCCGCGTTCACGCTGTGGAAGGCCGCGATCGAGGCGGGCGGCCCCGACAACATCACCCTGGCGTTGGTCGGCATCGGCGGGCTGGACTGAAAGCGGCCCCGGACAGCCGTAAGGGCCGTCCGAGGACGGCCCTTACGGGGTGGGACGGGAGAGATCAGCCGGCGGCGACGGTACCGGCGTGGTACAGCGCGTTCCAGGTCTCGGGGGTCACGGCGCCGTCCGGCACCAGACCGTAGTTCCGCTGGAAGTTGACGATGGCCACGAGGGTGGGCGCGTCGAAGGTGCCGCTGAGGCGGTTCCAGCCCAGGTACTTGCGGTTGGCCAGCAGGCACTGGATCTGCGAGACGCGGTCGCCCTGATCACCGAAGGAGGTGGTCTGGCGGCCCTCGTAGAACGCGCAGGCGGCGGGGGTGTCGACGAGGTTGTCGCCCATGGCGGCGAAGGCCGGGCCGGCGGAGAGGCCGGTGGTCAGCGCGCCCGCGGCGACGGTCAGTACGGCGGCCCGCTTGAGCGCGCGGCCGGAGCGGCGGATACGGGGGAGGGGGATACGGAAGGTACTCACGCCTGTCCCCGTTCCCCGCGACGCGCATTCCATGTGGCCTGGTGGGCCCCGATGTTGATCTTCATGGTGATCTTTCTGTGGGTGGGATGTGCGGACGTTGTGAGCGGCCGCCGGGGTAGCCCGAACCGCCCTCCCGGCGGCCGCGCGGCGGCGTGCCGGGAGGGCGTGCCGGTGACTTCAGGAGGTGCGGTGGACCTTGGAGTTGGACGCCTGGGCGCGCGGGCGGACCACCAGCAGATCGATGTTGACGTGGGACGGGCGGGCGACGGCCCAGGCGATCGTCTCGGCGATGTCGTCGGCGTCGAGCGGCTCGGCCACGCCCTCGTAGACCTTCGCCGCCTTCGCGGTGTCACCGCGGAACCGGGTGGTGGCGAACTCCTCGGTCTTCACCATGCCCGGCGCGATCTCGATGACGCGGACCGGCTGACCGCACAGCTCCAGCCGGAGCGTCTCGGCGAGGACGTGTTCGCCGTGCTTGGCGGCGACGTACCCGCCGCCGCCCTCGTACGTGCCGTGCCCGGCGGTGGACGACACGACCACGACGGTGCCGTCGCCGGACGCGGTGAGCGCGGGCAGCAGCGCCTGGGTGATGTGGAGCGTGCCGAGGACGTTGACCTCGTACATGGCGCGCCAGTCGGCCGGGTCGCCGGTGGCCACCGGGTCGGCGCCGAGCGCGCCCCCGGCGTTGTTGACGAGGACGTCGCAGCGGTCGAGGGAGGCGGCGAACGCCTCGACGGCGGTCCGGTCGGTGACGTCGAGGACGTACGCCTCGGCGTTCGGCAGCGCGGCGGCCAGCTTCTCGATGCGGTCCCGGCGGCGCGCGGTGAGCACCACGCGGTACCCGGCGTCGGCCAGCTGCCGCGCGGTGGCGGCGCCGATACCGCTGCTGGCTCCGGTGACGACGGCGGTACGGGCGACGGCGCGCTCCTCGGCGGTCATGCGCACTCCTTGGGACGGGACGGCTGCACCCGATGCGACGACGGGCGCACGGTGGGTAGTCCAGGATATGCGCGGCGATCTTGCGCGCGGAGCGCGAGGCCGAGGGGTGAGACGCGGCCCACGGGCGGTCAGCGGGCTTGCCGGGGTGGGGTGTTGGGCGCCGGCCCGGGGCGGTCTTGAGGACGGGGGCGGGGTCCCGGGCCGGGCTACGTCCCCGGGACGCGCGGCGCTCCGGCTCCGAGGTCAGCGGCCCCGGGGCGCGTACATGATCACGGCCATGCCGGCCAGGCAGATGAGGGCGCCGACGACGTCCCAGCGGTCGGGGCGGTAGCCGTCGGCGACCATGCCCCAGGCGAGGGAGCCCGCGACGAAGACCCCGCCGTACGCGGCCAGGATCCGGCCGAACTCGGCGTCCGGCTGCAGGGTGGCGGCGAAACCGTAGACGCCCAGCGCGATGACACCCGCCCCGATCCACAGCCAGCCCTTGTGCTCCCGCACGCCCTGCCAGACGAGCCAGGCACCGCCGATCTCGAAGAGCGCGGCGAGGACGAACAGCAGCACGGAACGGGCGATCAGCATGCGCCCCAGCGTAGAAGGCGTCCCGCACCGGCCCGCACGGGCGGGCCTCGGGTGGGCGCGCCCGCCTGGGGCGCCGGTCCTACGGACGCAGCGGGATCACGGCCACACCAGGCAGTACGCCTGGTGGCCCGCCTCGTGGAGGCGGTGGCTGAAGTCCTGCCACTCGTGCAGCAGCTGGTAGACGGTGTAGGCGTCGCGCGGGCCACCGCGGTCGGGGACGGTGGACCAGATGAACGCGGCGGCGCCCACGGACTCCTCGCCGATGCCGCGCAGCGGGTCGACGACCGTCATCGGCAGCTTGACCACCGCGTAGTCGGGGTGGAGGACGACGAGTTCGAGCGGCGGGACCTTGTGCAGCGGGACGCCCTCGATGCCGGTGAGGACCATGGCGGCCATGGTCTCCGGCTTGATCTTGGTGAACATGCCGCCCATGCCCAGCTCGTCGCCGCCGAGCTCCTCGGGACGCATCGAGATCGGGACGCGGGCAGCGGTGGCGCCGTTGGGCGCCCCGAAGTACTTGTACGTCACCCCCATGCGGCCGCCTCTGCTGTCCCCACCCTGGATCCCGTCGCGCCGGTGGCGGCCGCGCTGGGCGCGCTCAGGGCCCCGGTCATCGGTCCCCTCGCCCAGTCCGCCACCGCGATGCATATCTCCCACCCGACCACTCGCAGCCTCAGCCGCGCAACCCGATCATCGTCTCAGAATCTCCCCCGTCACGGGCGCACGAAACCGCCCCGCCGCACGCCCCCGCGCGCCTCTGAGACCATGGGTGGCGTGACCCATTCGTACGATGCCCCAGTTTCGCAGACGCGCGGGGGCTGACGCCCGGCCCGGAGCGGGAGGATTTCCGGGGTACGGATAAGGGACGGCGTGGGCCGGACCGGTCGTGCGCCAGGGTCTCCCGCACCGCTGTCAGCCGGGCCGTGTCCGTGTGGCGCCGCCCTTTCCCCCGTATATGCAGGTCAGGATCGCTGTGACTTTTCCTTATGAAGCCCCTGTTTCGCAGTCGCTGTTCGACCGTGCGTCCCAGGTGACGCCCGGTGGCGTGAATTCGCCGGTGCGGGCCTTCCGGGCCGTGGGCGGTACGCCCCGGTTCATGGTGTCCGGTACCGGCCCGTACCTGACGGACGCCGACGGTCGCGAGTATGTCGACCTCGTGTGCTCGTGGGGACCGATGATCCTCGGACATTCCCATCCCGAGGTGATCGCGGCGGTCCAGGAGGCGGTCGCGCGCGGTACGTCGTTCGGCACGCCCGGTGCCGGCGAGGTGGAGCTGGCGGAGGAGATCGTCGCGCGGATCGCGCCGGTCGAGCAGGTGCGGCTGGTGTCGTCCGGCACCGAGGCGACGATGTCCGCGATCCGGCTGGCGCGCGGCTACACGGGCCGGGCCAAGGTCGTGAAGTTCGCCGGCTGCTACCACGGCCATGTGGACGCGCTGCTGGCCGCGGCAGGTTCGGGCGTGGCGACCTTCGGGCTGCCGGACACCCCGGGCGTGACCGGCGCGCAGGCGGGCGACACGCTCGTGCTGCCGTACAACGACATCGAGGCGGTCCGGGCGGCGTTCGCGGCGCACCCGGGCGAGATCGCCTGTGTGATCACCGAGGCGTCCGCGGGCAACATGGGCGTCGTCCCGCCGCTGCCCGGCTTCAACCAGGGCCTGAAGGATCTCTGCGCGGCCAACGGCGCGCTGTACATCTCCGACGAGGTGATGACCGGCTTCCGCGTCTCCAAGGCCGGCTGGTACGGCATCGACGGGGTCACCCCGGACCTGATGACGTTCGGCAAGGTGATGGGCGGCGGCTTCCCGGCGGCGGCGTTCGGCGGCCGCGCCGACGTGATGGCGCACCTGGCGCCGGTCGGCCCGGTCTATCAGGCGGGCACCCTGTCCGGTAACCCGATCGCGACCGCGGCGGGCGTCGCGCAGCTGCGGCTGCTGGACGACGCGGCGTACGAGAAGGTCGACGCGGTCTCCGCCGAGGTGCGGGCGCTGGTCGGCGAGGCGCTGACCAAGGAGGGCGTGGCCCACCGCGTCTCGGTGGCGGGCAACATGTTCTCGGTGTTCTTCACCGACGCCGAGGTGACGAACTACGACGAGGCGAAGGCGCAGGAGTCGTTCCGCTTCACCGCGTTCTTCCACTCGATGCTCTCCCAGGGCGTATACCTCCCGCCGTCCGCGTTCGAGTCGTGGTTCGTGTCGACCGCGCACGACGCCGCCGCGGTGGAGCGGATCGCCGCCGCGCTGCCCGCCGCCGCGCGGGCCGCCGCCGAGGCGACCGCCTGAGCCGGCGCGCGAGGTGCGGCCGGCCGGCGCGTACCGGTCGGCCGCACGCCCCCGGCGGGGCGGCGCGTCCTGGGACCGACGACTGAATGAATGGGTGACATGAGCAGCGAAGACTTCACCGTCGTGCATCTGATGCGGCACGGCGAGGTGCACAACCCCGAGGGCGTGCTCTACGGGCGGCGCCCCGGGTACCACCTCTCGGAGCTGGGCCGGAAGATGGCCGACCGGGTCGCCGAGCACCTCGCGGACCGCGACATCACGCATGTCGTCGCCTCGCCGCTGGAGCGTGCGCAGGAGACGGCGGCGCCGATCTCGGCGGCGCTGGGGCTGACCACGGCGACCGATGAGCGGCTGATCGAGGCGGCCAACGTCTTCGAGGGGAAGACGTTCGGCGTCGGCGACGGCGCGCTGAAGAAGCCGGGCAACTGGAAGTACCTGACGAACCCGTTCCGCCCGTCCTGGGGCGAGCCGTACATCGAGCAGGTCGTCCGGATGATGGCGGCGCTCGGCGCGGCGCGGGACGCGGCGCGCGGGCACGAGGCGGTGGCGGTCAGCCACCAGCTGCCGATCTGGATCGTGCGGAGCTTCGCGGAGCGGCGGCGACTGTGGCACGACCCGCGGCGGCGGCAGTGCACGCTGGCGTCCCTGACGTCCTTCACGTTCCAGGGCGACAAGATTGTTTCCGTCGGTTACAGCGAACCGGCACGGGACCTCGTCCCGTCTCATCTGCTGGCGGGTGCCAAGCCGGTCAAGGGGAAGGCCAAGGCGTTCGGCGCGTGACCGGAGCGGATCTGCTCGGGGCGGCCCCGCCGGGGGCCGCCCCGTTGCCGTTCGCGGGGCCGCCGCCGCCACGGGCGGGCTGACGGCTTGTCAAGGATGACTCGCCAGATGTGTCGAAAGTCATGAGAAATAACCGAATAGCACGGAACCCCCTTGTTCGTCGGGCCATCTAACCGATTGTCCATTTATATGGATATTGAAATCGGCGAGCACGGATGGGGACGACGCTATGCGCGCAATCAGTCGGCGGAACCTGCTGGGAATGGGCATCGGGGCGGCCGCGGCGCTGGGCGTCGCCGGCTGCTCGGCCGGTTCGGACACCGCCTCCGACAAACAACGGGTGAAGAACGCGATCCAGGCGCGGCCCAAGCTCATCGGCGACGGCTCGACCGCCGACTACGGACGCCAGCCGAACCAGCCCAAGGCGCCCGAGCGGCTGGAACCGGGCCAGACGCCACCGCAGTTCGTGATCTTCTCCTGGGACGGCGCCGGCGAGGTCGGCAACGGCCTCTTCCCGCGCTTCCTGCAACTGGCCCGGGACCACGGCGCGGCCATGACCTTCTTCCTCTCCGGGCTCTACCTCCTGCCGGAGAGCAAGAAGCACCTCTACCTCCCGCCCAACAACGCCCCCGGCGCCTCCGACATCGGCTACCTCAGCGACGAGCACATCAAGGTGACGCTCAAGAACGTCCGGCAGGCGTGGCTCGACGGGCACGAGATCGGCACCCACTTCAACGGCCACTTCTGCGCCGGCTCCGGCACGGTGAAGAACTGGACGCCCGACCAGTGGCGCTCCGAGATCGACCAGGCCGTCGACTTCGTCACCAAGTGGCGGACGAACACCGGCTTCACCGACCTGGAGCCGCTCCCCTTCGACTACCGCAAGGAGCTGACCGGCGGCCGCACCCCCTGCCTCCTCGGGCAGGAGAACCTGCTGCCCACCGCCGAGAAGCTCGGCTGGCGCTACGACGCCAGCTCGCCCGGCGGCCTCCAGATGTGGCCCCGTAAGAAGGGGAACATCTGGGACTACCCGCTCCAGCAGATCCCGTTCCCCGGCCACACCTTCGAGGTGCTGTCGATGGACTACAACATCCTCGCCAACCAGTCGAAGAACTCCACCCGTGCGCCGTCCGCCAACTACCCCGCCTGGCGCCGCCAGGCCACCGACTCGTACATCTCCGGCTTCCAGCGGGCGTACGAGACCAACCGCGCGCCGTTCTTCATCGGCAACCACTTCGAGGAGTGGAACGGCGGCGTCTACATGGACGCCGTCGAGGAGGCGCTCAAGCACATCGCCAACGAGCAGAACAAGGACGTGCGGATGGTCTCCTTCCGGCAGTTCACCGACTGGCTCGACGCCCAGGACCCCGCGATCCTCGCCAAGCTCCAGGCGCTCCAGGTCGGCCAGCAGCCGACCGGCGGCTGGAAGAGCTACCTCGGCGCTGCCTGACGCGGTGCGTGCGCGGCCCGTCCGGCGGGTCGCGCACGGCCGTGACATGGCCTTTCGTGGCCGGATCGGTCGGGTGAGGGGGGCGCCAAAGATCCGGAATCCGCCCATGCGAAACTTTTCACATGAGTGCCTGCCGTGCCCCACGCCGCCTCACCGGCCGCCGTCGCCTCACCCTGCTCGCCGCAGGGACGGTGCTCGCGTCGCTGACGCTGAGCGCCTGTGGTGAAGGCACCTCGGGCGGCTCCTCGCAGACCCGGTTCGTCCAGGGCAAGAACGGCATCGCCCGGGTCGCCGCGGCCGACCGCCAGAAGGTGCCGGACATCTCGGGCGAGACCACCGACGGCAAGCAGCTCGGCCTCTCCGAATACAAGGGCAAGGTCGTCGTCCTCAACGTCTGGGGCTCGTGGTGCGGCCCGTGCATCGCGGAGGCGCCGAACTTCGCGAAGGTCGCCAAGGACACCGAGAAGCAGGGCGTCCAGTTCGTCGGGATCAACACCCGCGACAACAAGACGCAGGCGACCAGCTTCGAGGACCAGCACAAGATGCCGTACCCGAGTCTGTTCGACCCGACCGGCAAGCTGATGCTCCGCTTCCCCAAGGGCAGCCTCAACCCGCAGTCGATCCCGTCGACCATCGTCATCGACCGGCACGGAAAGATCGCCGCGCGCTCCCTCGGCCCGCTCGCCGAGGACGATCTGCGCGCGATGATCAAGCCGCTGATCGCCGAGAAGTGATCTTGTGACCACGCTCGCCGCCGCCGCGTACAACGACACCGTCATGTCCGGCGCCCTGCTGGCGGCGGTGCCCCTCGCGCTCCTCGGCGGCCTCGTCTCCTTCTTCTCGCCCTGCGTGCTGCCGCTCGTACCGGGCTACATGTCCTACGTCACCGGCGTCACCGGCACCGACCTCGCGGAGGCCAAGCGCGGCCGGATGTTCGCCGGCGCGCTCCTCTTCGTCCTCGGCTTCACCGCCGTCTTCGTCTCCGGCGGCGCGCTCTTCGGCTACTTCGGGCAGCGGCTCCAGGAGAACAAGGAGATCATCTCCCGGGTCCTCGGCGCCTTGATGATCCTGCTCGGGCTGGCCTTCGCCGGTGTCCTCAAGCGGTTCGGCCAGCGCGAGGTGCGCTTCCACAAGAAGCCCGCGATGGGCCTGGCCGGCGCGCCGCTGCTCGGCGCGCTCTTCGGCGTCGGCTGGACGCCGTGCCTGGGCCCCACCCTCACCGCCGTCAACACCCTCGCCTTCAGCCAGGCGAGCGCCCCGCGCGGCGCGCTGCTCACCGTCGTCTACTGCCTGGGCCTGGGCCTGCCGTTCATCGCCGTGGCGCTGGCGTTCCGCCGGGTGCTCGGCGCGTTCGGCTGGGTCAAGCGCCACTACGTGTGGGTGATGCGGATCGGCGGCGGCATGATGGTCGCGCTCGGCATCCTCCTGGTCACCGGCGTCTGGGACGGAATGATGTCCGGGCTGCAGAGCTGGACGCAAAGCTCCACCGTTGGGATCTGAACCGATGTCCACCACGACCGACACCTCTCGCGACGCGGAGTCCGGCGCCCCGCGCGACGGCGACGCGGGCTCCGATCTCGGCGCGGCCGGATCGCAGCTCTCCACCGCCCCCAAGGAGGAGATCAGCTTCCCCTCGCTCGGCCCGATCGGCTGGGCGCGGTGGTTCTGGCGCCAGCTCACCTCGATGCGGGTGGCGCTGCTGCTGCTCTTCCTGCTGTCGATCGGCGCCATCCCCGGCTCGCTGATCCCGCAGACCAGCATCGACCCCGTCAAGGTCGACGCGTTCAAGGCCGACCACCCCTCGCTCGCGGGCATCTACGACAAGCTCGGGATGTTCCACGTCTACAGCTCGGTGTGGTTCTCCGCGATCTACCTGCTGCTCTTCATCTCCCTCATCGGCTGCATCGTGCCGCGCACCTGGCAGTTCGTCGGCCAGCTCCGCGGCCGCCCGCCGGGCGCCCCGCGCCGCCTGACCCGGCTGCCCGCGTACGCGACCTGGCGTACGGCGGCGGAGCCGGAGGCGGTGCTGGAGGCGGCGCAGCGGCTGCTGAAGAAGCGGCGCTTCCGCGTCCACCGGGCCGGTACGGCGGTGGCGTCCGAGAAGGGGTACCTGCGGGAGCTGGGCAACCTCGTCTTCCATGTCGCGCTGATCGTGATGCTGGTGGCGTTCGCCGTCGGCAGCCTGTGGAAGTCCGAGGGCGGCAAGCTCGTCACCGAGGGCGACGGCTTCGCCAACAACCTCACGCAGTACGACGACTTCAAGTCCGGCCCGTTCTACGACCCGGACCGGATGGAGCCGTTCGGCTTCACCCTCAACAGCTTCGACGCGACGTACGAGCGCACCGGCCCGGAGCGCGGCACGCCGCGGACCTTCCGCGCCAACGTCACGTACTACACCGGCGCGGACGGCAAGGAACACCGCACCAAGATCGAGGTCAACGAACCGCTCGACATCGCCGGCTCGCGCGTCTACCTCCTCAGCCACGGCTACGCGCCGCAGGTCAAGGTGAAGGACGGCCGCGGCCGGGTCGTCTACGACGGTGCGGTGCCGTTCCTGACGCAGGATCCGAAGAACTTCACCTCCACCGGTGTGGTGAAGGTGCCCGCCGCGCAGACCAAGGACGGCAAGCGCAACCAGCTGGGCTTCCAGGGCTTCTTCGTGCCGACCTTCGGCGGCAAGGGCTCCGGCTCGATGTTCTCGACGTTCCCCGCGCTCGACTACCCGGTCCTCACGCTCACCGCGTACCACGGTGACCTCGGGCTGGACTCCGGGCTCTCGCAGAGCGTCTACCAGCTCGACCAGAAGCACCTGAAGCAGTACAAGGTCAAGGACCGCAAGCTCGCGCAGATGATGCTGCCGGGCGAGACGATGAAGCTGCCGAACGGCGACGGCTCCATCACCTTCACCGGCGTCAAGACCTGGGCCAGCTTCAAGATCACCCACCAGCCGGGCAACGGTCTCGCGCTGGCCGGCGCGGTGGCGGCGCTGCTGGGCCTGGCCGCCTCGCTCTTCGTCCAGCGCCGCCGGGTGTGGGTCCGCGCCGAGCCGGGCCCGGACGGCACCACCGTCGTCGAGATCGCCGGTCTGGGCCGCAGCGAATCGGCCCGGCTGCCGGAGGAACTCGCCGATCTGGCCGCCGCGCTGACGCCCGCCGCGCCGGTCGCGCCGGACGCGGAGCCGGCCGCCGGCCCCGGCCCGGACGGCGCGGCCCCGGCCGCGGACGAGGCGCCCGCCGCGGACAAGGCCCCCGGCGCGGCCCCGGCGTCCCCCGACGAGGAGGCCCCCGAAGGCCCCGAAGACTCGGCGCAGCCCACCGACTCCGCCGACCCCGCTGATCCCTCCGAAGGAGCGCGCGCGTGAACATCGCGGCCGCAGCCAACGAGACACTGGCGCACAACAGCAATCTGCTGGTCTACGGCGCGATGGCCGTCTACACCCTGGCCTTCCTCGCGCACATGGCCGAGTGGGTGTTCGGCAGCCGCAGCAAGGTCGGCCGCACGGCCGCCGCGCTCACCGCCGAGGTGGCCGAGCCCGCCACCGTCACCGTCCGCGCGTCGGCCAAGGGCGGCACCACCGTGCTGGACCGGCCCGTGGTCCACGCCCGCTCCGCGCCCGGCAGCCGGGACGTCGCCGACGGCCCCGGCGCGGCCGGCGGCACCGAGAAGGGCGACCTCTACGGCCGGATCGCCATCTCCCTGACGGTGCTGGCCTGGGCGCTGCACGTCGGCGGCGTGATCACCCGCGCCCTGTCCGTGCAGCGTGCCCCCTGGGGCAACATGTACGAGTTCTCGACGACGTTCGCCGCCGTCGCGGTCACCGTGTACCTGATCCTGCTGGGCCTCAAGAAGAACGTCCGCTGGATCGGTCTGCCGCTGGTCACCACCGTCCTGCTCGACCTCGGCCTCGCGGTCTCCGTCCTCTACACCGCCAGCGACCAGCTCGTCCCGGCGCTCCACTCGTACTGGCTGTGGATCCACGTCAGCTGCGCGATCATCTCCGGCGCCGTCCTCTACATGGGCGCCGTCGCCACCCTGCTCTTCCTCTTCCGCGACCGCTACGAGGACCGGCTCGGCGACGGCCGGGTCGCCGCCCTGCACGAGCGTCTGGACACCCTGCGCCGCTCCGGGAAGGACAAGCAGGAGCCGACGTTCTGGCTGCGGGTGCGCATCGCCGGCAACGACGTGCTCTCCCGGCTGCCCGCCGCCGCCTCGCTCGACAAGTTCGCCTACCGGGTCAACGCCACGGTCTTCCCGCTGTGGACGTTCACCATCATCGCGGGCGCCATCTGGGCCGAGGCCGCGTGGGGCCGCTACTGGGGCTGGGACCCCAAGGAGGTCTGGTCCTTCATCACGTGGGTCGCGTACGCCACCTACCTGCACGCCCGCGCCACCGCCGGCTGGAAGGGCCGCAAGGCCGCCTGGCTGGGCCTGATCGCCTTCCTCTGCTACCTCTTCAACTACTACGGCGTGAACATCTTCGTCACCGGTCTGCACTCCTACGCCGGCGTCTGACGCACCCGTACGAACTTTCGGAGGCGGTCCCGTCACAGGGGCCGCCTCCGGCCGTTTCCGGGTGGGCCGCCGGACGGAAAACGGCCCCCCGGACCGGGCGCCCGGCATACGGTGAGCGCATGGAGCAGCGCATCACCCTGATCACGCTGGGCGTCACCGACCTGGCCCGCGCCAAGCAGTTCTACGAGTCCCTGGGCTGGCGCGGCCAGGAGGTCGAGGAGACCGTCTTCTTCCAGGCCGGGGGCCTGGGGCTGGTCCTGTGGGGCCGGGAGAAGCTGGCGGCGGACGCCGGGATGGCGCCCGGGACGCCGGGCGGCTTCGGCGGCATCGCCCTGGCCCACAACGTCCGCTCCGACGCCGAGGTCGACGCCCTGCTGACGGCGGCGGAACGGGCCGGCGCCACGGTCACCAGGCCCGCGGCCGTCAACCCCATCGGCTTCTACTCCGGCGTCTTCACCGACCCGGACGGCCACGTCTGGGAGGTCGCGCACAACCCGGGCTTCCCGCTGGCGGCGGACGGCTCGGTGACGCTGCCGGACTTCGGCGCCTGAGCCGGCGGCTCCCCGGTGTGCGTCACGCCGGGGAGAGCGCGGGCGTCTCCGGCGGCGCCGGGTACGGCCGCTCCTCGGGCAGCAGCGCGGTGGCGGCGGCGGTGTCGCCCGCGCGCACCAGGGCGCGGATCTCGCGGACCAGCGGCGTGACGTCGGTGATGGCGACCGTCCACTCGTCGGCGTAGCGCCGGGCCGCCTCGCCGGACAGCCCCAGCTGGAGCGAGCGGTACGGCAGCGGGCGCAGCGCGAGGTCGCGCTCCGGATCCCACTGGAGCCGCACGGGCGACGCCGCCAACTGCTGCCGCCAGGCGTCGCGGTCGGCGTGGACGCGCGGGTCGTGGTGGGAGAGGCAGGCGGTGCGCAGCGCGTCGTCGAAGCCGGCCCGGTCGATCTCGACGGCGAGCACCGTCTCCTGACCGGGCTTGGTGGCCCAGCCTCAGCGGTACATCATCCACAGGAACGACGGCTTGATCCACGTCATCCGGTCCCGCTTCCAGGCCGCCGGGAACCGTCCGTCGCGGGCGGCCGGTACGCCGAGCGAGGGGTCGTACGCCTGGTAAACGGTGACGGTACGTGCGGTGTGCCGGGCGCGGACGCGGCGCGCGGGCTCCTCGGCGGCGGGCCGCCGGTCGGGGACGTTCATGGGGCCAGGGTGGACCGGCGGGGACGGCGGGGTCCATCGAGTTTCGGGGCGGGCGGCGCCGTCCCGCCGCCGTGCCGACGCCGCCCGCGGTGCTCCGGGGCGGCCCGCCCGGCCCACGGCTTTCCGGGGCGGCCCGCCCGGCGCGGCTTTCCGGGGCGGCCCGCCCGGCCCGGGGCCGCCCGGGGCGCCTACGCTGCGCGCCATGACGATCAGCTACGAGTGGCGCGGCCCGCTCGACAACGAGGCCGTCGACGCCCTGCACGCCGAGGCGTTCGGCCACGCACCGACGGCCACCGACTGGCACACCCGGCTGCACCGCCACAGCCTCGGCTGGGTCTGCGCGCACCGGGGCGGCCGGCTGGTCGGCTTCGTCAACGTGGCTTGGGACGGCGGCGTCCACGCCTTCCTCCTCGACACGGCGGTCGCCCGGGACGTGCGCGGGGCCGGCGTCGGCAGCGCACTGGTGGCGGCCGCCGCCCGGGGCGCCCGGGCCGCGCACTGCGACTGGCTCCATGTCGACTTCGAGGAGCGGCTGCGCCCCTTCTACGTCGATGCCTGCGGCTTCCGGCCGACGGACGCGGCACTCCTCGCACTGCGCTGACCGCACCCGCGCGCCGCACCGTGCCGACCGCCTCGCGCGCACGTCATGCCGCTCGCCGGAGCGGGCCGCCGCACGGACCGCCGGGCGCCCGGGTCGCCCCGCACCGGCCTCACTCCGCCCCCAGCCCCCCGATGTCCTCCCGCCACAGCTCCGGCCGGGCCGCGGTGAACTCCCGCATCAGCGCCAGGCACTCCGGATCGTCCAGCACCACGATGCGGACGCCGTGGCGGGCCAGCCAGTCGTGGCCGCCGTGGAAGGTGCGGGCCTCGCCGACGACCAGCCGGGAGATGCCGAACTGCCGCACCAGACCGCTGCAGTACCAGCACGGCGAGAGGGTGGTGACCATCGTGGTGCCGCGGTAGCCGGGGCGGCGGCCGGCCGCGCGGAAGGCGGTGGTCTCGGCGTGGGCGGACGGATCGCCGTCCTGGACGCGGCGGTTGCGGCCGCGTCCCCAGAGCGTGCCGTCGGGGCCGTAGAGCGCCGCGCCGATCGGCACGCCGCCCTCGTCGAGCCCGGCGCGCGCCTCGGCCAGCGCGGTCGCCAGCATCGTCCGGGCCTGTTCCTGGAGGTGGCGCGGGTCGCCGGGCAGCTCGGGCGCGGGGTGGTCGTCCGTGCCGTCGCGCATCAGCGCGTCGCGGTCGCGCGCCCATTCCCGGCGGCCGGACTCCGAAGGGTCGTCCATGCCGCCCAGCCTGTCAGTCCTTCGACGGCGGCGGGTTCTGGCCGGGGCCGTTCGGAGTGCCGTCGTCGCCGCGGCGGCGCAGCTCCTCCTCGCGGCGGCGCAGATCGGCCTCCCAGTCCTTGAGCAGCGCCTCGTCCTTCTTGTTCTCCTCCTTGAGGGACCGGAGGAATTCGGGGTTGTCGTCGGGCGCCACCCAGGTGGCCCGGCCGCGCGGCGCGCCGCCGGCGGGCTCGCGGACCTTGCCCGCGACGAGCCAGACGATCGGCCCGACGAGCACCTCGCCGAAGAGCAGGATGATGAGCACCCAGACGACCTTGGGCAGGCCGCGGATCTGCGACTCGGGGGTGTTCACGCAGTCGATGAACGCGTAGATCCACAGGGCCAGGACCAGAAGGAACGGCAGATACCTGAGCATTGCGGAAGTGGCCCCCCGGACGCGGCGGCGGGCCCGCTGCGGGGCCCGGTGACCCGTCCAGGGTAGTGCGTACCCGATACTGGGACGTATGGCTTATGACGATCTTCGCTCGTTTCTGCGCGCGCTCGACCGGGAGGGCGACCTCAAGCGCATCAAGGCCGAGGTCGACCCCCATCTGGAGGTCGGCGAGATCGTTGACCGGGTCCAGAAGGCGGGCGGCCCCGCGCTCCTCTTCGAGAACGTCAAGGGCTCGGCGATGCCGCTGGCCATGAACGTCTACGGCACCGACCGCCGCCTGCTGAAGGCCCTCGGCCTGAAGTCGTACGGCGACATCAGCGACAAGATCGGCGGGCTGCTGCGGCCCGAGCTGCCGCAGGGCTTCGTCGGGATGCGCGAGGCGTTCGGCAAGCTCGCCGGGATGACGCATGTGCCGCCGAAGAAGGTCAAGGGCGACGACGCGCCCGTGCAGGAGGTCGTGCTCCGCGGCGACGACGTCGACCTGGACGCGCTCCCGGCGCTCTTCACCTGGCCGAAGGACGGCGGTTCCTTCTTCAACCTGGGCCTGACGCACACCAAGGACCCCGAGACCGGCATCCGCAACCTCGGTCTCTACCGCCTCCAGCGCCACGACAAGCGCACCATCGGGATGCACTGGCAGATCCACAAGGACAGCCGGAACCACTACCAGGTCGCCGCCCGCCGCGGCGAGAAGCTGCCGGTCGCCATCGCCTTCGGCTGCCCCCCGGCCGTCACGTACGCCTCGACCGCGCCGCTGCCCGGCGACATCGACGAGTACCTCTTCGCCGGGTTCCTCCAGGGCAAGCGGATCGAGATGGTCGACTGCAAGACCGTCCCGCTCCAGGTCCCGGCGCAGGCGGAGGTCGTCATCGAGGGCTGGCTGGAGCCCGGCGAGATGCTGCCGGAGGGCCCGTTCGGCGACCACACCGGCTTCTACACGCCGCAGGAGCCGTTCCCGGCGCTGACGATCGACTGCGTGACGATGCGCAAGCGGCCGATCCTCCAGTCGATCGTGGTGGGCCGCCCGCCGACGGAGGACGGGCCGCTGGGCCGCGCGACGGAACGCTTCTTCCTGCCGCTGCTGAAGATCATCGTCCCGGACATCGTGGACTACCACCTGCCCGAGTCCGGCGGCTTCCACAACTGCGCGATCGTCTCGATCGACAAGAAGTACCCCAAGCACGCGCAGAAGGTCATGCACGCCATCTGGGGCGCCCACATGATGTCGCTGACCAAGCTGATCGTCGTCGTCGACGCCGACTGCGACGTCCACAACCTCCACGAGGTCTCCTGGCGGGCGCTCGGCAACACCGACTACGCCCGCGACCTGACCGTCGTGGAGGGCCCGGTCGACCACCTCGACCACGCCTCCTACCAGCAGTTCTGGGGCGGCAAGGCGGGTATCGACGCGACGCGGAAGTGGCCCGAGGAGGGCTACACCCGAGACGGCGGCTGGCCGGACATGGTCGAGTCGGACCCGCGCACGGCGGCGCTGGTCGACCGCCGCTGGAAGGAGTACGGGCTGTGAGCAGCGAAGCCCTCCCCGGCGGCGCGCAGGCGCCCGCCGCGCCCCCGAGCCCCGGCCGGACCAAGGCATTTTTGCGCCTGGTCATGATCGAGCACTCGGTCTTCGCGCTGCCCTTCGCCTACATCGCGGCGCTGACCGCGATGTACGAGGGGGACAAGAACGTCCACTGGATCCGGCTGCTGCTGGTGACGGTGGCGATGGTCGGGCTGCGGACGTTCGCGATGGCGGCCAACCGCATCATCGACCGCGAGATCGACGCCCGGAACCCGCGCACCGCCGGCCGTGAGCTGGTGACCGGCGCGGTCTCGGTCCGCTCGGCGTGGACCGGCGCGCTGATCGCCGTCGTCGTCTTCCTGGGCGCGGCGGCGCTGCTCAACCCGCTCTGCCTGGCGCTGGCGCCGGTCGCGGTGGTGCCGATGGTGGTCTATCCGTACGGCAAGCGGTTCACCAACTTCCCGCAGGCGATCCTCGGTCTGGCCCAGGCGATAGGGCCGGTCGGGGCGTGGCTCGCGGTGACCGGGTCGTGGAACTGGGACGCGGTGATCCTCGGCCTCGCCGTCGGCATCTGGATCGGCGGTTTCGACCTGATCTACGCCTGCCAGGACGTGGAGACGGACCGCGAGGTCGGGGTGAAGTCGGTGCCGGCGCGGTTCGGCATCCCGGCGGCGATTTGGGGCGCCCGGGGCTGCCACCTCGTGACGACGGCCCTGCTGGTGTGGTTCGCCCTGTCCACCGGCGCCGGGGTGTTCTTCTGGATCGGCCTGGTGATCGTCGCGGGCGCGTTCCTCTACGAGCACACGATCGTCCGGCCGCACGACCTGTCGCGGCTGAACCGGGCGTTCTTCAGCGTCAACGGCTTCATCGGCATCGCGCTCTTCGTCTGCGCCCTGGCCGATCTGGTGGTCCGCGGCCTGACGGTGTGACGGACGCCTGCCGCTACGGCGACGGCCCGGGGCTCTCGGCTCCGGGCCGTTCGTGTGTCCGCGACCGGCGCGCGGGCGGCCGCCCCTCCGTCACACCGTCAGGCCCCGGCGCTCACGGCTTGAGCATCGGCCAGGCGACCAGGCGGGGGTAGGACCACCACTCGCCGCGGTTGGCCTTCGTCGTGGCGATGATCGCGCAGATGACGCTGCTGAGGCCGTAGCCGCCCATCATCACGACCACCGTCAGCATCGGGATCGCGAGCCCGGAGGACTGGAGCTGCTCCGGGGTGGCGACCATCCCGTAGATGATCATCGTGCTGAAGTAGAGGACGGTGCCGATGGCCGCCATGATCGCCTGGGTGAGCCCGAAGTTCAGCGCCTCGGTGGTGTGGTGGCGCAGGTAGGGGTCCTGCTTGTTGCGGGAGTCGTTGCGCATCGACATCGGGCCGATCCAGCCGAGGAACGCGCCGATCCCGCAGCAGAGCATCGATCCGGCGGTGACCGTCAGCAGCGCGCTCAGATGCGCCCACATCGCGGTGGAGTGGGACGACCGCGACGGGGGCGGCGGGGCGTATCCGGGGGTCGGGTACGGCCCGGCGGACGGATAGCCGTAGCCGCCGGGCGGGGCGGGCTGCTGCCATCCCTGGGCGCCGTAGGGCTGCTGCGGCTGGCCCTGCGGGCCGTAGCCGTAACCGGGCTGCTGGTCGGACATCTCTGCTCACCCCGTCGAACTGCGGCCGGGCGGTCGGCCCCGCCCGGCGCTCTGCCGTTACCGAGAGATTACGGGACAGGTCTGACAGCGGGCCGGGTGGTGCCGCGCGGCAGTGCACGGAGCAGGAACGCGGCGAGCACCCCGCCGATGAGGCCGAAGAGATGGCCCTGCCAGCTGACGTCGCCGGCGCCGGGCAGCACGCCCCACAGCAGCGAGCCGTAGACCACCAGGACGCCCAGTCCGATGAGGACGTCGGGCAGCGAGCGGTCGGTGAAGCCGCGGACGAGGAGGAAGCCGAGGATGCCGAAGACGACGCCGGAGGCGCCCGCGGTGTTGCTGTGCGGGAAGGCCGTCAGCCAGACGCCGAGCCCGCTGACGACGGTGATCAGCGCGGCCACGGCGAGGAAGCGGCGGACGCCGATGCGCAGCGCGGCGAGGAAGCCGAGGACGAAGAGCGGCAGGGTGTTGGCGGCGAGGTGGTCGAAGCCGAAGTGGAGGAAGGCGGCGGGCACGATGTCGGCCAGCTCGGACAGCTCCCGTGGCCGGATCCCGAAGGTGTCGAGGGCGTGGCCGCTCGCGGTGTCGGCGATCTCCAGCACCCACAGGAGGGCGGTCCAGCCCAGCATCAGGAAGAGCGCGGGCTTCGCTCGGCTCATCGTCCGGCCTCCTCGGTGCGGTGGCCCGCCCGGGCGGCGGGGGTTCTGCGGGGAGAACGGCCGTGACGGGGTCGCCGGTTCCGCCGGATAGGGTCGATGTCGTGGAGTTCACGCCCAGCGACACCAGTTCATCCGGCGCCCCGGAGCCGGCTGCCGGCCCGCGCCGCCCGTGGGTCGTCGGGGTCTCCGGCGCCTCCGGCACGCCGTTCGCCGCCTCGGTGCTACGCGCATTGCTCGCCGCGGGCGAGGCGGTGGATCTGGTGGTGAGCCGGGCGTCCCGGCTGACGCTGCTGGACGAGACCGGCATCGCCTTCCGCGACGCCCACTGGCGGGCGGACCTGCGGCAGTGGCTGGCGCGCGGCGCCGACGGGAAGCCGGAGACGTTCCGGGTGACCGACGAGGAGCTGGCGCGGGTGCGGCACTGGCCGGCCGGGGATCTGGCGGCGGGCCCGTCGTCGGGCTCGTATCCGGCGAAGGGGATGGTGATCGTCCCGGCGAGCACGGCGTGCGTCGCCGGGGTGGCGCTCGGACTCTCGAAGGATCTGCTCCAGCGGACGGCGAGCGTGACGCTCAAGGAGCGGCGGCCGCTGGTGGTCGCGGTGCGGGAGACCCCGCTGAGCGGACCGACGCTGAAGCAGCTGGTGGCGCTGGACGAGGCGGGCGCCGTGGTGCTGCCCGCCTCTCCGGCGTTCTACGCGGGGGCGACGCACATCCAGGATCTGGTGGACTTCGTCGCCGGCCGGGTGCTCGATGCGGCGGGTGTGCCGCACGGCCTGTACCGGCGCTGGGAGGGGGAACTGGGGCGGGCCTCCCGCGAGGAGGAGGGCCCCGGTGCCCGTCGGTGAGTGGGCCGCGGGTGTCCGGCCGGCCGGCGCGGCGCCCGCGGGGCGCGGATCAGCGCTTCTTGGCGGCGCGCAGCGTACGGCGCCGGGCCCGCGGGGCGGCGGGCTGGTGAGCACGGGAACGATTGGCCCGGTCCTGCAGCTCGCGCATGCGGGCGTAGGCCATCTCGATCGAGTACACGGTGACAACTCCTGTGAAGATCGTCCTTGATCATTTACGAGAATCGCAGGGCATCCGGCCCTGTATGCCTTAGATTCTACATGCAGGACTCGAAAATCCATAAAGATTGGAAGGCTAGAGGGCATGGACGCGGTGGATAGGCAGCTCATCCAGGCACTTCGCGAGAACGGGCGGGCCTCGTACGCGGAGCTGGGCCGGCTCGTCGGCCTCTCCGGGCCCAGCGTCACGGACCGCATCAACCGCCTGGAGGCGGCCGGAGTGATCACCGGCTACCGCGCGACGATCGACGCCAAGTCCCTCGGGCTCGGCGTCACCGCGCTGGTCGGCATCTCCCTCTCGGACGCCGCCGACCACGAGGACGTCGCCCAGCGGCTGCGCGATCTGGCGGAGATCGAGGACTGCTGGTTCATCGCCGGGGACGACTCCTACATGCTCAAGGTCCGCGTCGGTGACGTCGACGGCCTGGAGGAGACCATCCGGCGCCTCTCCGGCACCAAGGGCGTCTCCCGTACGCGCACCACGATCGTGCTCTCCACCAAGTGGGAGAACCGCGTCGGCGAGCTGCCCGAGGAGACCGCATAGCGGACACCGGCGGGGCGGAGGGCCGTCAGGGTTCTCCGCCCTCCCGGGGGAGTAGGCTCGGTCCGGCCCGTTCGCCGGGCCGGAACGGGACAGACACGGACACCACAGAGACTGGAGGCGACCGGATGGCTGCGTCGATGGATGCGGGCCTCAAGCGCGAGCTGGAGGCGAAGGTCCATGCCGGCGAGCGGCTGACCCGCGAGGACGGCATCGCCCTCTACGAGTCCGACGATCTGGCGTGGCTGGGCTCCCTCGCCCACGAGGTGCGCACCCGTAAGAACGGCGACGTCGTCCACTTCAACGTCAACCGCCACCTCAACATGACGAACGTGTGCACCGCGTCGTGCGCCTACTGCTCGTTCCAGCGCAAGCCGGGCGAGAAGGACGCGTACACGATGCGCATCGAGGAGGCCGTCCGCCTCGCCAAGGCGATGGAGAACGACAATCTCACCGAGCTGCACATCGTCAACGGCCTGCACCCCAACCTGCCGTGGCGCTACTACCCGCGCTCCCTCAGCGAGCTGAAGAAGGCGCTGCCGAACGTCTCGCTGAAGGCGTTCACCGCCACCGAGATCCACCACTTCGAGACCATCTCCGGGCTCTCCGCCTCCGAGATCCTCGACGAGCTGATCGAGGCGGGCCTGGAGTCGCTGACCGGCGGCGGCGCCGAGATCTTCGACTGGGAGGTCCGGCAGCACATCGTCGACCACGCCACCCACTGGGAGGACTGGTCGCGCATCCACCGCCTCGCGCACGAGAAGGGTCTCAAGACCCCGTGCACGATGCTCTACGGCCACATCGAGGAGCCGCGCCACCGCGTCGACCACGTGCTGCGGCTGCGGGAGCTGCAGGACGAGACCGGCGGCTTCCAGGTCTTCATCCCGCTGCGCTACCAGCACGACTTCGTCGACATGCAGGACGGCAAGGTCCGCAACAGGCTCCAGGCGCGCACGACGATGGCCACCGGCGCCGAGGCGCTGAAGACCTTCGCCGTCTCCCGGCTGCTCTTCGACAACATCCAGCACGTCAAGTGCTTCTGGGTGATGCACGGCCTGCAGACCACGCAGCTCGCGCTCCAGCACGGCGCCGACGACATGGACGGCTCGGTCGTCGAGTACAAGATCACGCACGACGCGGACAACTACGGCACGCCCAACAAGCTGACCCGTGAGGACCTCCTCGACCTGATCCGCGACGCCGGCTTCCGCCCCGTCGAGCGCAACACCCGCTACGAGGCGATCCGCGAGTACCCGGGCCCGGACCCGGACCGCCGCGAGTCGCCCCAGGCGATGCGCGTCTGACGCCGTTCACCGACAACGCCCCCTGGCTCCGGCCGGGGGGCGTTCTCCGTGGTCAACGGTGTCCGCCGGGGGGCCGGGCAACGGCCGCCGGGGCCACGGAAGATCGCCCCTGGCGCTGTGCTTGACTGGTTGGCGACCCTTTGGTTGCCGTTGAGAAGAAGGTTCCGCACCGTGAGCAGCCCCAAGTACGCCACACTCCGCTACACCGCGCTTCGCCTCGGCCTCTTCCTCGCCTGCTTCGTGGTGGCGTGGGGGCTCGCCTGGCTCGGGGTCATCCCGCTGGCGATCAAGGGCTCCAACATGGTCTGGCTGCTGCTGGTCGCCATCGTGGTCTCCGCACCGCTCAGCCTGGTGCTGCTGCGCAAGCAGCGCGATCAGATGTCCGTGCAGATCGTCGACAAGGTCGACCGGCAGCGGGAGCGGCTGGCCGCCAACCGCAGCCAGGAGGACGGCCTCCTCTGAAGCCGCCGGGCCGCGCGCCGGCCCGTCCGCCGCGGGTGTCGGACACCTCACACCCGCACCGCACCGCCTGGGACGCCCCGCCTCGGAATTTCCTTTCCGTGGCGGGGCGTTCGGCTTGTGTGACCGGTTCCGTGGGCGGCGAGATCAAAGATTTTCTTTGGGTTCCTCAAAGCTTGAGTGTTAACGTAATCGACATGAAGACAGCAGCCGCGCACACGTCCCCGCCGGGCCTCCGGCTCGTGGCGCGCCTGCACGTCGATCTTTGCCGCTGTGTCTCCGCGGCCTGTTGCCGCCGCTGACCTTCCGAGCGGCCGGAGATCCGCGTACGGACCTCCGGGCGGCCTGACGCCCCTTCACCTTCACTTTCGCCGACGCCTGACCTGTCCCAGGAGTGTGTCCGTTGTCCACGCCTTCCCCGTCTTCCGAGGCCGCCGCGCCCGCGAGATCCCGCATACCCAAGGTCCCGTTCTGGGCCCAGATCCTGGGCGGTCTGGTCCTCGGCGTCCTGCTCGGCTGGGTCGCCAAGAGCGGTGACGTCGACTGGCTGAAGTCCACGCTGGAGCACGTCGGCGACCTCTTCGTGCAGCTGCTGAAGCTCGCCGTCGCCCCGCTGGTCTTCTTCGCGATCCTGGTGTCGATCACCAACCTGCGGCAGGTCAACAACGCCGCCCGGCTCGCCACCCGCACCCTGCTGTGGTTCATGGCCACCTCGCTGATCGCGGTCGCCATCGGCCTCGCGATCGGCCTGGTGACCAACCCCGGCGCCGGCACCGGCCTCACGCCGAAGGACGGGCAGGCGCCCGACCACGCCGGTTCCTGGATCGACTTCCTGACCGGCATCATCCCCACCGACGTCATCACGCCGTTCACCGAGCTGAACGTCATGCAGATCGTCTTCCTGGCCGCCGTCGCCGGTATCGCCGCCCTCCAGCTCGGCGAGAAGGCCGAACCGGTCCTCAAGATCAGCCGCTCCGCCCTGGAGCTGCTGCAGAAGGCCCTGTGGTGGGTCATCCGCCTCGCCCCGCTCGGCACCATCGGCCTCATCGGCAACGCCATCGCGACGTACGGCTGGAACCTCATCGGCAAGTACGCGACGTTCACCGTCGACATCTACATCGGCTGCGCGCTCGTCCTCTTCGGCGTCTACCCGCTGCTGCTCTCGACGGTCGCCAAGGTCAACCCGATCCAGTTCTTCAAGGGCGCCTGGCCCGCGATCCAGCTGGCCTTCGTCTCCCGCTCCTCGGTCGGCACCATGCCGGTCACCCAGAAGGTCACCGAGCGGCTCGGCGTGCCCAAGGAGTACGCGTCCTTCGCGGTGCCGTTCGGCTCGACGACCAAGATGGACGGCTGCGCCTCCATCTACCCGGCCATCGCCGCGATCTTCATCGCCCAGATCTTCGATGTGCCGCTGGGTATCGGCGACTACATCCTGATCGTGTTCGTCTCCGTCATCGGCTCGGCGGCCACCGCCGGTCTGACCGGCGCGACGGTCATGCTGACCCTGACGCTGTCCACCCTGGGCCTGCCCCTGGAGGGCGTCGGCCTGCTGGTGGCGATCGACCCGATCCTCGACATGATGCGCACCGCCACCAACGTCGCGGGCCAGTCGGCGATCCCGATCATCGTCGCCGCCAAGGAGAAGATCCTCGACCGCGAGGCCTACGCGACCGCCCACGGCAGCACCCTGGAGGCGGACGCGGAGAGCGTCACCGAGCAGCCCGCCCCGGTGTCCTCCGCCGCAGCCGCGAGCTGACCCGCCCGCGCGGGCCGTCCGTCCCCCGGCCCCGCGCGACCTGCGCCCCCGGAACTCCCCTGTGGTTCCGGGGGCGCCGCCGTGTTCAGGACACGGCCCCCGTGTGCGCCAGGATCGCCGAGACCAGCGGGCCCTGGACGGCCGGCGGCAGCGCATGCCCCATCCCCGCGATCTCCGTGACGCGTACCGCGTTCAGGCACTGCGCGAGGTGCTGCGGATGCGGCGGCGGGAACACCGGCTCGGTGGGCGCGACGATGGCCTGCACCGGAACGCGGTTGGCGGCCAGCGCCTCGGTGCGCAGCAGCCCGTCGGGGTTCGCGCGCGAGTGCGCGCTCGGCGGGGTGTACGTCCCGGTGTGCGCGATGATCCGCCGCTCCAGCTCCCGGTACCACGCCGGGTCGAACGGCAGCTGCCCGCCGGCGAGCAGCCGCCAGTGTTCGGTGCGCCGGTCCAGTTCGGCCTCCTCGCCGTTGTCCTCGACCGGCCGAGCCCAGAACTCCAGGACCTCCGGCGCGATGCCCGGCAGCTCCTCGGCGGGCACCTCGGTGCCGTCCGGTGCGGTGTACGGGCGGGTGCTGAGCGCGTTGGTGCCCATCAAGGTGGCCGAGGCGACCCGGTCCGGGTGGTCGGCGAGGACCAGCTGGCTCAGCATGCCGCCGAGGGAGAGCCCGACGAGGTGGGCGCGGGCGATGCCCAGCTTGTCGAGGAGGGTGACGATGTCCTCGGCGAGGGTGGAGATCGGATACGGATCGGTGTCGTACGCCCAGGTGGAGCGGCCGGTGTCGCGATGGTCGTAGCGGATCACGCGGTGGTGTTCGGCGAGCGCGTCGACGAACTCCTCGGGCCAGCCGATGCCGGACGCCTGCGCGCCCATGACCAGCAGCAGCGGAGGCGCGTCGGCCGGACCGCGCTGCTCGGTCCACAGGCGGATGCCGGGGGCGGCTTGGATGAACTGCTGCATGGGGGGACCTCCGGGGTCGGGTACGGGAAAAGGGTGTGCGGGCCCGTCCGCGGGCATGGCACGGCGACACCAAGCGAGACGTAGCGTCTCGCTTTGCAACGAGACGTATCGTCTCGTTAGGCGGAGATGGCGTCAAGTGGAAATGGCGTCAAGGGAATGGGTGTGCGAGCCGAAGATCGTAAACTTCGGTGCGGTCGAGGGGTGGGACGGAAGGGCGTTCGACGTGGGTGCGGTGAAGGGGAAGCGGGTGCCGCGTGCGGTCCGCGAGCAGCAGATGTTGGACGCGGCGGTGATCACCTTCGCCCGGCACGGCTACCGCGCCGCCTCGATGGACGGCATCGCGGAGCTGGCCGGCGTCTCCAAGCCGCTCGTCTATCTCTATCTGCACTCCAAGGAAGAGCTGTTCAGCGCCGTCATCCGGCGGGAGGCGGCGGCGCTGGTCGCCGCGGTGACGGCGGCGGTGGAGCCGCACGCCCCCGCCGACCGGCAGCTGTGGAGCGGCCTGACCGGCTTCTTCGCGCACACCGCGGCGCACCCCGACAGCTGGGCGGTGCTGCACCAGCAGGCACGGACGCAGGGTGAGCCGTTCGCGCGCGAGGTGGCCGCGATGCGCGCCGGGCTGGTCGACTTCGTGACCGAACTGATCGGCGCCGCCGCCCGCGAGTCGCACTGCGCCGCCGAACTGCCCGCGCGCGAGGTGGCGGGCCTCGCCCACGCCCTGGTCGGCGCGGCGGAATCGCTGGCCGAATGGGCCAACGTTCCGACGGGGCCCGACGGTTCGGACGCCGCGGCCCCGGCGGACCCGCGGGAGGCGGCGGAGCGGACGGCCGCCACGCTGATGAACTTCGCCTGGACGGGGCTGAACCGGCTGATGGCGGGGGAACGGTGGGGAGCTGGGGGCGGGGGCGGGGCGGAGCCCGGCGTCGAGCCCGGGGCCGGGGTCGGGTCCGGGGTCGGTGTTGAGCCCGGGTCCGGCATCGAATCCGGGGCCGAGTCGGGGGCCGGGGCCGAGGTCGCGGAGCGGTCGGGCGCTTCCGGCTGAGGGGCGCCCGTGGGAGGCGTACGGCGGCGGGGTCGCCGGCGGTCCGACTCCCCTGCGTGCGGGCGAGGTTGAAGAATCGCCCTGCTCCCGGAATCCGTGCAGGAAGGCGGTCGCCAGGCATTGGCCGGCGCGTCGACCTCGCGTAAATTTACCGAGAAGTAAGGTTACCGGCCGGTCGGGACGAGCGGTCGGTGGAACGCTGCCGCGCCCCGGCGGCGCACCCACGAACTCCCTTGAAGCGAGAGCTTGAAGCAAAAGCTTGAAGCAAGAGGGAGTTGAGCAATCCGAGTAAGCGAACCCGCCCCGCTCCCCGGCACACCCCCACACCCCTGCACCTCATCCCCCACCCCTCCCCACGCAGCGCACCCGGCCACGTCCCGCGCGCGTCCCCGCGCGTGCGGTGGTGGCCGCCGCCCGTCGGGTTCGTCCGTGCCCGGCGGCGACTCCACCACCGACGAGGAGCCGCTCGTGTTCAGCCAGGATTCCGCACCGCCCCCGCCCGTCGACCCCGTGACGACGGTCCACGACGGCACCGTCCGCGAGGCCGCGCTGCCGCCGCTGGTGGCGCCGCCCGCCCGCGGCTCCCTGGGTGACCTGCCGTTCGTCAACGCCGCCGAGGCGCCCGCGGCGGTCGCGCTGGCCCGGCGGCAGGCCGACGGCGGCTGGTCCGACGTGACCTGCGCGGCGTTCGCGGACGAGGTCCGGGCCGTCGCCAAGGGCCTGATCGCCCACGGACTGCGCCGCGGAGACCGGCTGGCCCTCATGGCCCGCACCACCTACGAGTGGACCCTCATCGACTGCGCCGCCTGGGCCGCCGGCCTGATCACCGTCCCCGTGCACCCCACCGCCTCCGCCCACCAGGCGGCGTGGATCCTGTACGACTCCGGGGCCGCCGCCTGCGTCGTGGAGAGCGTCGCGGAGACCCGGCTGATCACCGGCGTCCGCGGCGGACTGCCCGGCCTCGTCCACCTGTGGCAGTTCGACACCGGAGCCGTCGCCCAACTCGTTGCCGCCGGACGGGAGTTGCCCGACACGGTGGTCGACGAGCGGCGCGCCGCCGCCGGCCCGTCCGATCTCGCCACCCTCGTCTACACCTCCGGCACCACCGGTCGCCCCAAGGGCTGCGCGCTGACCCACGGCAACGTCCACGCCGAGATCGACAACGCGGTGGCGCTGCTGGGCCCCGTCCTCCGCCCGGACGGCGACGGCCCGGCGTCCACCCTCCTCTTCCTCCCCCTCTCCCATGTCTTCGGCCGGATGGCCGCGCTCGTCTGCCTGCGCGCCCGGGTGCGCCTCGGCCACGCGCCCAGCCTGCGGACCGACGACCTCCGCGCCGACCTGGCACGCCTCCGCCCGACCTTCCTCTACGCCATCCCGTACGTCCTGGAGAAGATCTGCCACGCCGGACGGGCCGCCGCCGAGACCGCGGGCCGGGCCGCCGCCTTCGACCGCGCGGTCCGCGTCGCCCGCGCCTACGGGGAGGCCGTCGCCGCCCGCGACCGGGGCGCCGGGAGAGGGCCGGGCGCCGGCCTGAAAGCGGCCCGCCGCCTCTACGACCCGCTGGCCTACCGCCCCCTGCGCGACGCCCTGGGCGGCCGCGTCCGGCATGTGATCTGCGGCGGCTCCCCGCTGGACCGCGGCCTCGCGGGCTTCTGCGCCGGCGCCGGCATCGAGATCCTGGAGGGCTACGGCCTGGCCGAGACCTGCGGCGCCGCGACCGCCACCCCGCCGCTGCGGCCGCGCCCCGGCACCGTCGGCCGGCCGCTGCCCGGCGGCGCCGTACGGATCGCGGACGACGGCGAGGTGCTGCTGCGCGGTGGCCAGATCTTCGCCGGTTACTGGGACGCCGCCCGGGGCACGGCCGTCCCCGCCACCACCGACGGCTGGTTCCCCACCGGCGACCTCGGCGCCCTCGACCCGGACGGCTACCTCACCCTCACCGGCCGCAAGAACGACATGATCGTGACCACCGGCGGCAAGCGGGTCGCCCCCGCGCCCCTGGAGGACCGCCTCCGGGCGCACCCGCTGATCGCCCACGCCCTGGTCACCGGCGACAACCGCCCCTACGTCACCGCACTGCTCACCCTCGACCCCGAAGCCCTGACCCACTGGCGCCGCACCGCGCGGAAGCCGGACGTCCCGCTCGACGCCCTCGTCGACGACCCGGACCTGCGCTCCGCCCTCCAACGCGCCGTCGACGACGCCAACCGCCTGGTCTCCCGCCCGGAGTCGATCCGCCGCTTCGCGGTCCTCCCGCTGGAGTTCACGGAACGCGCCGGCCATCTGACCCCGTCCCGCAAGCTCCGGCGGGCAGCGGTGACCCAGCAATTCGCGTCCTGGATCGAGGAGTTGTATGAGCCGGAGCCGGGGGCGGGGTGACCCTGGTGACCCTTA
The DNA here is from genome assembly GCF_040300365.1 of Streptomyces sp. NPDC000404. Taxonomy (NCBI): domain Bacteria; kingdom Bacillati; phylum Actinomycetota; class Actinomycetes; order Kitasatosporales; family Streptomycetaceae; genus Streptomyces; species Streptomyces sp. NPDC000404. Next base: position 17,616 of record NZ_JBEPDN010000003.1, on the reverse strand, counting down.
CGGGTGTGGGGCGACCCCGGTGCCCCGGTGATCCTTACGGGTGTGGGGTGGCCCCTTGGGGTGCGCGGCGCGGCCTGTGGGGGGAGGGCTCGGCCGACCGGTGGGGGCGATGTGGCGCGGCCCCGTACCGGGTGCCCGGGGGCGTCCCGTAAGGGCCCCGACGTGCCCCGTACCGGGTGCCCCGGGCCGTCCCGCAAGGGAACCGGCACGGCCCGTGCGGCCCGGGCGCGCCCCGCACGCTCCGCTCGGGCGACCCGCACGAGCCACCCGGAGTGACCCACGCGACCTGACTCCTCCGTAAGAAACCCGCTACCCCCTATGGAGCCATTCCGCGCGGCGCGTCAGACTGGAACCCCCGTGTCACCTCTGTGGGGGAGGTGGCACGGGGTCTTCGTTGGGCCGGTGCGGATGCCGGGGCCCGGGTTGACGCCCACGCCGGAGCCGGAGCCGGAGCCGGCTCGGGCCCGATCCCGGGGTCCGAAGATCAGGGAAATCCCCAGGGCGAACCTCAGGGGAAACCCCAGGGAAAACCCGGGGCCCTCCCGCCGTACCCCGCTCCCCTCACCGGGTAGGGGCAAATCCGGGGGCCCACCCACCCCCTACGGGACATCCCCCACAAGCCCGCCCCCACGGCCCGCCCCCTCACTCCCGCGGCAGCTCGCACCACACCGTCTTGATCCCGTCGCCCCGCCGCACACCCCAGCGCACCGCCACCGTCTCCAGCAGCGCCGGCCCCGCCCGCGCTCCTCGTCCCGGCACGCGGTCCGCCGTACGGGCAGCGCGTACGGCTCCGGATCGGTGACCGCCAGCCACATCCGCCCATCGCTCCCGCCTGTGACCTGCACCGTCACCGGCGCCCCCGCCCCGACGTGCAGGATCACATTGCTCAGCAGCTCACCGGCGCACAGCTGCGCGTCCCCGCACCCGTCCCCCAGATGGCGCCGCAACTCCCGCCGCACGCTGCGGACCGCCCCCGGCACGGCCAGCAGCTCCGGCTACCGCCTGGGCCCCGTTCGTCGCCGCCGTCAAGGACCGGCAGCTCACCGCCTGAGCGTCGCGACGACGGATACCCACAAGAAGAACGGCCCCCGCCAAGCGGCGAGGGCCGTTCTCTTCACAACGGTACGAGACCGGGCTACGGCGTAGCCCTCCGCCGCCGAGACCCCGGCCGCCGCTCGCTCGGCCGGGTCACCGGGTCCCCCGCCTCAACGGCCGCATCGCGACGCGCCGCGCCGAAGTCCGCCAGGGCCTCGGCCAGCTTGTGGACCGACGGCTCGGGCGAGAGGACGTCGACGCGCAGGCCGTGTTCCTCCGCGGTCTTCGCGGTCGCCGGGCCGATGCAGGCGATGACCGTGACGTTGTGCGGCTTGCCGGCGATGCCGACGAGGTTGCGGACGGTCGAGGACGAGGTGAAGAGCACCGCGTCGAAACCGCCGCCCTTGATCGCCTCGCGGGTCTCGGCCGGCGGCGGCGACGCCCGCACCGTGCGGTACGCGGTGACGTCGTCGACCTCCCAGCCCAGCTCGATCAGGCCCGCCACCAGCGTCTCGGTGGCGATGTCGGCGCGCGGCAGGAAGACCCGGTCGATCGGGTCGAAGACCGCGTCGTAGGGCGGCCAGTCCTCCAGCAGCCCGGCCGCCGACTGCTCGCCGGACGGCACCAGATCGGGCTTCACGCCGAAGGCGATCAGCGCCTTGGCGGTCTGCTCGCCGACCGCCGCGACCTTGATCCCGGCGAACGCCCGGGCGTCGAGCCCGTACTCCTCGAACTTCTCCCGGACCGCCTTGACGGCGTTGACCGAGGTGAAGGCGATCCACTCGTACCGGCCGGTGACCAGGCCCTTGACCGCCCGCTCCATCTGCTGCGGGGTGCGCGGCGGCTCGACGGCGATCGTCGGGACCTCGTGCGGCACCGCGCCGTACGAGACGAGCTGGTCGGAGAGCGACGCGGCCTGCTCCTTCGTCCGCGGTACGAGGACCTTCCAGCCGAACAGCGGCTTGGACTCGAACCACGACAGCTGGTCGCGCTGCGCCACGGCGCCCCGCTCACCGACCACGGCTATGACCGGCTGCCCGCCGTCCGGCGACGGCAGCACCTTGGCGGCCTTCAGCACCTGCGCGACCGACCCGAGGGTGGCGTTCCAGGTGCGCTGGCGGGTGGTCGTACCGGCGACGGTGACCGTCATCGGGGTGTCGGGCTTGCGGCCCGCCGAGACCAGCTCACCGGCGGCCGCGGCCACCGAGTCGAGGCTGGTGGAGACGACGGCGGTCGCGTCGGAGCCGCCCAGCTCGGCCCAGCAGCGGTCGGTCGCGGTGCGCGCGTCGACGAACCGGACGTCGGTGCCCTCGGCGTCGCGCAGCGGCACACCGGCGTAGGCGGGGACGCCCACGGCGGCGGCGATGCCCGGCACGACCTCGAAGACGATGCCCTCGGCCGCGCAGGCCAGCATCTCCTCGGCGACGTTGCCGTCCAGACCGGGGTCGCCGGCCACGGCACGCACGACCCGCTTGCCGGTGCGCGCGGCCGCCATGACAAGATTGGCGGTGTCACGCAGCGAAGAAACTTCTGCGGGCATGACGGGCTTTGACGCCTCGTCAGCTGACGCCTGCAGCGGTGTGTCCACCTGTGCGCGGGCGTGCACGCGCACGACATCCAGCACCTGCGGGTCGGCGATCAGCACGTCCGCCTGGGCCAGTGCCTCCACGGCACGCAGCGTCAGCAGACCCGGGTCTCCCGGCCCGGCACCGAGGAAGGTGACCTGACCGGAGGCGGAGTGATTCGGGGCGGTGGGGTTCAAAGTGCTCGCTCCCCCATAAGACCGGCCGCACCCTTTGCGAGCATCTCGGCGGCGAGTTCACGGCCCATGCGCAGCGGCGTCGTGGCGTCGTCGGGAGAGGCGGGTACGTGCCCGGTGGTGGACAGCTGCACCAGCGCGCTGCCGTCGGTCGTGCCGACGACGCCGCGCAGGCGCATTTCGGTGACAGCCTGTTCGCCGGCCTGCAGATCGGCCAGCGCACCCACGGGTGCGGAGCAGCCGGCCTCCAGGGCGGCGAGCAGGGAACGCTCGGCGGTCACGGCGGCCCGGGTCACGGGGTCGTCGAGTCCGGCGAGCAGGGCGGCGAGGTCTGCGTTGACCGCAGCACACTCGACCGCCAGTGCCCCCTGGCCGGGGGCGGGCAGAACCATGTCGGGCGACAGCAGCTGCGTCGCCTCGTCGATACGGCCGAGGCGGGTGAGCCCGGCGGCCGCCAGTACGACGCCGTCCAGCTCGCCCTTCTCGACGAAGGCGATGCGGGTGTCGACGTTGCCGCGTATCGGGACCGCCTCGATGCGGCGGCCCAGCTGCCGCGCCCAGGCGTTGAGCTGCGCCATCCGCCGCGGCGAGCCCGTCCCCACCCGGGCGCCGTCCGGCAGCTCCTCGAAGGTGAGCCCGTCCCTGGCTATGAGCGCATCCCGCGGATCCGCCCGCCGCGGCACCGCCGCCAGCGTCAGGTCATCGGGCTGCGTCGTCGGCAGGTCCTTGAGCGAGTGGACCGCGAAGTCGATGTCCCCGGCGAGCAGCGCGTCGCGCAGCGCGGAGACGAAGACGCCGGTGCCGCCGATCCGCGCGAGCTGCTCGCGGGAGGTGTCGCCGTACGTGGTGATCTCCACCAGCTCGACGGGGCGGCCCGTCAGCTCGCGGACCGCGTCGGCGACCTGTCCGGACTGGGCCACGGCGAGCTTGCTCCGCCGTGTGCCCAGCCGAAGGGGCGTGCCCCTCGTTGTGCTGTCAGTCATGCCCGCTCCCGTGCTGCATCGTGCCTGTCGGCGCGCGTATCGGCCCTGCTGACGGCGGCGACCGTCTCGGGGTCGAGATCGAAGAGTTCCCGCAGCGCGTCCGCGTACCCGGCGCCGCCGGGCTCGCTGGCGAGCTGCTTGACCCGCACGGTGGGCGCGTGCAGGAGTTTGTCGACGACCCGGCGCACGGTCTGGGTGATCTCCGCGCGCTCCTTGTCGTCCAGATCGGGCAGGCGGCCGTCGAGCCGGGCCATCTCGCCCGCCACGACACCGGCGGCCATGGTGCGCAGCGCGACCACGGTCGGCGTGATGTGCGCCGCCCGCTGGGCCGCGCCGAAGGCGGCGACCTCGTCCGCGACCAGCGAGCGCACCTTGTCCACATCGGCCGCCATCGGCGCGTCCGCGGAGGCGTCGGCCAGCGACTCGATGTCGACGAGGTGCGCGCCCTCGACGCGGTGGACGGCGGCGTCGATGTCCCGCGGCATCGCCAGGTCGAGCAGCGCCAGGTCCGCGGTGCGTCCGGCGCGGGCGGCGGCGACCGCCTCGGCGCCGAGCACCAGACCGGTCGCCCCGGTACAGGAGACGACCACGTCGGCGGCGGCCAGCTCCGCGGCCACCGCGGACATCGCGACGGCGCGGGCCTGCAGGCCGGTAGCGGCGCCGGGGCCGCCCGGCTCGGTGAGGATCTGCGCGAGCCGCTCGGCGCGCTCCACGGTGCGGTTGGCGACGGCCAGCTCACCGATCCCGGCGCGCGCCAGCGTGGTCGCGGCCAGCGACGACATGGAACCCGCGCCGATCACCAGCGCCCGCTTGCCGCGCGCCCACCCGGCGACGTCCGCGCCGCCCGCCAGCTGCTCCAGACCGAAGGTGACGAGCGACTGCCCGGCCTTGTCGATCCCGGTCTCGCTGTGGGCGCGCTTGCCGACGCGCAGCGCCTGCTGGAAGAGGTCGTTCTGCAGGCGGCCCGCGGTGTGCTGCTCCTGCGCGACGGCGAGCGCGTCCTTGATCTGGCCGAGGATCTGCCCCTCGCCGACGACCATCGAGTCCAGGCCGCAGGCCACCGAGAAGAGGTGGTGGACGGCGCGGTCCTCGTAGTGGACGTAGAGGTAGGGCGTCAGCTCGTCCAGCTCGGCGGCGCCGTGGCGGGCCAGCAGCGAGGACAGCTCGGCGACGCCGGCGTGGAACTTGTCCACGTCCGCGTACAGCTCGATGCGGTTGCAGGTGGAGAGCACGGCGGCCTCGCTCACCGGCTCGGCCGCGACGGCCTCCTGGAGCAGCTTCCCGCGCGCCTCGGGCGCGATGGCGGCCCGCTCCAGCGCGCTGACCGGGGCGGTGCGGTGACTCAGTCCTACGACAAGAAGGCTCATGCCGGCATCACGGCGGGGACGTCCCCGTCCGGTCCCTTGCGGTCGTCGGCCGGTGCCGCGGGGGTGTCCGCGGCGGCGCGGGCCGCGGCGGCCGGGGCCACCGCGCCCTCGTCGCCGGCCTTGCGCTGCTCGTGGAAGGCGAGGATCTGCAGCTCTATGGAGAGGTCGACCTTACGGACGTCCACCCCGTCCGGCACGGTCAGCACGGTCGGCGCGAAGTTGAGGATCGAGGTGACACCGGCGGCGACGAGGCGGTCGCAGACCTGCTGGGCGGCGCCCGCGGGCGTCGCGATCACGCCGATCGAGACGCCGTTGTCCTCGATGATGTGCTCCAGCTCGTCGGTGTGCTGCACCGCGATACCGGCGACGGGCTTTCCGGCCATGGCGGGATCGGCGTCGATCAGCGCGGCCACCCGGAAACCACGCGAGGCGAAGCCGCCGTAGTTGGCGAGCGCGGCGCCGAGATTACCGATGCCGACGATGACAACCGGCCAATCCTGGGTGAGGCCGAGTTCGCGCGAGATCTGGTAGACGAGATACTCCACGTCGTAACCGACACCGCGCGTCCCGTAGGAGCCGAGGTACGAGAAGTCCTTGCGCAGCTTGGCGGAATTGACCCCCGCCGCGGCGGCCAGTTCCTCGGAGGAGACCGTGGGGACCGAGCGCTCGGAGAGCGCGGTCAGTGCACGCAGATACAGCGGAAGCCGGGCGACGGTGGCCTCGGGAATCCCTCGGCTTCGGGTCGCCGGTCGGTGAGTTCGGCCAGTTGCCACGGTGCTCCTGCGGGTAGAGCGGGGCTGCGGGCGGCCATACGTCACCCGACCGCCCTGTCCTGTGCAGGCTATGTCTTTGTGAACGCGTGCACAAAGATGATGTCCGCTTTGTCTGGCCAAAGTGATCGGTGTCACGCGGCTTTTGACGCGGTCCGTGGAACCAACTTCCCCACCACGCCGTTCGCACGCTACCCGCAGGTCACACGGGGTAGCCGACGGGAGCACGGGTCCTCACTCCTCTACCGCTATGCCCCCGGAAACCTACAAATCGCCCACCGATGGTAGTCGACCTCCGGGCCGCCGCGCGCCGCCGCGCTCTGGGCACAATGGCCCCATGGCCCCCTCGTTCGGCATGTTCAGCCGCGCCCCCCGCAAGAGCCCCGCAGAGCGCACCGTCACCCTCGTCGGCAAGCCCGGCTGCCACCTCTGCGACGACGCCCAGGCCGTGATCGAGCGGATCTGCGCCGAGACCGGCGCCTCCTGGGAGAAGAAGGACATCACCGAGGACGCCGAGCTGCACCGCAAATACTGGGAGCAGATTCCGGTCATCCTCGTCGACGGCGCCCAGCACGACTTCTGGCGCGTCGACCCCAAGCGCCTCCGGGCGGCACTGGGCGCCTGACCGCGGCCGGCGCCCCGCCCCCGCCCGCAACCCACTCTTCGCCGTCCCACCCGTCGCGCGACACCGGGCCGTCACCGGAACAACGGAACCGACTGGCTACGCTGTCCGTATGGCCCGCCCGTCGCCCGACCACCGCCCCGGTAGGAGCCCCTTCGGGACGCCCCGCACGCCGTCGCCCGAAGCGCCTCAGCCCGGCACCCCCTCGCCCGAGGACCGGCCCGGCACGGCCGCGTCCGGCACATCCGCCGACGCCCCCGAAGCCCCCGCCCGCCGCCTCGGTGCCGCGTTCGCCGGGATGCGGGCGCCCGCCTGGCTCGGCCGGCGCCGCCGCCCCGCCACCGCCCGCAGCGTGCTGGCCGGCGAGGCCGCCGCCGAGGCCGCCCGCAAGACCTCCCAGGAGGCCGAGGAGGCGGAGGCGGAGCAGGCCGAGGGCGCGGCCGAGGAGCCGGAGTTCCCGGTCGTCGGCGACGACCGCGCCGCGGCCTTCTTCGACCTCGACAACACCGTCATGCAGGGCGCCGCCCTCTTCCACTTCGGCCGCGGCCTCTACAAGCGCCAGTTCTTCCACAAGCGCGAACTGGCCCGCTTCGCCTGGCAGCAGATCTACTTCCGGCTGGCCGGCTCGGAGAACCCCGAGCACATGGCCGACGTCCGCAACAGCGCCCTCTCCATCGTCCAGGGCCACCGCGTCTCCGAGCTGATGTCCATCGGCGAGGAGATCTACGACGAGTACATGGCCGAACGCGTCTGGCCCGGCACCCGCGCCCTCGCCCAGGCCCACCTCGACGCCGGGCAGAAGGTCTGGCTGGTCACCGCCGCGCCGGTCGAGACGGCCACGATCATCGCCCGGCGGCTCGGCCTGACCGGCGCGCTCGGCACCGTCGCGGAGTCCGTCGGCGGCGTCTACACCGGCAAGCTCGTCGGCGAACCGCTGCACGGCCCCGCCAAGGCCGAGGCCGTCCGCGCGCTCGCCGCCGCCGAGGGCCTCCAGCTCGCCCGCTGCGCCGCGTACAGCGACTCCGCCAACGACATCCCGATGCTCTCGCTCGTCGGCCACCCCTACGCCATCAACCCCGACGGACGACTGCGCAAGCACGCCCGGGAGCACGGCTGGCGGCTGCGCGACTACCGCACGGGCCGCAAGGCCGTCCGCATCGGCATCCCGGCCGCCGCCGGGGTCGGCGCGCTCGCGGGCGGCGCGGCGGCCGCCGCCGCTCTCCAGCGCCGCCGCCGCTGACCGGCCGCCGCTCCTGACCAGGATTGATCACCGGCAGGCGGGCGCGTCCGTTCACTCCGGAGCCCCGCCCCGCCCCACCAGCGGTCCGGTTGCTGGCGCTCCACCACAACACGCCCTCCAACCTGGCAGATTGCGTCACCTTTCGATCAAAAGCTGCTCAATAATCGATACTACTTCCGCCACCAACCAGGCACGGATCGTAAGTAATCGATGATTTGAACAACTGGGTGTAGCGCTGCCTATACGAAGCGTTATTCTCCTCAGACGCATTCCGGAACCCACACGTCCCTACGACGAGTGAACGGTCCCGCACTGCACGTGATGGAAGCTCTGCCTCTGGGAGTCCCGTGTACCCACACGTCGGGGTTGACGCCTCGGGCCTGGCTACGCTGCGTACGACACTCGTCGACCACCTGCGCAGTTTTGTCCCCACCGCGTACGCCGTCCCCGCATTCGCCACAGCCGTCCCCGCCGGCCCCTGCTACGCCCTGGCCGACGGGAGCGCGGCGGTCGGCAAGCCCGCGACCGCCGGCAGATCCCGCCGCTCCGGCGCCGGCACGACCACCGCCCGACGCCCCGTCGACAGCGACAGCCGTCGCATGATGGACCTCGTCGAACGCGCCCAGTCCGGAGAGGCCGAAGCCTTCGGCCGGCTCTACGACCAGTACGCCGACACCGTCTACCGCTACATCTACTACCGCGTCGGCGGCCGGGCCACCGCCGAGGACCTCACCAGCGAGACGTTCCTGCGGGCCCTGCGCCGCATCGGCACCTTCACCTGGCAGGGCCGCGACTTCGGCGCCTGGCTGGTCACGATCGCCCGCAATCTCGTCGCCGACCACTTCAAGTCCTCCCGGTTCCGCCTGGAGGTCACCACCGGCGAGATGCTCGACGCCAACGAGGTCGAGCGCAGCCCCGAGGACTCCGTCCTCGAATCGCTCTCCAACGCCGCCCTGCTGGAGGCGGTCCGCAAGCTCAACCCCCAGCAGCAGGAGTGCGTGACCCTGCGCTTCCTGCAAGGTCTCTCGGTCGCCGAGACCGCCCGCGTGATGGGCAAGAACGAAGGCGCGATCAAGACCCTCCAGTACCGCGCGGTGCGCACCCTCGCCCGGCTGCTGCCCGAAGACGCCCGCTGACCGACCGCCCGCCCCCGCCCCCTCGTTCGTCTTCCGGTCACCCGTACGCCCGCATCCGGTGACGTACGGTGAGCGGTCGTGCCCCCTCGGTCAGATCATCGTGTGTGCGTAACCCGTGTGCCGCGCCACTCGTTGTCCGGGGTGCAGGCTCCATGCGGTCACGCCCTGTCCGCTGCCTCTCACTCCTACGAGTGGCCGCGGAGGGCGGCGTGCAACCGTCCGGCCCGTCTGGATGGTCCAAGCCAGTCAGGGGAGTCGAGCGGGATGACGAGAGGAGGTGCCGCCCGTGATCGCGAATATCTCGGTGCACCGGCGGGCCAACGCCTTCGCCCAGGCCCTGGAGGACCAGACCTCCCGGGGCGCGGCCGAGGACCAGGACGACACCGCGGCCCAGACGCCGGGTGAAGCACGACTGTTGGCGGTGGCGGACGGCCTCGGGGAACTCCCGAAGCCGGAGATGGCCACCGAGGTCAAAACCGTCCAGCGCGCCCAGCTGATGGCCGCGATGGAGGCCGCCTTCACCGAAGGCAGCCCCTCCGACGGCGCCCGGGTGCCCGAACAGCGCACCCACCGCGCCGCCGAACAGCTCGGGAAGCTGCGCCCACGCTCCCGGCTGACGAAGCGGCTGGCGGCCGGCGGGCTGACCGTCGGCGTCGCCGCCGGGGCGCTCAGCGGCGTCGCCGCCGCCAGCTCCGACGCGCTCCCCGGCGACTCCCTCTACGGCCTCAAGCGGGGCATGGAGGACCTCAAGCTCGGCCTGAGCGACGACGACGCCGACCGCGGCCGGCTCTACCTCGACCAGGCCGCCACCCGGATGCTGGAGGCCCGCCGCCTGATGGAGCGCGGTCGCGTCGCCGACCTCGACCACGAATCGCTCGCCGAGGTCCGCCGCACGCTCGCCGGGATCACCCACGACGCCGGCGAGGGCCACCGCCTGCTGTACGCCGCGTACGAGCGGGACGGCTCCCTCGGCCCCATCGAGGCGCTGGACTCCTTCACCACGTCCCACCGCGCCACCTGGACGCAGCTGCGCGACCGGCTCCCGGCGCAGCTCACCGATGCGCGAGACGAGGTCAGCTCGGTCTTCGACGCGATGGACAAGCAGGTCAAGCCGTTGCGCGGGCTGCTGCCCACCCCGGAGAAGGCGGGACGGCAGGGCGCCTCACCGTCCTCACCGGACCGCGCCTCCGGGCAGCCGCACCCGTCGCCGACCGCGCGGCGCGCCCCGTCCGGCACGCCCGGCGAGGACGGCCGTCCGGCCCGGCCCTCGTCCAGCCCCTCCGAGGAGCAGGGGCTGCTCGGCGGCGACACCGGCGGACTGCTCGGCGGCCCCGACCGCGACACCCCGACACCGTCGCACGGCGGCAAGGGCCTCACCGACCACCCCGACATCACCGTGCCGCCGCTCATCCCGGGCCTGCTGCCCGGTCTGGGCATCGACGGCGAGAACACCCACGGCTGACGGGCACCCGGCCCGCTCCCCCTAAGGCCTGCCGTCAAACTCCCGTCTGCCTCGCGATGCCTGGGACGACGGGAGTTCGACGACGGGCCCTAAGTCCGGGGAGCGGGCCGCGCCGCGTTCAGAAGAAGACCGACCGGCGCTGCACCAGCAGCTTGTACAGCGTGTGCTGAATCGTTTCCCGGACCTGGTCGGTGAGGTTGAACATCAGCATCGGGTCGTCGGCCGCCTCCGGCGGATAGCCGTCCGTCGCGATCGGCTCGCCGAACTGGATCGTCCACTTCGTCGGCAGCGGCAGCGCGCCCACCGGCCCGAGCCACGGGAACGTCGGCGTCACCGGGAAGTACGGCAGCCCCAGCACCCGCGCCAGCGTCCGGGCGTTGCCGATCATCGGGTAGATCTCCTCGGCGCCCACGATCGAGCACGGCACGATCGGCACCCCGGCCCGCAGCGCCGTCGAGACGAAACCGCCCCGCCCGAAGCGCTGGAGCTTGTAGCGGTCCGCGAACGGCTTGCCGATGCCCTTGAACCCCTCCGGCATCACCCCGACGATCTCGCCGCGCTCCAGCAGCCGCTGGGCGTCCTCCGCGCACGCCAGGGTGTGCCCGGCCTTCCGCGCCAGCGCGCTGACCACCGGCAGCACGAAGACCAGATCGGCCGCGAGGAGCCGCAGATGCCGGTCGGCCGGGTGGTGGTCGTGCACCGCCGCCTGGAGCATCAGGCCGTCCAGCGGCAGCGTCCCGGAGTGGTTCGCGACGACCAGCGCGCCGCCGTCCGCCGGGATGTTCTCCACGCCCCGGACGTCGACCCGGAAGTACTTCTCGGCCAGCGGGCGCAGCAGCGACATCAGGACCTGGTCGGTCAGCTCCTCGTCGTAGCCGAAGTCGTCGACCTCGTACTCGCCGGTCAGGCGCCGCCGCAGGAAGCGCAGGCCCCCGGCGATCCGCTCGTCCAGCGAGCGGCCGCCGCGCGCCACCGGGGGCGCCGGGTCCGGCCGGTCGCCCGTGCGGGCCTCCGGTACGGGCGTGAGCGGGACCGTGGTGCCGTTCACCGGCCGCCGGGCCGTGCGGCGCGCCCGCGGCTCCTCGCCGAACGGAATGACCTTGGCGTCCGCCATCTCGCGTGCACTCCTCACTGGGCCGGACGCGCGGACAGCGCGTCGGCGAGCCGGTCGACGGTACGGGCGAGGGCCTCGGGTGGCAGCAGCCCCGGGCCACGGCTGCGGGCGAACTCCGCGAACGTCTCCGCCGTCGTGTACCGCGGCTCGAACCCCAGCGTCTCGCGCATCTGCGTGGTGCGGACCACCCGGCCGTGGGTGAGCAGCCGGATCTGCTCCGGCGAGAAGTCCGTGACGCCGACGGCGCGGAGCGCGGCGCCCGCCCAGGTGACGGTGGGCAGCAGCAGCGGCAGGGTCGGCCGCCCGAGCCGGCGGGCGGTCTGCGACAGCAGCAGCACGCCGTCGCCCGCGATGTTGAACGTGCCGCTGTTGAGCGTCCCGGGACGCGGTGCGGACGCCGCGATCAGCAGCGCCGCCAGCGCGTCCTCCTCGTGCACGAACTGCAGCCGCGGGTCGTACCCGAGGACCGTCGGCAGCACCGGCAGCGAGAAGTACTCGGCGAGCGGGGAGTCGGCGCACGGCCCCAGGACGTTGGCGAAGCGCAGCACGCACACCGCGACGTCCGGGCGCCGCCGGGCGAAGCCCCGGACGTACCCCTCGACCTCGACGACGTCCTTGGCGAACCCGCCGGACGGCAGCGACTTCGGCGGGGTGTCCTCCCCGAAGACCGCCGGGTCGCGGGGGGCCGAACCGTAGACGCCGGTACTGGACTTGACGACCAGCCGCTGCACCCGGGGCGCCTTCTGGCACGCGCCGAGCAGCTGCATGGTGCCGATGACGTTGGTCTCCTTGACCCCGGCGCGGCCACCGCGGCGGCCCGGCGGGGTGCTGTTGACGTCCATGTGGACGACGGTGTCGACGCCGGTCTCGGCCAGGACGCGGGCGATGGCCGGCTGCCGGATGTCGGCCTGGAGGAACTCCGCGCCGGCCGGCAGGCGCGCGGGGACCACCGCGTCGACGCCGATCACCCGCTCCACGGACGGATCGCGCAGGATGCGCCGGACCAACCGGCCGGCGAGCTGCCGGGCGGCTCCCGTGACGAGCACGACCCTGCCCAAGACGGCCCTCCTTCCGCCCTCGGCCGCCTGGGCCGAGCTGTGCGCTCCACGCTATCGGGTCGCCCTCGCACCACGACGACCTCACACTGCCCGCGGTCACGTTTCCGCCCCACCGGCCCCTGACGCGCCCTCGGCGACGGGCCGGGCAGGCCCCCGAACGCACCGTGGCCCCCCACCGCACAAGGCGGTGGGGGGCCACGAAAACGCGATCCGCGTCGCTTACTTCTTGTTGCGACGCTGCACGCGGGTGCGCTTGAGCAGCTTGCGGTGCTTCTTCTTGGCCATCCGCTTGCGCCGCTTCTTGATAACAGAGCCCACGACTACCCTCGCTCACTTCGAATCACTCGGTGCGGGGCGTCCGAGCCCACACTACCTACATCGGGCCAGCCTACCCGGCGCCGGGCGTACGACGTAATCGAGGGCGCGGAAGCCTCCGTCAGGCCGATTCGACGCCTACGTAGGACTCCCGAAGGTAGTCGTGAACCGCCTGCTCCGGGACGCGGAACGACCGGCCCACCCGGATCGCGGGCAGATGACCGCTGTGCACCAGGCGGTACACGGTCATCTTCGACACTCGCATCACGGTGGCGACCTCCGCCACCGTCAGAAAGACAACCTCGTTCAGAGGCTTCTGGTCCGCAGCCATGCCACACCTGCACCTTCCGCATATGACGGGTACCGGCTTCCCCTCCGGTCACTCTTCGTCGCTATGCGCTCACTCCCCAATCTAGGGGCGGGTGATGCGAGTGGGGAAGAGGAGCCACCGGGACCGCAAAAGCGCCCGCTACCAGGGCAGTTCAGCTCGATTAAGGACATAACGCCACAGCGGCCGGTAGTGCACCTCGGCCACCGCGTCATCCAGGGGCACCACGGCGCACACCCGGCCCTCGGCCTCCCCGACGAACGGCCCCGGATCGTCCGCATCCGCCAGCCCGATCGCCTCAAACCCCAGCTGACCTGCACCGCAGATCCAACCGTGATCACCGACGACAAGTTCCGGCAACGGCCCGCCGCACTCCGCCGCGGCCGCCAGGGCCCGCCGCACCGGGAGGGGCGAATGGGTATGCACGCGCCCCTTCCCGGATGCGCCCCCCACGCCGGTCCCGCGCACCAGCGCGACTCCCCGTACGTAGTCGAGTACGTACGTGCGTACGCCGCACCGCGTCGTCATCCGCACCGGAACACCCCGCCCAGGGGTGACGACGGCACACCCCGCCGCCGCCAGAGCGCCCGCGAGCGCGGCGTAGAACTCCAGCAGGCGATCCGGGTGGCCGGTGCCGAGCAGCACCGGGGCGCGCCGCGCCGCCGCCGCGGCGATCCGGTCGGCGAAGCGGTCCAGGGCGGCGAGCGTGCGGTCCGGGTCGATCACGTTCGGGCCCCGGGTGCGCGCCGGGTCCGCCGGCCCCCCGCAGCGCCGCGCCATCAGCCGCGACACCTCCGCGACCGGCCACCGCCCCGCCGGCTCCAGCCCCAGCAGCGCCCGGGGATCGCGCGCCGCGAAGAGGCGGTAGCGCGCCAGGCTTTTCTCCCGCGGCGTCGCGAGGGTCCCCGCCAGCCGCGCCTCGATCAGATGGGCGCGCAGCGCACCGGTCCCCGACACGGCGCCCATGCTGGACCGCCGCCCCCGCCCACGGGCCGAAACCGCCCGGTAGTCACACATCCGGACGCACCCCCGGCGTGTCCCACGCGAACCGCCGGGCCCCGCCCGTCCGCGGGCGTCCCCCGCCCGCACTCACCTCACGGCAGCAGCCCGTGCGCCGGGAAGACCGCCCGGCGGGTGGCGAGAATCGCCTGGTCGAGCCGGTCGGCCGGGTCGTAGCCGCCCTCGGTGAAATCACGCCAGTGCGGTACGACGCCATCGGTCATCCGGTGCGGCGCCGGCTGCCGGGTGCGGCGGAACGCCTCCTGCCGCCACTCCTCCGGCACCCGCGTCTCCGGGTCGAGCGGCCGTCCGGCGGCGATGGCCGTCAGATGCGTCCAGGCCCGCGGCACGACGTCCACCACCGCGTACCCGCCGCCGCCCAGCGCGATCCACCGCCCGTCCGCGTGCTCATGGGCCAGCGTGTGGCAGGCGAGCGCCACCGCCCGCTGCGCGTCCAGGCTCACCCCCAGATGCGCCAGCGGATCCTCGATATGGGTGTCCGCGCCGTGCTGCGTCACCAGGACCTGCGGCCGGAACGCGCCGAGCAGTTCGGGCACCACCGCGTGGAACGCCCGCAGCCAGCCCGCGTCGCCGGTCCCCGCGGGCAGCGCCAGATTGGCCGCGCTGCCCTCCGCGCCGGGCCCGCCGGTCTCCTGCGGCCAGCCGGTCCCCGGGAACAGCGTCCGCGGATGCTCGTGCAGCGAGACCGTCAGCACCCGCGGGTCCTCCCAGAACGCCGCCTGGACGCCGTCCCCGTGGTGCACGTCCGTGTCGACGTACGCGACCCGCTCCACGCCCAGCTCCAGCAGCCGGGCGATGGCCAGCGCCGCGTCGTTGTAGACACAGAAGCCCGCCGCCCCGCCCGGCATCGCATGGTGCAGCCCGCCCGCGAAGTTCACCGCGTGCAGCACGTCCCCGCGCGCCACCGCCTCCGCTGCGCCCACCGACTGACCGGCGATCAGCGCCGACGCCTCGTGCATCCCGCGGAACGCCGGATCGTCCTCGGTGCCCAGCCCGTACCTGGCGTCCGCGGCCGCCGGATCGGCGGAGGCGGCCCGTACCGCGTCCAGGTAGTCGGCGCGGTGCACCAGCCGCAGCGTCGACTCGCCCGCCGGCCGCGCCGCGACCACCTCCACGGGCGCCCGGTCCAGCCCGAACGCCTCCACCAACCGCATGGTCAGTGCCAGCCGTACGGGGTCCATGGGGTGCCCGCGGCCGAAGTCGTAACCCGTTACTGCCTCATCCCACATCAGCTGTGCGCGGCCGCTCATGGACGTCACCGTATCGGGCACCGGACGGCCCGAACGAGCGGGCGTACACCAGCGTCACCAGCACCAGCAGCATCGGTACGAGCATCGCGCCCCGATAGCTCCACGCGTCCCCGAGCGCCCCGACCAGCGGCGAACCCACCAGAAAACCCACATAGTTGAAGATGTTCAGCCGCGCGACGGCACCGTCCGACGCCCCGCCACCGTCCCGCTCGTACGCCAGCCGCCCGGCCGCCGCGAACGTCTGCGGCACGATCACGCAGAGCCCGAGGCCCAGCAGGGTGAAACCGGCCATCCCGGCCCACGCACCCGGCGCCGCCGCGACCACCGCGAAACCCCCGGCCGCGACGACCGCCCCGCCACGCACCACCGCGACCGCCCCGAACCGCCGCACCCCCAGATCCCCGACGGCCCGCCCGAGCAGCGTGGTGACCATGTAGACGTTGTACGGCACGGTCGCCAGCTGCTCCGAGCTGCCCAGCACGTCCTGGAGATACTTCGCGCTCCAGTTGGAGACCGTCGAGTCCCCGATGTACGCACACGCCATCACCAGGCACAGCGGCAACAGCAGCCGCATCGATACGGCGGCCGCACCGCTCGCCGGCTCGGCACCGCCCTGCCCGGTGGCCGTCGTCCGCCCGTCGACGAACCACCGCCCGGCGACCACCGCCACCGGCACGAGCACCGCCACCACCGGCCCGTAGAGCACCGCGAGCGACAGTTCCCAGTGCGCCCCGGCCCACGCCAGCGACGCCCCGACGATGCCGCCCAGGCTGTACGCGGCGTGGAAGCCGAGCATGATGCTCCGGCCGTACGCCCGCTGGAGGCTGACCCCGAGCATGTTCATGGCGGCGTCCAGCGCGCCCACCGCCAGCCCGAACACGGCCAGCGCCACCGCCGCCTGCCCCATCGAACGGACCGATCCGGCCGCCAGCAGCGCCAGACAGACCACCGGCTGCACCGCACGCAACACCCGGCTCGGCCGGACCCGCCGCACCACCCGCTCGGTCAGCACACTGCCGACGCCGGCCAGCACCGGCACCGCGGCGAGGAAGGCGGGCAGCAGGGCATCGGAGATCCCGTACCGGTCCTGGATGGCCGGAATCCGCGTCACCAGCAGCGCGAACACCGTGCCCTGGACGAAGAAGCTGAGGGCCAACGCGACCCTGCCGTACCGCGCTTGCGTGCCTGGAACCCGGGGCGCCGTCATGGCCGCACAGCCTAGAACTCGCCGCTACCGAGGGGTAGATGGATCACCGCAGCAATTCCGCGACCGCCGACCGGTGCCGCGCGGACGCCGGGCCGGCGCTACGCGGGCGGCGTCCGGCAGGCGGCTCGTGGCCGCGCGGGCGCCGCCCGATGTCCGTGTGGGCTATGCCGACAGCAGCGCGGGCAGCTCCGCCATCTCCGCGAAGAGCGCGGTGGCGTCGCCCAGGCGCGCGGCGGGCGTCATCGCCGTGTATCCGTACACATCCATCCCCGCGGCCCGCGCAGCCGCCACTCCCAGCGGGCTGTCCTCGACGACGGCACATCGCTCCGGCGCCACGCCCATCCGCTCCGCCGCGTGCAAAAAGAGATCCGGCGCCGGCTTTCCCCGCCCGACATCCTGCGCGGAGAAGATCCGTTCCTCGACGAAGCGCCCGAAAAGCCCGGTGGTCCGCAGCGCCACCCGAATCCGCTCATGGCTACCGGACGACCCGACGCAGTACGGCACACAAGCCGCGGCCAGCCCGTCCAGAACGGACCCGACGCCCCGCACCGGCTCCAGTTCGGTACGGAACGCGGCGAAGACCCGCGCATGGAATTCCTCGTCAAACCCCTCGGGCAGCCGCTTCCCGGACCGCTCCCACACGATGTCATGAATACGGGACATGGCCGATCCCATGTAATCCCGTATCGATTCCTCGTACGTGGTGGGGTGGCCCAGCTCGGTGAGGTGGCCGGCGAGAATCCGATTCGAGATCGGCTCGCTGTCCACCAGCACCCCGTCATTATCAAAAATGATCAGGTCGTAGCGCATCACCCGAGCGTAACGGGCCAGAACGCAAAAAAGCTCCGGTCCCCAGGAACCATCACTGATTCCCGGAGACCGGAGCTGAAAAATTGTTCGGCGGCGTCCTACTCTCCCACAGAGTCCCCTCTG
Source organism: Streptomyces sp. NPDC000404 (assembly GCF_040300365.1). NCBI lineage: Bacteria > Bacillati > Actinomycetota > Actinomycetes > Kitasatosporales > Streptomycetaceae > Streptomyces > Streptomyces sp. NPDC000404. Next base: position 17 of record NZ_JBEPDN010000003.1, on the reverse strand, counting down.
CAGTACCATCGGCGCTG